>JAIRKE010000026.1 GCA_031260295.1 Azonexus sp.
TCGAGAAATGCCGGCGTTTGTGGAAAAACTGCGAGCGCAAACTCAACACCAGCTTGCAGTTCGTCCTCCTCGCCTTCCTGGCGCTTTTGCTCAGAAGATCGTGAACAGGCTCTAAGAAATATTTTTTGCCCAACGGCCCCGTCGGCGAAAGTCGGCGGGGCTTAGCGAGCGAAAAGGGGTCGCCTTCGCTTTAATTTCCACCATCACACCAATGGCGGTTATCGTGCCAGCCAGATTAGCGTCGCCATGCGCCCGGTAACGCCGTCGCGCCGATAGGAGAAAAAGCGCCCGGCCTCGTCGACCGTGCAATGGCCGCCGCCGAAGATGGCGGTGATGCCGATGGCTGTCAGGCGCTGGCGGGCCAGGGCGACAATGTCGGCCAGCCATTTGCCGTCACCGACCGTCTGGAAAGCGCTGGCGGCGGTCGGGTCGCGGTCGACGAAGGCGCTTCTGACCTCGCCGCCGACCTCGAAACAGCGGGGGCCGATGGCTGGCCCGAACCAGGCCAGCAATTCGCCCGGCGGCGAGTTCATGGTAGCGACGGTCGTCTCCAGCACGCCGGCGGCCAGGCCGCGCCAGCCGGCGTGGGCCGCCGCGACGACGCTGCCGGCGCGGTCGCAGAACAGTACCGGCAGGCAGTCCGCCGTCATTACCGCACAAACGACTCCGGGCCGGCGGGTGAAGGCGGCATCGGCTTCCGGCGCGCCGGCCACGGCGGCGGCATCGACCACCGCGATGCCGTGCACCTGCCGCAGCCAGCACGGTTCGCTCGGCAGCAGCAGGCGCAGGCTGGCGCGGTTAGCGGCGACGCGACCCGGGGCATCGCCGACATGGTCGCCGAGATTAAAACTGTCCCACGGCGGCGGGCTGCAACCGCCGCCGCGCAGGGTCTGAATGGCCCGCACCCGAGGCGGCGCCGGCCATTCGGGATGCAATACCTCAGCCATGACGCAGATTTTCGAGCAGATCACGCATGTCCTGCGGCAGCGGCACCTCCCACTGCATTTTCAGGCCGCTCTGCGGATGCACCAGGCCCAGACGGGTGGCATGCAGAGCCTGGCGCGAAAAATCCGGCAGCTTGGCGTTGGGCCGGCCATAGACCGAGTCGCCGACCAGTGGATGACCGATGGAGGCGAGATGGACGCGAATTTGGTGCGTGCGCCCGGTTTCCAGCGAGCATTCGACGAAGGTGCAATAAGGGAAAGATTCCAAAATCCGAAACCAGGTCAGCGCCGGCTTGCCGCCGCGATTTTCCGGCACCACCGCCATCTTGACGCGCTGCACCGGGTGCCGGCCAATCGGCGAATCGACACCACCGCCGCTCTTCATTGCGCCGGCCGCCACGGCCAGGTAGACACGGCGCACGGTTCGCGCCTGCAATTGGCGGACCAGATCGGTTTGCGCCTCCAGCGTCTTGGCGACGACCAGGAGGCCGCTGGTGTCCTTGTCCAGGCGATGCACGATGCCGGCCCGCGGAATCGCCGCGATGCCCGGCACATGATGCAGCAGCGCGTTCATCAGGGTACCGTTCCAGTTGCCGCTGCCGGGATGGACGACCAGCCCGGCTGGCTTGTTGATGACCAAGAGCGTCTCGTCCTCAAAAACGACGTTGAGCGGGATGTCCTCCGGCAGTTCCTGGCCATCGCGGGCATCTCTCGGCTCGCTGACGCTCAGGCGCTCGCCGCCGAGTAATTTGCGCTTGGGCTCGCGCTCGACCTTGCCGTCGATGGCGACATGGCCGTCGCGCACCCAGGATTGCAGGCGGTTGCGCGAATGCTGGGGGAGCAGCGCAGCCAGCACCTGATCGAGGCGGCGGCCGGATTCGGCATCCGGGACGCTCAAGTGCAGCGGTTCAATTCGGCTATAATCGCCGGCGTTTTCCACAGGATTTTTCATGATGCGAAGTTTAGCCGCATTCGGCCGCCCTCCCGCCTTCTTCCGCCTGCTCGCCGCGCTTTTCGTTGCCATCGCCCTGGCTGGATGCAGTTCGCTGTCCGAACAGGCCGACCCAACCGCCGGCTGGTCCGCTGGCCGGCTCTATTCCGAGGCCAAGGAAGCGCAGGCGGACGGTAACTGGGATACGGCGGCCAAGTATCTGGAAAAGCTCGAAGCCCGCTTTCCCTACGGCCGCTTCGCGCAACAGGCACAACTCGAACTCGGCTATGTGTACTGGAAGGCCAACGAGGCCGGTTCGGCGCTGGCCGCCTGCGACCGCTTCATCAAGCTACACCCGAACCATCCGGCCATCGACTACGTGTATTACCTGAAGGGCCTGATCAATTTCAACGAGGATCTCGGCCTGATCGGCTATATCAGCAACCAGGATCTCTCCGAGCGCGACCCCAAGGCGGCGCGCGAAGCTTTCGAATCCTTCCGCGAACTGACCATCCGCTTTCCCGACAGCAAGTACACGCCGGACGCGATCAAGCGCATGGACTACCTGGTCAACGCCCTGGCCCAGCAGGACGTCAACGTCGCCCACTACTACATGCGCCGGGGCGCCTACGTCGCCGCCGCCAACCGCGCCCAGTACGCGATCAAGACCTACCCGCGCGCGCCGGCCATCGAGGAAGCGATGTTCATCCTGGTCAAAGCCTATGACGAACTGGGCATGACCGACCTGCGCGACGACGCCGACCGCGTGCTGCGCCAGAACTTCCCCGACAGTCGTTTCTACCAGACCGGCCTGGAACGCAAGAGCCCGTGGTGGAAGCTGTGGTGATCAGCCGCTCTGGCTGACCCAGACTAGACGCGGCACGCCATCCTCCCCGCCGCAGACGACAGCATTCTGGCCAAAATCGGCGGCCAGCGCGCAGGCGTCCTCGGCTTCCAGATCGGGGACGAAGCAGCTTTCCTCGACTGGCCAGGCGCCGTCATCGGCGATATGTTCAGCGGCGAAGGGTTCGTAATTGCCTTCGAGCAACTCGCATTCCAGCCGCGCCTGCCGCTCGGCATTACTCGCAGCATCCAGTCGCTGTGCGCCGGGATTGCAGGCGGTGACGAGGGCGAAGCAGCGGCAGCCCGCCGCCGCCAGCCAGGCGCGCAGGCGCTCGTCGGCCTGATCGAGGCGCAGATCGAGCGGGCCAGCAGGCAGGAACACCCGATAGGTGGTTGCGCGGTAGGCCGCTTCCAGCTTATTCATCGTCGCCATCGTCCAGGTCAGCGACACCGATCAACTGCTCGGCCACGCCGACGGGCAGCGCCTCGACTTCCTTCAATTTGCGCGACAACTGGCGCGTGCGCGTTTCCGCCCGGCCGATGGAATTGCTCGCTTCGTCGAGTTTCTTGCGCGTGTGGGCAAGCGCCTCGCCGAACTTGCCGAACTCGGTCTTGACCGCGCCGAGCACCGCCCACACCTCGGCCGAGCGCTGCTCGATGGCCAGCGTGCGAAAGCCCATCTGCAAACTGTTGAGCATGGCCGCCAGCGTTGTCGGCCCGGCCAGGCTGACGCGGAAATCGCGCTGCAAGATTTCGGCCAGCCCTGGCCGGCGCAGCGCCTCGGCGTACAGCCCTTCGACCGGCAGATAGAGCAGCGCGAAATCAGTAGTATGCGGCGGCGCGACATATTTGTCGCGGATGCTGCGAGCCTCGTTTTTCAGGCGCGTTTCGATGGCTTTGGCCGCCTCCTCGACCGCCGCCGGGTCGCCGCGCTCCTGGGCTTCGAGCAGGCGCTGGTAATCCTCGATCGGGAACTTGGCGTCGATCGGCAGCCAGACGACGGCCCCGTCATCCTTGCCCGGCAGGCGGATGGCGAAATCGACCCGCTCGTTGCTGCCGGGCCGAGTATTGACGTTGGCCGCGAACTGCTCGGCGGTCAGCAACTGTTCGAGCAGCGCCGACAACTGCACCTCGCCCCAGGTGCCGCGCGTCTTGACATTGGTCAGCACGCGCTTCAAATCGCCGACGCCAGCGGCCAGCGACTGCATTTCGCCAAGACCGCGATGCACCTGTTCCAGGCGATCGCTGACCAGCTTGAAGGATTCGCCCAGGCGCTGCTCCAGCGTCGCGTGCAGCTTCTCATCGACCGTCCGCCGCATTTCCTCCAGCTTGTTGGCATTATCCGCCTGAATCGCCGCCAGCCGCCCCTCGACACTCTGCTTGAGACGCTCGAAACGCTCGTCGAGACCAAGCGAAAAACGGCTCAACTCACGGGCAAAAGCCTCCAACCGCTCGGCCTGCAACGCGCCAAACTGCCCCACCTGGGTCGTCACCGCCTGCCCCAGCAGCGTCGCCGACTGGGCGCGTTCCTCCCGGTCACGAAAAGCCGCCTCGGCATCCTCCCGCCGGCCGCGCGCCAGTTCCTCGCGCAGCTCACGTTCCAGCCGCGCCAAGCCCTGCTCCAGCATCACCCGCAGCACATCCAGACGCGCCCCGGCGGCATCGGCAGCGCGGCTACGCCACAGCGCCACGGCTTGCAGCAGGATGACCAAGCCCATGCCGGCCATCAAGACCAGCCCTATCGTTTCACTCATCATATGAATTCATCACCCAGGCATATCGTGTAGGTTGGGGTGAGTTTACGAACCCCAACATTTGGAGATATGCGTGAAAAAAGTACGGTTGAGGCAGAAATCGGCATTCTTATCGGAAAATGGTGATGGCGCCGGGGTGCGCAAGCTCACCCCAACTACATGCTAATACGCAACAAGCGTACCGCTAGGCCAGTTAATCATTTGTCCATTCCATCCACACGGCAAGTGACCGTACTCGTAGATCATCAAAAGCTGTGAGAAGAATGCCGGTACTTTGGGAAAGTGTTCTCGATACGTCATCTCAAGAGCAGCGCGATTTACATCAAGGAGCACTGTCGCTGCAATAGAGCCTCCTAGATCATGATATTGAAGTTTTTCACGAATAATTGGCATCAATTCTTGATCCAATTTTCTCCGAGACTCCCTTGCGAGATTGTTCCAATAACCACCATACGAGTTGTAATGGTGTTTCGCCAAATAACCTGTCAGATCGCCTTGCGCCTCAGTTCGAACATCCATCCATAAATCAGATACTAATGACGCCAACGCAATATTTTTATCTGGAAGCCAAATCACCGAAAATTCCAACTCAGCAGAAAACATTGATCCGCAATTAGCAAACCATGTAAATTTTTGCAAACGATCATAAAATTCTGAATTGAGTTTCATTGAGCAAAATTTCGAATCGGGCTAGGGGCTCGCGGAACCTCAATCCCGCCAAGCGCACCAGCATAAAAAAGGCCGGGTATTAGCAAAAATTGAATGCAATGTCTTTAATGATTCTTGCGTCGGCATCGCTAACTATCCCTGAGAGATAAGGCATTAGGTCAGCCAAAATACCTTTTGCAGGCACATCATTTCGTTCAACCAAGGCCAACAGCCTAGCCTTCACAACTGAATCTACAACATAGCTATTAATCAGGTTCACAAAATGTACGCGTAATTCGTCGATCGTCATTTTGAGGTATCACAGCAAGCGTAGGATGGGTAGAGCACAGCGAAATCCACCAATCTCTCTGAAATAGCCAATCCAATGCGAGCCCCTCCTGCTTGCCAAATTGGCCGTGAAGAAAAACTTCCGCCGGGAAAGGCATTGCACCGATTAGATATCATGACGTGTTATCTTAAATCATTGAAAATTGTGTTGATGGGTTTCGCTACGCTCTACCCATCCTACGCTTGCTTGTGCGTTACAACACCACCCTATTTCAACGCAAAATCAACCCGCGCCCCCGGTTCCGTGCCATCCTTGGGTGGCACCAGGAACAGGCGTTCCGGCGCTATCTTGCCCTGCTCGACCAGCCAGGCCTGGACATTCTCGGCACGTCGCCGGGCCAGTAGCCGGATATCTTCGTCCTGGACCTCGGTATGGGCCAGGATCAGCTTTTCCATGTCCTCGACCGGCAGGTCTTTCAGGAAACCGATCATGTTGCGCGGCTTGGGGAATTTCGCCGCCTTGTATACCTGCGTCAGGTAGATCTGGTAATCGGCGGCGGACATTTCCTCGCGCCCGTCCGCCTCGGGTTTATCCTGGCGCCACGCGGCGCGTACCGAGCGTTCCAAGGCCACTTGCTTCAAGCCTTCGCGGTCGGTTTCCGGGTCGGCCGTGCCGCTGATCTCCAGCTTCAGCCCCTGCCGCTCATTGAGCGCCTTGACCAGCGTTTCCAAGGTCTTGATCTGGGCCTCGCCGAGCCGCGCCCGACCGGGCTCGAAATCGAGCTTCGACAATTCCTCACCGTCGCCAAACATCGATCCGAGCAGCGCGAAGGGCGATGTCACCGCCTTGACGAACAGATTGACGATGACGCGCACGATCAGGCCGCCCATCGAGAATTGCGGATCGTCGAGCGAGCCGGAAATCGGCAGGTTAATGTCGATCTCGCCGCGATTGTTCTTCAACAGGGCGATGGCCAGGTTGACCGGCAACTGGGTAGCGTCGGGGCTTGCCACCGGTTCGCCGAAGGTGAATTGGTCGATGAAGATCTTGTTGTCGGCGGTCAGTTGGTTGTTTTCCAGCTTGTAGGCGAGATCCAGCGACATCAGGCCCTTTTCGATGGCGTAGCCGGCATATTTGCCGGAATATGGCGAAAATCCGGTCAGGTCCACGCCTTTGACGCTGGCCTTGAGATCGAGATAGGATTTGGCGGCCAGCGGGTTCAGCTTGCCCTGGATTTGCACCGGCGAAGCCTTGGCGTAGGCGCCGCGCAAGTCGAGATCGGCGACCGTACCCTCCTGCGAGGACAGGCCGGTAACCCGACCGGCAAGCTGGGTGACGTTGACCGTGTAGTTGGGCTTGACGAAGTGGTCGGAAAAATTGATCGTGCCGTTCTGCAAGGTGATCTTGGCAATTTTCACCGGCACCGGCGGCTGGGCCGGGGTGGCGGGCGCGGCCGCGACTGGCGCCGGGGTTTCGCCGGTGGCGGCCGGCTCCGCTTCTGCTCGGCGGACGATGTCTTGCAGGTTCAGGCGGCCTTGGTCATTGAGAATCATGCGGGCGAAGAAATCGCTGAGCGCGATTTCGCCGATGTCGATGGCCAAGGGTTCGAGGCGGAAATCGACGCCCCCGAAATAGAGCGATTTCCAGCGCAGAAAATCGCTCTGTTTGGCCCCGGCCCTGTTGTCTCTTTCTACCGCCTGCACGTTGCCCAGCGTGGCCGAGCCGCGATAGCCCGCCTGCAGGCCGCCGTCGTCGAGGCGGATGCTGGCCTCGCCTTTGTTCGAGAACTGGCCGGCCTTCAGTTGGACATTGACCTGCTCGGCGAAATAAGGCTGCAACGGCAGCAGCGGAATCGCCTGCGTCTCGACCGCTAGGGTCAGGTCCAGGGGTTGCAGTTGCACGGTGCCGTCGACTTTCAGACTGCCGTGCTGGTTGATCTGCCCTTCGAGACTGAGTCGCCCCTGACTCCCCGGCTCGTTGCCCAGGCTCTCGCCGCTCAGGCGCAGCCCGGTCAGTTCCTGCACGGCCGCCGGCGTCGTGCTGCGGTCCTCGAAGCGCAATGCCAGGTCGTCGATGCTCAGGCTCTCGACGCGCGCGATCCACGGCCGCTCGTCGCCAGATTTGGCCTCACCCGCTCGGGCGGTTTTCAGGACCGGCGGATTGATCCACTCGATAGCCCCTTCCCGGTTGCGCAACAAGCGCGCCCGCGAACCGCTGTTGGCAATCTCGGCGATGTCGATGCGGCGTACCGGCAGGTCGACGCGCAAGCCCTTGGCGCTCATTTGTTCGGCGCGGAAACGCTCGCCGAGGTCGATCTGATAGCTGATCTCGGCAATCTCGATCGGCTCGGCCAGCTTGCTGTCGAGGCGGCCGACCCGGGCCTGCAATTGACGTAATTCACCGGCCACCGGTTGCCCCGTCGATTCGTCGTTCCAGCGCACCAGCCCATTGTCGAGCGCGAACTCCCCCAGCGACCAGGTCAGCGCCGGCGCCTCGGCGCCGGTCGGCGGCGGAGTCGCCGGCTGGCCGCCGACCAAACCGTCGAGCATCTTGAGGACATTGAACTCACCTTGGCGGCTGACCCGCAGGCCGACCTCCGGGCTGTCGAGCGTCACCCGGCGCACGGCAATCTTGCGGTTGATCAGGTCGGCCTGGTCGAGGTCGACGGCCAGTTCCTTCCAGCCGAGCAGCGGCTGACCGTCGGCGGTATCGACCGCCAGCGCGGAAATCTTGGCGCCGCCGCGCACGGCCAGGGAGAAGACCTCCGCCGATACTTCCTTGAAGACGATCTTGAGGCTGGAATCGAGCCTGCCGGAAGTGATCCGCAACGGCAGCAAGGTCGGTAGATAGGGCTGGATGCTGGCCAGTTCGAAACCGTCGAGCTTGAGGTTGAGTTCACTTGCCCGCTGTTCGTCGAACGGCGTGCTGTGTCCCTGCAATTCGATCAAGGAGCCGTCGACACGAGCCGAGAAACGCGGCTCAACCAGGATTTCTGCCTGGTAAGGCAGACTCGACAGGAAGGGCAAGGCCAGGTTGATGTCGCTAATCTCGTGCCGCACGCCTTTCGGACGGTCGTCGAAAACGATGCGGCCGCCGACCAGTTCGATGTTGTTCAACGAAAAGCGGGGTATCGCTGATGGTTTCTCGCTGGGTTTGCTCCATTCGTCGAGGAGATCGGAAATGTCGTAGCGCCCGTCGCCTTCGTGCACGACCTCGAGGCGCAGGCCGTCCAGGCGGATGGCATTGACGACCAGCGCCGCCTTGAACAGCGAGGCGGCCGACAGCTTGACCCGGAGCGCGTCGAAAGCGGCCACTTCGCGGCCGTCGGCGGCATGCACCGCGAATCCGTCGACGCGCGCCGACAGCGCGTAGGGATTGATGGCCACCGCGGCAATGCTGACCTCGCGATGCAACTGCTGCGACAGTTGCTTGACCAGCAGGGATTTGACCAGCGGCGGAGCGGCGAAATAGCCGAACAGCCCGAACAGCACGAAGAGAATCAGTGCCCACGCAGCAACGCGTTTACTGCGCGGCGATTTGACAAACGATTTGAGGCGCGCGGCGCCGTCCCCCGTGCCTGCCGAAGCTTCTGCCATGTTAATCTACCGATGAAAAGGGTTTCTATGCAATTTAGCACACCGACTCCGCACCATCGCGGCAACAAAAATTCATGACCTGGATCATCGTAGAGTTCAAACGCGGTCTGGCCCAGTTGCGGCGCTGGCAGACCTGGGCCGCCATTGCGCTGTTCGGCTTCATCGGCGTACTCGCTTACCAAGTCGGGCGTATGGCCTTATGGACCGACTCGACCCTCACCTACCTGCGCGTCTCCACTCGCCCCTGCCGCCAACTCACCAATGGCATGATCATCGGCCTGTTCTTCGGCATGATCTTCCTCTTGTTCTTCGCCGTGCTAAGCATGGGCGAAATCCAGCGCTACATACAGCTCAGCCAGCGCGGCGCCACCTACCAGGCGCGGCGGGCACTGGCTTTGGGCGTCGGCTGGGGAGCGCTGGCCGTGGCCATTGCCGTCGCCGGACTGTACTTTTTCTCGACCACCTGCCACTAACCCAGCCCGCCGGCGAACCGCCCAATCCATGAAAATCCTCATCGTCGAAGACAGCCGCTCCAACCTGCTGCTGCTGACCCAATATGTCCGGCATTTCGGCGCCACCGTACTGCCGGCCGAGAACGGAGCAGCGGCGATCGCCACTTACGCCCGCGAGCGACCCGACCTGGTGCTGCTCGACGTGGTCCTGCCCGACATCGACGGCTTCGAGGTCGCCCGGCGCATCCGCGGCATGGAGAGCAACGGCGACTGGACGCCGATCATTTTCCTGTCCTCGCTCGGCAAGGACGAGGATATCGAGCAGGGCATCGTGGCCGGCGGCGACGATTACCTGCACAAACCGGTCAGCGAAGTGGTCCTCGGCGCCAAGGTGCGGGCCATGGAACGTCTGATCCAGATGCGCGGCTCGCTGGTCAAGCTGGCCAGCAAGCTCGACCATGCCAATCAGGAGCTACAGCGCCTGTCGGCCAGCGACGGCCTGACCGGCATCGCCAACCGGCGTTACTTCGACGACCACATCGCCCGCGAATGGCGGCGCGCTCGCCGCAACAGCAGCAGCCTGGCGCTGATGATGTGCGACGTCGACCATTTCAAGAAATTCAACGACACCTACGGCCACCAGAGCGGCGACGAATGCCTGCGCCGCGTCGCTGGCGCCATCGCCACCAGCCTCGACCGCGGCTCGGACATGGCCGCCCGTTACGGCGGCGAGGAGTTCGTCGTGGTGCTGTCGGAAACCTCGCTGGGCGGCGCCCTGATCGTCGCCGAAAAAATCCGCCACGCCGTGCATGCGCTGCGCATTCCGCACAGCGCCTCCAGTCACAGCCGGGTCACGCTGAGCATCGGCCTCGCCGCCGCCGTGCCGCAACGCGACGATTCGTGCGCCAGCCTGATCGCCGCCGCCGACCGCGCGCTTTACGAAGCCAAGAACAACGGCCGCGACCGCGTCTTCCGGGCGCCGCCGCTGGCGGCGAACTGAGCGAAAAGCTGGCTTGGGGCGGGATTCCGGGCCTGCTATGGCTCACCGCGCATGCAACTCACGCAGCAATTCGCTCGCCCCATCCCAGAAAATCTGCACGCCCACGCACAACAGGATGAAGGCCGACAGGCGCAGAAACACCACCAGGCCGACTTCGCCCAGCGGGCGCAGGATACGGCCAGCGTAGCGGAAGGTCAGCAACACCAGGAGGCCGGTAATGACCGTGGCCGTCAGGCCGCCAGCGAAGTTGGCGGCGGTAATCGTCCACTTGGGGTTGTGCAGCGCCGCGCCCACGGTGATGGCGGCCGAGATGGAGCCGGGTCCGCAAGTCAGCGGAAAGGCCAGCGGGTAGAACGCCTGGATACGCACGCGCTCGTCATCCACCAGCGAACGCGCCATCGCGCTGTACTCCGAACTGGCGACCTGTTGCGCGTACAACATGCCCCAGGCGGTGAAAGCGACGATCAGCCCGCCGGCCACGCGCACAATGGGAATCGACACGCCGAAAAAATCCAGCACATAGGTGCCGATCAGCATGGCGACGGCCAGCACCAGCACCACGTTGGCGCCCACGCGCGTCGCCATGGCGCGGCGCACGTCAGGCTCCAACTCGCGCGTCAGGTTGACGAACACCGGCGCGACGGCGGGCGGATTGAGAATGGGCAACACCGCCGCCAGCGCCAGCAGCAGGCTCTTACCGAAAGCGAGGGCGAGAACGGACATTTCCATGAGCGTTATCTTAAGCGATAGCGCGTATCAAGCTGTTCAGACTCGGGCCGACACCATCGCCGCCAGCAAGGTCGTATCGACGATCTCGGCGATACGGTCGCCAAGCCCCGCCAGCACGGCCACCTGCACTTGCGCTGCCGGGATCGTGGCGTCGTCGGCGCCGGACAGATCGCGGGTAGCGCAGGCATCGGCGACAATACCAACCCGGTAGCCGCGATGAAAAGCGTCGTGGGCCGTCGAATCGATGCAGTTATGGGTCATGTAACCAGCGACCAGCAGGGTATCGACAGCACCTTGCCGTAATACCTCGGCCAGCCCGGTATCGGCAAAGGCCGACGGCAGGCGCTTGACGACCAGCGCTTGGCCCGCCCCCGGTTCCAGTCCGGCCAGCGGCTCGGCACCGGGCGAGCCGGCGGCGAACAGCGCCGAGCCAGCCGGAGCCTGGTGCTGCACATGAATCACCGTTATCCCGTAGCCCTCGGCCCAGCCGCGCAGGCGACGGGCGGCGGCGCTGGCTGCGGCCTCGCCGGGCAAGGCCAGCGGCCCCTGGCGGTATTCGTTCTGGTAGTCGATCAGCAACAGCGCGGTCTTGCCGACAGACAGCGTGCCATCAACCCGGAACACCGGCGCGACCCCGGCCAGTTGGCGCAGGCTACGAGCGCTCATACCGCTGCCTCCGTAACCGGCGTCGGTGCTGGGCTGGTGATAACGATCTGGATCAACGGCATGATGGGCTCCTGAATGGGTGATGGATGAATCATTCCATCAAGGCCATCACGCTACAATCCACATTCAACTAAACAATTTGTTTCTTCATGGAAACGATCAGCCGCGATTCCCTGGATACCCTGAGCGATCTCGCCGTCTTCGTCCGCGTTGTGGACACACGCGGCTTCTCGGCGGCGGCGCAGGTACTGGGGCTGACCAAATCGGCAGTAAGCAAGCGCATCAACCGCCTCGAACGGCAACTCGGCCTGCGCCTTTTGCAGCGGACGACGCGGGCAATGTCGCTGACCGAGGCCGGGCGCCTGTTGTACGCGCAAGCGGCACAGGGCGTCGCCCTGCTCGATGGCGCTGCGCAGTTGGCCGCCGGCCTCATCGAAGCGCCACGCGGCACGCTGCGCATTACCGCCTCGGTCACGTTCGGCAAGCTATGCTTGGCACCGCTGCTGCCGGAATTTCTCGCCCGCTATCCGGAAATCGCGGTGCAATTGACGCTGCTCGACCGCATGGTCGACCTGGTCGATGAAGGCTACGACCTCGCCCTGCGCTTGACCACTTCACCACCCGAGCAGATGGTGGCCAAAGCGCTGATGCCGGTGCGTTACCGGCTGTGCGCCAGCCCGGCCTATCTGCACGGCCGCCAGATCGCCGCACCGGCCGATCTCACCGGCCACAACTGCCTGCATTACGGCCTGCGCGAATTCGGCAACGAGTGGCGCTTCCAGCACGCCGGAGAAAAAATCAGTGTGCGGGTCAACAGCAATGTGGTGGTCAACAACAGCGAGGTGGTGCGCGATCTGCTGCTCGCCGGTCTGGGCATCGGTCTGGTCTGGAATTACGCCGTCGACCGCGAAATCGCCGAGGGCCGGCTGCTGCCGCTGCTGCCCGAATGGACGCCGGTCGGCCCCTTCGGCCAGACGGCTTGGGCGATCTGGCTACCGCAACCGCACCTGCCGCTCAAGCTGCGCGTATTCATCGATTTCCTGGCTGCACGATTGGGCGAGACCTCGGCCATCAGCTAGAAGTCGTTGCGCCAGCCGCGCAAAGCGACGAAGACGGCGACGGGCGAGTCGTCCGCCGCCCCGTGTCGGCGGGCGGCGGCGATCACGGCCGGCTGGCGGCAACGCAGGAAGGGATTGGTCGCCAGTTCCTCGGCCAACGTAGACGGCACAGTCGGCCGGCCGGCGCGGCGCAGTTCGGCGACTTGAGCCACGCGCGCCGCGATGTCCGGGTTATCCGGCTCGACGGCCTGGGCAAAGCGCAGGTTGGCTTCGGTATATTCGTGCGCGCAGTGGATCAGCGTCGCCGGCAGCAAGGCGGCGATGGCCGCCAGCGAGGCCGCCATTTGCGCTGGCGTGCCTTCAAATAAACGGCCGCAGCCGGCACCGAACAGGGTATCGCCGCAGAACAAGCGGTCGCCGACCAGGTAGGCGACATGCCCGGCGGTATGGCCGGGAACGGCCAGCACGCGCACCATCTCGCCGAGCACGCTGAGGTTCTCGCCACCGTGGAGAGGCTCGGTACGCCCTGTGATAGACTCGCTTGCCGGAGCAAAGACCGGCACCGGATAACACGCCGTCAGTTCGGCGACGCCGCCCTGATGATCGGCATGATGGTGGGTGATCAGGATGCCGGCCAGCGTCAGGCCATCGTCCGCCAAGCGCGCCAGCACCGGCCCGGCCTCGCCCGGATCGACGACGACTGCCTGCCGGTCGCGGCGCAGCAGCCAGATGTAATTGTCCTTGAACGCGGGAATGAACGAGACTTCAAACATGCCGGAACTATCGAGCGGGTGTCGCCGGATGTCAATTCCCGGCCTCGACGAGTGGCTGCGTTCGCCCCAGGGACGCTATGTGCTCGACTGGGAGCAGCAGGAACTGGATGCGGTGGTGGTCGACATCTTCGGTTTCAACGCTCTGCAGATCGGTCTGCCGCAATGTGAATTCCTGCGCGCCAACCGCATTCCGCTGCGCCAGACGGTCAGCGAATTCGCCGCCGCCGACGTGATCTGCAATTTCACCGCCCTGCCCTTTGCCGCGCACGGCGCCGACCTCGTGGTACTGCCGCACGTACTGGAATTCAGCGACGACCCGCACCAGATTCTGCACGAGATTGCGCGCATCCTGAGTCCCGAGGGCCAGATCGTCATCATTGGCTTCAACCCGCTGTCGCTATGGGGCATGCGCCGCCGGCTCGATAACAGCGCGCTCTTTCCCTGGCGCGGCGCCTGGCTGTCGTTGAACCGCCTGAAGGACTGGCTGCAATTGCTCGGCTTCGAGATCGACCGGGGCACGTTTGGCTGCTACGCCCCGCCGCTGTCCCAGGAGAAATGGCTGCAACGCTGGCATTTCAGCGAAAACGCCGGCCGCCGCTGGTGGGGATTTTCCGGTGGCGTCTACATCCTGCGGGCCATCAAGCGCACCCCTGGCATGCGCCTGATCGCCCCGAAATGGCGCACCAAGGCCGTCGCCGCCAAGGCGCTACACCCCGTCGCACACAAGGAAGGCCATGAGCAACACTGACGAATCCATCGAAATATTCACCGACGGCGCCTGCCGGGGCAATCCCGGTCCCGGCGGCTGGGGCGCCATCCTGCGCCGTGGCGCGAACGAGAAGGAACTATGGGGCGGCGAGCGGGAAACCACCAACAACCGCATGGAACTGACCGCCGCCATCCGTGGCCTGGCCGCCCTGAAACGTCCGGTCGCGGCGCGCGTCCATACCGACTCGCAGTACGTGCTCAAGGGCATCAGCGAGTGGATTCACGGCTGGAAGCGCAATGGCTGGAAAACGGCAGACAAGAAGCCGGTCAAGAATGCCGACTTGTGGCAGGAATTAGACGCCCAGGCCCGCCAGCACAAGCTGGAGTGGATCTGGGTCAAGGGCCACGCCGGCCACCCGGAAAACGAACGCGCCGATGCCCTGGCCAATCGCGGCATCGACGAATTGAAGAAAGATTGAAATGAAACAACCCCCACGCTCACGCTGTTCGCTGCCCCCCGAGGGGGCGTCAGTCTCCTTCGGGCGGCCGTGCGGAGACTGACATGCGCCAGATTGTGCTCGATACCGAAACCACCGGCCTCGATCCCCGCCAGGGCCATCGCATCATCGAAGTGGCCTGCATCGAGATGGCCAATCGCCGCCCGACCGGCCGCCATCTGCACAAGTACATCAATCCCGAGCGCGAGATTGATGCCGGCGCCCAGGCGGTACACGGCATCACGTCGGATTTCCTCGCCGACAAGCCGAAATTCGTCGACATCGTCGACGAGTTCCTCGACTTCATCAACGGCGCCGAACTCATCATCCACAACGCTCCGTTCGACCTCGGCTTTCTCAACGCCGAGTTAGGCCGCCTCGATCGCGTACCGGTGGAAACTCTCTGCAACGGCGTCACCGACACGCTGAAGCTGGCCAAGGAGATGCATCCGGGCAAGCGCAACAACCTCGATGCGCTGTGCGAGCGTTACGAAATCGACAATTCCAGCCGCACCCTGCACGGCGCGTTGCTCGATACCGAGTTGCTGGCCGAAGTGTTCCTAGCCATGACGCGCGGCCAGAACAGTCTGATGATTGAGCCGGACGCCGCGCCGCGCCCGCAACTCGGGGCCGACGGCCAAGTCCGCCAGCGCCAGCCGCTGCGGGTCCACCGCGCCTCGGCCGAGGAACTAGCCGAGCACGAGCGCGTACTGGCCGCCATCGACCAGGAATCAAAGGGCGCCTGCATCTGGCTGGCGAAGCCCGAGGCCGCCTGAGTTTAGTGTGCCGCCCCGCAAATACCCACCCATGAAATCGCGTCTCCGCGCCCCCGGCGGCGTTGCACAAGGCCGAAGGCCGCAGGACAGCCGCAGGCTGGTCCCGCGTAGCGGGATTCGGCGAAGTCGAACAAATGCTCGCGATACCAAGCCCTCTCTCCCGACCTCTGGAGGGGCGGCCCTGCCTGGCCTTCCCGTTCCGCGGGCGTGGAGCAGTGCTCCGCGAAACCCCCGCTCCACCCCACGAGTTGGAGAGAGGAGGGAAATGCCTCCCCTCTCCCGCTGGGCGGGAGAGGGGTCGGGGGTGAGGGTTGGGTATCGCTGCGCTTTGCGCCTTGCCGCGAACGCGAATCCAGCAATTTCATTATGTGCAGCCATTTACGGGGCAGCACACTAGCCGTGGTTCCGGTCTCCCTGCTCCTCTCGATCGCCAGCGAAATTGCTTGCTACCTGGCAATCGCCCGCTACTGGTTCGGCGCCGGCTGGGGTATCGCCATTCTCGGCGCCCTCGGCGGCCTGCTCGGCCTGCGCGCCGGCATCAACGGCGTCGGCTGGCTGTTCGCCGCGCGCTACGGCTCACCCCCGCCGCTCGGCGTTGCCGGCCGCCTGCGCCTGATCGTCGGCGAATACCTGGCTTTTCTGCTCACCTTCGTCGTTGTGCTGCCGGTCGAACGCCTGTGGTGGCCAGCCGACCGCCTGCCCGCCGGCGGCGGCCGGCCACTGCTGCTGGTGCACGGCTATGGTTGCAGCCGAGGCGTCTGGTGGCTGCTCCGGCGGCGTCTCGAAGCGGCCGGCCACACCGTCGCCACGGTCAGCCTGTTTCCCTCGTACACCAGCATTGGCAAACTGGTGCCGCAACTGAATCAGCGCATTGAGGAAGTCTGTGCCGCCACCAGCAGCCGGCAATTGACCCTGATCGGGCACAGCATGGGCGGCCTGGTCTGCCGTTCCTACCTGGCCCGCCACGGCAGCGCCCGGGTCGATCAGTTGATCACGCTGGCGACGCCGCACGCCGGCACCGAGCTGGCACGCCTGGGCCTCGGCCAGAATGCCCGCGAGATGGAACCGGGTTCGCTATGGCTGCGCGACATGGCCGGCGAGCAGCCGGGCATTCCGCTATTCAGCCTGCGCAATCCGTGGGACAACGGCGTCATGCCGCCGGACAACCAGCGCCTGCCCGAGGCCCGCGACATCGAATTGCCGCCGGTCGGACACGTCGCCATGCTTTATGATGAACAGATTGCCCGCATCCTGCTCGACCTCTGCCAGACAAAAGGAAAAAGCGCATGAACATCCCCGCCGCAGCCCGTGCCCAGGCGCAGGACCTGCTCGATTTCATCGACGCCAGCCCCAGCCCCTGGCATGCCGTGCGGGAATGCGAACGGCGGCTACAGGCGGCCGGCTTCAGCCTTCTCGAAGAAAGCGAGCGCTGGACATTGACGCCCGGCGACCGCCGCTACACGGTGCGCGACGGCGCGTCGCTGATTGCCTTCGTCGTCGGCGAGAAGGCCGCCGCGGCCGCCGGCCTGACGCTGATCGGCGCCCACACCGATTCGCCGGGCCTGCGCCTGAAGCCGAAGCCGGCCGAGGAATCAGGCGGCATGCTGCGCCTCGGCGTCGAGGTCTATGGCGGCCCGCTGCTCGCCACCTTCGCCGACCGCGACCTGTCGCTAGCCGGCCGCGTCAATGTCCGCACCGCCGACGGATTCGCCAGCCGTCTGGTGCGCTTCGAGCAGCCCTTGCTGCGCCTGCCCAACCTGGCCATTCACATGAACCGCGAGGTCAATGAGGCCGGCCTGAAATTCAACAAGCAGACCGAGTTACCGCTGCTGCTTGGCGTCGCCGCCGACGGCAGCAGCGCCGAGGCGCGTTTCCGCCAGCCGCTGGCGGACCAGCTCGGTGTCGATCCGGCCGAGCTGCTGACCTGGGAACTGCTCGCTTATGACACGCAAAAGGGCAGTTTCTGGGGCGTCGATGGCGAATTCATCGCCAGCCGCCAACTCGACAACCTGGCCTCCTGCCACGCCGCGCTCGCCGCGCTGCTGGCTGCGCCGCCAACGGGCAGCACGCGCCTGATCACCCTGTTCGACCATGAAGAAGTCGGCAGCGAAAGCGCCGCCGGCGCGGGCGGCAGTTTCGTCGCCGACGCCGTCGCCCGGCTCGCCGCCGGCGCTGGCCTCGATGTCGAGGACCAACGGCGGATGCTGGCGCGCAGTTTCTTTATCAGCGCCGACATGGCGCACGCCTGGAACCCCAATTTCCCGGCCGCCTACGAACCCGGCCACCACGCCTTGGTCAATGCCGGGCCAGTCATCAAGAGCAATGCCAACCAACGCTACAGCACCACTGCCAACAGCGCCGCCCGTTTCATGGGTTTCTGCGCCAGGGCCAGCGTACCCTGCCAGCAGTACGCACACCGCACCGACCTCGGCTGCGGCAGCACCATCGGCCCAGTCGTCGCCGCCCGCCTGGGTATTGCCAGCGTCGACGTCGGCTCGCCGCTGTGGGCCATGCACAGTATCCGCGAGAGCGCCGGCGTACTCGACCATGCCTACCTGATCGCCGCGCTGAGCGCGGCTTTTTCGGCGTGATTGCCAGGGCGATTGCCTGAAGCGCCCTGACTCCCGCCAAGCGGGGGAAGGAGTCCGATTTCCTCAGTCGCCCTGCGTTTGGCCGCCCTTCAACCCCATCATTTCATGGCAAGTCGTCAGGCCGAAGGTCTCGGCCTGCTGCGGGGTGGCAATTTTCGGTTCGGCGTAGATGTGGCGGATGATGACATTGATGATGCGCGGCCCGTTGCTGCCATCTTCTTCATAGAGTTTCATCGGCGTGCCGCCGTCACGGCTGTACAGGGCCTGGATCGCATGGTCGCGGATACGCTTGCAGTAACGGATTTTCTGGGCATCCGGCATCTCGTCTTCGCTGTCGGCGGCATGGACAGGCGCCCCGGCCAGCGACCCCAGCAAGGCGAAAATCGTCGTCAGACACAGGCGTTTCATTCACTCGGCTCCTGGATGGTGGTGAAAGGATCGAGGATAGCGCGGATCGGCGTTTCCTCGAACGATTGCGACGAATTGTCGCAGCGGCATGATTGCCGGGAATTGACCCACATCACGCATAATCCCGCCATGCGATTTTTTTCCTGCACCGCCGACGGGGCCGCGCAGTGGACCAACCAGCGGGCCAACCTGCGGCGCCTGGTCGCCTCGCGCTGGATCGTCCTCGCCGTCATGGCCGTACTCACCGCCGGCGCCCCCGGCCTGTTGGCCATCCCCCTACCGCAAGCGCCGCTGTTCGCGGTGCTCGGCGTCACCGCCGCCTTCAATGCCCTGGCCGATCGGCGTCTGCGCCGGGCCAGCCACGCCACGTCCGGCGAATTGCTCAGCCAGTTGCTGCTCGACATCGCCGCCCTGTCGGCGCTGATGTTTTTCAGCGGCGGCGCCACCAATCCGCTGATCTCGCTACTGCTGCCGCCGCTGGCCTTCGCCGCGCTGACCCTGCCCATTCCTTGCGTGCTGGCCGCCGGGGCCATCGCCATCGCCGCCTATTCGCTGCTGTTGGTCGTCTACGTCCCGCTGCCGATGCCGGACGCGGCGCGGGCGACGCAACTGCACCTGATCGGCATGTGGCTGACCTTCGCCGTCTCGGCGGCGATGATCGCTTGGTTCGTGGTCCGCCTGACCGGCCTGATCCGCCAGCGCGACGCCGAACTGGCCGCCGCCCGCGAGCAGGCGCTGCGCGATGAGCGGGTGCTGGCTATGGGCACCCTGGCCGCCGGAGCCGCCCACGAACTGGGCACGCCGCTGGCGACGATGAGCCTGCTGGCAGGCGAACTGGCCACCGACGCCAGCCTGCCGGCCGCGGTGCACGAGGACATCGCCCTGCTACGTCGGCAGATCGCCGTATGCAAGGAAATCATCACCGGCCTGTCGCGCCGGGCCGGCACCGAACGCCTCGACAGCCCGCCACTGCAGCCGGCCGACCGCTGGCTGGACAACCTGCGCCAGCATTGGCACGCGATCCGCCCGCAGGCGGCCAGCCGGCTGATCATCGGTTCCGATGGCCCAGCCCCGGAATTGGTCGCCGATCCGCGCCTGGAACAAGCCCTGCTCAACCTCTTCAACAACGCCGCCAACGCCACGCCGCAGCCGCTGGAAATCCGCCTCGCCTGGGGCAGCGATGACCTGTGTATCGACATCCGCGACGGCGGCCCCGGCTTTCCGCCGGCCGTGTTGCAGAATGCCGGACAGCACGGCCTGCCGGCGCATGCCGGCGGTAGTGGCGTCGGTCTGCTGCTGACACGGACGGCCATCGAACAACTGGGTGGCAAGCTCAACCTGAGCAATCCCGACGAAGGCGGTGCCCTGGCCCGCATCGAATTGCCGAGAGTTGACCATGACTGCGCCCATGCCTGACATCACCCTGGTCATCGACGACGATCCGAGTTTCAACGCCATCCTGGTCCGTACCCTGGAGCGGCGCGGTCTGCCCGCGCACGGCGCCCTGACCCCGGCAGAGGCGCTTGACCTGGCCCGTCAGACCCTGCCCGGGCGCATCATCCTCGACCTCAACCTGGCCGGCAGTTCCGGACTGGCGCTGATTCCCGAATTGCTGGCTATCAACCCGGACTGCCGCATCGTCGTCCTAACCGGCTATGCCAGCATCACCACCGCCGTCGACGCGGTCAAGCTCGGCGCTGTCCAGTACCTCGCCAAGCCGGTCGAAATCGAGGCCATCCTGGCGGCCTTCGTCGACGACGGCCCCGACTTCGATCTGTCGGCACCGGACGCACCGCTGTCGGTGGACCGTCTGGAATGGGAGCACATCCAGCGCATATTGCACGAGAACGACGGCAACATTTCGGCCACCGCCCGCGCCTTGAAAATGCACCGGCGCACACTGCAACGCAAACTGGCCAAGCGGCCGGTGCGCAGTTGACGCTTCTCGGAACCCAATGAAAACGGCGGCCGCAGCCGCCGTCGGTCGCGCCAGGAGCGCTCAGTGCTTCTGGTCTTGCTCCACCGGCATCGGTCGTACCACCTTGGCCTCGACCTGCTTGCTGCTGCCGTCATCGAAGGTCAGCGTGATCGGCACCACGTCACCTTCCTTCATCGGCGCCTTGAGGTCGATCAGCATCACGTGCAGGCTGCCAGGCTTCAATACCGCCTCGCCGCCGGCCTTGATGTCAACACTGGGCACCGGGCGCATCTTCATCACCCCGCCCTCGTTGATGTGGTTGTGCAATTCGGTGACCCGCGACAGCGGGTTGTCGGCCTTGACCAACTTGACGTCCTGGCTGCCGCCATTACGAATCACCATGAAGGCGCCGGTTGCCGGCGCGTTTGGCGGCGCCAGGCGGACATAGGGGTCATGCACGCTGATCTGGTCGGCCGAACCGGCCAGGGCACCAGCCGACAACAACAGACCAGCAACGAGCAGGGGCAACTTGTTCATCATCGTTTTCTCCTTCAGTGGGTGTGCAAAATCTTGCGGATCTCGGCCGCCACCTGCTCCGGCCCCGTGCCGTGCGGCAAAGTGCCAAGCAGGCGGCCATCACGACCGATTACGTAGGTGTCCGCGCTGTGGTCCACGACGTAGCCGTCGCCGGCCGTCGCCACCTGCTGTTCGGCGTAGAAAACTCCGTAGCGGCGCGCGACCTCGGCCACTGCCTCGGGACTGCCGGTGACGCCGACAATGGCCGGATGAAAAAAGGCGGCGTATTCCTTGAGCCGCGCCGGCGTATCACGCTTGGGGTCGACCGAGACGAACAGCACGGCGACGTCGGCCAGTTCCTCGGCGCTTAACTGATTCAGGCCGGCCGCCACGGTCGACAGGGCCGTCGGGCAGACATCCGGGCAATAGGTGTAGCCGAAGAAAAGCAGCACCGCCTTGCCGCGAAAATCGGCAAGCGCGACCGGGCCATCGGCTGACTGTAGCGTGAAATCACCGCCTGCTGGCGCGCTGGCAACCGGCAGCGGCCGTTCCGGCAGGTCCGGATTCCAGAACAGCCCGAGCCCGGTGACCAAGGCAACGAGCAAGACGACGACGGCAAGCAACCAACGTTCGGACATCAGGCGACGCTCCCTGTGGCAAAGCGATAGGGTATCGCGATGCGCCGGCCGCCGGCCTCGATCAGTACCGTCGCCTGCCATTCCATCTGGCCACTGATGCACACAGGCAGCGTCACTTCAGCCACATACACGCCATTGCCACGGTCGACGAAACGCGGCCGGTTGTAGCCCATGTTCATGTCAACGCCGGCGAAATCGACCTCGACCTTAGCCACCGTCAAGCCTTCAGTCGCAATCCTGACCTCGAACGGCCGCACCAGCGGGATCGGCAAAGTCCCCATCGCCAGCTCGATGCTGCCACCGGCCGGCAGTAGCACGCGGCAAGGGCCGCGCTGTAGATCGCAAGCGGGATCGGGCTGGACCACGACGTCGGATTTGGGCAGCAGCAACGGCGACAGCTTGTAGCCGACGATCACGACCAGCGCGATCAGCAACACCCCGATCAGGTCTATCAGGATTCTCTTGTTCAACAGTCGCTTTCAAGGCAGGGAGCGGAAAAAGCTGATATTTTCTGCATGTGCGGCCGGGTGGAATTAGCAAATATCAATTCTTTCACAGTCCGGGCGGAATACAGTGTGTGACAAATTGCCGCAGGAGACTGTATCTACCTGCGTCGATCGGGGGTAGAACTTAACGGGTTCTTGTTTTTTCGGGAGAAATCAAATGAGTACATTTGCAGTCAAACCCACCGTGCTGCTTGTCGCAGCCGGTATCGGACTTGGCGCCGCCAGTACCGCCTGGTCGGCCGAGTCCCTGCAGGACGTGCTGAAGCGTCGCGGTCTGAGCCAGCAGGACGTGCTGGCCGCGGCCAAGACCTACGTGCCGACCGGCAAGCGCGACGAGTTCGTGGTCTTCAGTTCCGGTGGCCAGTCGGGTCAGGTGATCGTCTATGGCATTCCGTCGATGCGCATCCTGAAGTACATCGGCGTCTTCACGCCGGAGCCGTGGCAGGGTTACGGCTTTGATGAAGAATCGAAGATGGTGCTCAGAGGGGGCCGGATCGACGGTCGGGACATGACCTGGGGCGACACCCACCACCCGGCAATCTCCGAAACCAACGGCCAATATGACGGTCAGTTCCTGTTCATCAACGACAAGGCCAACCCACGCATCGCCGTGCTCGACCTGCAGGACTTCGAAACCAAGCAGATCGTCGTCAATCCGATCTACAAGTCCGAACACGGCGGCGCCTTCGTCACCACCAACACGGAATACGTGTTCGAAGCCGCGCAGTACCCGGCCCCGCTGGAAAACCAGAAGTTCTACCCGCTCGAGGAAATGAACGACAAGTACCGCGGCGGCATGACCTACTGGAAGTTCGACCGCAAGGAAGGCCGCATCAATGTGAAGGAATCCTTCTCCGTTGAACTGCCGCCGTACTGGCAGGATCTGTCGGATGCCGGCAAGGGTCCGTCCGAAGGTTGGTCGTTCACCAACTCGTTCTGCTCCGAGCGCTATGTCGGTGGCATTGAGAAGGGCCGTCCGCCGTATGAAGCCGGCTGCTCGGCCAAGGACACCGACTACCTGCACGTGATCAACTGGAAGAAAGCCGCCGAACTGGTCGCCGCCGGCAAGGCCAAGACGATCAACAACCACAAGGTGTTGCCGATCGACGTTGCCGTCAAGGAAGGTATCCTCTTCCTGGTTCCCGAGCCGAAGTCGCCGCACGGCGTCGACGTGACCCCGGATGGCAAGTTGATCATCGTCGCCGGCAAGCTCGACACCCATGTGTCGGTATTCTCCTTCGAGAAAATCATGGCCGCCATCAAGGCTGGCAAGTTTGAATCGAAGGATCCGTATGGCATCCCGATCATCGGCATCAAGGACGCGCTGGACAAGCAGGTGCAACTCGGCCTCGGCCCCCTGCACACCCAGTACGACTCCAAGCCCTGTGTCGCCTACACCTCGCTGTATGTCGATTCGCAGGTTGCCAAGTGGGACTACTGTACGGGCAAGGTTCTGGACAAGCTTTCCGTCCATTACAACATCGGCCACCTGATGACCATGGAAGGCGATTCCGTCAGCCCGAAGGGCCGCTATCTGGTTGCCCTGAACAAGCTGGCGATCGACCGCTTCGTGCCTGTCGGCCCGCTGCACCCGCAGAACCACCAGCTCATCGACATCTCGAACGACAAGATGCAATTGTTGTACGACATGCCGCTGCCGCTGGGCGAGCCGCACTACGCCGTGGCCATCGAGGCCGCCAAGCTGAAGCCGGGCGTTCGTTACAAGGTCGGCACCGACTCGCGCACCGGCAAGCTGAGCCCGGACTATGTCCGCGCCGGCGAGGAAGTGACGACCAAGACGGGCAACAAGATCGTGGTCAAGGGTACGCTGATCCGTTCGCACTTCACGCCGGAAACCATCGAGGCTGAAGTGGGCGACGAAATCACCCTCCACCTGACCAACCTTGAGCGTGCCCAGGACGAGACTCACGGCTTCACCGTCTCGACCTACAACGTCCATGCCTCTCTCGAACCTGGCAAGACCGTCACCGTCAAGTTCAAGGCTGACAAGGAAGGGGTCTATCCGTACTACTGCACGGAATTCTGCTCCGCCCTGCACCTCGAGATGATGGGTTATCTATTGGTCAAGCCGAAGGGCTGGAAGCCGACCAAGACCGCTGCTGTGGCCCAGGCCGTCTACACCGAAGCCGACTATAAGGCGACGTTGAAGAAGGTTGCCGACACCCAGGCCGTCATCGACTCCGTGGTTGGTTTCATCACCAGCGTCAACTACAAGGACTTCCCGGACGTGGTTGCCATGGTCGAGGACGCCACCGACCAACTGGGTAAGATTCCTGAGGCCAAGGCCAAGGCTGAAGCTGCTGCTGCCAAGAAGGACTGGGACCAGGCCAACCTGTGGGCCGAGCAGATCTGGCAATACCAGGTCAAGGCCGCCGACCTCGGCCTGCGTGCCAAGACCTACCTTGAGCAGAACAACGCCAAGAAGGTACAGTAAAGCCAAGGGTCTTGATCTGACTTAAGGCATTTGACGAGGGGCAGAGCGATTCTGCCCCTCGTTTCATTTGAGGAGGGAATACCCATGAAATTCGTAATGACTTTGCTCGCCGCGGCGCTCGTCACCGCCCCCGCCATCGCCGCACTGGATGGTGCCAA
This sequence comes from Azonexus sp., assembly GCA_031260295.1. Lineage (GTDB taxonomy): Bacteria > Pseudomonadota > Gammaproteobacteria > Burkholderiales > Rhodocyclaceae > Azonexus. The sequence continues at coordinate 24,855 of JAIRKE010000026.1, forward strand.
GCTGTATACCGAAAAGACCTGCAACGCCTGCCACGGTCCGAAGGGCGACAAGCCGCTGCTGCCGAACTACCCGAAACTCGCCGGCCAGAATGCCGCCTATGCCGAGCAGCAGATGAAGGACATCAAGAGCGGCGCCCGCAACAACGGCCAATCCGCCGCCATGAAGGGCGTCATGCATCTGGTCAACGATGAGGAAATCAAGGCATTATCCGAGTTCCTGTCGAAGCTGAAATAAGCCCGAAAAGCCCGGCACGCAAGGCCTATGACTCACATCAAGGTAGGCTGATAGGCGTCGGCCGACAATGACTCGGGCGTTCCGACAAATTCTAAAAGGACATCAAATATGAAAGCATCACTCCTGCTGATTGGCCTGCTCAGCGCAGGTGTCGCCATCGCAGCCCCACCCGCCCCGAAGAAGGAAGGCATCGAAGGCAAGAGCTACCGGTGGAACGCCCAGGAAGGCGAAAAACTCGAGGCTCTCAAGCTCAAGGGCGACAAGACCCGCGGCGAGGAAGCCTACGAGATCTGTGGCGCCTGCCACCTGCCCTCCGGCGCCGGCCGTCCCGACGGCACCTTCCCGCAGTTGGCCGGCCAGCACACCACCGTGCTGATCAAGCAGATGGCCGACATCCGCGCCGGCCTGCGCGACAACCCGACCATGTATCCGTTCGCCGCGACCTTGACCGATCCGCAAGAACTGGCCGACGTCTCCGTCTACATCGAAAGCCTGTGCATTCCGACCGACCACGGCAAGTACGAAGGCGCCGATGCCGCCATACAAATCTCCAAGGGCAAGGAGCTGTACGAGAAGCAGTGCCTGGAGTGCCACGGCGCGAACGGCGAGGGCGACAAGGCCAAGTTCTATCCGGTGATCGCCGGCCAACACTTCAAGTACCTGCTGCGCCAGATGACCGAAATCCGCGACGGTCATCGCCGCAACGCCAACCCGGACATGGTGAAGGTCATCAAGCCTTACACCAATGACCAATTGGTGGCCATCTCCGCCTACATGTCCAGCCTGACCATGCCCGGCGCGATGTGTAAGCCCAAAGCCGACAAGAAGAAGTAAACTCCTCCCGCCCGGACTCCGCAAGGAGTCCGGGCCAGCATGGATCCCCGCGGCAGCGGGGACAGCCTCATCAGTCACCCGCCGGAGAACAGCTCCATGAACAAACAGAACAATATCGTCGCCGGCCTCACCCTGATCTCGCTAATCTGCCTGGTCGCTGCCTACTTCGCGCCGATCTGGTGGGTTTCGCTGACCGCCCCCAACTATCCCGAGGACGCCTTCCCCGATGGCATCCGCATCCACTTCCATTTCGACGGCGTCTACAGCGGCTGCAAGGCGGCCATCAAAGGCTCGCGGATAGCCGACGAGATCATGCAGAAGGATCTGGGGCAAGACGACGAACGCTACAACCCAATCCTCGATGCCAACATGAACGTCAACAAGGGCGCCGAAGGTCTCGACTGCGTCCATGAGATGAACACCATCAATCATTACGTCGGGATGTTCCCAATCGCCACCGGCGCCCCGGTCGAGAAGCCGCTGGCCAAGTTTTTCTTCGGCTTCTTCGCGGTCATCATGCTGGCCTTCGCGCTGCCCAGGAAGAAGCCCCGCCTCATCGTACTGGCCGTCGGCTTTGTCGCCGTCGCCGCCTGGATGCTGGTCGACCAATTCGTCATGGGCCATCTGGCCAGCCATATCGCCGACTACATGAGGGAATCAGGCAGATACTTCAAGGATCCGGAGCGGATCAAGGAGTGGGGCGACAACGTCGACCTGATCTCGCGCATCGTCATCTTCGGCCTGATCGCCGTGATGGCGCTGGTCTTCGCCGGCGTCGCCAGGATTCGCAATTTCCAATTGCTGCTGGCCCTGGTGCCGGCTCTGCTGCCGCTGTACTTCGTCGTCACCTACGCCAGCTGGCTGTGGTTCTTCGGCCACAACCTGCACCCGTGGGGCGCTTTCACCGTCAAGCCATTCATGCCGACTGTATTCGGCGAAGGCAAGGTTGCCCAGTTCTCGACCTATTCCTATCCGTACTGGGGTTATGGCCTGCTGCTGGTGCTCTTCGTCTGTATGATGCTGGCCCTGTTGATCCGCCGCAAGCAACTGCGCGAAGGCGGCGCCGAGTAGCGCTATGCTCCGCCGACTACGCCACTCGCTGACTTGGCTCGGCATCGCCGCCGGCCTCGGCATGGGCGGCTTGGCGGCCTCGCAATCGCTGGAGGGGATGGGTAAGCCCAACCTCGCCGCCAACTGGGGCTCCTCGGCGGAAAAAGCGATCCGTCCGGCGGCCCCCCACCGCACCGATATTCCCTGGTTTCAGTTGCTGGTCGACCAAGCCGCACCGGGGTCGATCCTGAAACCTCCCCCCGGCATCTACGCCGGCCCGGTCCTGGTCGATAAACCGCTGACCATCGACGGCGGCGGCAAGGTCACCATCGACGGCGGCGGCAAGGGGACCGTCTTCGTCGTCGATACCGAAGGCGCCACCATACGCGGTCTTAATTTGCAGGGCTCCGGCGAGTCCCACGACAGCGACGACGCCTGCCTCAACATCCGCGGCAAGCACCATCTGGTCGAGGAAAACCGCATCAGCGACTGCCTCTTCGGCATCGACCTGAAACAGGCCGACCACAATACGGTGCGCGCCAACCGCATCACCTCCAAGCCCTTCGACCTCGGCCTGCGCGGCGACGGCCTGCGCCTGTGGTACAGCCACCGCAACCTGATCGAGAAGAACGAGATCATCGATTCACGCGACATGGTGGCCTGGTATTCCGACCACAACATCTGGCGCGGCAACATCGGCAAGCGCAGCCGTTACTCGCTCCACTTCATGTTCGCCAAGGACAATCTGGTCGAGGGCAACGAGTTTTATGACAACGCGGTCGGCGTATACCTGATGTACACCGAGCGCGTCCATGTCCGCAACAACCTCATCTCGCACGCCACCGGCGCCGCTGGCATGGCCCTGGGATTCAAGGAGTCGAGCGATTCCCAAATCACCGACAACGAAATCATCTACTGCGCGGTCGGCGTCGGCTCCGATCTTTCCCCCTTCGAGCCGGATACAACCCTGTACTTCGCCAACAACCGCTTCGCCTACAACGGTATTGCCGTGCGCTTCACCAGCGAACTCGGCGGCAATATCCTGGTCGACAACAGCTTCGAGGGCAACCTCACCGACGTCGTGCAGATGGGCCGCGACGTGGCCGGCAAGAACGAGTGGCGCAACAACTACTTCTCCGACTATCAGGGCTTTGACCGCGACGGCGACGGCATCGGCGACACGCCATACGAGTTGTATGCCTACGCCGACCAGATCTGGATCGAGACGCCGGCCGCGCAGTTCTTCAAGACCTCGCCGGTACTCGAACTGCTCGATTTCCTGGAGCGCCTGGCGCCCTTCTCGCTGCCCGAACTGCAACTGAAGGATCCCGCCCCGCGCTTCGCCAAGCCGGAAAGGGCTGCCCGCACATGAGCAACAGCAAGGTCAAGCCGGCCATATCCCTTGAAAAGGCACAAAAGGCGCGGCGCAAGTTTCTCCAGTCGGTCGGCCTGACCGTGACCTTCGCCGGCATTCCGCTGCTCGGCTTCATTCCGGTTGTCGATGCCGCGCCGCCACGCCTGCGCCCGCCCGGCGCGCTCAACGAAAAGGACCTCCTGGCGTCGTGCATCAAATGCGGCCAGTGCGTGCAGGTCTGCCCGGTTCAGGCCATCGAGCTGGCCGACCTCAGCGATGGCTTCGGCATCGGTGTTCCCTACATCAATGCCCGTGCCCAAGCCTGCGACTTTTCCTGCGACGCCGTGCAGTGCGTTCTCGCCTGCCCGACCGGCGCGCTGACTTACACGAAGCCGAGCTTCCTCGAAGTCCGCGACGGTGCGTTGCTCGCTGCGGCGCCTATTCTCAAGGCCAAGGAAAACGACCCGGAACCGACGCTCAACCTCAGGGAACGCATCGGCGTCGCCCGCCTGGCCCGGCCGGAGTCCTGCTTGGCCATCCAGGGCAAGGGCTTCAAAGGCCAAACCCGCGGTGCTGCCTTCAGGGGCAAGCTGCGTTACGTGGCGGTGGACCGCTGGAAGCCGATCCCGGTCCGCGACCATCCCTACGATCTCGAACTGTGCGACCTCTGCGTCCGCGAATGTCCGATCAAGGCCGCCATCGAACTGCGCCCGGTCAAGGGCGCCGACGGCATCGAGCGAATGACACCAACCGTTCTCGAACCCTGCGTCGGCTGCGGCGTCTGTGAAATGGTGTGCCCGGCCGAACCGGCGGCCATCGTCGTCGACCCGCAAGCCGTCTGGAAAGACTGAGATGAGCCGTTTCACCGACCTGTTCATGGGCATGCTGGGCGCTGCCCCGAAGAAACCGGAAAAGGTTTCCGAAAAGGTACAGAAGATCATGTTCCTCAAGTACGAGGACAAAGATCGCTATATCAAGGAAAAGCTGCATGCCCGCGCCCACCACGCGACCAGCCACAAATGGCGCAACCGCCGCTGGGCGGTGCTGATCGCCACCAACCTGCTGTTCGTCCTCTCCTTCTCGCTCGACATCCAGATTCTCGAAGGTGCACTAACCGCCTCGCGTTTCGTCGGCTTCCACCTGATCGACCTGAATTCGGCCCTGCAAGTCACGCTCGCGCACAAGTACGTGATCGTGAACCTGCTGATCGGCACCTTCACCGTCTTCCTACTCTGGGTGCTGCTCGGCGGTCGCACCTTCTGTTCCTGGGTCTGTCCTTACCATCTGGTTGCCGAATGGTTCGAAGCTCTGCACCTCAAGCTGGTCGAGAAGAAAATCGTCACCGACCATGAATTCCATCGTGGCGCCCGCACCGTGTTCTGGATTCTGTTCGCACTGATGGCCCTGATCACCGGCTACACCGTGTTCGAGACCGTCTCGCCGACCGGCATTCTGTCGCGTGCACTGATCTACGGCCCCGGCCTGGCGCTCGGCTGGGTCTTGCTGCTGCTGCTGTTCGAAGTTTTCTGGTCACGCCGCGCCTGGTGCCGCTACGCCTGCCCGATCGGCCTGACCTATGGCGTCGTCGGCACCATCTCTCCGTTGCGCATCGGTTACAACGTCGAGCAATGCTTCCACGAAGGCGATTGCCGCAAGGTCTGCCTGGTGCCACACGTTCTCGACGTCACCATCAAAGGCCGCGCCGCCGAGGAAAACATGAGCCTCGGCCCCGACTGCACGCGCTGCGGCCTGTGCGTGGACACCTGCCCGACCGGCGCCCTGCGCTACGAAGTCAAGGGACTGTCGAAGCTGCTCTGAGTTCGCAGGACGGCCGCAAAAGGCGTTCCACCGCCGTTTTTCGTCCGGCAGCTAGAATCACCCGCACACATCTCGCGGGAACTGGCCATGATAGCCTCGCACCGGGGTATCGCCGCCGGGCGGACGGCGGCATAATGCATGTCGTCAGCAAACTGGGGGAAACTCCCCCGGCATGGCCCGTAACGCACGCCGGGCCTGCGAATCCGCCAGCCGGGAAATTTTGATTCAGGTTCAATGTCAGCCGACGGCGCCTTTCCTATAATCCGCCCATGATCCAATTCACCAATCTGGCCAAGACTTTCCGCCGCGTCCGGGTGCTCGACGGCATCGATCTCGACATTGGTCTCGGCGAGCGCATCGCCCTGATCGGCTCCAACGGCGCCGGCAAGACCACCTTGATCCGCTGTCTGCTCGGCGAATACACCTACGACGGCAAAGTCACTGTCGCCGGCCTCGATCCGCGCAGCAACCGTACCGCCGTGCTCGGTAACATCGGCTTCGTGCCGCAGCTGCCACCGCCGCTGAAAATGCCGGTCGGCCAGTTGATCGATTTTTCGGCCTCGCTGTGCGGCACCGAGCCGCAACGCATCCATGCCATCGCCAAGTGCCTGGGGCTCGACGTCGATGCCATCCAGACCCGGCAATTCGTCCGCCTCTCGGGCGGCATGAAGCAGAAGCTGCTGATCGCCATCGCCCTCGGCCGCGACGCCAAGGTGCTGGTGATGGACGAGCCGGCCGCCAACCTCGATCCAGAAGCACGCAAGATCTTCTTTGATCTGCTGGCCGAACGCCTGGAAGATGCCACGATGATCATCTCCAGCCACCGTCTGGACGAGGTATCGGCGCTGGTCAACCGGGTCATCGAAATGGACATGGGCAAGATCGTGCTCGACGACAAAGTCGCCGACGCTGTCGCGCTGACCGCCCGGCTGGCCTGCCGCATCGTGCTCAAGCGCTTTGAGCCGGCCTTCGCCAAGGCGCTCGACGGCTGGAACTTCACCAGCCGCGACAACGATCTGGTCTGGCAAGGCGAGATCGCCGGACCGGACCGGCTGCGCTTTCTCGGCATCATCTCCCGCTACACGGCGCTGATCGCCGACCTGTCGCTGGTCGAGAACGCCAGCTGACTATGTACCACCCCGAACGCCGCCAGTTTCTCGGTCGCCTCTCGACCGCCTGCTTCCTGCTGACGCCGCTGGCCGCCGCGCTGTCCGCCTGCCAACAGGACGGCTGGCCGGAGGGCATGGTCGAGATCAAATGGGACCGCGACACCTGCGTGCGCTGTAGCATGGTCATTTCCGACCGCCGCTTCGCCGCCCAACTACGCGGCGGGCCGCAAAATACCGCCTACAAGTTCGACGACATCGGCTGCTTGGTGTTCTGGATTCGCGACAAGACCGCCGGAATGCCGTGGCTGGCCGACCCGACGACCCGCATGTGGGTCGCCGACATGAACAGCAAGGGCCAGGACATCAGATGGCTGGACCCGCACCACGCCCACTACGTCGGCCGCCATTCGCCGATGGGCTACAACTTCGCCGCCACCGCCCAACCACAGGCCGGCAGCCAGGATTTCGCCAGCATGCGCGAACACCTGCTGGCCCGCGGCAAGTGACGCCCCGTGATACCGCCTACTCAACCATCGAGGCCCAATAAACAATGAATCAACTCTGGCTGACCGCCAAACTGGACATCGTCGAATCGCTGCGCGCCCGCTGGTTCCAGATCTACACCCTGGTCTTCGGCGGCATCGTCGCCCTGCTCTTCGTCTTCGGCCTGACCGAATCGCGGGTGCTCGGCTTCATCGGCCTCTCCCGCCTGCTGGTCACCTACATCCAACTGACCATGGCCATCCTGCCGATCTTCGTGCTGATCACCACGGTGCGCTCGGTGGCCGGCGACCGCGAGGCCGGCGTCTTCGAATACCTGCTGTCGCTGCCGGTATCGCTGTCGGCGTGGTTCTGGGGCAAGATCATCGGCCGCTACATCATCATCTTCACGCCGGTCTTCCTGGCCATGCTCGGCGCCACCATCTGGGCCATGATCGAGGACATCGAGGTACCGTGGGACATGTTCGGCTACTACACAGCGCTGCTGGCGGTAATGGCTCTGTGCTTCCTCGGTATCGGCATGCTGATCTCGGCCATCGCCCGCAGTACCGACATAGCCCAAGGCGCTGCCTTCATGGTCTGGCTGACGCTGCTGCTGTTCCTCGACCTGATCCTGCTCGGCGTCATGATCCAGGGCAAGGTATCGCCGGAAATCGCCATCACCCTGGCCCTGGCCAACCCGCTGCAAGTTTTCCGCACCGCTGCACTGGCCCTGTTCGATCCGCAACTGATCGTGCTCGGCCCCTCGGCCTTCGTCATCCTCGACCTGTTCGGTGCCACCGGCTACAAAATCTTCGCCCTGGTCTATCCGGCCGTCCTCGGCCTGCTCAGTGCGACCATCGGCTACCTCCTGTTCCGTCGTGGTGACCTGCCTTGAGACACCTGTTCGCCGCCATCGCCCTGGCCCTGTTCGCGCAATCCCTCCTGGCCGATGAACAACCATCGGCGGAACCGCTGTTTGCGGCGACGCTCGCCGATGTCAACGACCAGCCGGTAGCCCTCTCCCGCTACCAGGGCAAACCACTGGTGGTCAACTTTTGGGCCCGCTGGTGCGGCCCCTGCAAGGCCGAGATTCCCGAGTTGATCGCGTTCCGCCAAGCCCACAAGGGCCAGGTCGAGGTACTCGGCATCGGCATCGAGGACCGCGCCGAGCCGGTCAAGGATTTCGCCAAGGCCTACGAGATGGATTACCCGGTGTTCGTCGCCAAGGAGCAGGGCATTCCGCTGATGAAGGCGCTCGGCAACGCCAAGGCGGGCCTGCCCTACACGCTGTTCATCGACCGCCACGGCAAGGTCGTGCACAAGAGGATGGGCTTGTTGAAAGAGGCCGATTTCACCGCCGCCACCCCGGCATTGCTAGCAAAATAGGCCGGTCGTGCCGGGCGGCTGTCCTGGCCGCGTTCAGCGCAGCCAGGCGGCCAGCGCCAGCAGCAGTGCAACGGCATTGCCGGCGGCCAGCCAGAGCAGGCGCCGGCGATGGGCTTCGATATGCGCGATCAGTTGTGCATTCTGCTCGGCCAGCGCCTGAATCACTTCCGACGAAGCCAGCATCTGGCCGTGCAGCGCCTCGACCTGGGCCCGCAGCGCCGCCAATTGCGCCGCCGGGCTCTGTTCCGCATCAGCGACACCCTGCATATTCCCACCCTCGCCACCCTTGCCAGCGACCTTGCGCCACAGCTTGCGAGCGCCGTCGGCCACCGCCGGCGCATTGCGGATCACATCCGTCCACGGAACGTTCTGCAGTATCGTCATCCAGCCCAGGGCCATCGTCTCTCCTTGTGAGTCACCCCAGGCCAAAGCCTGGGGCTTTCTCGCCACGTATTTAGTGCGCCTTCGGCGCCAGTAAGGTTTGTCTCGCCCCGTGGTTATGTCTACCTGTGGCGAGGGAACAAAGTACCGGAAAACGTCGGCGACCGACAAACGGTGGAGGTTTTTTGGCGTGTCCGCCAAAGCGAGCACCGCTAGAGCATTCTTGATTCATTTGCTTACATGCAGAAGCGCAATCGTTTGGGAGCAGGTTGACGGTAAGCCGCAGGCGAACCCCAACATGGACCGTCCTCTAGCGCTATGCCTTCCTACAAACTGACCGCCGAGCAAACCGGCGGGTCAAGACCCGCCGATTCAACATCGAAGGCACAGGTTTCACACCGCCGCCGCCATTGCCCGGCGCGCCCCATAAAACCCCCCCGCCGGGGCGGGGGTTTCGGTCGTTGGCCGCTATTATGTATCTGACGCACAAAGCTAAGTTAATCAAGTGGTTACGGTCAGCTCTCTCTGTTTTGTGCTCAGGGGTTGTTCTAGCCAGTCAATGACCGGCCTTTTCTCGGGATCTGCTCTCGCAGGTTCCGAGAAAAGTCGTCGCACTGACTCAACCTGACCGAATCACATCATTGGTCAGCGATCGCTCGATACGGGCGATGTGTCGTTCTGCCTTGCTTGGCAGAGGAGCGATTCATTCGCCCTCAACCGGCGCCAGCTTTTCCATCCTGAATTTGGCTTGTAACCGCATATCTCGCGGGTTACCCGTGAGCATTGGTTGTTGCTACAACGCAAGCACGTATGGGTATCCATCACTTCAGGCACATCATGGAGGCCAATCATGACTTGCACCAATAGTCGGCCTCTCGAATGACGATGATGCCATGAATATTGGTAACGATGTCGAGACTATCAGGAGTTTTACAAGAAAACACGGTTTTGTCTCGTGAGAGACCAACGCCCGCGATTCTGCGTTATGAATCGCTTCAATCTCTTGGCTTTCCGCCTTGAGGTCTACCAACCCAGAGGGGACGCTGCTCCCCACTGGGGAACGGTTGTCTCCATTTTTTGTATTGAGGAGATAACCATGAAAATCGCAATTGACGGCACGTCGTGCCGGTTGCTGAAGGACCTTCTTGCACTGCATCGCGATGGGCAATTTGAACCATACGACTACAACATAAGCTATCGTATCAATGCAGCGGATCCGTTGCTGAATCAACTCTACGGAGAACCGAAGTTCCTTTACATCAATGGCGATCAGCGGGATCAGTTGCTCAGGCTACTGGCCTGGACGGCGATTTCCAAGCGCGAGTTTGATGAACTGGCGGTCGCCAGAAATATGCTTGCAACACTGCAGCCACAGGGTGCCCCGTTAGGAGCAGAGGTTGGGGATTTTGTGGTTGTCAGGCAAAGTGGTGTACCGGTCGAGATAGTCCATTTTTTTGGTGCCGACGACGAATATATCGTCAGTAGCGCCTCAACGAGCTTCATCGTGTGCGAAGCTTATACAAATCCGTGGAGTGCCGATCTGCAATTTATCAATTGCAGTCTTGACGATCTGATGTGGCCGGCACTGATGTCTGCTGATGAAGTCATTCGAGGTCGATTCCCCCCTCGGCTGGCTGCATGACAAGGGATTCGTGAACCGCCTTCAAGCCAACCTTCGGGTTGGCTTTTTTCATTTTTCGTGACGTATGATGTTTTAATCGAACACGGCGACTCCATAGTGGAAAAAAAATCATCCGGCGCTTCTCCGCGACAAATCGGGCTGATCAACAGAATCACGAGCACCACATCACTCAAGGCCCCCAGTACAGTTTTGGGTTCAATACAGATTGCGGGCGCCTGGATTGATCTCGTCCTGTACTCCTGCACCGATGATGAACTCAGAAAAATCGGGAAAGATCGCCCCGAAAAGTCGCGGGCTGAGAAGCAGATCAAGACTCTTGTCGATGCTACGGAGATACACCCTTCGAGCAAGTCCCGTCAAGGCGTACGCCAATGGCTCGAATCGATTTCGGCCTCCTATCGGTTACCCCCTGCCGGCAAACTCCTGCAGTACTGGAGTCGCGCGCTGCTCTATCGTGACTTGAACGCATTGGCTTCTGAATCTAAGGCGAGAATCACGTTCAAAGTACAGCCGGACAAGTTGGCAAAAGCCCTCCCTCGGTTACTTGAGGATTTCGAGCCACCACAGGCGGCATATCCGGACGATCCGGTTGCATTGCTGATTGCCTACACCGAAGGCGCTGGTCAATCCAAAGCCCCCGTGCTGCTCGGAGTTCCGCTTTCGTATGACCGGGAGCAATCCGCTCTGGTGCCGCCACCACAGGGTGCTGTGCCATTTTTCAATCGCGAATGGCTGGAACCGCCAGATCCCGATGCCACCAACAAAGATGTCTACTTCGGTAGTGTGCTGGACTGCGACGACTTCTTCAGCGCGAACCCGCCACAAAAGGGAATCGCGTGGCCAGAGTATTGGGCCTACGTTGAGTCGTTTGTTCGTACGGTTACCGGAAATCCCAACCCGCTTCCAAATCTGGCACCCGTAATTGGCAGACGAGATACCGCGTGGAAAATCGTCGAATGGGATACAAGAGGCGCCACAAAGAAGATCGCCGATGCCTACCAACGGGCAGCTACGAAGGCGCCGCCTTTGCTCGATGCCATCTGCAACAAACCGCGTCTTCCGCGTAAGATCGATTTGCCCACAGCGTTAAAATATTCAAGTCTGTTGCTCGGCCACATTGACACGTTCGATGCCAAGAAAGGAAAGCGGGAAGGATTTGTCCTCGAGCGCAGCCAGCGAATCGCTGCCTTGGCGATGACGCAGGTGCCGCCTGGGAATCTACTGGCGGTAAATGGTCCGCCCGGTACCGGCAAAACGAGCTTTCTACGCGCCGTCATCGGTACAGAGTACGTTCAGGCCGCGCTGCGCGGCACCGATCCGAGGATCATTCTCGCGACTGCGGCAACCAATAGGGCTGTTACCAACATCATCGAATCATTTGCCAGTATTGCCGGACCCGAGATGCAGCCGGAGTGGTCAAGCCGCTGGCTGCCTCATCTGCCATCCTATGGATGGTTCTATCCTGCGGCATTGACGCCAGATGCCAAGTTGAAAGGCTTCATGGTCTTGAAGCGCGACGGAGGGAAAGGTGAACAACCGATAGGTTTAGTCAAGAAATTTGCGGCCGAACAGTTTTTTGCCGTTGAGCAGCAACAGCGTAGCTGGATTCTGGATGCCTATCTCGACCTGCATCGGCAGGCGCTGGGGTTATCACAAAAGGCGCCTTCAGCAAGCGATGCCGCAGAGTTGATCCGGAAAAGATTGGAAACGTCCGTCGAGAAAATGCATGCCCTTCAGTCACATTTTCGGCGATGTGTTAAATATCCGCTCCAGATGGAAGGGTGTCGACGTCCAGAAAACGCTTGGCAGCAGGCGCTCGATGAGCAGGCTGATTGCGGGAAGCTTCTTCAGCAGGAAACAGACCGCCTGAATGCAATCTTGCGCCAATGGAACGAGGTGTTGGAGAGTCTTCGCGAGTCATCTTATTTGCATGTCCTGCGCAAGGGATGGTTGTACCGGGTCAAGAGCCTGTTGTTTGGCGATAAAGCAGGCCAGCAAGCACAAGCTCTCGAGAACGCGGCGCTCGCGAAAATGGCGGCGATCGATCCCGAAATTTCGGTCTACCGAATCGATGTTTTGGATGTGGCCAAACGTCGGCATGCTCAGATTGCCAAGATGCTCGAGAACACCAGATGCCAGAAGCGCTCCTCCGAACAGGAAATGCAGTCTGCGCGGACGATGCTCGGCCACTGGCAGGATTGGCGGTCGCAGGCTGAACATTTATCGACCAACTTGCCTGCAGAAGAAGGGCTGGTTCTGCGAGGAAGGCTCACCAAGTGGGCTGAAGCAGGTTTCCCACCAGAACACCATCTTCATCGCGAATTCGAGGAGTTGCTGGATCGGGCTTTCCGGTTTCGCCATTTCCATATGGCAGCCCGGTATTGGGAGGCGCGCTGGCTGGCCGATACGCCAAAACCTCAAGACACTGGCGACATGCGGCAGGCGCTACGTCGTGCCGCCATGCTCGCGCCAGTCATCGTTGCGACGGTCTATACGCTTCCGAGGATTCTGGACGAATTTGAATTCGCAGATCTGTTGATCTTCGATGAGTCAGGGCAGGCATCCCCTGAAATCGGGGTCGCAAGCTTTGCTTTCGCAAAGCGGGCCATCGTAGTTGGTGACATCCACCAATTGAAGCCCGTCTGGAATGTTGGCAAGGAAGCCGATGGCCGCCTGAGACGGAATCTGGATATCAACGACGTCGATGAAGAATTCAGCGTTTCCGCCGGGTCGATCATGAAGGTCGCTCAGGCGCATACGTTTCTCGCCGACGCCAAGCCAGGCAGATTTGGGCCGGGAATCGGCCTGATGGCGCATTACCGTTGTCGGAACGAGATCATCGAATACTGCCGCCGATTAATCTACGGTGAGGGGTTGGAGCCGCTTCGGCCGCCTAATAGCCAACATTCATTTCTGTACCCGCCCATGGCCTGGGTTGAAGTTAAGCAGAGAACAGGTGCCAAAAAACAGGGTGGGTCGTGGGTGAATAAAGACCAGATTCGAGAGATCATCGATTGGCTGAAACATGATCGCCAGCGGATCGTTGCACACTACGGTGTCGAGCGGGTTTCGGATGCGGTTGCGCTGATTGCTCCTTTTAAAGCGCAGGCATTGGGACTCAGAAAGGCTGTGACTGACCTGCTCGGGCAAGAAGAGGCCGGTGCGATGGTGATCGACACCGTTCATGCACTACAGGGAGCTGAGAAGCCGATCGTGGCGTTCTCGCTAACTCAGGACCAGGGCAAATTCTTCGTTGATCGCGAAGGGCCGAATCTTTTGAATGTCGCGGTCAGCCGCGCCAAGGACTGTTTTATCCTCTTCGCGGCACCAGACGTTCTCCAAGCTGCCATGGATGTAAAAGCTGCATATGGTGCCAACCAAGGGGCGGCTACCGATTCTCTGGGTATCTTGGTCGCTTATATGAACGAGGCCGGCAAGCGCCTGTATCCGCGGGAAGTTGTCGTTATCGAAGCGCCGGGTAAAGCCAAACGAATCAAGGAAGTACTGGGCTTGTCCGTAAAGGTGATACCCACAGGTGGGCATTTCCGCCGTCTCGCCATGGACGATGGAAAGCTAGTTTCACAACTCGTCGAAGACAGCGAAGCTACTGTAAATGCGTTGAAGGAGGCTTCTGCAGATCTCCAAATTGACGCTTTCTATCTCGCCACAGACGACGATGATGATGGGGAGGAAATCGCCTGGCATGTACAGGAAGTGCTCCGCAGCGCGGGTGTTGAGGATGACAAGAAAATTCTTCGGCTGCGCTTCCATTCCTTGACACCGGATGATGTCAGACGAGCCAGAGAATTGGCTCTGCCCGGCATTGATGCACGCCGTGTTCGCGCCAATGTGCTCCGGTCACTGTTCGATGCCGAGTTCCATCGGCAACTCGCAACTGCTGATGTGCGGGCATCGCGACCACAACTGGCATTACTTCGGGAGATTGCCGAAAGGCAGAAGGAATCCGGATATTGGCGCATTCGTATCGATGGGTGCGTGGATGAAAAACCGGTTGTGGGCTATGCCCTGGCTGCAAACTCTGACGCACCTGCTCGGTATCCATCACAGGCAGTAGCCCAGACGGCCGCATCGAGGATTCCGCTTGCGGATGCGGATGCGGATGCGGATGCGGATGCGGATGCGGATGCGGCACCGATTGTGGCGCGCAGTTACCGGAAGGTCATCTTGCCGCGATACCCGGCGGCGACGACTGCGCAGACCCTCATCTCAGCATTCAAACGGTATTGCTGGAAGCCAAGAAAAACCACAGATGCCTTGAATGCGCTCTACCTCGGACATACCACTCCCAAAGCTTATGGGGTTGGGGAAGATGAGTCTCCCACGATTCCTGGGGATGCATCTTGAGCGGCGTCAGTAGCTATCCTCGTACCGACGGTTTTTATGTATCACCCGAGACTGTCCAGGCACTGCTCGCGGCCGGGTATCTGACGGAAAAAGATGTCCAGGGCTACCGCGAAGAAATCAAGTCGATTCCACCTTCCGGACGAGAGCTGATCGCGGATGTCGTTCGTGTGGTCCTGAAGGATATGCACGCGCATCCAATGATCACACCGCTTCTGCCGCTCCGCTCGCCAGCGGAAATCGAAGTGACCTATCCAGCAGAAGCTGCGATGGCTTATGCCCTTATTTGGGCGAACATGTTGGGCCACCTCAAAAGCCCGCAACAGGTTGATGAGCATGTTTGCCGGTATGTGGCTGGAGAAACAGCGATCGGACTGCGTGCGCTGGCTACGGACGACAAGGTAATGGAGCCGATGTTGCCGGAACTCGATGAGCGGCGAATTGATCCATCCTCGCTGCCGGTCGGTGCTGTCGTCGCACCAGGCGGATCGGCGATGAAGCTACAGTCTGCGAACGTTGAATTTGTACCTCCGCCGGGAAGAGGCACGGATGCCGCGTCATTGATCGACTGGCTCAACGCGTTGCGTGTGGTATCGCCAGGCCGGCTCGGAAGCATCCTGGAAGAACTGGAGACGGCCGGCTGGATTCGATTGGATGGAGATCGGTATAGACTGACCGGGGACGGCGAGGTGCAACTGCAACGTCTGGAAGAAGCTGGAAAGCTCCGAGTGGATGGTCTAACCATTGCCCGGTGGCGAACTGTTTTTGACGACTACTACGGCAGCAATCGGGAGCTAAGGGATCTGCTGAAAGACAGCAATCGCTTGTTCGGATGTTCGCTCAACATGCCTATCGGTGAACTCGAAACGATGATCACTGGCTCTCACACAGCGAAAGATGCCTATGCTCTACGAGATAAGACTGCGCTCGCGGCATCTCGAACGGTGAGCTTCCCGTCCGGCATGAATCCGGAAATCCTGATTGCCGAAGACGATCCTCTGCGCGAGAAACGAAACATGAGGGAAAACGAATTGTCAGCAGGCAGGACCCATACTTGGCTCTGCCTGTCTGCGGCGGAACGGATGGCTATCCGACTAGGAGCTGAATTGGCTTCCTATACAACGGAAAGTGGGCGTCGGACCCTCATGAATGAAGTCTTGTTCGACGTCAGGCCACGGTGGCTAATTGGCCTAGGGGCAGAATCGTCACCTCCATCGAGTGAAACCGCGCTTCGCGCCTACAGCGCGTGGCAGGCTGGACGCACTGCTTTGGGCTAACGTAGGCACCAGGAAGGTCGTCTTGACACTCTTTTCTTGGAACGCATAATGGGTGGAGGCATCACGGACTGCCTGCCGCCAGCAACGGTGAAACCTTATGGGTTCCGGAACAAAGTTTTTCCTCTCCCCCATGTTCATAACCTTGGCGTTATACGTGGCGTAGAAAGCTGGCTTACTACCTTGTCACCGCCATTGTTTATGGAATGGATCATGTCGATTGAACAAGCCAAAAAGCAGGCGAAAAACCTTCGCCGCCTTCTCCCTGCCTTTATCGCAGAGCACCCAGATGGAGGGAGGCTCGCCGATTTTCAGGAATTGGTAGCCAGAACCCACGGCTATCCCAGCTTTCACGCAATGTCGGAGGCTCACAAGGGTACCGATCAGAAACGCCCGGATTCTCTTGGACTGGGGGCATTGTGTGTTTCCTATCAGGGTATCGAGTCCTGGGAGATGTACGGTCTCGATGGCAATCCGAAAAAGTCAAAAAGGATGGCCTATGGCGAATTGCTCCTGCCTGTCCCCGAATATTCCGAGGAAGACACCCTATACAAGGTGACTGAGGAATTTGATGAGGCCTGCGACATGGAAGGCGGGCTCACTGGCGACTTCGACGACTATTCGCCGCAATCGCTCAACAAGCTTCTACGTCTTGCCACCGAATTGACCAAGCAGGAACCGGCATTCGTAGATGGATACGCCTTCCAGGTCGGAGCCTACGTCCATACCGGCCAGAACAGAAAAGCCATCAGTCTCGCGGAACCTCTGGTAGCGGCAATCTTCGAGATGATTGCCAAGTGTGCCGATGAGCACAAGGCGAAGGAATTGCTGATGCCGTACGCGTTTCTATCCAATCGGCCATTTCACCGCCTGGCGCATGGGCTGGTATTGGCTTATCTGGCCGAGAAGGAGACTGACAAAGGCGTTGCGTTGGCCAAGCGCATGTTTTCGCTCTGGCCAAACGACAACATGGGCTTTCGCTTCATCATTGCAGATCCCTACGGAAGCGATTGAGTCTTGGTTCATAGCCAGTCTGCCGAGGATGGCTATCTCCTGGCTACGTTGAAGCAACGGGAAGCGACCTCGCCATGGCAGGTAGTGACAGTACGAAAGCGTAACACTATCCTTTCATTTCAGCCCCGGCGACTTTAACGATTCCTCAGCAGCCGCAGCAGGCCGTGTGTCATAAATAGGCTTCAGGATGTTATCAAGGGCATCCTCAATGACTAGGTCGAGAACGATCTTTTCGTTCTTGGCTGATTCCTTGATCCACCAATGGCCAGCATCACTCTTCACGTACACAAACACGCCGCTGATGATGTTTTTGCAAAAATCATCGTTAACACAGAACCCGTCAGGGTCGCCCGTAAGCATTTTGTTGAACCAACCACGGACACCCACCTTGTCGCTAATCCATATCCCTAAATTTGTTGGAGAAATGTACCCAAATACGGCCCTGCTTATTGCAACATCAACCAATGCAATATCCACGATGCCAACGGGCTGGCTGTGCCAATCAGAAGTATCCTGAGGTATCTCAATAGAAGCCTCCAGCAACTCGCCCAGTTTTCCGCTGGATTGCGTCTTTCCCCTTTTGACAAGGGAAAACACGCCATCGACTTTGAAGTGTGCATCAGCATCACCCGCCGTTTCCGCGACAGCAAATCCGCGACGACGCAGTTTTTCCTGGAGAACCTTGCTCGCTTTTTCGCTCCCCTCAAACTCAATGAATATTCGCTTACCGCCCAATTCAGGGGCAGGTAGGGCATCGGGCCGCAGATGCCGCTGGATGCCAATAGCCTTGATCTCGGGCGTTTCCGACGCAACATGCAAATTGTTCGGCGTCCCTCCACCGCCAGCACAGCCAATGACGCAGGTCGCGCAAAACAGGAGTGCCATCAGGGTTTTATTGTTCATGGTCAGCGCGCTCCATTGTTCTTCAGCAATACGGCAATATCCTGCCGCCCACTACTCTCAGCGATGGCCAAGGGCGTCGATTCCGGGGATCCACTGTTAAGGTCTACACCGGCGCCGGTGATGAAGAGATCAACCGCCAGGACATCGCCACGGCGGATCGCTGCCACGAACTGCTCCTGGCTGAAATATTGCAACCCCATGGCCGTCAGCTCCTTGCGGGCATCTGCAGCAGTAAGCTTCTTGCCGGTAGAACCCGTAGCCGCTTGCTGCGCCGCCAACTGCTGAAGGGCTTCGCGCTGTTGCATCAACGCCGTGCGTAACTGGGCCAATTCCGGGGGAAGGGCGCTCGGGTCAATCTGCTGCCCCAACACGGCAGTGGCAGGCTGAGCCATCGCCGGCTGAATTGGCGCCGGCGTTGCCGGAGGCTGAGTCACTGCTACATCCGGAGCGGACGGCCGCTGTAGGTCATCTTCCACAACCACCCGGTCGGCCAGATCCTTCGGGTGCAGTTGCACCAGCTTGAAGGCCAGGCCGGCCTCCTGCAGATTGCCTTCCAGACGTGCCAGCAGCTTGTTGATCAGACTGCTGCTGTCGCCCAGGCCCACGACGCGACTCATTGCCCGGCCGAGCATTGCCGCCAGCACATTGGGATTGGAATTGCCGGCCCCGGACTGCTGCCCGTAGATGGCGAAGTAGTTGATACGGTATCCGCCGGCATAAGGAAACAGGCAAGCCCGGTGATAGGTATTCTCACCATACTTCGCCATAGATGAATCGATGCCCTCGATGGAAAAAATCTCGCCAGCGCAGTCCGGCTTGGAGCCACCGCCCAACCGATGGCCCAGAGTCATCTGACCAGGGTAGTCAGGGAAAACAGACGGCGGAATGCCTTGGCGTACCTGGGAATCACGGGCGTAGAGATGAATGGCATCGAGGACAGCGGTTTCGATGGCATCGACCTTGAGATCCTTGCCAGATAGGTCATAAACGGCATAGACCGTTTTTTCCCGGTAGGTGGAGCCACGGAGTTCCGTGATGAAGTTCTGAGCCTGTGCTGGAAAAGCAGCGATGACGATGGCCAGTATCGCCAAAAAGCGAAGCAGATTCATGGTCGTTCCTGAGTGTCGCTCCCACCGTTCCCGGTAGGGAATGGCGGAACGGTGGTTAAGAAAATGCCACGGCGATTCTACAGAATGAGAGTCAAAAACAGTAGAGTAATGAACTGTAGATACGAAACCCGTAGACGGTCACTCTCTGGCCCACTATGGGTACGAGAGATCAGACAGTTGGGGAGGCGCGCCGGCGCGTCGCCGAAAACCTCCGGCGCTTACGCAAAGAACGCGGCCTGAGTCAGGAGGCAATGGCCGAACTTGCGGAATTTCATCGAACCTACGTGTCGCAGCTGGAACGGTGCGTTACGAACATCTCGCTGGATGGGCTGGAGCGATTGGCTCGTGCGTTGAGCGTCGATGTGCTTGATCTGCTCGCGCACATCGGATAGCTGCCTTTCGATGATGGTTCACCATCATCCGAAATTGACCAATGCGTAGATACTGTCCGATCTTGTTTCGGAGGATGAGCGGCTGGCGCAGGGATCTACGCAACGGGCTTCGGAACCCAAGGGCGCAAACGGCGTCCAGCCACTCCGTCTTGGAATACTGATCAAGACGAAACCACAATACAAGAGCTATAGTAGCCTGACGACTACTCGGCGCTTACGGGTTTGCGCCTGCCTTATCCTGAACCCGCTTCTTGGTGGCATATCCGCCGATTCCCCGCTCGTTATCCGGGGCAATCCGTCCCAGCAATCATGGACGCCAGATTTCTGGTTGCTTTTACAGCAAAAAGATAATTCAGAAACGCCATACCCGGATCGGTAGTGTGAAGGCATGGACCGCTTTTCCCATGCCCCTCCGCAATCCTGGATCTGGGTTCGGTCATGACAGTGCATTTTTGGCTGTCGACCGACGCCATCACGATCACTCAGGAATCGATCGGTACGATGACCGACGATCAGGCGCGCCTGTTCCTGGCTGAGTTGCGTTGGGGAAGCGTCGATCAGCAGGTATGTCCTGAATGCGGCGCCGTCGACCGGCACTACCACATCCGCACCCGTCGGCAATGGCGATGCAAGCACTGTTTCCATACCTTTTCGGTGACATCCGGCACACCATTCACCGACCGGAAGATTGGCTACCGCAGGTTGTTGTTGGCGCTGTTCGCCTTCGTGATCAATCAAAAAGGTCTTGCCGCGCTGGCATTGAGACGAATGATCGGTGGCCAGTACCGAACCTCCTTCACGTTGCTACACAAGCTCCGTGAGGCCATCATGCTCACGACAAGCCAAGATCAACTGGGCGGCGTGGTCGAAATGGATGGCGGCCATTTCTCTGGCCGAAAACGGAAGGGACGAAAGAAAAAAGGAAAACCAAAGAAACCGCAGGTCCCGAACAAATACGCTGAACATCGCAGTAAAGCACCGCAGGGGGCTTTCCCGTTCCATCCCAATCGGCGGATCATCGTTGCATTGCGGGAAATCTCCCAGGAAACGACGGGCGCCATCAACAAGTACAACGGGAAACCGATCGGGAAAGGAGCGACGCGAACCGTCGTGGCAGTCTGTCGTTCCGAGAATAATGTCGATGTGGAAGCATTGATCCGAAAACATGTGGCCACGCCGTCCACCATCCGAACCGATGAGATGCCGTCCTACGGCAACGTCAAATTCATGGGCTACATCCACCAGGTCGTCAATCACTCAATCGAATTTTCGTCGGACGAGGGCTACAACGAAAATCAGGCCGAAAGCTTCTTCAGCCGGATGCGCCGGGCCTGCATCGGGATCTACCACCGGATCACCCCAAAATACATGCTCGACTACGCGACGGAGACTGCCTGGCGCGAAGATGTCCGGCGAAAGGACACGCGAACCCAACTGGCCGAACTCTTCTCGCGTGTGGGCAGGGCGGGCCTATCGAAGGACTGGATCAATTACTGCCGCGGCAACCGGCGACGGATCGAATTGCTATTCCAAGGGAATGCGGGAAGTGTCGGTGGGGCCAATCCACTGCCAGTAGGCAACTGACCGTCCATCGCGTACAGTCTCTTTCGGGTATCTTTCAACGACTCCGTGCTGAACGAGCTTGCGCAGTCGTTTTCTGATCCTGCCGCGGGTTTCATCAC
>JAIRKE010000027.1 GCA_031260295.1 Azonexus sp.
GATCGAGAAATGCCGGCGTTTGTGGAAAAACTGCGAGCGCAAACTCAACACCAGCTTGCAGTTCGTCCTCCTCGCCTTCCTGGCGCTTTTGCTCAGAAGATCGTGAACAGGCTCTTAGATGATGCCCTGGGCCTGCATGGCTTCGGCGACCTTGACGAAACCGGCGATGTTGGCACCGTCCACATAGCTGACCTTGCCGTCGGCGCCACGGCCGTAACGCAGGCAGGCCTCGTGGATGTTGCACATGATCTGGTGCAGGCGGGCATCGACTTCTTCGCGTGACCAGGACAGGCGCATCGCGTTCTGGCTCATTTCCAGGCCCGAGGTGGCGACGCCGCCAGCGTTGCTGGCCTTGCCCGGAGCGTAGAGTACGCCATTGGCAGTGAATACCTTCACCGCTTCGGCCGTAGACGGCATATTGGCGCCTTCGGCGACGCAGATGACGCCGTTGCTGACCAGAGCCTTGGCGTCCTCGCCGTCGAGTTCATTCTGGGTGGCGCAGGGCAGGGCGATGTCCACCGGCACTTGCCACGGACGGGCGCCGGGCAGGAAGCGGGCGCCAACGCGCTCGGCATAGTCGCTGACTCGGCCGTAATGCGTATTCTTGACGTCCATCAGGATGGCCAGCTTTTCCGGCGTGAAGCCTTCTTCGTCGACCACGGCGCCGCTCGAGTCGGACACGGTGACGACGCGGGCGCCCAGGGTCATGGCCTTCTCGACGGCGTATTGGGCGACGTTGCCGGCGCCCGAGACGCTGACGCGCTTGCCTTCAAAACCCTGACCGGACTGCTTGAGCATCTGCTCGGCGAAATAGACGGTGCCGTAGCCGGTCGCTTCCGGGCGGATCAGCGAACCGCCAAAGCTCAGACCCTTGCCGGTGAACACGCAATCGGCGCGGTTGGAGAGTTTCTTCATCATGCCGGCCATGAAGCCGACCTCGCGGCCGCCGACGCCGATGTCGCCGGCCGGCACGTCGGTGTCGTTGCCGATGTGGCGGAACAGTTCACTGATGAAGGCCTGGCAGAAGCGCATCACTTCGCCCGGGCTGCGACCCTTCGGGTCGAAGTCGGAACCGCCCTTGCCGCCGCCCATCGGCAGCGTGGTCAGGGCATTCTTGAAGGTCTGCTCGAAAGCCAGGAACTTGAGGATCGACAGATTGACCGAGGGATGGAAGCGAATGCCGCCTTTGTAAGGGCCGATGGCCGAGGACTGCTGGATGCGGTAGCCGCGGTTGACCTGCACCGTGCCATGGTCGTCGACCCAGGAAACGCGGAACATGATGATGCGCTCCGGTTCGACAAGGCGGTCAAGCAGGCCGTGTTCAGCATATTTCGGGTGCTGTTTGATGAACGGCCACAAGCTTTCGATGACTTCGGTGACCGCCTGCAAAAACTCGGGCTGTCCCGGATTCCGCGCAGCAACATGATTGATGAATTCTTCGAAAGACGTATAACGCAAGATCACAGCTCCCTGGCAATGTAGGTAAGAAAACAGGTTGGATGGTGTGGGGGCGCGTCGCCGGGGCGCGGCCTCAGGTGGCGGCCGGCTGGATGACCTCGACGACGGTCAGGCGGCGGCTGCCGCCGCCGGGGAAGTCCCAGTCGATTTCCTGGCCGATGGTCAGGCCGATCAGGGCGGCGCCGACCGGGGCGAAGACCGAAACCTTGCCCTGGGACGGATCGGCTTCTTCCGGGAAGACGATCTGCACCTCGCGGCTGTTGCCGGTTTCGACCTCGGCATAGCGGACGCGCGAACCCATGGTCACAACGCCCTCTTGCATTGAATCGCTGGGTACAACAATGGCGCGCTCAAGTTCGGCGCGCAAGTCGGGCGGCGGTTGAATGGCCATCAGTCGGACAAAGTCCGCATCGCTGATGATCAGGTTGGTCTGTTGCATAGGGATCATTTCTATACTGTGTGTTGACTAGCCAATAGAAAGGGTGGAAAGCGCAAAATTCCCGGCATTGTAGCCGACGTCGGGTCTTTGGTAAATTGTTGATTTTGAATAAGACAATTTATGCTTTGGTGCTGATTTAATCGGCATTAAAGACGCCATCTCGATTATCGTACCGGGGACTATTGGTTATAGTCGCCGCTGTCCTTGCCTCTGTTCCACCATGCTCAATTTCGCTGCCTCGACGCCCGAACTGATTGCCACCGCACTGTTCGCGCTCGCCGTCCTGCATACCTTTTCGACTAGATTCTTCGCCCATCTGGCCCATGTCCAGCCGCGCCACGCCGGCTTGTGGCACCTGCTGGCCGAGGTTGAAGTGGTGTTCGGTTTTTGGGCCTTCGTGCTGATTGCCGCGATGCTCCTGTTCTCGGGCAAGGAAGCGGCGGTCAGCTACCTGGATAGCCGCAATTTCACCGAGCCGATGTTCGTGTTCGTGATCATGGTCATTGCCGCCAGCCGGCCGATCCTGCAGACGGTGACGGCCAGTGTGCGCCTGCTGGCCACCATGATTCCGCTGCACGACGCGGTGGCGGTGTTCTTTCTGTGCCTGTCGGTGATCCCGCTGCTCGGCTCGTTCATCACCGAGCCGGCGGCGATGACGATGGCCGCGCTGATGCTGCGCGACAGCTATTTCCGGCAGCCGTTGTCGAATCGCCTCAAATACGCGGCAATCGGCATGCTGTTCGTCAATATCTCGATCGGCGGCGCGCTGACCAACTTCGCCGCGCCGCCGGTACTGATGGTCGCCAGCAAATGGCAGTGGGATTCCCTGTTCATGCTTTCCCAATTCGGCTGGAAGGCGGCCTTCGCGGTTTTCTTCAACGCCGCGGTGCTGACCTGGTTCTATCGCCGGGAACTGCTGGCCAAGGGCCGACCGGAGGTTGCCGCGGAGCGTGCCGGGGTTCCCCGTAGCGTGGCCGGCATTCATCTTATGTTCCTTGTTGGCGTCGTCGTTTTTGCTCACCATCCAGCGTTGTTCATGGGCCTGTTCCTGTTCTTTCTTGGCTACACCGAGGCTTACAAGCAGTACCAGGACCGCCTGATCCTGCGCGAGGGGCTGCTGGTAGCCTTCTTCCTGGCCGGCCTGGTGGTCCTCGGCGGCTTGCAGCAATGGTGGCTGCAAGCCACGCTGCTCGGCGTCGAGCCGGACGTGCTGTATTTCCTTGCCACGGCGCTGACCGCCATCACCGACAACGCCGCTCTGACCTATCTCGCATCGCTGGTCGAGGGCGTCTCGGCCGAATTTAAGTACGCCATCGTTGCCGGCGCCATCACCGGCGGCGGCCTGACCGTCATCGCCAATGCCCCCAATCCGGCCGGCATGGCGATCCTGAAATCAAGCTTCGATGATGAGGCGGTCAACCCGCTCGGGTTGTTCCTTGCCGCCTTGCCGCCAACCGGCGTTGCCATCTTCGCCTTCAAGGTCTTGTAGCCTGGCGAGGTGTCTCAAGCGCGGTGGTTCATCAGGGCCTTGAGGCCGCCTACGTCGAGAATGCGGATGTGTTTCTGCTGCACGGCGATATAGCCTTCTTCCTGGAAGCGCGAGAAGGCGCGCGATACGGTTTCCAGCTTGAGGCCGAGGTAGGAGCCAATTTCCTCGCGTGTCATGCGCAAATAGAACTCGGCGTGCGAGAAGCCGCGCGCCGTGAAGCGCTGCGACAGATTGAGCAGGAAAGCGGCCAGCCGCTCCTCGGCGCGCATCGTGCCGAGGAGCATCATGACGCCGTGGTCGCGGACGATCTCGCGGCTCATCACTTTGTGGAAATGGTGTTGCAGCGAATGGATTTCGCGCGATAGACTTTCCAGCCGGTTGAACGGGATCGAACAGATCTCGCTGTCCTCGAGCGCGATGGCGTTACAGGTGTGGTGCTCGGTACAGATGCCGTCGAGGCCGAGCAGTTCGCCGGCCATTTGAAAGCCGGTGACTTGGTCGCGGCCATCCTCGAGCAGCACGTCGGTCTTGAAGAAGCCGCTACGGATGGCGTAGATGGCGTCGAAGGGTTCGCCGGCGCGATACAGATGATCGCCGCGCTTGATTCGGCGGCGGGTCGAGACGAGATCGTCCAGACGTTCCAGTTCTTCCAGGTTGAGCCCGTAGGGCAGACACAGTTCGCGAAGATTGCAGCTGGAACAGGCGGTCTTGATGACCGACAGCGTAATATCCTGATTCAATGGGAGTGTTTGGGCCATTGGCAAGCTTTGTTGGATTGATCCAAGTCAACCGTGAAAGTGCACGGTCCGAACATAATTCCAGCACCCGAAGGTGATATATACAATGAATTTTTTCACGGAAAACCTCGTTTTCGATCCCCAGATCATTCGCCGTTTCGATGTCAACGGCCCACGCTACACTTCCTACCCGACCGCGGATCGTTTCGTCGAGGCTTTCAACTCGGAGGCCGCCAAGCTGTGGCTTGGCAAACGCAACATCGGCGGCATCAGCCGGCCGCTTTCATTATACTTTCACATCCCGTTCTGTAACACCATCTGCTATTACTGCGCCTGCAACAAGATCATTACCAAGGATCACGGGCGCAGCGCCAAGTACCTGAAGTATCTCGGCAAGGAGCTGGCCCTGCAGAGTGCCGCCCTGGAAGGGCGCGACGGCAAGCACGAGGTGATCCAGTTGCATTGGGGCGGCGGTACGCCGACCTTCCTGTCGCATGACGAGATGCGCCAGTTGATGGCCGAGACGCGCAAGCATTTCAAGTTGCTCGACGGCGGCGAATACTCGATCGAAGTCGATCCGCGCAAAGTCGATGCCGCGACCGTGGCGCTGCTCGGTGAACTGGGCTTCAACCGCATGAGCATTGGCGTCCAGGATTTCGACGAGCGCGTGCAGGTGGCGGTCAACCGTATTCAGAGCGAGGCGGAAACTTTCGCCGTGATCGAGGCGGCGCGAGCGAATGGCTTCAAGTCGATTTCGGTCGATCTGATCTACGGTTTGCCGCACCAGACGGTGATGGGTTTCAACCGCACCCTGGAGCGGGTGTTGGCGATGGATCCGGACCGTCTATCGATCTACAACTACGCCCACATGCCGGGCCTGTTCAAGCCGCAGCGCCGTATTGTCGAGAACGATCTGCCGTCGGCCGACGCCAAGTTGCAGATTCTGGCTCTGGCCATCAAGAAGCTGACCGAGGCCGGCTACGTCTTCATCGGTATGGACCACTTTGCCAAGCCGGACGACGAACTGGCCGTGGCTCAGCGCCAGGGGCGCTTGCACCGCAATTTCCAGGGTTATTCGACCTATGCCGATTGCGACATGCTGTCTTTCGGCATCTCGTCGATCAGCAAGGTTGGGCCGACCTACAGCCAGAACGTCAAGACCCTGGACGAGTACTACGACCGCCTCGACGCCCAGTTGCTGCCGGTGTTCCGCGGCATCGAGTTGACCGCCGACGACATCCTCCGGCGCGCCATCATCCAGGCCCTGATGTGCCATTTCGAGCTGTCCATCGAGAGTATC
This sequence comes from Azonexus sp., assembly GCA_031260295.1. Classification (GTDB taxonomy): domain Bacteria; phylum Pseudomonadota; class Gammaproteobacteria; order Burkholderiales; family Rhodocyclaceae; genus Azonexus. The sequence goes on from JAIRKE010000027.1 coordinate 5,424, forward strand.
GAAAGCTCGCACCTGATCGATTTCCACAAGTACTTCGCCGCCGAGCTGGAGGACATGAAGGAAATGGCGCGGGCCGGCCTGCTCAAGGTCGACCGCGACTGGATCACCGTCCTGCCGCCGGGGCGCATGCTGGTGCGCGTCATCTCGATGGTCTTCGACCGCTACCTGCGCGCCGATCGGCAGCGCACGCGTTATTCCAAAGTTATCTGAAGCCTGTGCGGGGTCAGGCGGAGCGGGTTAGACTGGCCGCTTTGCCTTGATCCTGTCTTGTCATGCCTGATTCCGGCTACTTGGCCCTGTTTCTGGTCGGCCTGCTCGGCGGCACGCATTGCGTCGGCATGTGCGGAGGTATCGTCGGCGCGCTGTCGCTCGGCGCGCCGGGGCGCTGGCGCTTGCATCTGGCCTACAACATCGGGCGTATCGCTTCGTATGCCGTGGCCGGTGCCGTAGTCGGTACGCTGGGGGCGGCCAGCCTCGGCTTCGACGGGCAGGTGCCGGTCCGTCTGGCGCTGTATCTGCTGGCCAACCTGATGCTGGTCGCGCTCGGCTTCTATTTGCTCGGTGTTTCCCGGGCTCTGGCATTTACCGAACGGGCCGGCCAGCGCCTGTGGCGGCGCCTGCAACCGCTGACCCGACGCTTTCTGCCGGCGCGGTCCGTGGCTCAGGCTTTTCCGCTCGGCCTGTTGTGGGGCTGGTTGCCTTGCGGCTTAGTCTATAGTGCCTTGGCCAGCGCGTTGACGGCCAGCTCGGCCGGACGCGGCGCGTTGTTGATGCTGGCCTTCGGCTTGGGTACCTTGCCTAATTTGCTATTGGCCGGGATGTTGCTATCCCGGCTCAACGAATTCGTCCGCCGGCCGGTGGTACGGACCCTGTCCGGCCTGCTGGTCCTCGGCTTTGGGCTGTACGGGCTGTTTGCCTTGATGCGTCAATAGGAGCGGTTTTGTCATGAACAGTCAGCAAACTGCCGATAGCGGCTCGGCCAACGACGCCGCGGCGCCTAGCCAGGTCGTCGAGTTCGCCATTGCCGGCATGACCTGTGCTGCTTGCTCGACGCGCCTGGAGAAAGTGCTCAACCGTCAGCCGGGTATGCGCGCCAATGTCAATCTGGCTGCCGAACGGGCACGCGTTCGCCTCGACGATGGCATTGCTGCGGAGGCGGTGATCGCCGCCGTGGCCAAGGCGGGTTTCTCCGCCAGCCCGGTCGACGCCGGTACGCGCGAGCGGGAGAAGCGAGCAAAACGAATAGCCTATCAGCAGGAGAGCCGGCGCTTCTGGGTCGCGGTGGCGCTGACCCTGCCGTTGGTCGGCCAGATGCTGTTCATGTTCGGCGAGCACGGCCACCAGAATGAGTTGCCGCGCTGGCTGCAATTGTTGCTGGCGACGCCGGTGCAGTTTTGGATCGGCTGGCGTTTCTACGACGGGGCCTGGAAGACGCTACGCGCCGGTGGCGCCAACATGGACGTGCTGGTCGCCCTGGGCACCAGCATGGCCTGGGGTTTTTCGGCCGTGGTGACGGTATTGGGGCTTGACGGCCAGCATGTCTATTTCGAGGGCGGGGCGGCGGTCATCACCCTGGTGCTGCTCGGCAAGCTGCTCGAAGCGCGGGCCAAGGCCCGGACCTCGGAGGCGATCGAGGCGCTGATCCGGCTACAGCCGAAAACGGCGCGCGTCGAACGCGATGGCCAGTGGATTGAGATGGTGGTTGATAGCCTGATGCCGGGCGATATTTTCCTGGTCCGTCCGGGTGAGAGCGTGCCGGTCGATGGTGAAGTGGTCGACGGCCAGTCGAGCGTCGACGAGGCGATGTTGACCGGCGAGAGCATGCCGGTCGGTAAGGCAGCGGGCGACCGCGTTTTCGCTGCCACCGTCAATGCCCAGGGGGCGTTGCGTTGCCGGGCTACCGGCGTCGGCGAGCAGACGCTGCTGGCTGGCATCATCCGCCTGGTTGGCGAGGCGCAGGGTTCGAAGGCGCCGGTGCAGCGGCTGGCCGACCGCATTTCCGGCCTCTTCGTGCCGGTGGTCTGTGTCATTGCGCTGGCGACGCTGCTTGGCTGGTGGTGGTATGGCGGCGATTTTGCCGTGGCTCTGGTCAATGCCGTCGCCGTGCTGGTCATCGCCTGCCCATGCGCGCTTGGCCTGGCGACGCCGACGGCGATCATGGTCGGTACCGGCCAGGGCGCGCGGGCGGGCATCCTGGTGCGCAATGCCGAGGCGCTGGAGCGGG
>JAIRKE010000041.1 GCA_031260295.1 Azonexus sp.
GGAAACAGCAACCTAGAACTTACGATACATTTATCCACAGCCTCAATCAAAATCCGAGGCAAACGTCCCTGGTCAAAATCCATCGCGCAACGCTGGTCACTTCTAAACGCGTATCAACACTCTTTACGCTAGTGGAGGATTTCACTTCGATCATGCGCCAGGCGCCGTCCGCCTCCGGCAACAGGATGTCGGTCCGCACCAGTACGCCGTCATGCTGAAAAGTGGCCTCGTAAATCGGCAAGCGCTGCTGCGCGGCCAGCACTTCCTGGGTCAGTCGCAGCGCTTCGCCGAGATCATCGGTATCAATGAGCTTGCCACCGGGAAACAATCGCCGCGCCAGTTCGCCGACGTTGTTTCCCACGCTCATGCGGGCCACTGCGCCGGCATCGAATTCGCCTAGCTCGGGACGGAATTTCTCCAGCCACAAGCGTTTCGGGCATTGCCGATGGGCGATGATGCGCGATTTGGACAGCCCGTTTTTTTGCGGATGAGACATCTGCTTGCCTTCTTGCGGAAGTGATGGGCAGATTGTCTTGCGGGAGGGCGACAGGATATGTCGCGCAAATGCTCAGGTGGTTGTGTTGAACCAACCCGTTGAGAAAACCGCTATCTCTTTACTCCGAACGGAAGGCTCACCCCTCCTTGTTGCGCATGAAATCTGCGGTATTGAAGAAATTTTCCAGCAGCTTGGCGCGGATCGCCGGGTCGATGCCGACCTCCTCCATCGCCAGCAGCATGCACGCCACCCACTGATCGCGCTCAAGGATACCGATGGCGAAGGGCATGTGCCGTCCCCGCAAACGGGGATGACCGAACTTCTCGACGAACAGGTCAGGCCCGCCCATCCAACCAGAGAGGAACATGAACAGCTTGTCGCGCGAACCTTGCAGGTCTTGCGGGTGCATGGCGCGCAATTCGGCAAACTGCGGCACGGACTCCATCAGCGCGTAAAAGCTGTCGCACAACTTGCCGACGGTGGCTTCGCCGCCGATTTGATCGTAGGTGGTAGTGGTGTTTTCCATGTTATTTCGGCTGTCGTTTTCCCGGTTTTCTCGAAAGCGAACCGGCAAGGGGTTTATCACGGGTACTACGCTGGTTTGGCGAATGGTTCCGACCGGGATGTCGACTCTCGTCCCGTTTGGGAGCGGGAGCAAATTGCACGGGCCGGGGCCGGTCGCCTTGCCCGACCCCGGCCGGCTGCCAGGCCGGCACCAGATGTTTCTTGCCGTTGCCAATCAGATCGGCGCGGCCCATCGCCTTCAAGGCTTCACGCAGCAGCGGCCAGTTCTCGGCGTCGTGGTAGCGCAGGAAAGCCTTGTGCAGCTTGCGCTGACGGCCGTTGCGCACGGCGCCGACAACTTCCCCGCCCTGCCGATGCAATTTCTTCAGCGGGTTGTTCTCGGTGTGGTACATCGTCGTCGCCAGCGCCATCGGCGTCGGCAGGAAGGTCTGCACCTGGTCGAGGCGGAAATTGTTCTTCTTCAGCCACAACGCGAGATTGAGCATGTCCTCGTCGGTGGTACCAGGGTGGGCGGCGATGAAGTAGGGAATCAGGTACTGCTCCTTGCCAGCCTCGCGCGAAAAACGGTCGAACAACTGCTTGAAGCGGTCGTAAGCGCCGATGCCGGGCTTCATCATCTTCGCCAGCACACCCTCCTCGGTATGCTCCGGGGCAATCTTCAGGTAGCCGCCAACGTGGTGGGTGACCAATTCCTTGATGTACTCCGGCGAGCGCACGGCCAAGTCGTAGCGTAAGCCGGAGCCGATCTGCACCTTCTTCACCCCCTTGATCGCCCGCGCCCGGCGGTACAGCGAGATCAAGCGCGCATGGTCGGTACCCATGTTCTCGCAGATGTCCGGATAGACGCAGGACAGCCGGCGGCAGGCCAACTCGATCTTTTCATCCTTGCATTTGAGATGGAACATGTTGGCGGTCGGGCCGCCGAGATCGGAGACGATGCCGGTGAAACCCGGCGTCTTGTCGCGCATGTCCTCGATCTCGCGAACCACCGAATCTTCCGAACGACTCTGGACGATGCGCCCCTCGTGCTCGGTGATCGAGCAAAAGGTACAGCCGCCGAAACAGCCGCGCATGATGTTGACCGAAAAGCGGATCATCTCCCAGGCTGGAATCTTCGTCTCACCGTAGCCCGGATGCGGCCGGCGGGCGTAAGGCAGTTCGTAAACGCGGTCAAGCTCCTCGGTCGCCAGCGGCAGCGGCGGCGGATTCAGCCAGACATCGCGCTCGCCATGCCCCTGGCGCAGGGCGCGGGCATTGCCGGGATTGGATTCGAGATGCAGCGTGCGCGAAGCATGGGCGTAGAGCACCGGATCGTCCCGCACCTGCTCGTAGGCCGGCAAGCGGATCACCGTATGAGCACGGTGCTCGCGCCGGGTCGCCAGGCGCTGCTCGCGCGACAACAGGCGGACAGGCTGGGCGCCATCGCTCGCCGGCGTCGCGGAATTGCTCTCCGCCATCGCGTAAGGATCGGCATGCCGAACCAGCGGCCCCGGCACATCGACCTCGGTCGAGTCCGTTTCCTCCCATTCGGCGGAAGGCAGCCAATCGCGCGGCGCCATGAAGGCCGTGCCGCGCAAGTCGCGGATGTCGCCGATCCGCTCGCCGCGCGCCAAGCGATGAGCCAGCTCGACGATAGCCCGCTCGGCATTGCCGAAGATCAGCAGGTCGGCCTTGGAATCGGGCAGCACCGAGCGACGCACCTTGTCCGACCAGTAGTCGTAGTGGGCAATGCGCCGCAAGCTGGCCTCGATCGAGCCGATCACCACCGCCGCGCCAGGGAAAGCTTCGCGGCAGCGCTGAGCATAGACAGTGACGGCGCGGTCCGGCCGCTTGTTGGCTTCGGCATTCGGCGTATAGGCATCGTCGGAGCGAATCTTGCGGTCAGACGTGTAACGATTGACCATCGAATCCATGTTGCCGGCGGTGACGCCGAAGAACAGATTGGGCTTGCCCAGGCGCTTGAAATCGGCCGCCGAATTCCAGTCCGGCTGGCAGATGATGCCGACGCGGAAACCCTGCGCTTCGAGCAAGCGGCCGATCAGGGCCATACCGAAGCTGGGATGGTCGATGTAGGCGTCGCCGGTGACCAGAATGATGTCGCAGGAATCCCAGCCGAGCGCTTCCATCTCGTGACGGGACATCGGCAGAAAAGGAGCTGGGCCGAAACGGTGCGCCCAGAACTTGCGGTAGCCGAACAGCGGCGGCGGTGCTTGCTTGTTTGAAACCATGAAGCATTTTACCCGACGGCCAGGCGGGGCTGCCATGAAGCGGAAGGTGGCCGGGAATACCAGCTACAATTTCAACGCTAGGGCACCTCGAAAAACCACAGTTTCCCAAAAATACACATATTAAAATCAATTAGTTACGACAACGATTTCGGCGAAATCGGGGGGTTTTCGAGGCGCCCATTAGTCATAGTCACTCGCAATAAATTCCTCAAGCATGAGTACACGCGTGGGGACACCAAAATACCGATAAACTGCTTTCGCCTTGTCATATAGGCGTTTGTCATTGGTAACGAACTGTTGGCAGGCGCTCGCGTAAATGCAGTGAGTAACGTCATGCATTCGAGAACGTGACTTACTAATATGTTCCGGTCGGTATCTAACTTGCTCCAGAAAGTTCATGGCGAGTTCAACTGCTCTCTCGATCACTGGAAAATGACCAGAGATTTCGTTCCAAGTGAGATCCTTGACACCGTGAGCCTTGCATATGAACGGTAGATCGCTGTTGAAGTGTAGTTTTAACTTAAGGTTTCGACCGTGTTCCGAGTCAAGTAAAAAATCTTCTGGGAGATTAGACATCTTGCTGGCCAATTTTCCACCTTGGTCGTTCTCCTTGAAGGAAGCAAGCATCTGCCTTTCATTTTCTTCGATAATTGGATTTTTATCGTAGTGCATCACAACTCGCCGAAAGCATTCGAGGGGGTGTTCTTCTTTCAAAATTACTGGCCCAGACACCGCTGGAAGCAGTTCAAAGTTTCGGCTAATTCGGGCGATGCTGTCTAATTTTTGAAACGTGGAGATCAACTGATCTATCAATTCCATCGACGATGGGTTCGCAAGCGCCGTAGCGATTTCTTCCATGTGCGCTGGGCTGTATGGAAACATATGCCGCACCAGTAGGACTTCTATCTTGGCGTGCAGATCCGCTCTCGTCCTCTCGTATAGGTAGGCAAACAGGTTGTAATCTAGATAGATTCTCATGCGTTTGTGGAATTGTGGTTACGTTCGTCTTCGCAAATTAAATCAAAACAAATTCCTCTAGTGGGCACGGAACCGACTTTCTGCCCTTGGAGCGCACCGAGCCTTCCTTCGTACCCAAGAGTAGTCCACTTCTGATTTTCCTTGCAGTTGACTTCTGGAAACGCCACCCAAGATCAACAAACCACGCGACGGGCGGCACGGTAAGGCCAACGGATTACGCACAACGGCCACACCCTCACCCAACGAAGTAAACGGAAGTCGTCAGCGGTTGCCCAATCGTTGCCCCACATGGCGGAAGCTGTTGTTGCTCACTGAAAGTTGATCATCGAACGCGGGGTATGCGAAAGCGAAAAAAGGTCAGCTTCAATTTAATTTCCTCTTCCACCACACACTTCCTCGAAAGCCAACCTCAGACCCCGCTACGTAGCAAAATCAGCGGCGGCATCGCCAGCAAGCGGCGCACCGTCCACCAGCCGACGGCGATCGCAGCCACTGCGCCGCCCGGCGCGGCCAGCAGCGGCAGCCACAGGGCCGGCGCCATGTCTAGTTGGAAGACCTGGCGGGCAATCACCTGGCCGACCAGCAAGGCTCCGCCCGCCGCCAGCAGGCCGGCGCTACCGCCGACCACCGCCAGTTCCACCAGTAGCGACGCTGCCAACTGCCGGCGGCGGGCGCCCAGGGCGCGCATCACCGCTAGGTCGTAGCGCCGCTCGTCGAGCATCGACAGTAGCGCCGAAACCAACACGATGCCGCCGGCTGCCAGCGTGAACAGGAAGATGAAGCGCACCGCCCCGGCCACCTGTTCCATCACCGTGCGCAATTGCGCGATGGCGGCGGCGATGTCGATGACCGTCAGGTTCGGGAAACGGTTGACCAGTTCGACACCAAGATCGGCCTCGGTCGCCGGCAGGTGGAAGCTGGTGATGTAGCTGGCCGGCAGGTCATCGATGACGCCCGCCGGCGTCAGCACAAAGAAATTGACGCGCATCGAGTCCCAGGCCAGCTTGCGCAGGCTGGTCACGCGCACCGTGCGCTCGATGCCGGCGACCGAGAACACCAATTCGTCGCCGAGCACGATGCCGAGCGTGCGGGCCAGCCCTTCCTCGACCGAGGCGATGCCCTGCCCAAGCTCCTGCGGCATAAACCAGCGCCCGGCCGTGATCTGGTTGCCGGGCGGCAGCGTGTCGCGCCAGGAGAGGTTGAACTCGCGTTCGATCAGGCGCTGGGCGCGCTCGTCCTCCGGGTAGCTGGCCGCCGTCACCGGCCGGCCGGCGATGCTCAGCAAGCGCCCGCGCACCATCGGCGCCAGTTCGGCGGTGACGCCGGCGGCGGCCAGCGCCCGTGTCACGTCATCGCGCTGTTCGGGCTGGATGTTGATGATGAAGCGGTTCGGTGCATCAGCCGGCAGCGAACGGGTCCAGGCGGCGAGCAATTCGCCGCGGGTAACGGTAAGCAGCAGCATGGCCATGATGCCGATGGCCAACGCGACGATTTGCAAGCTGGCGGCCGGCGCATGCCGGGCCAGGCTGGCCAGGCTGGCCAGGCCCTGGCGCCAGCCCGGGCCGCCGGCGCCGCGCAGGCGGGCGATGCCGGCCAGCAGTAGGCGGGCGAGCAGCCAGAAAGCCGCCAGCGCTCCGGCGAAGCCAGCGAGCGCCAACCCGCCCAGGCGGGTGTCGCCGGCGACGATGACGATCAGGCTACCGAGTAGCAGGCAACCAAGCAGATAGCCGCCGAGCAACGACGGCCGCGGCGCTCCGAGTTCGCGGCGTAGCACGCGCAAGGTCGGCACCCGGGCCAGTTGCAGCAGCGGTGGCAGTGCGAAGCCGAACAACAGCACCGCCGCCACCGCCGCGCCGTGGCCGAGCGGCCGCCAGCCGGGCGCTGGCAGATGCACGGCGAACAGTCCACTCAACCCGTCCACGAGCAGGAAATGCGTGCTGTAGCCGAGCAGGCTACCGGCCGCTGTAGCCACCAGCGCCAGCCAGAGGAACAGCAGCGCGTGCAGGCGCAGCAGGCGGTTCTGGGTCATGCCCAGGCAGCGCATTACCGCGCAGGCGTCGAGATGGCGTTGCAGGTAGCGGCGCGTCGCCAGGGCCACGGCGACGGCGGCGAGGATCACCGTGAGCAGTGTAGCCAGGCCAAGGAAGCGCTCGGCCCGTTCCAGCGCGCTGCGGATTTCCGGCCGCGCGTTGCTCGCATCTTCAAGCCGCTCGCCGCGCTCCAGGCGGGTTTCCAGCCAGGTGCGCAGAGCGTCGACGGTAGCCGTATCGCCGGCCAACAGCAGACGGTAGCGCAGCCGTGAGCCGAATTGCACCAGTCCGCTGGCCGGAATGTCGTCGAGATGCATCATCAGGCGCGGCGCCAGATTGAAGAAGCCAATGCCGCGGTCCGGTTCCAGCGTCAGGATGGCCGCCACCCGCAATGGTGCCCGGCCGACCGTGACGAGGTCGCCGGGCGCCGCCTGCAAGGCCGTGGCCAGGCGCTCGTCGAGCCAGGCGGTGCCCGGTTGCGGCCCGCCGGCTACCGGAACACCGGCCTCGCCCAGGCGGCTGGCCACCGACAGCCGGCCGCGCAACGGATAACTGGAACTGACTGCCTTGACGTCGGCCAACTGCGCCGCCCCGGCAAAACTGACCATGCTCGGGAAAACCAGGGTTTCGGCGGTCTCGGCCCCTCGCCGCACCGCTTCCTGGCGGTAGGCGTCGGTCAGTGGATGGTCGGCGGTAAGCACTAGGTCGCCGCCCATCAATTGTTGCGCCTCGCGTTCGAGGGCCAGATGCACGCGGTCGGCAAAGAAGCCGACGGCGGTAACCGCCGCCACGGCGACGCAGAGCGCGGCAAACAGCAGGCGCAGTTCGCCCGAGCGCAGCTCCCGTCCGAGCAGCCGCCAGGCCAGTGCGATCACGCGTGTTCTCCCCAGCGGCTGCGAAATTCCGCCGGTGCCATCGCTGCCCCGTGCAGTTCTCCCTGCAGTTGCTGGCAGCCGAGGGTGGCCAGAAAATCGGCCTGCTCGGGCGTCTCGACGCCCTCGGCGACGACTTCGAAACCGAGACTGGCAGCCAGTTGCATGACGGTGCGGATGATCGCCTCGTCGCCGCCGTTGTGGCCGATGCCAGTGATGAAAGAGCGATCGATTTTGAGTTGCTGTACCGGCAGTTGCCGCAGGTAGTTGAGCGAGGAATAGCCGGTGCCGAAATCGTCGAGCGCCAGGCTCACGCCCAAGGCACGCAGGCGCTGCAACTCCCCGCGAGGATTGCCGATGCCCATCAGCACCGACTCGGTCAATTCCAATTTGAGCCGGGCCGGATTCATGCCGGTTTCCTTGAGGATGGCGCGTAGCATATCGGCAAATTCCGGACGCTCCAGTTGCCGCACCGAGACATTGACCGACACCATCGGCAGCGCGAAGCCGCTCTCGTCCCAGCGCCGGACTTGGCAACAGGTTTCCCGCAGCACCCAGGCGCCGAGCGGGACGATGACGCCCGAGTCCTCGGCCAGCGGAATGAAGAGATTGGGCAGCACCAGCCCAAGCTCTGCGCTACGCCAGCGGAGCAGCGCCTCGGCGCCGACCAGGCGACCACTGGCCGTATCCACCTGGGGCTGGAGATAAACAATGAACTCTTGCCGGTCAAGCGCCCTGCGCAACAGGTTTTCTACGCGAATACGCTCTTGCGCGTCGCGCGTCATCTCCGGTGCATAAAAACAGAATTCACCGCGACCGATGGCCTTGGCCCGGTACATCGCCGTATCGGCATTGCGCATTAATTCGACCACGGTCGCCCCGTCGCCTGGGAACATACTGATGCCGACCGAGGCCGACAGAAACAGTTCGTGATCGCCGAGGCGGAAGGGCTGGGCGAAGGTATCGACGATTTCGCCGGCAACGATGGCCACTTCGTCCTCGTTGCGCACCTGCTCCATCAGGCAGATGAACTCGTCACCGCCGAGGCGGGCGAGCATGTCGACCAAGTGCAACTGCTCGGTCAGCCGGGCGGTGACGGAAATCAGCAGTTCGTCGCCGACGCCGTGGCCGAGCGAGTCGTTAACTTGCTTGAACTGGTCAAGGTCGATGAACAGTACCGCCAGTTGCTGCTGGCCGTCGCCCGTTTCACCCAGGCGCGCACCGAGGCGCTCGATGAAGTAACGGCGATTGGCCAGGCCGGTCAGCGGATCGTGGCAGGCCAGGTAATTGAGCTTGCTCTCGGCCTGGCGGCGCTCGCCGATCTCGTCCTGCAACTGGAGGTTGGTCCGCTTTAATTCCTCGGTACGTGCCTCGACCTGTAACTCCAAAGTATCGCGTACCGCTTTCAGGTTTCTTTCCTGTTCGGTCAGGACGCCCTGGGCGCGCCGCACTACCAGATACTGCATCAAGAACAGCACGGCAAAGACGGCGAAGACTCCGGCCGTCACCCAGCGCTCGCTACGCTGCAACTGCTGCATGAACGGCGTCACGTCCTGGTACAACTCGAATACGCCCTCGACAGCACCCTGCCGGTCGACGACCGGAACATGGCTGATCAGCGCATGCGGCTTCGCCGGCTCGCCACCAAAGGTGACGACAGGGACATGCCGCTGCAGTTTGCTGCCGATGGTCCCGGCCAGCGCCGCGCGAAAATCCGGACCGCTCGACCCGGTTTCACCGATCTGCGCCGAATCGGTCGCAAACACGACGACGCCAAGACGGTTATAAAGGCGCAACTGGACCAGCGCCGTGTTGCGCGTCAAGGCGGCGAGCCGTTCGCGCAGCGCGGCGACTTCGGCCGACTGGCGCAGGGACTCGGCATCGCGGCCGAGCGAAGCGACCAGCAACTGCTCCAGCGGCTGCCGCAGCGCCTCCTCGAAGAGATGAGCCATGGCCACGTTGCGGCTTTCGGCCAAGCTGCCGATCTGCTGTTGCGACAGTTGCCGGTAGAGCGGGCCGAACACGCCAGCGGCCAAGACGATCAGGATGAAACTGACCGTCGAGAAATAACGGGATAGATTGAACATGGATTCGGTTGGTCTAAGGAATCTCTGAATAATTCCCGCGAGTTGGCGCGCCCGGATTTGGGATGGGAGGCAAGGCACAAAGCACAACGATAGCGGGTGGTATCACAAGTATTTGCCACGCCGCAGACTGCCCAAAGCCGGGATGCGACAACCGCCAGCGGTTGTTCAGAGGATCATTGGGCGAGCTTAGTCCAACTCGCGCAGCCGCGCCACCGCCTCCTCGACGCGGCGCACGGCGATCACGTTGATGCCGGGAATGGCCTGCTTCGGCCGGTTGGCCTCGGGAATCAGGGCCTGCGTGAAGCCGAGCTTGGCCGCCTCGCGCAAGCGCTCCTGGCCACGCGGCGCCGGACGGATCTCGCCGGCCAGGCCGACTTCGCCGAAAACGACCAGCTTGGCGGGCAGTGCCCGATTCTTCAGCGACGAGGCGATGGCGATCAGCACCGCCAAGTCGGCCGCCGGTTCGGCGATCTTGACGCCGCCGACGGCATTGACGAAGACATCCTGGTCGAAGCAAGCGATGCCGGCATGGCGGTGCAGCACCGCCAGCAGCATAGCCAGGCGCTGTGCCTCAAGGCCGACGGTCAAGCGCCGCGGGTTGCCGTGGGCGCCGTCGACCAGCGCCTGAATCTCGACCAGCAGCGGCCGCGTCCCCTCCTGCGTCACCATCACGCAGGAGCCGGGCACTTCCTGGCCGTGCTGCGACAGGAACAGCGCCGACGGATTGCTGACACCCTTCAGCCCACTCTCGGTCATGGCGAAGACACCCAATTCGTTGACCGCGCCAAAGCGGTTCTTGACCGCCCGCACCAGGCGGAAGCTGGAATGCGTGTCGCCCTCGAAATAGAGCACGGTATCGACGATGTGTTCGAGTACGCGCGGCCCAGCCAGCGCCCCTTCCTTGGTCACGTGGCCGACCAGGATGATGGTGACGCCGGTCTGCTTGGCCAGTCGGGTCAGTTGCGCCGAGCACTCGCGGACCTGGGCCACCGAGCCGGGCGCACTGGAAAGCTCGTCCGACCACAGCGTCTGGATCGAGTCGATAACCGCCACCTCGGGCCGCTCGGCCTGCAGCACGGCGAGGATGCGCTCCAGATTAATCTCGGCCAGCAGCGGCAATTGCCGGGTATCGAGCCCGAGCCGGCGGGCGCGCAACGCGACCTGCTCGGCGGATTCCTCGCCACTGACGTAGAGCACCTTATGCCGCGCCGACAACTGCGCCAGCGCCTGCAATAGCAGGGTGCTCTTGCCAATGCCGGGGTCGCCACCGATCAGCACGACACCGCCGGCGACCAGGCCGCCGCCGAGAGCACGGTCGAATTCGCCGATGCCGGTGGCGACACGGTCAATCTCGCGCGCCTCGATGTCGGCCAGCGTTTGCAGCTTGGCGCCCGGCACCAGCGACTCGAAGCGATGGCCCGATGCCCTTTCAGCAACGCCTTCAACCAGCGTGTTCCACGCCCCGCAGCCGGGGCACTGGCCCTGCCACTTCGGGCTAGTGGCGCCACATTCGCCGCAACTATAAAGCGATCGGGCCTTGGCCATTCAGGATTCCCCTAGCACGACCGGCACGCGCGGCGCCACGGCGCAGAACAATTCGTAGGCAATGGTGCCGGCCGCCGCCGCCACCTCGTCGACCGGCACGGCGCCGCCCTCGCCTTCGCCCCACAACGTCACCGGCGCACCGGGGCCGGCTGCCGGAATATCGCTGAGGTCGCAGGCCAGCATGTCCATCGACACCCGGCCAACGGTAACGGTACGCCGACCGGCCACAGCCAGCGGCGTGCCGCTCGGAGCATGGCGGGGATAACCGTCGGCATAACCGCAGGCGACAACGCCGAGGCGCATCCGCCGCGGCACGGTGAAGGTGCCGCCGTAACCAACACGCTCGCCGGCCTCGATTTCTTGCACGGCGATGACCCGGCTCGCCAGCGTCATCGCTGGACGCAGGCCCAGCGCCGCCGCGCTCTGGTCGGCGAACGGGCTGGCGCCGTAGAGCATGATGCCCGGCCGCACCCAGTCGCCGTGCGCCGCCGGGTGGCGCAGGATGACCGCCGAATTGGCCAGGCTGAGCGGTCCTCGCCAGTCACCGGCCAGGGCGCGGAAGCGTTCGAGTTGCCAAGCGATGCCGCGCTCGCCATCAGCTTCGGCGAAATGCGTCATCAGCGTGACCTCGGCCTGCGGCAGCCGGCGCAACAATTCCATCGCCCGTGGCAGCGTCACGGCGGTGAAGCCGAGGCGGTTCATGCCGGTATTGAGCTTGAGATAGAGCGCCAGCGGCTGCTCGGGACGGCTGCCGGCGATCAGCCATTCGAGTTGTTCGGCGCAATGGACCACAGTCGTTAGCCGGTACTCGACCACCGCCGCCACGTCGGCGGCGGAAAAAATGCCTTCGAGCAGCAGGATCGGCTGGCTCACGTCGGCCTCGCGCAAAGCCACGGCATTCTCGCATTCGAGCAGGGCAAAACCGTCGGCCTCGCCGCGCAGGGCATCGACGGCACGCCACTGGCCATGGCCATAGGCATTGGCTTTGACCACGGCCCAAACCCGCGCGCCCGGCGTGCGCTGCTTGGCCAGGCGGTAATTGGCGCGGATGGCGGCCGGCGCAATGTGGACCCGGATCGGACGGGAATATGTCGCACTGCGCATCATGCGGCGAATTCCTTCAGCCTGCTGGCGGCAAACTCGACGAAAGTCATCGCCAGACGCGACTGGAAACGGTCCTGCGGATAAATCAAATACAAGCCGTGTTTGAGTGGCGGCTGCAGGGCAATGGCGACCAGTTCGCCGAGGCGCAGTTCCTTGTCTACCACCGTCCGCGGCACGATGGCGAAGCCCAGCCCGGTGGCGACCACGCCTTTCAGTGCCTCCGTACTGCCCAATTCCATCTGCGTCTTCAGCAAGTGAGGCTCGACCTGGTGAGCGCTGAAATAAGCCTCGACGACGGCGCGCGTGCCCGAACCCGGCTCGCGCGAGATGAATTCGTAATCGGCCAGAAGCTTCGGCGTTACCGACGCCATCCCGGCCAGCGGATAATCCGGCGCGCAAATGACGACCAGCTCCTCCTCGCGGCAACTCCGGCTGGCCAGGCCGGAAAGCTTGGCCGGCATACCGATCAGGCCGATATCGAGCATGTGTTCGGCAACCCGGCTCTCGATGCTTTCCGAATTGGCAACGCTCAGGCGGGCACGGACCTGCGGATAGAGCGCATTGAATTCGCCAAGCACGCGCGGCAGCATGAATTCAGCGATCGAGGAACTGGCGCCGACCAGAAGCGGCCCGCGCATTTCACCAGTCATCTCGCCGAGGCGGGTTTCCAGCTCGTCCGACAGCGCCAGAATGCGCCCGGCGTAGGACAGCATCAGTTCGCCGGCCGGCGTTAACGAAATACCGCCGTGCCGGCGCTCGAACAAGCGCGTGCCGTACTGCACCTCCAGTTGCTTGATCTGGAAAGTCACCGCCGGCTGTGTCATGAACAACGCGTCGGCCGCGCGGGTAAAGCTCAAGTGTTTGGCTACGGCATGAAAGACCTGCAAGCGCCGGTCAGCCATGGTGTTTCTCCTCGTGGTTGCGGGCGCTATTCAATCACATTCCGCCACCCAATGCCGGCGGCCGAGCAGATTTCGCAGGGCAATCGCACGAATAACAATGCCATTTAATAAACCGAGGGCTTCGAGACGCAGCGCCGGGCATTCGCCATCCCCTTCGTACACCTACACCATCATTCCCGCATGATTCTGGTGGGAATCCAGCGTCTTTGCTGTTGCCAACGCAGCATGCCCCGCTCCGCGTGGCGGTGAGACACTGGATTCCCGCCAAAGACGCGCGGGAATGACGAGGGGGCCGCGGTTGCGCCAGAGCGCTTCTCCAAATCTGGGCCTTCATGCGACTGCCCTGGCAGATTTCACCGGATGGCCCGGCGTGGGCTTATCCATGGCAATGCGCCGCCGCGCCCCAGGCAGGGTGAAAAGGGTCGGACAGCGGGGGCGACAACCGGCCGCGGCATGCATATTTCGCCCCTGGCGACAAGCCTTGCGGCCCGCGCAAAGCGTGGTATAACCCTCGACCAAAGTTATAGCGAGACCCAATTTTCCGGTGCCATTCGGCTTCTACATCATCATGGCCGCGCAGTTTTTTTCTGCGCTGGCCGACAACGTTCTGCTCATCGCCGCCATCGCCGCCTTGCGTGAAATGCAGGCGCCGGCCGAGTACGAGCCGCTGCTGAGAACATTCTTCACCGTCTCCTACGTGGCTCTGGCCGCCTTTGTCGGCGCCTTCGCCGACTCGATGCCGAAAGGGCGGGTGATGCTGATCAGCAACACCATCAAGATCGTCGGTTGCGCGATGATGTTCCTTGGCGCCCATCCGCTGCTCGCCTACGCCGTCGTCGGCCTCGGCGCCGCCGCCTACTCGCCGGCCAAGTACGGCATCCTCACCGAATACCTGCCGCACCGCCTGCTGGTCGTCGCCAACGGCTGGATCGAGGGCCTGACGGTCGGCGCCATCATCCTCGGCGTGGTCATCGGCGGCATGCTGATCCAGCCGGCCGTTGCTCATCACCTGCAAGCCCTCGACCTGCCGCTGCTCGGCACCGTCGGCGAACTGGCCGTCGCCGTCGTCGCCCTGCTCTATCTGGTGGCCGCCGCCTTCAACCTCTATGTCCCCGATACCGGCGTCGTCCACAAGCCACTGAAGAAAAACCCGATCTATCTGATCCACGAATTCAACCACTGCCTGTCCCTGCTCTGGCGCGACCGCCTGGGCCAAATCTCGCTGGCCGTGACCACGCTGTTCTGGGGCGCCGGCGCCACACTCCAATTCATCGTCATCAAATGGGCGGATGTGGCGCTCAACCTTGACCTGTGGCAATCGTCGATGCTGCAGGGCGTGGTCGCCTTCGGCGTCGCCGCCGGCGCCGTGGCCGCTGCCCGCTTCATCACGTTGCGCAAGTCGGTCAAGGTCATTCCACTGGGCATCGCGATGGGCATCGTCGTGCTGCTGATGAACTTCGCGCACCACCTGTGGCTGGCCGTGCCGCTGCTGGTCCTGATCGGCGCCCTATCCGGCTTCTTCGTCGTCCCGATGAACGCCCTGCTGCAACACCGCGGCCACATCCTGATGGGCGCCGGCCACTCGATCGCCGTGCAGAATTTCAACGAAAACCTGTCGATCCTGATCATGACCGGGCTGTACTACCTGATGATCCGGATGGACCTGTCGATCTATGCGATCCTGACACTGTTCGGACTATGTGTCAGCGGCCTGATGGTCCTGATCCGCGCCCGCCACCTGCACAACCAGCGCGAACGCGACGATACCCAGTACCTCGACGACTCGCACCACTAGGTATCGCCGGTCAAAAAGACCGTCCAGCCCCCTCACCTTTTCCGTTTTACCTTGAATCCTGGCCCCGCTTCGCGAAGCGGTGAGCCACTGGATTCTCTGTTATTCCCGCGTATTCCCAACGGGAACAAGAACACAGAACGCGCGGATAGCGCTTGCCGTCGAGCAAAACGACACATCGCATCCAATCGAGTGACCACACCTGGATCGCCTCACGCAACTGGTCCAGCAACTTTGGTGGCTTGCTTTCCATCCGCCAAATTTTGGGTTTGCCTAATTGGCAATGTAACCGTTGTCTCAAACCAAGTTTGACAACAGCTACAAGTTAGATGACATTGCCTTCTGCAAGACAGTTTGTCTATATATAGTTCACCGAGCATGGGCGCCTAGGCAGAGAAAAACTTTCTATGATGCACCGAAGTGGGGTGCTGTATAAAGTGGGGGTTGAAATGCTATACAGCGGAGCGCTGTCTGCCGTGCGGCATAACGGCGTTATGCGGACACGGCCGCATCGCTCCGT
>JAIRKE010000071.1 GCA_031260295.1 Azonexus sp.
GGATCGAGAAATGCCGGCGTTTGTGGAAAAACTGCGAGCGCAAACTCAACACCAGCTTGCAGTTCGTCCTCCTCGCCTTCCTGGCGCTTTTGCTCAGAAGATCGTGAACAGGCTCTTAGTGAAACTGCTCTTCCTCGGTCGAGCCGGTCAGCGCGGTGACGCTGGACTTGCCGCCCTGGATCACGGTGGTGACGTCGTCGAAATAGCCGGTACCGACTTCCTGCTGGTGCGAGACGAAGGTGTAGCCACGTTCGCGGGCGGCGAATTCCGGCTCCTGCACCTTCTCGACGTAGGCCGTCATGCCGCGCTTGGCGTAGTCCTGGGCCAGATCGAACATGTTGTACCACATGGAGTGGATGCCAGCGAGGGTGATGAACTGGTACTTGTAACCCATGGCGCCCAGCTCGCGCTGGAATTTGGCGATGGTGGCGTCGTCCAGATTCTTCTTCCAATTGAAGGACGGCGAGCAGTTGTAAGCCAGCATTTTGCCCGGGTGCTTGGCATGCACGGCCTCGGCGAATTGGCGGGCGAATTCCAGATCCGGCGTGCCGGTTTCGCACCACACCAGGTCGGCGTAGTCGGCGTAGGCGATGGCGCGGGAGATGGCCTGTTGCAGACCTTTCTTGGTCTTGTAGAAGCCTTCGGCGGTGCGCTCGCCGGTCAGGAAGGGCTGGTCGTTGGGATCGTAGTCGGAGGTCAGCAGATCGGCTGCTTCGGCATCGGTACGGGCAATGACCAGGGTCGGCACGCCGTAGACGTCGGCCGCCATGCGAGCGGCGATCAGCTTCTGCACGGCCTCGGTGGTCGGCACCAGCACCTTGCCGCCCATGTGGCCGCACTTCTTGACCGAAGCCAGTTGGTCTTCCCAATGCACGCCGGCGGCGCCGGAGCGGATCATCGCCTTCATCAGCTCGTAGGCGTTCAGCACACCGCCGAAACCGGCTTCGGCGTCGGCGACGATCGGCAGGTGGTAGTTGATGTAGCCAGCATCGCCCGGGTTCATACCTTTGGACCACTGGATTTCATCGGCACGGTTGAAAGCGTTGTTGATGCGCTCGACGACCTTGGGCACGGAATCGACCGGGTACAGCGACTGGTCCGGGTACATCGCGGCGTATTCGTTGTTGTCGGCGGCGACCTGCCAGCCGGACAGGTAGATGGCCTTGATGCCGGCCTTGGCCTGCTGCACGGCCTGACCGCCAGTCAGGGCGCCAAGGCAGTTGACGTAGGCTTCGTTGTTGACGAGATTCCAGAGCTTTTCAGCACCGCGGCGGGCGAGGGTGTGTTCGACCTGGAAGGAACCGCGCAGGCGCACGACGTCGGCGGCGGAATAACCACGCTTGATGCCTTTCCAGCGCGGGTTGGTGGCCCAGTCTTTTTCCAGTTCGGCGATTTGCTGTTCGCGAGTGCTCATGTGAAATTCCTCAAGATTCGGGTTGGGATAACGGCCTTATTGCGCCCGACTATGTTGCCGAGCGTTGAGGAAAGTATAGGAGTTATGGCACACCGCAGCAATAGTCTTATATAAGACATAAGACTATATTTTATCCTTTATTTTCAATCTATTGCACGTTGTATTTTGCAATGTGAAACGGGGTTTGCGCTCGTGAAACGCCGGTTGCTGTTTCTGGACTTATTTCTCGCTGCCGCCCGCCTTGCGCAAGTTCCCCAATAGCGACCAGGCCATGCCGCCCAGCAATAGCAGGCCGATGGCAAGCGTGCCCCAGAGCCACCATTTACGGTCGTGGCCGGCGGCATTTGCCGGGGCGGGGGCGGCATTGGGCGCGATGAGCGGCGCGGCGTCCGCCAGCGTGACGCTGGCTTGGCCGGCGGCCAGCGGCTTTGCGGGCGCGTAGCCGGGGATCAGCGCCGAGAGGGCAAGCGGCGCGGCGGTGTCCGGCGCGGGTTGGTCCCAGCGCAGCGCGAACGGCCCCTGGCCTTGTGCCAGAAAAACCAGCGTGCGCGGCGTGCCGGCAACGGCAATGGCGGGCGGCGTTGCGCCGAGCGCGCTGATGTTGCCTTGGGTGCGCAGGCGCAGGCGGTCATGGGAGCGGCCATCGAGCGCCAGCGCGGGCGAGCGGATTTCGTGGCCGTTCTGAGTCAGGCGGTAGACGACGGTGTCGAGCAGTGGAATTTCGTTGGCAGTGTGGTCAGCGGCCTTCGCTGCCTGCCGGCGGTGGCGCAGCGAGTAAAGCGGGTTCAGTGGCACGGGGTTGGATTGCGGCGCGCTCTGCGTCTGATCGCGCAGGCCGGAAATGCGGATCGGAGCCAGCGTGTTGACGTCGGCGAGGTCGATGCGCAGGCTTTGCAGCGGCAGGCCGCGCGGCAGCCGGTAGTCGCAATGGTCGGCGGCGCAATGCTCGGGTTTCAGGGCGGGCTGCCATTCGAGCGGCGCGACCGGCTCGAATTCTTCGATGCTGTCGATGCCGACGCCGGCCAGTGGCACGGTGCGTTGCGGATCGCTCCAGGTCAGTCGCAGGAAGCGGGCACGCACGCGGCCCAGGTCGAGGGCCAGCCGTTCGATGCTCTGGCCGCCTTGCTCCAGACGCAACAGTTGTTCCTCGCCGCCGATGGCGCGCCATTGACGCAGGTCGTCGCTGGCCTCAAGAAAGAAGGGGAAGACACCGCGCGCCTCGGGCGCCAGCGTGAAGCGGACTTGCAGCAGGCTGCCTTTGACCTGGCTGGCATCGATGATCCATTGCTCCGCTTCGTTGCTTGCCGGGCGCGGCGCCTGGGCGCGTAGAGCCAGCGCGCCATCGGGTTTGAGCATGAGGACGACGGCCGTATCGGCAGCGGCTGCGCCTTCGTCGTCATGACGCGGCAAAGCGAAGATCGCCACGTCTTGCGCGGTGACGCGCGCCACGGGCGTTGCCTCGTCACGCAGCCAGGCGCGGGGAACGGTGTGACCGGCGGCGTTGACCACCCGGACATCGCGCAAATCGCCCGCCGTGGCGAGGCTGTGGATGGCGAGCGGCAGCGCCAGGCGGTAGTAGGGACCTTCGCCGCTCAGGCTGATGGCGGCGGTTTGCGCCTGAACCGCGCCCGGCGCGGCGGCGAGTAACGGGGACAGCAGGAGCAGGCGCGCGCAACGCCAGACTTTCATCATCATTTTCATGCTGACTGCCCTTCCTTTTCCGGTGTTCCCGGCACCGGGCCGGATTCGTCCAGCCTCGGCGGCACCGGCGCGAAATAGCCGACCACCAGCAGTAACACGCCGACCGAGATGAATGAAATGATGCGGAACAAGCCGCCGCGCTCCGCCAGATCGACGAAGAACAGCTTCCCCACCACCACGCCCATCAACATCGCGCCGGCCACCCACAGCGCGCGCGACCGCCGCTCGTGGCCGAGCACCATTGCGCCGACGCCGCACAGCGCCCAGGTGATCGCCAGCGCGGCCTGCACCAACCGGGCATCGTAGAGCGCATCGAACCGCCATTCGACACCCGCATAGTGATGGCAGGCGCGCAACACCGTGGCGGTGAGAATTGCCAGCCCGGTCAGCCCGGCGACGGTTTGCGCGGCCCGTGGCGGCAATTGGCGAACCGGCGCGCTCGCCTGCAGGGCGCGCCACCACAGCGCGACCGCGAACAGGGCAAGCCAGAGCATCAATTCCAGCGGGTTGAGCAGCGGCACGTAGGGCAGCGGCGCGGCGTCGCCGGCGCTGAAGGCATTGGCCACCCAGACCCAGAGGTACAGGCCGGCAGCCACCGGCAGCGCGGCGACTTCGAGGTAGCTGACACGCTGCGCCGCCACCGGCCAGCGCGTCAGCAAGAGGCGCGAACGCAGCGCCCACAGCGCCAGCGCCGGCATCAGCGCCCAGCCCAGCAGCGGCCAGGCCGACCAGGCATCGCCCAGGCCGCCAAGTTGCCATTGGCATTCACGCGCCGCGAGCAGCAGGAACAGCCAGAAACCGGCGATGTGGAAAGCCGCCAGCGCCTTGTCGCTGAACCATTGACGTTGCAGCCACAGCAAGCGCAGATGCCACAATAGGGCCAGCGGCCAGGCTGCCCAGCCCCAGTCGCGGGAAGGCACGAAACCCGCCGGATCGACGATATTCAAGCCGAACAGCGCGATCACGCCAAAGCCCGGCAAGGTCATGATGGTCGCCGCGCCGAGCTGCCGCCAGTCGCGCCGCCGGGCGACAAACGCGGCCAGCGCCGAAGTCATCAGCAGCACCGCGATGAAGGCCGCCGGTTGCGCGGCGCCGAGGCCGTTGTCGATCAATACCGCGCTGACTTCATTGAGCATTCCGGTCAGCCACCAGAACAATCCCCAGATCACCGGCAGCCACAAAGCGGCGGGCTGCGCGCACCAGGGATTGCGCCAGCGCGATCCAGACGTTTGGCTGGCGGCCCGCCGCGCTTCGCCGCGCAGCCAATCCCCGGCCAGCAGGGCGGCCAGGCCCAACACCACCGGCGTCCAGAAACCCAGGCTGGCGAAGGCCGCCCCCGCCGTTTCTGCCTCTGGCGCGGCAATGAACATCCCCGCCGCGATGATTTGCAGCAACCCGGTGAACAGCGCCAGCGGCAAGTGCGCCAGACGCAGCGCCAGCCAGAGCGCCACCAGTGCGCTCAAGGGCCACAGCAGCGCGGCCAGCGCCAGATTGAGCTGGAACAGCGAAGCCAGATGCAGCAGGCCGACGCCAACCAGGGTGCCAACGATCTGCACCGGCGTCCACACCGGCGGCGCTTCACGCGACAGCATGGCGCGCTGCGCCTGCCGCATCGACCATACGGCGCAGCCGAGCACATTCAGCGCGATCAGGCAGGCGGCTAGCGCGCCCGGCCAGCCTGCGTCGAGCACCTGCCCACTGTCGCCGCGATGCAGCGTCGCAATGAAGCTCGCCACCGCCAGCGCCTGCATGCCGTAGCTCACCGGCGTCAGTGCGCGCAACTCAAAGCGCGCCGCCACGGCGAACGCTGCCGATGCCAGAACCGCCGTGCCGGCTGCCGCCCAGGTCGGCGTAAACCACTGCCAGGGCAACAGGGTCAGCGCCGCCATGCCGAGCCAGGGCAGCGCATGCCCGGCCAGCTCCTCCCAGTCGTCGCCATCGTCGAGCTTGGCGCGGCGCTGAATGCCCCAGATGACAAAGGCGCTGATCGCCACCAGCGCCGGCCCGATGACCGAGCCTTGCAACAACGGCTGCCCGGCCAGATCATCAACGCGCAAGTCCTGCAACAATTTCCACACCGCGCCCGCCAGCACCACGAACGAGAAGGCGCGGGCATACACCCGCTGCTGACGCGCGCCGAGCCAGTACATGCCCGCCGCCTCCACCGCCCAGGCCGCGCCCGTCCATTGGCCTTCAAGGCCGAGCGGAATCGCCAGCGTGCCGAAAATGACGCCGACAATTGCATAGGCCTCGGCCAGCAGCGCCAGCCCTGCCGGCTGGGTAGCGAACACCAGCCGCCCGAGCAGCAGATAGAAGGCGGCCAGCGCCAACGCCGAAAACGCCGCGCCGAATTCCGGCCAGGGCAGCATCAGCAGGTATTGCATGCCGAAAGCCACCATCGGCACGCCGAACACCAGCGCGCTATCGACCCGACCCACGCGATGGAGCGTGCGCATCGCCCGCTCGGCCAGCGGCTGCGCGGCGTCGGCGGGGGCATCGAACAGCGTGCGGCGGGCGAACAACAGGCCGATGGCGGTGAATAGCAGGAAAAAGACGATCAAAAAGGGCTGCGCGATGCCGAACTGATCGTCGCTGTAATACTGCCGCGCCCAGCCCGCCGCCAGCGTGAAGGTGCCGACGAAGCCAATCAGGTTGAGCAGCCGCCAGGCCCTGAACCAGGCGATTAGCGCGATGCCCAGATCGAGCACCAGTAGATAGCTGAACAAGGCCAGCGGCCGGTTCTCGCCGGTCGACGCCAGCACCGGCGCGGCGAAGCCTTCGAGCGCCGCGACAATCGCCAGCACCGGCGCGTTCTGCAACACCGCCAGCGCCGCGCTCAACACGGCCACCGCGAACAGCAGCGTGAAACCGGCCGTCACGGGTAGCAGTTCGTGCAGCTTCATCGCCGCCAGCGTCGTCAGATAAAGCACGCCGACGCCCGCCCCCTGAAGCACCAGCGCGTAATCGGCGCGCTTTTTACGCAGCGCCCAACCCAGCGCCAGCAGCGCCGCCCCGGCCAGCGCCACGCCCGCATAGCGCAATTCAAGCGGCACCGTGACGCGCTCGGCGGTGTAGCGCAACAGGAAGGCCAGGCCGAGAAAGAGGATCAGCACGCCGAGTTTGACCAGCAGATTGCCGCCGAAAATCAGATTGGCAATCGGCACTGGCAGGCGCTCGCGCAACGGAATAGGCGGCGGTGCGGATGGCTTGGGCGGCCTGGCTGCTCGCGGAGCGGGCGGCTCGGGCGCGGGCGGCGGCAGGGCGGCCTCTGCCGCCAGACTCTCGGCGACCGAGGTGGGCGACTCGTCCTCCGGTGCCGGCGCGGCGGCGCGAAGCGACAACTCAGCCGCCAGCGATAGCGCTTCGGCCTTTGCTGGTTCGGGCCGTATTTCGGGCGGGACTTCGGCTGGCGTGGGCGAAACAGCCTCCGGCATCGGCGTGAGCGCGGGCGATACCGCCCATTCCTCGGGATTCACCCAAGTGGCATCCTCGCGCCCCTGCTCCAGCGCTCCGACCCTTTGCTCCAGCTCGGCGACGCGCTGTTTCAAGCGGCGCACCTCGACGGCGGACTCGAACTCCCCCGCCAGCGGCGCGGCCTGGGCTTTGCCGCCGAACATCAGCGGGAAAGCCCAGGCGCCCAGCGCCGCCAGAAGCAGCGCCCCGGCAAAACCGGACATAGCCGCCCCAAGGATCAACCCCACCACGACGCCGAGAATACGAAGAAACCACATACCGACATCCTCCCTGCTTTCTTGTCAGGCCGCCTGCGCCAGCTAGCGACCGACAGCATAGGCAGTTTGTTGCAAATCGCTCAGTGTAATTCGCCGTACTCCATTACGCCGTCACCCTGCCGCTCCCCGTGGTTCGATCGTGGCTAAAGCAGCGGCCTGTCGGAAACCAGCACGCCGTCCTCGTCGGCGTACAGCCATTCGCCGGGGTTGAAGGCGACACCGCCGAAGCTGACGGCGATGTCGCGTTCGCCGACGCCTCTCTTGATGCTTTTTTGCGGATGCGTGTTGAGCGCCCGCATGCCGAGGTCGATGCCGGCGATGTCGCCCGAATCGCGGATGCAGCCGTATACCACGACGCCGTCCCAGCCATTCTTGGTGGCCAGGATCGCCAGCTGATCGCCGACCAGGGCGCAGCGCAGCGAGCCGCCGCCGTCGATGACCAGCACCTTGCCCTGGCCGTTTTCGGCGAAGGCTTCGCGGACCAGTGAATTGTCCTCGAACAGCTTGAGCGTCACGATTTGGCCGCTGAAGCTGGCCTTGCCGCCGTAGCGCCGGAACATCGGGGCGACGACGCGCAGGCTCTTGCCGAGTTCGGCTTCAAAAGCATCGCAGAGGTCGGGGGTCTTGAAGGTCATGCTTTGTCTCCTGGCAGAAAAAAAGCCATGCGGCGCATGGCTTGTTGGATTAGAGCGGCGGATCAGGCGATGGCTTCGCTTTTTTCTTCCTCGAAATCGAGGTGGATCTTGCCTTCCGCGTCGAGATCGACGGTCACCCGGCCGCCGTTGGCCAGTCGGCCGAACAGTAGTTCGTCGGCCAGCGCCGAGCGAATCGTGTCCTGGATCAGGCGAGCCATCGGCCGGGCGCCCATCAGCGGATCGAAACCCTTCCTGGCCAGCAGTTCCTTGACCGCCTCGGTAAAGTGCGCATCGACCTTCTTCTCGTGCAACTGCTCCTCAAGCTGCATCAGGAACTTGTCGACGACACGCAGGATGATCTCGTGGTCGAGCGGCGCGAAGGAAATCGTCGCGTCCAGGCGATTGCGGAACTCCGGCGTGAACAGCCGCTTGATCTCGGCCATTTCATCGCCTGCCTGCCTGGTGCTGGTGAAGCCCATACTCGATTTCTGCAGATCGGCAGCGCCAGCGTTGGTAGTCATGATGATGACCACGTTGCGGAAATCGGCCTTGCGCCCGTTGTTGTCGGTCAGCGCGCCGTGGTCCATGACCTGCAGCAGGATGTTGAAGATGTCCGGGTGCGCCTTCTCGATTTCGTCGAGCAGCAACACGCAGTACGGTTTCTTGGTCACCGCCTCGGTCAGCAGGCCGCCCTGCTCGAAGCCGACGTAGCCCGGCGGCGCACCGATCAGCCGCGACACGGCATGGCGCTCCATGTACTCGCTCATGTCGAAGCGCAGCAACTCGATACCGAGGCAGTAGGCCAGTTGCTTGGCGACCTCGGTCTTGCCGACGCCGGTCGGGCCGCTGAACAGGAAGGAGCCGATCGGCTTGTCTGGGTGGCCGAGTCCCGAGCGGGCCATCTTGATCGCCCGGGTCAGCGCATCGATCGCCGTGTCCTGGCCGAAGACCACCGCCTTCAAGTCGCGGTCGAGATTCTTCAAGGCACCGCGGTCATCCAGCGTCACGTGCTGCGACGGGATGCGGGCGATCTTGGCGACAATTTCCTCGATGTCGGTCTTGTTGATCATCTTCTTCTGCTTCGACTTCGGCAGGATGCGCTGGGCGGCGCCGGCCTCGTCGATGACGTCGATGGCCTTGTCGGGCAGATGGCGGTCGGTGATGTAGCGAGCCGACAGTTCGGCCGCCGACGAAATGGCTGTCGCCGAATACTTGATGCCGTGGTGCGCCTCGAAGCGCGCTTTCAGGCCCTTGAGAATCTCGACCGTCTCGGCCACCGACGGCTCGCTGACGTCGATCTTCTGGAAGCGCCGGGAGAGTGCGCTGTCCTTCTCGAAAATGCCGCGAAACTCGGTATAGGTGGTTGCCCCGATGCATTTCAACTGGCCGGTGGAGAGCGCCGGCTTGAGCAGGTTGGAGGCGTCGAGCGTACCGCCGGAGGCCGAGCCGGCGCCGATCAGAGTATGGATTTCATCGATGAACAGGATTGCGTTCGGGTTGTCGCTCAACTGCTTGAGCACACCCTTTAGGCGCTGCTCAAAGTCGCCGCGATACTTGGTGCCGGCCAGCAGGGCACCCATGTCCAGCGAATAGACGTTGGCCTTGGCCAGGATTTCCGGCACGTCGTTCTCGACGACGTGCCGGGCCAGGCCCTCGGCGATCGCCGTCTTGCCGACGCCGGCCTCGCCGACCAGCAGCGGATTGTTCTTGCGCCGCCGGCACAGCGTCTGGATCACGCGCTCCAGTTCCTTGTCGCGGCCGATCAGCGGGTCGATCTTGCCTTGCAGCGCCAGGGCGTTGAGGTTGATGGTGTATTGCTCCAGCGGTCCGGCTTCCTTTCCGCTCTCCTCTTCACCCGATTCGCCCTCGGCCGCCGCCTTCTGCCGCGGCACCTTGCTGATGCCGTGGGCGATGTAATTGACCACGTCGAGGCGCGTCACCGCCTGCTTCTGCAGGAAATACACGGCGTGCGAATCCTTCTCGCCGTAGATGGCGACCAGCACGTTGGCGCCGTTGACCTCTTTCTTGCCCGACGACTGCACGTGCAGGATGGCGCGCTGGATGACGCGCTGGAAGCCGAGCGTTGGCTGAGTGTCGATATCGTCCTCGCCGGATACGGTCGGCGTGTGCTCGTTGATGAAATTGCTCAAATCGCGGCGCAGCACATCCGGCTTGGCGCCGCAGGCGCGCAGCGCGTCGGCGGCCGAGGGATTGTCGATCAATGCCAGCAGGAGGTGTTCGACGGTAATGAACTCGTGGCGTTTCTGGCGCGCCTCGACAAAAGCCATATGCAAACTGACTTCTAGTTCCTGGGCAATCATCAATTTTCCTCCATGACGCAAGCGAGCGGGTGTTGATGCTGACGGGCGGAGGCGCTCACCTGTTCCACCTTGGTGGCGGCGATGTCGCGCGGGAAAATCCCGCAAACGCCCCGGCCTTCGTTATGAACTTTGAGCATGATTCGCGTCGCTTGTTCGGTATCCAGAGAAAAAAAGCGCTGCAGAACGGCGATGACAAAATCCATCGGGGTGTAGTCGTCGTTCAGCAACACAACCTTGTACATCCTCGGCGGCTCCAACTTTGTGCCTTGGGCCTGTAGTTGTCCGCCTTCCTGAAACTTCGTAGCCATGCATCCGATTCTATACAGTCAAGTCCAATTGGCAATCGGAATGATTGGGGCAAACCGTGCCGTTTACGGTGTTTTTAAGCAATTATAATGCCTGGTTGAGTCGACGTGCCGGTAGCGATACTTGTTGACGACATAATTCAACTGGCGTAAAAGTAGCCGTGTTTGGCTTCTGGCTGCATCAAGGTTGCTGCATGAACCGGGTCACTGGGCGCAAACAGGGAGTCGGGGAGACCCGGAAATTTATTCGTTTTTTGTAAGAAAGTTTTCCAAACATGGCAATCGGTACTGTGAAATGGTTCAATGATTCCAAGGGTTTTGGCTTCATTACTCCGGATGATGGCAGCGAGGATTTGTTCGCCCATTTCTCCGCGATCAACATGAATGGCTTCAAGACCCTGAAAGAAGGCGAAAAGGTTTCCTTCGAAGTTGTGCAGGGCCCCAAGGGCAAGCAGGCTTCCAACATCCAGCGCGCCTGAGCGCTGGCTGTCGCCAGACGAAAGCCCGTCCATTGCGGACGGGCTTTTTCGTTGGCGGTCGCAATTATGTATCTGATGCACATGACAAGGTGCTGAGGTTTTGGTGACAATCCCGAGATGGCAAACCATCTCGGAAACACAATCAACCGGATCATTCGCGATATCGCCTACACCAAAG
>JAIRKE010000040.1 GCA_031260295.1 Azonexus sp.
GATGCCGTCCAACTTCAAATGGCAATCGATGCTCATGGTGTGGCTCCTGAATGGCCAATGAATGAAGTGGCCAGGTTGATGGAAACAGAAACAATGAAAGACAGACCGGGGCGTGTTTCAGTTGCTGATCTGCTGCTAGAACGAATGGAAGCTTGCGCTTTTGAACTATTGAAACGGCAATTAAGGATTGATTCGCACACGTTATTCTGCGCGGAGCGAAGCGTAGTCGCAGAATCCACACGCCTCATGGATGCTGCGACTACGCGCAGCATGACGGTAGCGGGGATAACGGCGACAACCTGTGCATCTGGAAGACCCCGTGTTCGCCAGGACCTACCAGGTTCATGCCACGGATCAAATCTCATCGCGCGCCCTGCTGACGCCGGCTTTTATGGAACGCTTCAAAGCCCTGGCGCAGCGCCTGGGGGCACCGGCCGTGCTGGTGCAAGACAACCGGCTCGTCATGGCCTTGGCCACGGGCAACCGCGATTTTCTCCGCCCGCCCAGCTTTTTCGAGCCGGCCACCGCGCGCACACGATTGAGCGAATTGCACGACGACATCGCGGCGCTTTTGCGCGCCGCCGATGCGGTGATCGGCCTCGACCAGAGCACCCGATTCAATCCGTGATCGCGGGCGGCGCTGGTTAGCTCGCGGAAAATGTCCTGCACCGTCGGCAGGCCGAAGCGTTCGTCGGTGTGCCTGGCGGCGTCGAAGCACTTCAGCGCGCGGCCGTCGCCGAGGATGTCCTTGATCGGCCTGTTTAGGTCTACGACGATCTTCTCGACCAGCGGGTAGGCTTCCATTGTGAAGTCGTCGGATCATCGGGGTGGGGGCTGTGCGTCAAGGAACATGCCAGCAACCACGCAGCAAAATTTGCCAGCGCATTGAGCAGCAACAATACGCTCAACCGTGGCGCAAGACGGGTGAGGCTGTCTTCCAGGCCCAAGCCATAGCGATGACTCTTCAGGTCGCGGAAGGCCTCTTCTATTTGCATACGTTTAGCATACATGGCCGTAACTTGAGCGGCGGTGACATCGGATGCCTTCAATGATGTGGCCAACAGCCAAGGCTCGCTAGCCCGTTTGCGCGCCTTGCGCGAAGCAGCGCCCTGCTGCGGTTGCCCCTTGCGGGTGCGCGCCTGTCGATGCTTGCAAGTTTGGCGCTGGCGAACTAATCGGCAAGCCCAGGGGCGGGTATGAACCATCCGATACAGCCCCAACTCCTCGGCACGCTGACCGGCTTCGGCGAACAGGTCGGCACAAGGCTGCCACGCGCATTGCCCGACAGGCTGTACCTTGACGTTGTTGCGAACCCTGCCGATGTAATCCCACCCGACCATGCGCGAGCCAAGTCGGTCAGCGTTAATCGACGCCCCGTGATGAGCGCCTGGACGGCATGTAAAAGCACCCGGCGACGGGTGGCGTGCATCGGCTCTAGCACCGGTGCCAGGGTACGTTGCAAAATACGGCTGGCGTGCATGGCGTAGTCCTCAGGTTGGTAGCCCGAGGATAAAAGCTACGCCATGTACGCTTCGTTTTCGCTGTATCTGCCGCTTAACCTATTGGAACAAAAGCAAAATCCGGGGGGAGACCTCAGGTTTTAAATCAGCCGAGTACGCGAAGGCAAAGCGCAGACAGTGCTGTTGCCCGGCAAGCGAAGCCGACAAAGTAATCGGTTGATTTGGAAATGGAATCAGGCGGCGCGGCGCAGCGGCAGCGCAACGTAGGCGGCAATGCCGAGGAAAATCAGCAGCGACCAGTTGGCCATCGACAGGCCGAGGAAAGACCATTCGACGCTGCTGCAGAAACCGGTGGCCAAGAACAGCGACGGGAAGCGCATGCCGAGCCAGTCGA
The DNA here is from genome assembly GCA_031260295.1 of Azonexus sp. Classification (GTDB taxonomy): domain Bacteria; phylum Pseudomonadota; class Gammaproteobacteria; order Burkholderiales; family Rhodocyclaceae; genus Azonexus. The sequence goes on from JAIRKE010000040.1 coordinate 1,855, forward strand.
CCAGGCGCTCGATCAGGTTCGGGTCGGTAAAGCTGCATTCCGGAGCCAGTTCGGGGAATCGCTGCATCCAGGTCTGGTAGGCGGCAACCCCGGCACCGAGCAGCGCCGTCGTGCCAATCGTTCCCAGCCACAACAGCCGCGCCACCGGCAGCAGGAAGCCGGCCAGAGCCAGCACGCCGACCACCAGATAAAGCAGACGCTGGAAGACACACAGCGGACAGGGGGACAGCCGGAGCATTCCCTGCAACGCCAAGCTGAAGGCGAGCAGGCCGAAACAGCCGAGCGCCAGGGTGGCGAACCAAGCACGAAGCGGAATGCGGGAAAAAATCATGGCGCGAGAAAGGCTTGGGGATACGGAAAGGGCTTTCATTCTACGGCATTGCCAGCCGTACCGCGGTAACTGGACCACCCGCCCTCGGCTGGTTAAGATATGCAGATGAGTACCCGCATCCTTCTCGTCGAAGACGACGCCCGGCTGGCCGAACTGACCGCCGAATATCTGGCCAAGAACGATTTCGAAGTGGCCATCGAGTCGCGCGGCGACAGCGCCGAGGCCCGCATCCTGGCCGAACAACCCGATCTCGTCATCCTCGATGTGATGCTGCCGGGTAAGGATGGTTTCGAAGTCTGCCGCTCGGTGCGCCAGCAGTATCGCGGCGTGATCCTGATGCTGACTGCCCGTGACGAGGATTTCGACCAGATTCTCGGTCTCGAGATGGGCGCCGACGACTACATCGCCAAGCCGGTTCAGCCGCGCGTATTGCTGGCCCGCATCAAGGCCCTGCTACGCCGCCTACCGGTCGCTAGCGACAGCGGCGGCGGCGATGCCGAATCGCTGGTTTTCGGCCAATTCCGCATCAGCCAGGCGACACGCACCACCAGCCTGGCCGATACCGGTATCGACCTGACCACGGCCGAATTCGACCTACTCTGGCTGCTGGCCAGCCACGCCGGCAACGTGCTGTCGCGCGATGACCTGCTGCAGGAATTGCGTGGCATCGGCTTCGACGGCCTGGACCGCTCGATCGACGCCCGCATCTCGCGCCTGCGCAAGAAACTCAACGACGATCCGGAAAATCCAACGCGGATCAAGACCGTACGCGGCAAAGGCTACCTGTTCAGCAAACATGACTGGAACTGAAACCGGCGCAGTGAGTGCCCGGGAACGCAGCCAGGGCCTCGCCCGTTCGCTGTTCCGTGTCGCGCTGCCGCGCTGGCGCGGTGGGCGCTACAGTCTGTCCAAGCTGTTCTTCAATTTCTACCTGCTGGCGATGGGTTCTTTCGTCGCCATCGCCTTCACTGCCGATTTCGTAATTTCGACGGCGCAGCGCGGTATCACCGACGACTACGCCCGCCGCTTCATGCGCGGCACCATCACCCTGATCGAGGACGAGTTGTTCCGCCAGCCGCGCCACGCCTGGCCGAGCAAAATCGAGGAACTCGACCAGAAATTCGCCTACCGTCTGAACATCGTCGAGCGCATTACCCTCGACAAGATTCTGAAACCGCAGCAGGTGATCAAGCTCGACGCCGGCGACATCGCCATCGACCACGACGACGACATCATGTACCACCGCCTGGGCAACACCAGCAAAGTACTGGTCGTCGGACCGCTGGCCGTCAGCCGCAATCCCGAGCAAACCGACCGCCTGCCGCTCGAAGCCCGCCTGCGCCTCTTGACCTGGAGCCTGACCGGCCTGATCTTCGGTATCGCCCTGTGGTTCTGGGTGCGCCCGGTCTGGCGCGACCTCGAAGCCATCCGCCAGACCACCCGCGACCTTGGCGACGGCAATTTCGACGCCCGCTCGCCACCGGCACGCAGCCAGCTGTTCTCCCCCCTGGCCGAGACTATGAACAGCATGGCCGAGCGAGTCCAGCAACTGCTTGCGATGCACCGCGAATTGTCCTGCGGCATCTCGCACGAACTGCGCACGCCGATCGCGCGCATGCGCTTCGCGCTGGAAATGCTGGCCGAAACCAATCATCGGGATGAGCGCGAGCGGCTGTGGACGATGATGGAAGAGGATCTCGACGAACTCGACCATCTGATCGACACCAGCCTGACCTACGCCCGCTTCGAGCGCGAAGCGCCGGAAGCCCACTTCAGCAGCGTCCGCTTTGCCGACTGGCTGGTCGACCAGGTCGAATCCGTGCGCTTGCTCGGGCGCCAACTCGAAGTCGAGGTCGACACCAGCCGCTTGCCGCCGCAACTCAATGTCGACCTCGACCGCAAGGCCATGCCCTATGCCCTGCGCAACCTCCTGCGCAACGCCTTCAAATATGCCAGCCAGAAAATTCTGGTCAGCGCCGAACTCGACGGCGACCATATCCGAATCCTGGTCGACGATGACGGCGCCGGCATCCCCCCGGAAGAGCGGGAGCACATCTTCTCGGCCTTTACCCGCCTCGACCGCTCGCGCGACCGCGCCACCGGCGGCTACGGTCTCGGCCTGGCGATCGTCCGCCGGGTCCTCGAACTGCACGGCGGCACCGCCACCGCCGACGCCGCCCCGCTCGGCGGCGCGCGCTTTACGCTGAGCTGGAAAGCCCACCAGTAGGTCGTTTGCGGCCTCGTTACAAAGCGTCATCAAGCATCATGGCCCGTTACGCCGACGGCACGCTTGGGCAACAGACCGGCGCGGCTGCCATCCCTAGAATTTCGTACATATTCCCGCCAAAAGGAAGACAGAAAATGATCGACATGAATATCAAGGACTTCCTCGAAACAGCCCGCCTCTACCTGCTCGGCCTAGTGCCACAGCGCCAGCAACCCGCACTGGCCGTCATCCCCCTGCACCGGAAACCCTGATGTCGCTGGTCGACGACTTGCCGGTCAGCGAAAGCATCGGCGTCTTCGTCGGCGTCGCCGGCGTCGACTGGCTGGCCGATGGCCATGCCGAACCGCTGAAAGCGCTGCTGGCCGGCATCTTCGCCGGCGCCGTCATCATGGCCGTCCGCGAGTGGCGGAAAAAACGGCAAAAACACTGAGCCCACCCAACGAAACAAACGCTTTCGATATCTCCCTGTTCCCCCGCCCGCGTGGCGGTTTTTTTTGCCCGACTCGCCGTTACTTCAATCGGCCACTGCCGCCGGAGCGGCGGCATCGCGCAGGATGCGCACTTCGCGTTGCGGGAACGGAATTTCCACGCCATAGGCCTTGAAGGCCCGCCAGATGGCGAAATTGGTGTCGGACACCACGTTGCCTTTGCCGGCCTCGGGATCGGCGATCCAGAAACCCAGTTCAAGGTTGATGCTGTTGTCGGCGAACTCGGTCAGCGTCACCTTCGGCGGCGGATTGGCCAGCACCCGCGGCTGCCCCCTGGCCGCTTCCAGCATCAGCCGCGTGACCAGATCGAGATCGCTGTCGTAGGCAACGCCGATGGTCGTCGCCAGGCGCAACTGGCGATCGGAATAGGTCTGGTTCTGTACCGTGCTGCTGATCAGCGTCTCGTTGGGGACGATGAATTCGGTACCGCCCGGGTGCTTGAGCACCGTGTAGCGCGTGGTGATCTGGCGCACCTCGCCGGCATCGCTGCCGACCTGGATGATGTTGCCAATGTGGATCGAGCGGTCGAGCAGGATGATGAAACCGGAAACATAGTTGCTGGCGATCTTCTGCAAGCCGAAGCCGAGGCCGACGCCAAGCGCCCCGGTGAATACCGACAGCGCGGTCATGTCGATGCCGACCAGCGACAGGCTGACCATGATCGCCAGCAGCGTCAGCACAGCCTTGGCGAAACGGATGCCGACGATGCGCAGGCTGGAGTCGATATCCGCCACGCGCAACAGGCGCTGTTCAACCAGGCCGGCAATCCAGAGCGCGACGACGAGGGTCAAAAACACCGTGACAACGCCGTGCAGGATCACCCACAGGTTGAGACGCTGCATGCCGATGGAAAATTGCACCCCCTCCAGCGCATCAATCACATAGGGCGCAAGACCGGCGATGTAGAGCGCCAGCCAGCCCCAGACCAGGGTGGCGATGATGCGCTCCCAGGCGGCCAGCCACACGGCCCTGGGAAAAGTGTGGCGCAGCACGAAGACGACAGCGCGCACCACGGCCAGCGAGAACAGCAGCGGCAGCGCCAACTTGAGCAGATTCAGGTTGACCTTGATCAAGGGCGTCAGCAACAACAAGGCCAAGCCGACCAGCAGCAGGCCGGAAAGCGGAAAAGCCAAGCGCGCGCTGGCCTGGCCGAAGCGGCCGGCGTTCTCGACCTGGCGCCTCTGCCACCAGCGGGCGAAGAGCAGCGCAAGACCAAGGCAGGTGGCCAGGGTAGCCAGTTGCCAAATGAAACCCGGCGCCTGGAAATCGGCCCAGATTCCCCGCAGCAGGCTCAGGGCCGGGTCGTTGTCGCGGCTCACGATCGGCGCTCCAGCACGGCGGCGAAGAAGCCGTCAGTCTGCTGGCGGTGCGGCAGCAAGCGTAGCATGCCCCCCGCCACCGCGATGCCGTGGCGAGCCAGCGCGGCATCCGCTGGAACCAGCGTGAAATCGGGATGAGCGGCGAGGAAAGCCGCGACGATGGCCTCGTTCTCCTCGCGCAACAGGCTGCAAGTGGCATAGACGACACGCCCGCCGGGCCGTGCCAGCTTGGCCGCGGCGGCCAGGATGGCCGCCTGCTTCTGAGTCAGTTCGGCCACTGAGGCCTCGCTCTGCCGCCACTTCAGATCGGGATTGCGGCGCAAGGTGCCGAGGCCGGAACAGGGCGCATCGACCAGCACGCGGTCGGCCTTGCCGGCCAGACGCTTGATCTTCGTATCGCGCTCATGTTCGATGCGCACCGGATGAACATTGGACAGCCCGGAGCGGGCCAGGCGCGGCTTCAAGTTAGCCAGCCGCTTGGCGGAAACGTCGAAGGCGTAGAGGCGGCCGGTATTGCGCATCAACGCGCCGAGCAACAGCGTTTTGCCGCCGGCGCCAGCGCAGAAATCGACGACCATCTCGCCGCGCTTGGGATCGAGCAGGTAGCCGAGCAACTGGCTGCCCTCATCCTGCACCTCGAAAGCGCCTTCGAGAAACAACGGATGCCTGGCCAGCGCCGGCTTGTCGGCAAGGCGCACGGCCAGCGGCGAGAGCAGCCCCGGCTGGGCGGCGATGCCATCGGCGGCGAAGCGGGCCAGCACCGCGTCGCGATCCATCTTCAGACTATTCACCCGCAGGTCGAGCGGCGCTGGCTGATTCAGCGCCGCCGCCAGCGCCGCCACCTCGTCGGCGCCGAACTGCTCGGCCAGCTTGTCATACAGCCAATCCGGCAAATCGCAACGCACGGCCGGCGGCATGTCGCTCTCATCCATGTCCTTGGCCGCCGCCAACCACTCCGCCTCGCCGACCTTGAGCACCGGTGCCAACTCGCGCTGCCCCCAGCCGCGCGTCACCGCCAGCGCCACCAGCAGCCGCTTGCGGTCAGAGAGCCGGCCGGCGCAACGCGCCTCCAGGCTGCGCCCACGGCGCAACACGGCGAACACCGTCTCGGCGACAAAGGCGCGGTCGGCATGGCCCAACTCGCGGTGAGCGCGAAAATAGCGCGATACCACGGCATCAGCGGGATGCTCGAAATTCAGCAACTGCCCGAGCACGGCTTCGGCATGGGCAAACAGGGCGGGTGTAAAACGCGCTTTCATCGTAAAACTAACCTCGGTTTGAGACGCCGGACGGGCCGGTTGTGGAACAGCTTTCGGGCATGAGCCTCATGGAAGGTGGCCAGCCATTACATTACGGACAAGCTCTTCAGCCTCATTTGCCGAGACAAAAATAGAACGATCCAAAGTCGTTGGCGCCGATCCCCATTCGCATACATCACCATAAACAGCGCGCGAACAAACGGAAGCATAAAACAAACCGTTTGGGCGACTCGTGACCAAGCCGAGGAACTTGCCGGATGAATCGGGAACTATCGCAACAACCTCCTCTCCAGGTTCGGCGTAGTAGCTACAACCTGCGATATCAAGGATATACATAGCTGGGAATACCTGTTTTTTGCTCAAATTCCAAATCCGTAGCGACCTGCTCGAAGCTGTCGCCCTTCTTGTCGGTGAAGCGGATTTTAACTGGCAAGCGGCCATGATCGAGCGCGATCCAGATTTCCGTCGTGCTGTCGGTCATCGCCCGCAGGTGCAGGGTGCGGAAATGGCCGGCCGGTACCTCTATTTCTTCCTCGCCCAGCGCATCGATCTGCTGCCACTCGTACCAGCGGGAGGTAGCTACACCCAGTCCCACTCCTTCGGCCAGTTCTCCGAGATAGGCGAGTTGGTAATTGAGTGACAGGATGTCCTGGGCGCCGGGCGTCAGCCGGTGCGTGCTGCCGTCGCGCAGCAGGCGCAACTGGCCGGCCGCCCAGTCGAAGTCGGCGCCCTCCTCAGCCGCGCGGCCATCGCGGCGGCTGCGGAAACTTTCCGGCCGCAGGCCGCCGGCGACCAGCCGGCCACGACTTTCCAAGACCATTTGCACTGGCCTGAAAACAGCGACCAGGCCGCTGGTTTCGCTGACTCCGCGCAGCAGATAGCTGCCGTCGTCGGTGAATTCCCAGTGATGCTCGGCGCGGCCGACTTGCAGGCCGAGCGATTCTTTGATGATGGCGAAGCGGATGGCGCCGCTGGCCGGCAAGGCCAGCGCAGGCGGCCCCACTTCCGGCGACGGCGGATCGGCTTCGAAAATGTCGTCAGCGGCGGGCTCGGCCTCTTCTTCCGCCGTTTCGGCGACGACCGGCGGCTCGGCGACGGCGGCTGGAAGCGCAATTGGAGTCGGTGCCGGGCGCGGCTTGGGGGGCGGCGGTTTTGGCCTTGGCTGCGGCACGACCACGGACGCATCGGCCGCCGGTGGCGGCGGCGGTGGCCGCAATTCGGCCTGCAAAACCACCGGCTCCGATTCGTTGCCGAACCATGCAACGTCGATCCCGAACAGCGCCAAGAGGTGAATCAGCAGCGATCCGACCAGGGCGGCGAGCAGGACGCCGCGCATTGCCCGCTCAGTCAAGCCCAGGCGCAATCAAGGCCGCCGTGCCGCCACCCGCGCCGGCCACGCGCACGCGCCCGTCAATCAGTTGCAGGCGGCCTTCGGCGAACCAGCGCACGGCCTGCGGATAAATCACATGCTCCTGGGCCAGCACGCGGGCGGCCAGGGTTTCTTCGCTGTCGCCGTCGAGCACCGGCACGGCGGCCTGGATGACAATCGGACCGTGGTCGAGGGCCGGCGTGACGAAATGCACGGTGCAGCCATGCACCCGCACGCCCTCGTCGAGCGCTCGCTGATGCGTGTGCAGGCCGGGGAAAGCAGGCAGCAGCGAGGGATGGATGTTGAGCAGCCGGCCTTCATAGTGGCGGACAAAATCCTCGCCGAGGATGCGCATGAAGCCGGCCAGCACCACCAGATCCGGGGCATGCCGGTCGATGCATTCGGCCAATGCGGCGTCGAAGGCTGCGCGGCCAGCAAAGGCCTTGTGGTCAAGCGCTTCGCTAGCGATACCGGCACGCGCCGCAGTTTTGAGGCCCTGGGCGTCTGGGCGGTTGCTGATGACGGCAGCGATGGCGACCGGCAGCTTGCCGGCGTCGCGGGCGGCGATCAGGGCTTCCATGTTGCTGCCGCGGCCGGAAATCAGGATGACGATACGTTTCATTTCAATAAACCCACCGGTAAGAAGATGCCGCCAATCACCGATTGGGTCACCCGGGACAGGGTGCGACCGTTGCGATCGGCGACGATCTTGGCCATGAAATCGAGCAGGCCGGTCAGGCGGCCGAATTCGCGCTCGAAGGAAAGATTGCGCCTGGCCGGATCAAGCTCATTGGAAAGCAGGAACAATTCGCCATTGGCCAGCCGGTCGTTGCCCAATTTCCAGATGGCGATTTCCATGTTGCGGGCGCTGTTGTACAGCTTCGTCTCGTTCAAGTCATCGAACAGGTAAAACTCCTGCTTGTTGTCGAAGGCCGCGTCGACCATGGTCAGCAAGCCATACACCAGGGCCGCGACACGGTCGCCGGAATAAGCCTCGGTAAAAGCCAGCGCCGCCGCCTGGCCCTCGCGCCGGCCCTCCAGTTCCGGCCAGGCGCCCGTCTCGCGCTGGCGCAAGCGGTCAACCGCCGCCTCGCGGCTGGCCTGACCGCCCCTCTTCCACTCCTTGGGATTGCGCTTGTACAGCTTGTCAGCGATCAGCAGCAGGCCGTCGACGACTTCGGCGCGATTGGCGTCGGCAATGCGGTCGATCTCAGTCTTGGCCAGGTACTTGACGTCGACCTTGGTCCCGGTTCGTCCCTGGCGGTCCATCTCGGTGGCGCAGCCGGCCAGGAGGAGGGTGCACAAGAGAGGCAGGCCCCAGGCGCGCATCAGGTGCTCCGGCTCTTCAGGTAGCCGAAGCCGACCGGCAGCAGGGAGACAACGATGATGCCGACGATAATCAGCGACAAGTTAGCCTTGACCCAGGGCAGGTTGCCCAGCCAGTAGCCGGCCAAGCACAGCGAGACGACCCAGCCGACGGCGCCGGCCAGGTTGAAGAACTGGAACTTGCCATAAGACATCGCCCCGATGCCGGCGACGAATGGCGCGAAGGTGCGGAACAGCGGGAGGAAGCGCGAGATCACCAGCGTCTTGCCGCCGTGCTTCTCGTAAAAGGCATGGGTCTTGACCAACGCCTCCTTGTTGAAGAAGCGCGAGTTTTCCCAGTGGAAGACCTTGGGCCCGAGAAAGCGGCCGATATGGTAGTTGACCGTGTTGCCAAGCGCCGCCGCCACCAGCAGCACGACGATCAGCGTGGCGATGTCCATGCCGCCCTCGCCCAGCGCAGCCAGCGCGCCGGCAACGAAGAGCAGCGAATCGCCGGGCAGGAAGGGGGTGACGACGAAGCCGGTCTCGGCGAAGACGATGATGAACAGGATGGCGTAAATCCACAGTCCGTACTGCTGGACGAGCAGGGCCAGATGCGTGTCGAGGTGGAGAATGATGTCGATGAATTGGCTCAGGAGTTCCATGCGATGACCGGGGCTTTGAACGAGGGCGCATTATAATCCGCGCATGCCGACCATCGCCCGTCTCCCCGACCTCCTGATCAGCCAGATTGCCGCCGGCGAGGTGGTTGAAAGACCGGCCTCGGTCCTCAAGGAATTGCTCGAAAACAGCCTCGATGCCGGCAGCCGGACAATCCAGGTGCATCTCGAGGAAGGCGGGGTCAAGCTGATCCGCGTTACCGACGACGGCTGCGGCATCGCCAAGGAGCAACTGGCGCTGGCCCTGACCCGCCATGCCACCTCGAAGATCGCCAGCCTCGACGACCTGGAACGCGTTGGCACCCTCGGCTTTCGCGGCGAGGCGCTGGCCTCGGTGGCCTCGGTGGCGCGGCTGACGCTGAGCAGTCGCGAGCACGGTACGAGCCATGCCTGGAAATTACGGGGCGAAACTGGGGCCGAACCGGAACCGGCGGCGCTGATGGCCGGCACCGTGGTCGAGATGCGCGACCTGTACTTCAACACCCCGGCCCGGCGCAAATTTTTGAAGGCCGAGGGCACCGAGTTCGCCCACTGCGCCGATGCCGTCAAGCGCCTGGCGCTGACCCGCCCCGATGTCGCCTTCAGCCTGAGCCACAATGGCCGCAATCTATTCCAACTAGCCCCAGCCGACCGTGCCCGGCGCATCGCCGATGTTCTCGGCGAGGACTTCATCAAAGCCGCCCGCGCCGTCGGCGCCGCCGCCGGCCCGCTGGCCATCGCCGGTTTCGCCATCGACCCGAGCCGCGCCAGTGACGTTAAGGACGGCCAGACCGTTTTCGTCAACGGCCGCTTCGTGCGCGACAAGGTGATCGGCCACGCGCTGCGCGAAGCCTACCGCGACGTACTGCACGGCAGCCGCCAGCCGGCCGTCTGCCTGTTCGTCGAGATCGATCCGGCATTGGTCGACGTCAATGTCCACCCGGCCAAGACCGAAGTCCGCTTCCGCGATTCAAGGGCCGTGTACCAGTTCGTCTTCCACGCCGTGCAGCGCACGCTGGCAACGCCAATCGAGCGCCCGGTCGACCACGCTGGCTTCGCCGCGTCGCCGGAAGCGCCCCCCCCCACCGGGATCGCAGCCGCCAACGATACGTCCACGGTACGTGGCGATGCCGGCCACCGCGCCACCTACCCGCCGCTGCTGCGCCACCAGAGCAGGCTCGGCATCGCCGAACCGGCGGCCGCCGCCTACCTGGCCTTCACCCGGGCGGCGCACAGCCCGGCCGCCGGCGAAGCGCCACCGCTCCAGACCGCCGGCAACGACGACGCCCCGCCCCTCGGCTACGCGCTGGCGCAATTGCACGGCATCTACATCTTGGCCCAGAACGCCCGCGGCCTAGTGCTGGTCGACATGCACGCGGCGCACGAGCGCATCCTCTACGAAAAGCTGAAGGCGGCCTTCGACAGCCGCCAAGTCGCCACCCAGGCGCTGCTGATCCCGGCCGTGTTCGCGGCCGACCCGCTCGCCATCGCGACGGTCGATGAACATGCCGCGGCGCTGGCCGAACTCGGCTTCCAGATCGCCCCGTTCGGCCCCAAGCAACTCGCCGTGCGCAGCGTGCCGGCGCTGCTCCAGGGCGGCGATCCGGCGGCGCTGGCGCGCGCGCTGCTCGGCGAGCTGCGCGAGCACGGCCTGAGCCAACTGCTCACCGCCCGGCGCAACGAACTGCTGGCGACCATGGCCTGCCACGGCGCGGTGCGTGCCCGGCGTCAGTTGTCGCTGCCGGAAATGAACGCGCTGCTGCGCCAGATGGAGGAAACCGAGCGCGCCGGCCAATGCAACCACGGCCGACCGACCTGGAGCGAACTGTCGCTGGAGCAACTCGACAAGCTGTTCCTGCGCGGCCAGTAGGCTTCTTGTGACAACTCGCACGGAAATATTGGGGTTTTCAGGCGATCTTCAAATCATCCATAGGGAGTAGAGACATGAAAAAAGGTTTGCTTCTCGTCGTCGCGCTGGTCATCGTTGGCGCGATCGTCTTCTTTCTGACCGGCAATCCGCTCGGTCATCTGGTGAAGATGGCCATCGAGGAATTCGGCCCGAAGATGACCCAGGCCGAAGTCAGCGTCGGCGCGGTCAGCATTTCCGCCAGCGATGGCGAAGGCTCGATTGCCGGCCTGAAACTCGGCAACCCCAAGGGCTTCAAGACAGATTATGCGCTGAGGGCGGACAAGATCGCGCTCTCCCTGGAGCCATCCAGCCTGACCAAGGACGTGGTGCTGATCCGCAAGATCGCGCTGGACGGCCCGCACATCATTTATGAAAAGAACAGCAACGGCGTCACCAACTTCGACGCCATCCAGCGCAACGTCGAACAATATCTCGGCACGTCCGGGAGCAAGGACAGCCGCGAAAAGAGCGGCGACACGAAAAAGATGATCATCGAGTCCTTCAGCGTTCGCAACGCGAAGGTCAGTTACAGCGGCCTGGTGGATGTCGATCTCAATCTGCCCGATATCGAACTGCGCGACATCGGCAAGAAAACCGGCGGCGTCGATACCGCCAACCTGGCCAAGGTCATCATCTCCGAACTGAACGCGCAAATCCTGAAAGCAGTGGCCAAATCCGTGACCGACAGCGTCGGCGCGGCGGCGGACAAAGCGAAGGATGCGTTCAAGGGGCTGCTCGGGAAGTGATGTCGCTAGCGGTTTCGCTCGGGCGACCCACCTTCCAGCGCCATTGTCAGCCCTCCCCCGCCAGCCAGCGCCGCCGCTGAACGGGGCTAATGCTGTTGAGCCCGCAGGCGAGCGAGGCTGGGAATGCCGATGCGCCTGCCATCCACCTGGATCAATCCGAGATCGCTGAGCTCATGCAGGATGCGCGAGAAATGCTCCTGCGTCAGGTTGAGGCGGGAGGCGATCACGCCCTTGGTCACCGTCAGTTCGATCACCACCTTGTCCTGTCCCTGCTCGGACTCGGGAATTTCGTGCAGCAGGTAGCCGATGATGCGTTCCTTGCCGGACAGCAGCGAATAGCCCTCGACATCGAGCATCAACTGATGCGCGCGCATCGCCAAGCCAGCCAGCATCCTGCGCCCGAATTCGTGGTCCTGATCCAGCTCGGCGAAAATCGCCGCTTTCGGCACATGCAGCAGCAACGAGTCGTTCAGGGCTTGCGCCGAGACGATATAGGGCTTGTCGAGGAACATGATCGCCTCGCCGAAAGTCTGCCCCTGTTCGATCACCTCGACCACCTTCTCGATGCCCTGCGGCGACGTGAAGGACAGCTTGATCTGGCCAACCACCACGATGTGAAAACCATTACAGGGATCGCCACGATGGAAGAGCGTCTCACTTTTCTTGCAGCGTATCTCCCGCGTCACCTTGGCGATAGTCGCGATGTGCTCCGGCCCCAGGCCGTTGAACAGCGCAATGCGACTCAAATGAGTTTCGATGTTGATCGGACCATGATCTCGCACGCATCCTCCTTATCGCTGGCTAAAGGGAAAGTCGTGAGCAAGTCGTCGCGACTCGTTCCATGCAACACTTATATTTTGATTTCGATCAAATATAACAGAAGAATGCGCTGGCGCCAGTACCCCGTCGGCCGGCCGATCGCCGCCGCCGGAGACGACCCAGCCGCCGTGTTAACATTCGCCGCCATGACGCCCACCCCGCTGCCCCCCGCCATCCTGCTGATGGGCCCGACCGCCTCGGGCAAGACCGCCGTGGCCCTGGCCTTGGCCGAGCGTTTCCCCGTCGAGCTGGTCAGCGTCGACTCGGCCCAAGTGTTCCGCGACATGGACATCGGCACCGCCAAGCCGGACCGCACGACCCTGGCCCGCGTGCCGCACCGGCTGATCGACCTGATCAGCCCCGAGGAAAGCTACTCGGCGGCGCGTTTTCGTGCCGATGCATTGGCGGCGATGGCCGCCATCACGGCGGCCGGCAAGATCCCGCTGCTGGTCGGCGGCACCATGCTCTACTTCCGCGCCCTACTGCACGGCCTGGCCGAATTGCCGCAGGCCGATTGCGCGCTGCGCGCCGAAATCGACGCCGAAGCGGCCCGCCTCGGCTGGCCGGCCATGCACGCCCGCCTCGCCGCGCTCGACCCGGCCAGCGCGGCGCGGCTGCATCCGACCGACAGCCAGCGTATCCAGCGGGCGCTGGAAATCTGCCGGCTCAGCGGCCGGCCAATGTCCGAACTCCTGGCCGCCAGCCAGCGCCAGCCGCCGCCCTACGAACTGCTCAGCCTCGCCCTGCTGCCCGCCGAGCGCGCCGTGCTGCACGCGCGCATCGCCCGCCGCTTCGATGAAATGCTGCTCGCCGGCCTCGACGACGAACTGCGCCGGCTACGGGAAAAATACGCCCTGAACCCGAACCTGCCGTCGATGCGCTGCGTCGGCTACCGCCAGATGTGGGCCGCCCAGGACGGCCTGATGTCCTACCCCGAAATGCGCGAACGCGGCATCTACGCCACCCGCCAATTGGCCAAGCGGCAGATCACCTGGCTTGGCAATTCGTTCGCCGCCGAACCTTTCGACTGCCTGGCGCCCGATCTGACGGATGCCGTCAGCCAACGCGTTACCGACTTTCTTGCCTCAGCCGCTGTTTTCCGCGCCTGACGCGCGGAAAACGGCTGTTCAGATACGGAACTCGGCGCGAGTGCGCCGCGCAGTGGGGTGCCATGGAGCAGTAGAGAGGTTTCGGTTCAAATCATTACATCATCTGTAGGAATTCAGAATCTGAATTGAGCTGACAGCCAGGCACCGTCAAAACAGGTACTGTCAGACCAGGTCTGAACTTCTACACATCAGCCAGTTCTCCGTCGCCAAGCCCGGGTACTTGGCAAAATCCTTCATATTGTTGGTCACGACCGTGACGCCAAGCGCTACCGCATGGGCGGCAATCAGCTTGTCGAGAGCATCCTTCCTGTTCTCGCGGGTTGCCAGGCGGATTGGGCCGTAGGCAACGCCCGCCGGCGCGTCAAAGGCAGCGACGGGGATGTCCTCGACCAAAGCCGCCAGGTTGGCGCGTTCGCGCTCCGGATCGGCGGAAACCACAACACCAAACTCCAGTTCGGCGTAGGTGATGGCCGACATCACCACATCGCCGACATAACACTGAGCGAAGCGCCGGGCGACTTCTTCCGGCTGGTTCTTCATTAGGTAAATGCACATATTGGTGTCGAGCATGTAGCGCGGCATTACAGGGCATCCCTTTCCGCTTGTTCCTGGTCGCCACGGCCTTCAGCCATGAAGTCGGGAGAGAACCGGGCGAACTTCGAGAGAACGCCGGACAGCGAGCGGCGAGCAGGCCGGATACGGATTTCATCGCCTTCGCGCTCGATCTCCAAGTCGATATCGGTGCGCTCATAGGCCAAGTCGGCAGGGATACGAACGGCTTGTGAATTGCCGTTTCTGAAAGCGCGGGTGGCGTGCATGACAAGCTCCAACACGGATGTACTATGTATGTACTTTAATCAATGCTTGGGCAAAAGTAAACGCGCAATGCCAAGGCAAGGCACACCAAACCCGCCAGCGAAGTTTTTGACCGGCTGGAAACCCAATATCGCGGATAGTTCAACGGCAGCCAGCAGCATTACTTCCGAGCGCCAACCCCTTCTCCGGCCGCACTCTCAGCTTCAAACGCCTTGGCGAAGGCTAGAATTACCTCGCGCACCGCCTTGCGCTGCGGCGGCGGCAAAGCCAGAAACGCCTCGAAAATTTCCCGTTCCTGATAGCCGATGCCATCCTCCCAGCACGCACGACGCACGTCGATCCGCTGCTTGACCTCCAGCCCAAAGCACAATTCCTCCGGTGGAACGCCCAGCATCTCGGCCAGCGCCACAATCTTGTCATAAGGCGGGGTCGACTCCCCGAGCAGCCATTTCCTCACCCCGTGCAACGTCATCGGCTTGCCGAAATAGTGCAGATTGAATGCGCGCTCTAGCACGGCGGGTTCCGGTTTCAGCCCGGCCTGGATCATCGCCTCCCGCAGCCGGTCGGCGAATTGTTGCTTTGGATTTTGCATCTGGCAACGTTATGCGATTTCCACAACCCGCACAGCCACGCGGCGCCTATCGCGCATCGCGTCATTCAAACAAGATGGCCTCGATTCTAGCCAATGCCTCATCGACGACATACTGCGGCACGGTTTCCTTGAGGCGTATATTCCGTGCGCACCAGTCCAGCGATTTCAACTGATGGCAGTGAACAGCACCCTGAGTATCGGTACCAGCCCCCATCAGCGTAACGACCGTCCCGTAGGTACGGGCAGCCGCTGCCGCCCCCTGGGAAATCGGACAAATCATCGCCAGTCCTTGCTGATTAAAAACCTTGCTGCTCAGAACAAGGCCGAAGTGCGGGCCTTTCATCTCCCGACCGGAAGATGGATAAAAATCAAGATGCACGATGTCGCCACGATTTGGCAGATACGCCATCACCCGTTCTCCAGTCCGACTGAAGGCATTTCATCCCAGCCTTCAACGCGCGGCAGCCCCTCCGGCATTTCAGCCATCAGGTCAGCCAGCTTGTAACGCGGACGGGCCGACGCCACAACGGTCATTTTCTTGCCCTGGAGATGAAGATCAACCTGGGAGCCTTCGCACAGGCCGTTCTGGTCAATAAACACCTTTGGCACGGTCATCACGAGCGAGCCGCCAGATTTGCGTAGGGTTTGAAGCATGGCTGCCTCCCAGCACGTTAGGACAGTCCTACTTTAATATAACTTTATATTTTACTCAAGTAGAACATTTTGGGCGTTGTGAAGATGGCCTTTGCTGCCCTGTGCCTGCAGGTCTACCGGGTTCGTGCCACAAAAACTTCCATCGTTCGCGTCTTGCATCAAGCGTTGCGTTACTTCAACTAAAGTAGCCGCCCCCCGAAAATTCGGATACCCATAAAATCTAACGCAGCCGGCTGCGCGGAATCAGCGGCGGTTCAGCCGCATTCGCGCGGCGCGCGCCGGTCGGCTTGAGCGAAACGCCATCGAGCGGCGCAAAGAGTTCCGCCAGCGTGACGTTCAAGCAATGGCAGATGTTCGCCAGTGTCTCCACCGACGGGTTGGACACGCCGCGCTCGATGGCCGAGATATAGGTACGGTCGACCTGCGCCTCGAAGGCCAGCGTTTCCTGCGACTTGTTGGCGGCATGCCGGCATTGCTTGATGCGCCCGCCAAGCGCAATGAGGATCGGCGCGCTACGCGGCTGTAATGGTTTCCGGGGTGAAGTCATCCGCAGAGCATCGCAGCTTGACGACTGATTCACGACGTTGTATACGCTCTGCAATTAGAAGCGTACACGCTACAATCGAGCGGCAAACCAATGCTTCACATGCGCGTAGAATTTCCTTTTGACATGCGTGGTGGTTCATGTTGAAGTCATGACTTCGTTGTGAGCCGGTACCGGATAAAAACGACTTTTAGGGAGGGAAGTGGTGATGGAGAAAATTAAAAGCGAGGCTGACCCCAATAGGCTGGTCGTGGGTACAAGACATCGACCCCTACAGCCGGGCCGCCGCCATCAACTCGGTCGCCGTCAAATCCAGCGCCTTGGCAATGCCGAGCACTAAAACGATTCCTGTGTTTTGCTGCCCGCGCTCAATCGAACTCATGTACGCCCGGTCAATCTCGCTACGGGATGCAAGTTCCTCTTGCGACAACCCGCGTTCAAGGCGCAAGCGGCGAATGGCCGCACCCAACGCAACGAGATCAGGGCTGTTCGCATGGCGGGGCGATGGAGAAGGCATCCGCCGATGATTTCGACGCAACGACGATTGGACAACGGACGATCTTACACATACAATTTGCCCCAGGGCGATTGCGCTCAAATGTCATGCGCTGCCTCAAGGGTCAAATTGCACAAAATTTAGGCAAATTGGCAGCAAGAACTAACGCCAAAGTAATCGCCGATGTCCATCGGCCAGTCGAGGAGATACGGGGTTAAGAAATTATGTCGAACACGCCCCCTTTTTGCGGCAGGTTGGCGACGGCCTCGGCGTCGCTCTATGAAGAAGTCATTGAAGACAACTTTTTGGGAGAGATGATGGCTGGAGAAAATAAATCGAAGCGACCACATTTCATGTGGCGGAATGAAAACGACTTTTGGGGAGGAGAAATGGTGATGAAGAAAATTAAAATCGAAGCTGAACCCATTTCGCTGAGCTTCCGATAGCAATCCTGAAAGAAGAGGTAGTAATGTTAGATGCAATTTTTGATTTACTCATGAATGTTATTTGCCATAAAGTTGGGGCGGCTTCGCTTAAATTCCTGACTTTTGGGCGTTATTCTTCTGAGGTCGCTGTAAAATATTTTTTTACGACTATTACAGTCGGCCTAGTAGAGATAATAATATTTATTTATGTTGTTTTTGTCATAGTGAAAGGGTAAAAAATTCCGTCTTTGGAAGGTTTTTTATATAAGCTCCTTCGCACATTCACCATCAATGGTATAGCTGGCCAGAAGGTAGTTGGTGTTGGTGCATTCTTTTATTCCAGTGAGCTTAACGGGTATCATGATCCGAATAACATAGGTGGATTTACGTATAACCCAAATGATGGCAAATGGTACGAGTTTCCAGCGGCTCCAGATTACGGGTTAGGGTGGTCTGGTCAAGCCAACCATGAACAACAAAAAATTCTCGATCATCTTAGGGAGGATCGTATAAAGACTAACACGATAGAAAATCTCTCTCCATCCCGAGAGTACTCCATTTGGGAACGCGTAAATCAATTGTATGAGGCCGCCCGCCAATTCATCCAACGCGCCGATCCGCTCGTTCTCGACCTCGACGGCGACGGCATCGAAACCATCGGCATCGGCGGCGCCAATACCGTACTCTTCGACCACAACGGCAACGGCATCAAAACCGGCACCGGCTGGCTTAAGGGCGATGACGGCTTTCTCGTCCTCGACCGTAACGGCAACGGGGTGATCGACAACGGCGGCGAACTCTTCGGCAACAACACCAAGAAGAGCAACGGCCAGTACGCCACCGATGGCTTCGATGCCCTCTCCGATCTGGATTCCAATGGCGACGGCGTATTCGACGCGAGCGACGCCCAATTCGCCAACGTCCGCGTCTGGCGCGATTTGAATCAGGACGGCATCTCGCAGGCGAATGAGCTATTCACCCTCGCACAACTCGGCATCGCCAGCATCAACCTGACCAGCACCGCCGCCAACACGACGCTCGCCGGCGGCAACGTGCTCACCGCCAAAGGCACCTACACCAAGACCAACGGCCAGACAGGCGAAATCGGCGAACTGGAGATCGGCAGCGAGAGTGCTGGCCAAAGCAGCGGCAACGCCGGCAACCTCGACTTCGCCAGCAACCCCTTCTACCGACAATTCACCAATCCCATTCCCCTCAGCGAAGCCGCCGCCGCGCTCCCCGACCTGCACGGCAGCGGCATGGTGCGCGACCTGCGCGAAGCGGCGACCCTCGATGCGGCGCTGGTGGCGGATATCCAGAGTCTCGATGGCCTGAGCCGCAGCCAGATGATGAGCCAACTCGACGCGCTGCTGGCGCATTGGGCGGGCACGGCCAATTTCGAGACTTCCAATCAGCGTGTGGCGAAGCTGATCGATATTCCCTACCTGCCGGATTTTGAAATGCGCATCGTCTACCGGGTGCCGGGCATGACCAACTCGGAATTGACGCTCATGCAGCTTCAGGAAATGGGGCAAGGGGGGTATGCCAATACACAACAGATCAAGAACAGCACGGGCTTCAACGCTGCCCATTACGCCCAGATGAAAGCCGAATCCGAGCGGGTCAGCAAGATGCTCGACGTGCTCGAAACCTTCAACGGCCAGACCTTCCTCAACTTCCCCAACAACGGTGGCGTGCGCATGGGGAACGGCCAGATAGTCAATCTCAGCAATCCCGGCCAAGCCTCCGGCCCCTCCTCGAGCTCGGGCTGGAGCATTGCCTCCCCGGTGCTTACCGCCCAGCACATCAACTTGCTGCAGCAAAGCTACGATGCACTCAAGCAGTCGGTTTATGACGCGCTAGTGCTGGAAACGCGGCTCAAGGGCTACCTGGATGCCGTCGGCCTGATCATCGACGAGGACGGCATACGGTTTGACTTCAGCGGCATCGATGCGGCGCTGGACACGCTGGTGCAAACGGACCCCGTGCGCGCGGTGGTCGATTGCCTGGACTTGATGCGTTCCGGCAACGTGCTGGTAGCAGTCGGCTGGAGCGGCGCAAACGCGCTGGGGAACCTGCTTGCCACGATCAGCGAGAACGGCGGAGCCGATGCCCTGAAAGCGGAAATCGCCCTGGCCTTCGCCAGTGACCCCGGCGGCCTGCCCCTCAAGATCGGAACCAGCGGCAACGACACGCTGACGGCGGGGGCGGGGGGTGACATCTTGTTTGGCGGTAACGGCAGCGACACCTTGAACGGCGGCAAAGGCGCCGACATCCTGATCGGCGGCAAAGGCAATGACACCTTGAAGGGCGGCGCCGGCGACGACATCTACGTCTTCTCGAAGGGTGATGGTCAGGACGTCATCAATGACTATTCGGGATCGAACACGATCCGTTTCCTGGACGTGAAGTCGGACGAGATCGAGCTGGCGAGAAGCGGCAATGACCTGAAGATACTCTACGGGGACTCGGACAGCGTGACGATCCAGAATGCGGCCACCACGGCTTCGTACCGGATGGCGAGCTATCAGTTTGCCGATGGCAAGAGCCTGACGACGGCGGGATTGCTTGCACTGTGCCCGGTACATGTGGCGGCTGGCACGACGAGCGTCAGTTTCTCGGCTGACTTCGCCGGGGCAACGATTGTCGGGACGGACGCCAACGCCAACACCATCACGGGCGGCAGTAGCGGCAACACGCTGAAGGGCGGGAACGGGACCAACGACAAGCTGACCGGCGGAACCGGAGCCGACATTCTGATCGGCGGCAAGGGCAATGACATCTTGAAAGGCGGCAGCGGCGACGACACCTACGTCTTCTCGAAGGGCGATGGTCAGGACGTCATCAATGACTACCAGGGATCGAACACGATTCGTTTCCTGGACGTGAAATCGGACGAGATCAAGCTGGTGAGAAGCGGCAACGACCTGAAGATTCTTTATGGAGAATCGGACAGCGTGACGATCCAGAATGCAGCCACCACTGCCTCGTACCGGATGGCAAGCTACGAGTTCGCCGACGGCAAGAGCCTGACGACGGCGGAACTGTTCGCACTGCATCCGGTGCATGTGGCGGACGGCATGACGAACGTCAGCTTCTCTGGCACGGCTTCCGCCGGGCTGACGATCGTCGGTTCGGACGCCAACAACAACACCATCACGGGCGACAGCGGCGGCAGCACGCTGAAGGGCGGCAACGGGACCAACGACA
>JAIRKE010000045.1 GCA_031260295.1 Azonexus sp.
AAACCGGCAATGATTCGTACCGATTCAAAAACCGATCAGAACACTAAAAAACATAAACGCAACAAAGTGGTGCACTTTTGCACCGAAACAGTGGTGCACTTTTAAACCGTAATTGACAATCGCCGAAGCGCTCTTCGTGCTCTTTGCGGTTGAACGAGTCGCGCATCAAAACGGCAGCGCAACGCTGTCAGGCACAATGGCTCGCAGTTGTTCACGAAAATCGCTTTGTATCCGTTTTAGCGCCGCTTCGTTGTCAGCCTCGAAGCGCAGCACGACGGTCGGCGTTGTGTTTGAGGCGCGTGCTAGGCCGAAGCCGTCGGCGTACTCGACGCGAACGCCGTCGATGCGAATGATTTCTTCCGCGTCGGCGAAATCCGCCTCTTTTTGCAGGAGCGCGATCAGCGCATGTTGCTCGCCTTCGCGTTCGCAGGCGAGCGCCAGTTCCGGGGTGGAAACACTGTCGGGCAGCGCGTTCAGAACCGCCGAGGCGTCGGCGTGCTGCGAGAGGATTTCGAGCAAACGGGCACCGGCGTAAAGACCGTCGTCGAAGCCGTACCAGCGCTCGCCGAAGAAAGTGTGGCCGCTCATTTCACCGGCGAGTTGGGCGCCGGTTTCTTTCATTTTCGCTTTGATGAGCGAATGGCCGGTCTTCCACATCAACGAAACGCCGCCGTGTCGGTGAATCCACGGTTTCAGTAAACGTGTCGATTTGATGTCGTAAATAACGGTGGCGCCGGGGACGCGATTCAACACATCGGCGGCAAACAGCATCAATTGGCGGTCGGGATAAATGATGTTGCCTTCGCGGGTGACGACGCCGAGACGATCGCCGTCGCCGTCAAACGCCAGTCCGAGTTCGGCGTTTTCCTGTTGCACACGTTCGATGAGCGTTTTCAGATTTTTGGGTTGCGACGGGTCGGGATGGTGGTTCGGAAACGTGCCATCGACGTCGCAGAAAAGCGGCGTCACTTTGCAGCCGAGGCGTTCGTACATGGTCGGCGCGAAAGCGCCGGCGATACCATTGCCGGCATCGACGACGATGTGTAGCGGGCGTTGCAAACGAATGTCGCCGATGATGCGATCGAGGTAAGCCGGCGCGATGTCGTGTTCCTTCAACGAACCTGGAACCGTTGCGGTGCAAAGATCGTTCCGTTCGATGCGTTCGCGCAACGCCTGGATGGCTGGGCCGGACAGCGTTTCTCCGGCGATCACCATCTTGAGGCCGTTGTAATCGGGCGGGTTGTGGCTGCCGGTGATCATCACGCTGCAACCGGTGTTCAACTGATGCGCGGCGAAGTAGGTCATCGGCGTGGCGACCTGGCCGAGGTCAATGACGTCAACACCGCTGGCACGAATGCCATCGATCAACGCCGCTGATAAAGCGGGGCCGGAGAGGCGGCCATCGCGACCAACAGCAATGGCGCGGCATTGTCGTTCGAGCGCCAACGTACCGAGCGCTTGGCCGATGGTTTGCACGATGGCGGGCGTCAGGGTTTTATCGACGATGCCGCGAATGTCGTAGGCTTTGAAGATTTCGGCGGGTAGCGAAGAAGTCATGGGGTTTTCTCCGGGTGTCGTTGCTAAAGCGGTTTTGGTTTAAGCATAGATGTTTTCGCGGGGATACGCCACGCTCTTCTCCTTCCCCTTCAAGGGGAAGGCCGGGATGGGGATGGGTTTCATGGCTACCTGTACAAGCAACCCCATCCCCACCCTAACCCTCCCCTTGAAGGGGAGGGAACAGAGCGACATTACGCTAAAAACGTACACGACTAAACCGAGAAAGCTTCAGTTTTAATGGGAACACCGAAAAAGTCTAACACACGCGATACGTCCCGGACAGGTTTCGCTGCCGGTCACGCGGAGGACGATTTCGAAACCGTTTTTCTCAGCGCGCAGCGAGGGCGTCGCGGTACATACGGCTGTACTCGGCAGCAGCATGGGACCACGAAAAGTTGCAACGCATGCCGTTCTGCTGGATGCGTTGCCACAGCCGCTTGTCGTGCCAAGCGGCAGCGGCGCGCTGCATGGCGTGCCACAGGGCGTCGGTGCCGCATTCGGTCATGACGAAACCGTTGGCGGTTTTGTCGGCTAGGGTCGCTTCATTGACATCGACCACGGTGTCGGCCAGGCCGCCGGTGGCATGAACCAGCGGCGGCGTGCCGTAACGCAGACTGTACATCT
This sequence comes from Azonexus sp., assembly GCA_031260295.1. Classification (GTDB taxonomy): domain Bacteria; phylum Pseudomonadota; class Gammaproteobacteria; order Burkholderiales; family Rhodocyclaceae; genus Azonexus. The sequence continues at coordinate 2,182 of JAIRKE010000045.1, forward strand.
GGTTCAGGCCGCAGGGTTCAAAGCGCGACGGCATCAGGAAGCAGTCGGCGCCGGCTTCGATCCGGTGGGCCAGCGTTTCGTCGAAGCCCAGGCGAACCGCGACCTGCCCCGGCAGTTTTTTCGCCAGCGCCAGAAAGCCGGCTTGGAGTTCGGGATCGCCGCTACCGAGCAGAACCAGTTGGGCAGGCAGTTCGGGCAGGGCATCGCCGAGAGCGAGCAGCAGGTCGAGCCCCTTTTGCTCGGTCAATCGGCTGACGACGCCAAACAGTGGCCGGTCGCTTGCCAGATCGAGCCCCATTTCCTGTTGCAGAGCCCGCTTGTTGGCGCGCTTGGCGGCCAGTTGGTTGGCGGCGTAGGGAGCGTAAGGAACGGTCAGCGCCGGATCGGTGGCAGGGTTCCAGACGACGGGGTCGATGCCGTTGAGAATGCCGCGCAAGTGTTCGCTGCGATGGCGCAACAAGGGAGCCAGACCGTAGCCGAAACGCTCGTCCTGGATTTCGCGGGCATAGCTCGGGCTGGCCGTGGACAGGCGCGTCGCCAGTTGCAGACCGGCCTTAAGGAAGGACAGCAGGCCGTGGTATTCGACGCCGTCGAAGCTCCAGGCGGCTTCCGGCAGGCCGAGGCCAGCGCGCAGCGGCTCGTCGAAGCAGCCCTGGAAGGCAATGTTGTGTATGGTGACGACGCTGGCCGCGCCACCCTCGTAATGCAGCCAAGCGGGTGCCAGTGCCGTTTGCCAGTCGTTGAGATGCACTACATCGGGGCGCCAGCCATGTTGGGAAATGCGTTGAGAAATGAGCGGCGAAGTATCCTGACCGAGCAACGCGGCAACCCGCGAGAGTAAGCCGAAGCGAATGCCGTTGTCGGGCCAGTCGTGACCGTCGGCGCCAACGTAGGGATTGCCCGGGCGGTCATACAGCGGCGGGCAGTCGAGCAGCAGTAATGGCAACTGCGGCGGCAAACCGTCGGCCTCAGCGGCCAAAAGGCGCGCGGGTGGCAGCGCCGGAGCCAGTGCCGGTAGCTCGGCGATTACTTTGGCTTTCGGGAAAGCCTGACGCAGCACCGGATAGCAAGGCAGCAACACGCGGATATCGTGACCGGCGCGGCGCAAGGCCGGCGGCAACGCGGCGGCAACATCACCAAGACCGCCGGTCTTGACCCAGGGCGCCATTTCGGAGGTGGCGAAGAGGATGGAAGGAGGTTTCATTGTCGGTTATCGCCTAAATTGACCGGCACACTTTAGTGCGTCCGGGTTGAATGATGGGTTAGCCCCTTCACTCCGAGCCAGAAACTCACTGATAATTCCCCAGCGATTCTCTGCCTCACAAAACCCTGGGATTTTTGTCAATGCCAGCTTGCCCCAGCCTGAGCGTTGTAATCCTTCAATCTCCGAGACAGGAAAGATGTGGAACGCGGGTGGGCGAACCTCACCTGTGCCAGTCTTTGTACCTCGATTGAGAAGAACGACAACCACAAAGTCGCATGAGAAATTGTTGATGATGAAACCTTCTGCGCCGGTACGCCAACGACTCTTAACCTGAATGCGTGCGGCACAATTTGTTTCGGGTTGGACTGCCAGCAAGTCATAGCCTGCCGTGTTGGTGTAGCTCTTGTAGGCCGCGATACCTCGAATGAGAAGATTTCCAAGCACCAAGAATTCGGCGCCTTCAGATTCGAGACGTGTATTTTGTCGAGGCATGATTTGATAATGCCTAACGCCTGTTGAGCGCCGCCAGCAACCCCCGCGTCGAAACGTCGAAAGCGCTGTCGTCACCCTCTCCAGCGATAAGCGGCTCGATGCGACGCGCCAGGGTTTTGCCGAGTTCGACGCCCCATTGGTCGAAGGAGTTGATGTTCCACAACACGCCGAGGCAGAAGGTTTTGTGTTCGTAGAGCGCCAGCAACTGACCCAAGGTGTAAGCGTTGAGTGCCGGCAGCAGTAGCGTGGTTGATGGCTGGTTGCCGGGGAACACGCGATAGGGCAAAAGCGATTCGGCGACGCCGGCGGCGCGCACTTCCTCAGCGGTCTGGCCGAAGGCGAGTGCGGCCGATTGAGCGAGGCAGTTGGCCAGCAGCGATCGGTGGTGATCAGCGTGGTGGCCAGATAAGGGAAAATCACTGTCGCGCAGGGCGATGAAGTCGCAAGGGATGAGTTGGCCGCCCTGATGCAGCAACTGGTAGAAGGAGTGCTGACCGTTGGTGCCGGGCTCTCCCCAGACGACGGGGCAGGCGATGCCGGTGAGCGGTCGGCCTTCGCGGTCGATCTGTTTGCCGTTGCTTTCCATTTCGAGCTGTTGCAGGTAGGCCGGCAGCCGTTCCAGCGACTGGCTGTAGGGCAGCACGGCGGCGCTGCGGGCGCCGAGGAAATGGGTGTTCCACAGGCTGAGCAGAGCGAGTGTCAGCGGCAGGTTGTCGCTTGCCGGGGCGTTGGCGAAATGTTCGTCCATCGCACGAGCGCCCGCCAGCAACTGCTCGAACTGACGCCAGCCGACGGCCAGTGCGAGCGACAGGCCGATGGCCGACCACAGCGAGAAGCGGCCGCCAACCCAGTCCCAAAATTCGAAAACATTGTCGTCGGCGATACCAAAGGCGCGGGTTCGTTCGCGGGCGGTGGAAATGGCGATGAAGTGACGGGACACTGCCGCCTCATCTTCGGCAGCGGCGAGCAACCAAGCGCGGGCGGTGGCGGCGTTGATCAGCGTCTCCTGCGTGGTGAAGGTTTTGCTGGCGATGATGAACAGCGTCGTGCGCGGGTTGAGGCGGGCGAGCAGCGGGGCGATGTCGGCGCTGTCAACATTGGCGACGAAATGCACACGCAGATCCGGTTTTTGCTGCGCGGCCAGCGCCCGGACGGCCATGCGCGGACCGAGGTCGGAGCCGCCGATGCCGATATTGACGATGTCGGTAATGCGCTCGCCGGTATAGCCGCGCCAGGTGCCGTTGTGAATGTTCTCGCAGCACACTTGCAGTCGTTCAAGTACGGCGCGTGCTTCGGGTGGCGCGTTGTCCCCGGCGCGCAGCGCGACATGGCGGACGGCGCGGCCTTCGGTATGGTTGATCGCCTCACCGTCCAGCATTTTTTGTCGCCAGCCGTCGATATCGGCAGCGGCGGCGAGGTCGAGCAACAGGCGGTGGGTGTCGGCGTCGATGCGCTGCTTGGAAAAATCCAGGAGCAGGCCGTCGTGTTGCCGGGAAAAACGGGCGAAGCGCTGGGCGTCCTCGGCGAACAGTTCGCGCAGGTGACATTGACGCAGGCTGGCGGCGTGCGTCGTCAGGGCTTGCCAAGCGGGGGTGTTGTTCAAGGTCATAGCCAGAGCATCAAGCCGGTTTCAAAGGGGTGGGTGAGGGAAGCGTGGGTCGGGAAGATACGGATACGGTACTCCAGCCGACCGCACTGTTCCGGTGTCAGGTTGAGGGTGTACAGCGCTTCGCCGTGCTCGGTGTTGCCGGTGCATTGCAGCCGGTAGTGGCGCAGTTTTTCGTTGCCGGGACGGCCGACCAGCGCTTCGACGACGACATCGCCGGGAGCAAGGCCGTTCAACTGTACGGCGATCTCGATATGCAGCGCGTTACCGAACTTGAGCCGCCGCTCCGGCTGATCCAGCCGCCGCAGACGCACACCCGACCAAGCGGCGCGAACCCGCGCCTTCCATTGGGCGACGTCGCGGGCGACGGTGAAATCATCGGCAGCGTAGCGGCGGCCGACTTCGGCTGCCGGCGCGTAAAACTTGCGGACGTACTCGCCAACCATGCGCGTGACGTTGAAGCGCGGCGCAATCGAGGCAATCGAGCATTTGGCCATCGCTACCCATTCGGGCGAGTAGCCCATTGGCCCGGTACGGTAGTAAGTCGGGATCACTTGGTCTTGCAGGATTTCGTACAGCGAGCGCGCCTCCTCGGCGTCGCGTTGGGCCTCGTCGAGATGCGCCGGCGCCGGCTTGATCGCCCAGCCGTTGACGGTATCGCCGCTGTCGTCGTAGCCTTCGCCCCACCAGCCGTCGAGCACCGACAGGTTGAGCGCGCCGTTCATCGCCGCCTTCATGCCGGAGGTGCCGGAAGCTTCCAGCGGGTAGATCGGGTTGTTGAGCCAGACATCGACGCCGGCAACCAGCGTGCGCGACAGATGCAGGTCGTAGCCTTCGACCAACAGGATGCGCCCCTCGAATTCCGGCTTCCGAGCCATCTGGGCGATGCGGCGGATGATCTCCTGCCCCGGCTGGTCGGCCGGATGGGCCTTGCCGGCGAACAGGAAGAGCACCGGGCGACCGGCCTGACTGATCAGTTCGTGCAGCCATTGCGGGTCATGGAACAGCAGCGCCGCTCGCTTGTAGGTAGCGAAGCGGCGGGCGAAGCCGATGGTCAGGATGTTCGGGTTGCCGGGGTCGACGAATTTCAACAGCCGGTCGAGATGCGCCGGTGAACCCTGGTTGCGCTTGTGCTGGGCGCAAATGCGTTCGCGCACCAGCTTCAGCAGCTTGGCCTTCAGTTGCTGGCGGATGCTCCAGAAGGTGGCATCGGGAATCTCGGCGATGCCGCGCCAGTTGGACGGCTCGGTTTGCCGCTGTTGCCAGCCGATGCCGAGATAGCTGTCGAGGGTATCGAACCACTCGGGAGCCAGAAAGGTCGGAATATGGACGCCGTTGGTCACATAGTCCATCGGGTTTTCGGTGGGTAGGATTTGCGGCCACAGGTAGCGGCAGATGGAGGACGAGACGCTGCCGTGGATGCGCGAAACGCCGTTGTGGTGGCGCGAGCCGCGCAGCGCCAGCGCCGTCATGTTGAAGTCGCTCTTGCCCGGCTCGGCGCCGAGCGCCAGCAGCGTTGCGGCATCGAGCCCCAGTTTTTGGCACCAACCCGAGAAGTACTGACGGATCATCTCCTCGGGGAAATGGTCGTGGCCAGCCGGTACCGGCGTGTGCGTGGTGAACACCGTGCTGGCCGCCACCGCTTCCAGCGCCGCGGCGAAAGAAAGGCCGCCGCCGACCAGGTCGCGGATACGTTCGAGGATCAGGAAGGCTGCATGCCCCTCGTTGACGTGCCACACCGTCGGCTTCAGGCCGAGCTTGGCCAGCGCCCGGGTGCCGCCGACGCCGAGCAGGATTTCCTGCTCGATGCGTGCGGTCTTGTCGCCGCCGTACAGGCGGTGGGTGATCTCGCAATCCGAAGCGGAATTCTCCGCCAGCCAGGTATCGAGCAGAATCAGCCGGACATGGCCGACGCGGGCTTCCCAGACCTTGGCTTGCACTTTCCGCCCCGGCAGTTCGACCTCGATCCGCACTTCGCCGCCTTCGGTGTCGCGCACCGGCGATAACGGCAGGTCGGCGAAGTCGGAGTCGGCATAGGTCGCCTGCTGCTGGCCGTTGGCGTCCAGCGTTTGGGAAAAATAACCCTGGCGATAGAGCAGGCCGACGCCGATGAAAGGCAGACCCATGTCACTGGCCGCTTTGCAATGGTCACCGGCGAGGATGCCGAGGCCGCCGGAATAGATCGGCAAGCTCTCGTGGAAACCGAACTCGGCGCAGAAATAGGCGATCAAGTCATCGGCGTGGAAGGACTGGCCGTGCACATGAGCCAGGCCGGGCATTTTATGGTAACCGTCGTAGGCCGACAGGACGCGGTTCAGGGCGCCGAGGAAGACCGGGTTCTCGGCCGCGGCTTCGAGCCGTTTCTGGTCGGCGCGCTTCAAGAAGGCTTTGGGGTTGTGGTTGGTGGCATGCCACAGCGGCTGCAACAGGCTGGCGAACAGGTGTTGGGTCGGCCGGTTCCAGCTGTACCACAGGTTGTTGGCGAGTTCTTCGAGGCGTTCCAGCCGTTCCGGCAACTGCGGATTGACTTCGATTTGATAAATGGTACCGGTCATGATGGGATGGGAAGGATACTCAGTTGGAGACGTAACGTGCAGGCAGCATCGGGAATGACCCAGCGCAACCGCAGTTCGACGGATTGCATGATTTTCTCAAAACCGGCCTCGGATTGCGAGACGGTCTGGTGGGGCCGGCATTCCAGCGCAACGGCCTGGTTTGTCCGGAGGATGAGACGACCGCCGAGTACGCCGTCTTCCAGCGTCAGGGACTCGGCCTCATTAGCCAATTGCGCCAATTGCGCCAGTTGCAACGGCTGGCCGAAACCGCCGCCGATGCTGCCGTCGGCCAGCACGTAGCGACCGAGGAAGCCGTCGCAACTGGGCATGGCCAGGTTCAATTCGGTCACGAAGCCGTGGCCGGCCAAGTCGGTGAATTCCCAGTCAACGGTCAGCGTTCCGGCGTTGATCGCGTAGCGCTTGACAATGCCGGGGCGGACGAAATGCGCCATCGCCGTTTCGGTCGTCTGATAGTCGGTGACGGCAACGTCGTTCAGACGGTCGAGACAGAGGACGCGCGGCAGGGCATCCGGCACGATGTCGGCGGCGCTGATGGGATGCTTGCAGCGGACGATGTCGTGAGCCGAGGCGATACCGTCGCCCTGGTGTTTGCTTGGCGTGCGACCGATGCGGTCGTGGTAGTGCTCGTGGTAACGACGCAGGCTGTCGGCGAAATTGTGCCGCAGGCGGTAGCTGGACAGTTCGCAGGCGGCGGCCAGACCGTCGTCGCGCACCACGACTTGCAACTCCGGGTTGTGGATGAAAATTTCAGCATGGCCGTCGAGATCGGGATCGAGCGTCTGCACGGCGGGGCGCGCTTGCAGCGCATCAAGCCCGGCTTCCAGTTCGACCAGGTTGGACCACACTGCCCGCCGCAGGTGCGGCAGGTAGAGGCCGCCGAACAAGCCGTGCCAATAGGCATCGTTGGCTTGGGCGCGGTACAGCGCGGCGGTCAGCGCCGACGGTAGTGTCGGTAACTCGGCGAGGCGGGACGAGAGGCCGAGCATGCGCTTGTGCAGCCAGTTGGCTTCCGGATAGCGGCTGAGGAAGTTGCGCCAGATGCCGCCGCGCAGAAAGGGGCGGCAGCGCTCGCCGCAGCCGGCGGCCTGTTCGCTGGCGAGCAGTTCGGCGTAGATGCCAGCAGCCGGCATCGGCAGCGTCCATTCGTTCATCTCGCTGTACGAGGTGGTCGGCAGATAGACGACACCGCGCGAGGAGTTCCGGCGGTGGAAGTCGTCGTAGGTGGCGGTGGTAATCGTCGGGCTGGCCAGCACACCTTCGATCATTGCCCGCAGCCAGCCGCGGCCATAGACCCAGTCGTGGGTTTCCGGCCAGATGCCGAATTTCTCGATGTCGTCGAAGTAGATGGCGGCGCTGCGCCCGGCGGCGGCCTGTTCTTCGAGGTAGGCGACGACATCGGACGCCGGCGCGAAGGGCAGACGGTAGCGCAGGGCTTCGGAGATGGGAAAGAGGTCGAGCCGGGTACCGCCTTCCTCGGTGCTGAAATAGCCGTCCAGTTCGTCCGCCGTTTTGCCGGTGCACAGGAAATGGTAGTCATCGACGGTGACGTAGGCGATGCCGCTCTCGGCCAGCGCCGGCACCACCGACGATTCCCAGACGCGCTCGGTCAACCAAGCGCCGCGCGGACGTACGCCGGTCCATGCGGTCAGCTTGTCGTTCAGGACGCCGAGCTGACCAATCCGGTCGCGGTGCGGAATGGCCGCCAGTACCGGCTCGGTGTCGCCGGAACTGAACAATTCGACCTGACCGCGGCGAACCATGTCCGCCAGCAATTCCATATCGTCTGGATGGCGTTCACGTAGCCAATCGAGCAGCCAACCGGAGAAATGCGCGGCGAAGCGGAATTCGGGATAAGCATGCAGGGTTTCAAGGAAGGGCTTGTAGCAGCGCTGGTGGGCATCTTCGATGACTTCCGGGAAATTGCCGACCGGCTGATGGGCATGCACGCCGAGGAGCAGGGTAAGCGGGCGGTTCATGATGGGGACTCCGTCGCTCGGCGCATGGTGCCGCCGCTTTCGGCGGCGCTGTTGCCACCACTGCCGCCGCTGCTCAGCGGATGGTCGAGGGCGGCCGGCGGCGGCAGTTCGAGCAGGCGGTAAAGGGAGCGCAGGTTGTGACGGAACAAGCGGTCGAAGGTGGCCACCGATTCGGCCGGGTTGTCGTCGCCCAGCCACCAGAACCAGTCCGAACTTTCGCAGACGGCCAAGCGGTGGCGCACCTGGGCGCAAACGGCGGCATCGAAGCGGCCGCTGTCCAGCGCCCGGTCGGCGCACAGCTTGAGTTCGCACAGCAGTTCCCAGGCGCGGTTTTTGTCCGGGTGACCGATCCAGGTTGACAGGGTGCCATACACCCAACTGCCGGCGGTCAGCCGCGGCAAGCGCGGGCTGCGTTCGCGGCGCGCGGCGGCAGCTTCGGCCAGCGTCACGGTGCGGATACCCGGCGTCTGCTCCAGCGCGGCGTAGAGATCGGAGAAGAAATACCAAGCGTTGTAGGGGTAGTACTCCCACGCGTTCTCGCCGTCGAGGAAGACCGGGATCAGAGCGCCCGGCTCGCGCCGACTGATGGCTTTGATTTCGCCCATGAAATCCTGGGCGGCGTCGCGCCCGTGCCATTTGGCGTACTCGAAGCCGATCAGGTCGGACAGCCGTTCATCGCGAAAAAACAGCAAGGTGTCACCGGGCGTGCCCTCGGGGGGCAGCCAGGGCGTCGTCGTTTGTGCCGAATCTCCCATCACCGCGCCGGCCGAGTGGCGGAGTACGCCGTGGCTGCTGGCCGTCCACTGGAAGCCGGCCTCGGCAATCTGTTTGAGGAATTCGGTTGACAACGCGCCTTCGGCCGGCCACAGACCCGCTGCCGGACGCCCGAAGCGGCGCTCATGGCTGGCCTGGGCATTGGCCAAGTGTTCGGCGACGCGGGAACGGCCGCCGGGGTATTCCGGCGCTGCCGGCAGAGGGCAGTTGGGCATCGCTTCGCGGGCGACGGCGAAATCGAGCATGAGCGGCGCCAGCGGATGGTTGGCCGGCGTACAACTCAGTTCAATCTGACCGCGTTCGGCCAGCGCCCGGTAGCGCGGAATCAATCCACCGACGGCTTCGCCCAGTTCGGCCAGCAACGCCCGCCGCTCGGCCACCGAGAAATCGCCGCCCTTGGCCATCAGTTGTGGAATCGTCCGGCCGCTGCGACGCAGGCTCTCGCCGCTCCAGGCCAACAAGTACCAAGCGGCCAGGTCGGTGTAATAGGTGGCCGACAGGTAGTCTAGGCTGTGGCCGTCCTGATTGCGGACGAAGGCCAGCAGATCGCGCAGACGACGGTAGGGGGCGAACGGTTCGAGCATCGTCGGCGCATAGCAGCGGAAAGCGACGTCGAGCAGCCAGGCGCGCTCGGCTTCCGATGGCAACTCGCCATCCGGGGCGGCAGCGATACGCAACAAGGGGTCGCGCCACTGGCCGCTGGCGAACTGCGCCGCGTAATCCTCGATCTGGTCGAGCAGCACCGGCACGAAATTGACCGTGCAACGGATGCCGGGATGGCGTTCCAGATGTGCCGCCATGTCGGCGTAGTCCTTGGTGGCGTGCAACAACACCCAAGGCAACAGAAACTCTCCACTGTCCGGGTGCCGGTAGTCCGGCTGGTGCATGTGCCACAGAAAAGCGAGATCGGTCATTCTGGCGCAGCGGCCCCCTGACCGAGCATTTCGGAGGTCACCAACACGACCCCGCCGGGGCTGACGTAGAAGCGCCTGCGGTCTTCTTCCGGATCGACGCCGATCTGCATGCCGTCCGGAATCCGAACGCTCTTGTCGATGACGCAGCGGCGCAGTACGGCGCGGCGACCGACATCGACGCCGGGCAGGAGCACCGAGTCGGTGACGCTGGCCCAGCTATGGACATGGACGCTGGAGAATAGCAGCGAGCGCTTGACCTTGGCGCCAGAGATGATGCAGCCGCCGGAAACCATGGAGTCGATGGCCTGACCGCGACGACCATCATCGTCGAAGACGAACTTGGCCGGCGGCAATTGTTCCTGATAGGTCCAGATCGGCCAGTTGTTGTCGTACAGGTTGAGTTCCGGCGTCACCTTGGTCATTTCCATGTTCGCCTCCCAATAGGCGTCGATGGTGCCGACGTCGCGCCAGTAGGGATTCTGCCCGCTACTGACGCTGCCGATGCAGGAGTCGGCAAAACGGTGGGCGTAAACACGGTGGCGAGGAACGATGTGGGGAATGATGTCCTTGCCGAAGTCGCGGCTGGAACCGGGGGTCGTTGCGTCGCGCTGAAGCTGGTCGAACAGGAACTGGGCATTGAAGATATAGACGCCCATCGAGGCCAGCGCCCGATCCGGTTGGCCGGGAATGGACGGCGGCTGCTGCGGTTTCTCGACAAAGTCGATGACCCGGTCGTCGCCGTCGATGCCCATGACGCCAAACTCGCGGGCCTCGGCCAGCGGCACGTCGATGCAGGCAACGCTCATGTCGGCTTGGTGCTCGATGTGGCTGGCCAGCATACGGCCGTAGTCCATCTTGTAGATGTGATCGCCGGCGACGATCAGCACGTACTGCGGCTGGTAGCGGCGGAGGAAGTGCAGGTTCTGGAACACAGCGTCGGCCGTGCCCTGGTACCACTGCGTTTCGTCGATTTGCTGCTGCGCCGGCAGCAACTGGATGAACTCGTCGAAGCGACCGTCGAGAAAACTCCAGCCGCGCTGGATGTGGCGGATCAGGCTGTTCGCTTTGTATTGCGTGGCGACGCCGATCTTGCGGATGCCGGAATTGACGCAGTTCGACAGCGTAAAATCGACGATACGGAACTTGCCGGCGAAGGGAACCGCCGGCTTGGCGCGAAAGTCGGTCAACTGCCGGAGGCGGGTGCCGCGGCCGCCGGCCAGAATGATGGCGAAGGTATTACGTGTTGCCTGGCTGATGAAACGCATGTTGTGGTGTTCGTTCAGCATTTTTCTCTGGGGGGGGGAATGGCGGGTATCGATTGGCATTTTGCTCTCCCTCCGGCATTGTCCATGATTTTGCACAGTATTTGACACAAGAGGCCGGTTTTAAAAATCATTACGTCTGGCAAACTCCTCTAACCATGGGTTTTGCCCTATGATACTACGCTAGAGAGAGCCTATGCAGCATTCGAAAGCACTTTATCTGTTCAACGAGGGGCGCCATTACCAGGCCTATCGCTTGTTGGGCGCTCATCCCTCGTCGGTGGGCACCATCTTCCGCGTCTGGGCGCCGAACGCATCGGCGGTCAGCGTGGTCGGCGAATTCAACGACTGGCGCCCGGAAGTCCACAAGCTCCGCTCGCTCGGCGATTCCGGTATTTGGGAAGCTACGGTTCCCGAGGCGACGGCGCATCATCTCTACCGCTTTGCCATTCGCGCCCGCGATGGCACGCTCCTCATCAAATCCGACCCTTATGCGCGCGGCTTCGAATTGCGGCCCGGTTCGGCCGCCTGCATCATGCCGCCATCGACCCACGTTTGGGGCGACGACGAATGGCTGGCCCGGCGCGCCGCCTGGGATTGGCAACACGCGCCGGTCAATATCTACGAAGTGCACCCCGGCTCCTGGATGCGTCATGCCGACGGTCGGCCTTACCTGTGGCGCGAATTGGCTGAACGATTGATTCCCTACGCGCTGGAGATGGGCTACACCCACCTTGAGTTGCTGCCGGTCACCGAGCATCCGCTCGATGAATCCTGGGGTTACCAGACCACCGGCTACTTCGCTCCGAGCGCCCGCTACGGTTCGCCGGACGACTTGCGCGCCTTCATCGACGCTTGCCATCAGGCCGGCCTCGGTGTACTGCTCGACTGGGTGCCCGGACATTTCCCGCAGGACGACTGGGCGCTTGCCCGCTACGATGGCACCGCCCTCTATGAGCACGACGATCCGCGTCTCGGCGTGCATGCCGAATGGGGTACGCACATCTTCAATTACAGCCGCCACGAAGTGTGCAGCTTCCTGCTTTCCTCGGCGCACTGGTGGCTCTCCGAATTTCATTTTGACGGTTTGCGTGTCGATGCCGTTGCCTCGATGCTTTATCTCGACTACTCGCGGCGCGACGGCGAATGGTTGCCGAATGCTTACGGCGGGCGTGAAAATCTCGACGCTATCGCCTTCCTGCAAGCGCTGAACGTCATGGTGCATGGCGAATTTCCCGGCGCCTTGACCATCGCCGAAGAATCCACCGCCTGGCCGCAGGTTTCCCGCCCGACTTGGGTCGGCGGCCTTGGCTTTTCGATGAAATGGAACATGGGCTGGATGAACGACAGCCTGCGTTACTTCAGTCGCGACACCGTCCATCGTCGCTGGCACCACGCCGAACTGACCTTCGGTCAGGTGTACGCTTACAGCGAAAATTTTGTGCTGCCTTTGTCGCACGACGAAGTGGTGCATGGCAAGCGCTCTCTGCTCACCAAGATGCCCGGCGACGACTGGCAGCAGCGCGCCAACCTGCGCCTTCTGCTCGCTTGGCAGACGCTGACGCCAGGCAAGAAGCTGATGTTCATGGGCGGCGAATTCGGCCAGCCGGGCGAATGGTCAGAAGCCCGCGAACTCGATTGGCCTCTTCTGGCCGATCCGGCGCACGAAGGACTGCGCCGTTTGGCGGCCGATCTCAACCGCCTTTACCGCGATCTGCCGGCGCTCCACGAACAGGATTTCGCTGCCGCCGGCTTCGAATGGATCGACTGTCACGACAGCGAGCAATCCGTCCTCTGCTGGCTGCGTCGGGCGCGCGATGGGCGTTTCGTGGTCGTCGTCTTTAACTTCACACCGGTGCCGCGTTACGGCTACCGCATCGGCGTACCGCGAGGCGGTCGTTACCGCGAGATCGTCAACACCGATTCGGGCTGGTACGGTGGCGGCAATCTCGGCAATGGTGGCTTCCTGGAAACCGCCGAAGGTTGGCGCCAATGGCCAGCCAGCCTCGTCCTTAATCTGCCGCCGCTGGCGGCAGTGGTGTTGGAGGTGGTTTAGTGTCAGGCCTTTTGTTGCAGGGAATGATTGCTCTTGCGGACGAGCCAAATGGAAATGAAAACTCCGAGATAAGGGTATGATCATCCGTCTTGATGGCGTTGGCTTGCATCATCTCAGGAGTACCTTATGGCACGAATCAAAAAAATCGAGATCGCCAATTTCCGTGGCATCCAGCAACTGACTTGGTGCCCAGCACCGGGTATCAACTGCCTGATCGGGCCAAGCGATAGCGGCAAGTCTACGGTGCTGGATGCGATTGATCTGTGTCTGGGAGCCAGACGTAATGTCCCGTTTTCAGATTCAGACTTCTTCGGCCTGGACATCACAAAACCGATCAGTATTACTTTGACGCTGGGTGAACTCGATGACGCCATGCGAACACTGGAGAATTTCGGCGCATTCTTGCGCGGATTTAGTCCAACCAATGGTGTCGTCGAAGATGAACCGACAGTCAATACAGAGATTGTGCTCAGTTGGAATTTGACGGTTGCCAGTGACCTTGAGCCATCATGGACATTAGTTTCAGACCGTGCAACCCAGCAAGGCATTACCAGGACGCTCGCATGGAAAGACCGAATCGCCTTGGCGCCAACTCGAATCGGTACATTCGCAGATTTCAACCTAGGGTGGCAGCGCGGATCGGTATTGAATCGTATCTCGGAAGAACGAGCGGATGCTTCGACTGCATTGGTGAAAGCAGCCAGGGATGCACGCAGCGCCTTTGGCGAGCAAGCCGAACAACAGTTGGGAGCGGCTCTAAAGATCGTCACTGATACCGCTAGGGAGTTGGGCGTCCACGTCGGGGCCAAGGCGAAAGCGTTATTGGATTCACAATCGGTGTCGTTTGGTGGTGGAACCATTTCTCTGCATAACGAAAACGGCATCCCACTCCGAAACCTCGGCATCGGTTCTGCTCGTCTGCTTATCGCTGGCCTACAGCGCAAGGCGGCAGCAACAACATCAATCGTGCTTTCCGATGAACTGGAGTACGGACTGGAACCACACCGCATAGCCAGATTCCTTGGCTCCTTGGGCGCAAAGGAACCCGTTCCTCCGTTGCAGGTTTTCCTGACTACTCATTCCCCGGTGGCGCTCAGGGAACTGTCTGGCAACCAGCTCTTTGTTTTACGCCGTAACTCGGAAGGCCATAACGTCCATCCAGTCGGCACCGACAATGAAATACAGAGCACGATCCGCCTCTATCCAGAGGCGTTCTTGGCCGAGTCAGTGATCGTGGGTGAAGGAGCCAGCGAAATTGGCTTGCTTCGTGGAATCGACCTGTTCCGGGTCGAACAAGGGCACGCATCTCTGGCTGCCTTGGGTGTCGCACTCGTTGACTGCGGCGGTGGAGAGGCAGATCGTCCGTATGCTCGTGCTACTGCCTTCCAATCCTTGGGTTATCGGGTGATGGTTCTGCGCGACGATGATAAGAAACCCACAGCAGCTACTGAAGATGCTTTTATCAAAAGCGGCGGCACTGTTGTTGCTTACCGTACAGGTCGGGCGCTAGAGGATGAACTGTTTGCCAGCCTAACACCAACCGCTTGCCAACAACTTATCACCTATGCCTATGAACTGCACGGTGACTTAATTTGCCAACATCTCCAATCCGTCTCGGAAAGCGCGCTTACCTTTGAGCAAATCTGGGATGAAATCAAGAAAACTAGCACGCTATCGGAAGAAACCAGATCCATCCTTGGTCAAACAGCGCGCCGCAAAAAGGCTGGCTGGTTCAAATCCATCTCCTGGATGGAGCACGTAGCAAGAACCATCGTCGCGCCGGATTTGCCTCTTTGCGATCCCGGTTTCCGTGCGCTAATCGATAAAGTATTCGCGCTGGCCTCTCATGACCCCCGCTGAAATCGACCTTCGTGCGATTACGCGCGGTACTGTCACCGCGCCAGCCGGTTGCGGCAAAACGCAGTTGATTGCCCAAGCGCTGACCCACCACCGAGAGACCAAACCCATTCTCGTGCTGACTCACACGAATGCCGGAGTCGCTGCTCTGCGCGGTCGGCTTGACCGTGCTGATGTACCGAGGAGCGCTTATCGGTTGAGTACGATCGACGGCTGGGCTATGCGGTTTATCTCGACCTTTCCCGGTCGCAGCGGTCACGACGCAAGAATTTTAGGGTTGACCGCTCCATCGAATGACTACCCGGCAATTCGTGATGCCGCTTGGAAGCTGCTGCAAGCCGGTCATGTCAACGACGTATTGAAAGCCTCATATGCGCGCATCATCGTAGACGAATATCAGGACTGTTCGGTGCCACAGCACTGCATCGTCTATTTTCTTTCGTTGATTCTGCCAACCTGCGTGTTGGGTGATCCGATGCAGGCGATCTTCGGGTTCCGAGGCAATGCGCTGGCTGACTGGAACCAGCACGTGTGCGCCCATTTTCCTATCGTCGGAGAATTGACAACGCCTTGGCGTTGGCGAAATGCCGGTGCGGAATCGCTGGGGCAATGGTTGCTGGAGGCTCGCCAGTTACTGGCGGCAGGGCAATCTGTTGATCTGCGCAGTGGCCCGAAAGAGCATGTGAATTGGATACAGACTGTGGCGCCCAATGATCATGCCCAACGTCTCGCAGCAGCGAGGACAGCGCCGCCCAGCGCTGACGGACGTGTACTCATCATCGCGGACAGCAGAAATCGTGAGGCTCAACGAAACTTTGCAAGTCAGACACCAGGAGCTTCCACGGTTGAAGCAGTTGATCTGCAAGACCTCATCACCTTTTGCACCAGCTTTGACATTCACTCGTCCGACGCACTCGCAAGAATCCTTGAATTCGCGCAGAGCATGATGACCCATGTGGGAGTCCCGGAACTAACGCGGCGCTTGGATTCGTTGAGACGAGGAACGGCGCGAAATCCACCGACGAAGACCGAAAGCCGTGCCTTGGAATTCGAGCGAGCACCATCTCTTGCAGGGGCCATCTCTTTATTGTCGGAACTACGTGAGCTTCCCAATATACGCGTACATCGACCGGCGATCCTCTATGGCGTACTCAAAGCACTTCGGCAAGCATCCACGGGGAGCGCTTCACTGGCAGAAGCAGGCGCACGGGTACGTGAAGAAAACAGGCTCTTGGGACGTCCCCTGCCCAAACGCGCAGTCGGCAGCACACTGCTGTTAAAGGGGTTGGAAGCCGAAGTGGCTGTGTTGCTGGATACAGAGGGTATGAGCGCACAACATCTGTACGTGGCGATGACACGGGGCTCGATGAAGCTGGTGGTATGTAGCGACAGTCCCATTGTTGGATGAAGGGTGATTACGTCACTGGATCCGGTGAGTGTGAACGTTAGAATACGCAAAGTGGAAAAGTGGGCAAAGCGCGGCAAACCCTGATCATCCCTCTTCCACTTGTGGGAGAGGGATAAGGGAGAGGAGTAAAAAGAGAAACGCCCTCTCCCGCAAGTGGGCAAGGGGAACGCGCTTCCGCGTGAGCGATGGTTTCGCACGAAGTTGTGATGAAATATCCGGGTTAGTCCCTGGACGATTCTATAGCCGAGATTACGGGTATCAGAAACTGACGCAACGTCTCGATCACCGTAGCCAGCGGTATTGGCTCCAAAGCGTTCTTTCGCTGGAAGGCTGTCCATTGTTTGTTTTTCTGTTTGTCCAGAGCGAATTCATTTGTGAGACCGAGTGGCATGCCCGAAGGAATATCTGTTCCTCGCCGCTCGAAGGTAGCGCGGATCGCCTGGGCGAGTACCGCGCCATCGAAGTCGGCGTGTTGCGCCAGAATCCAAAGATCGAAGTAGTCTTTCATTCTGCTGTTGAGAATGCCAAGAGAGACCATCGCTTCGAATTTCTCGGCGACGACGGTGTAGTGGGGATAGACCCGCAGTTGCGGTGATGGCATTCCATCAAGAATGACCGGGAACTGCGCATCTTCCGGTTCAGGTACGACAGCGTCGCCAAAACCGATATCGAATTGCACCGGGCAATGCGCGCCATCCAGCAGCCCCATCAATGTAATGCGAACGCCTGCGTAGTTGCCTTCCTTGCGAATTTCTGAGGCTTTTACTGTGTCAGCCTGAAACACGATGCCGTCGTCGCTCTCGATCTGGCAGATTTCACGGAACAGGTTTTCAAGGTGGGGCATCTCAGGGGAGCCGAAGCCAAGCAAGTCAACATCGTGTGTTGGGCGATGCGGCACATCGAACCAGAGGTCAAACAGCATGGCACCTTTGAGCAGGAACTGAGCGCACTGGTCAGAAACGCTTAGTCGGTACAACATCCGCTCCAGTGCATAACGTGTCAGCAACAAGTTGAAGTCCAGTTTTTCACCTCGGGCTTTGTTAAGCAACCGAGCGCGAACCGACGCAGCCACATTACGCTGGCTCACACCAAACTCTCCAAATAGGGGCGCATCACGTTGGACACTCGGTCGATCTTGGCGTAGCGCCATATCTCGTCGCTGGTCATACGCTTGCTGTTCCACGCCTCGCGTAGCGCTTCGAGCGCGACATCCAGGCCGATTTTGTTGCGGTACTTGAAGCAGTCGGCGACTGTTTTTGCGATGCCCGTGACTCGGATGGTCACGTTATCGACGATGTGCTCCTCCACACCTTCGGTCAGCCCTGCGCCGGAGAAGCGGATGATGCGTAGCAGCGGATAGTCGAACCTGGGTGTGGCGGCTTTGTTGTCGATGGCAAGCCATACCTCAAAGGGAGCTTGCGTCGTCAGACCATGAAACCGCAGTGCGGACAGTAGGCAAATCACGCCTTTGGGAACGCGCCGTGCAACTTCCGCCAGTGTGCCGTGAGCCGATATCGGTCGCTCTGCCAGACCGTACAGCCCACGTCCAATCCGCTCCAGTTGCCCGCTTCGTACGGCTCGTGTCAGAGCCACCCGCGGAATGCCCAGTGGGACGAGATCGCTTGGTCGCAGGAGTCCCTCCGAGTGCACCAGGTTCAGCAGTTTGTCAGCCGTTGTGTCCATAGGCAGTAATTTTGTTCCAATATATAGGCAAATGTCAATAGTTGGCGACATATTGGAACATGCTTGGGCGTTCATCTGTCCCTCAGATTGAACTGCCGAGAAATCCTCGGCAACCCGCGTAGGTTGGACTGAGCGAAGCGATGTCCAACATAACGGCGCGTGGAATCTTCCCGATGTTGGGGTTCGCTGCGCTCACCACCAACCTACGCTTGTTGGCAGCCGTGGTGTTGCAAGCGGAATGAGGCTGGTGCCGGACCTGGCCGTTAGCGGCAACTGGCGGAGGCCAGAACCAACGCCCCGCGCAGACCGAGTTCGTGGTCAGTGACGACATAGAGCGGCATGGCTGGCATCAGATCGGCGTGTTCGCGTTTGGCACGGAAGGCGGTGACTAGCGGGGCGTGATCGACATGCGGCAGCAGCCGGGCGATGACGCCGCCGGCAAGATAAACGCCGCCTCTGGCCAGCCAGTGCAGCGCCAGGTCGCCGGCAAAGGCGCCCAGACAGCTTAGCCACAGTTGCAGCGCAGAGTGGGCAAGTGCGGAGGCGCGGGCGTCGTAGGCATTGTCGTTGTCGCTACGGAGGATGATCTCGCCGATGGTTTCAGGCGTCGCCTCGGATGTTGTCGCGGGTTTTGCTGATTGGCCGCCGAGAAAGGCATAGATGTGGGCGAGGCCTGGGCCGGAAACGATGTCTTCCGTTGTCACCCGACCGTGTTGCGCCAGCAACCAGCGCCACAGTTCGCCTTGCTCGGGCGTTTGCGGGGCGAAGCCAAAATGACCGCCTTCGCCCGGTACGACCCGAAAACGGTTTTGGTTTAAGTGGACACATTCCTCCGAGGGTGTGCAGTGCTTTTCTCCCCCCTCTTCCCTTGCGGGAGAGGAGCCTGGAGAGAGGGGTGGTTTCCCCCTCTCCCGCCCCGCCGGGGCACCCTCCCCCGCGAGGGGGGAGGGAAAAAGTGGATGTGCTTGAGCCGAAAACGCGCTAACCCCATCATTTTCAGGCAGCAGTCCGGCGACGCCGAGACCGGTGCCGGCACCGAGAATCAGGCGCGGGGCGGCGGCATCGGGCTGGCCGGCCTGCACGGTGACGAGATGTTCCGGCGCAACTTGCGGCAAGCCGTGGGCGGCGGCGGCGAAATCGTTGACCAGCCGAACTTGGGCAATGCCGTAGCGACGGCCGAGATCGGCCGCCGACAGTTGCCAGGGCAGGTAAGTTAGCTTAGCGGTTTGACCATCGGTCGGGCCGGCGATGCCGAAGCAGGCGGCGGCGATCCCGCGCTCGCCGACAAGAAAATCGCCGAGCAAATCGCCGAAATCGGCATAGTCGGCGCTGACGTAACGTCGGCTGCGGACGATGCGTCCGTCGGCATCGGCCAGAGCCAATAGCGTTTTGGTGCCGCCGAGGTCGCCGCCGAGGATCATGCCGGGAAAACGCGGATTAGGGCAGTTTGGGTTCACGTGTTTACTAAACGAAGCTTTTTCGCTTGAGGCTCTACCCTCTCCCCAGCCCTCTCCCGCTTGCGGGAGAGGGGGCAGAGCGGCATAGCGCAAAAATGTGTACGATGAAACAGAAAATGCTATAGCGCGATTTTGATTCATGTGAATACATTTCAGCGGGTAGCGAATGAATCATGGCGCAGAATCATTGATGTTGTTCAAAGAAGGTTAGCACACGTTGCGGCATCCAGGCATGGGCAGTGCCGGCGGCGGTCGGAAAACCGGCGTGCCCGCCCTCTTCCGGGTATTCGAGGATGACGTGAGGACTGGTTTCTTCTTCCTCGGGCAGGGAGTCGGCTGGTACGAGAGGGTCGTTCAGTGCATTGAGTACCAGTGTCGGTGTCCCGATGGTGTTGAGCCAGGGGCGCGACGAAGCGCGGCGGCGATAATCGGCCACATCGTTGAAACCGTGCAGCGGCGCGGTGAAGACATCGTCGAAGTCGTCCAGCGTGCGTGCAGCGGAAACTTTTCGGGGATCGACTTTGCCGGGATATTGCTTCGCCATGGCGAGGGCTTTGTTTTTCAGCGTGCTCATGAAGTTGCGTTCGTAAACGCGGTTCAAGCCTTTGCTGAACGTGCGACCGGATTGTTCGAGGTCGATGGGCGCTGAAACAATGGCGGCGGCGGCAAGCGTATCGGCTGCGGTGTTGCGCCCCAGCCAGTTCAGCAAAGCGCTGCCGCCGAGCGAGACGCCGACAGCGTAAAGTGCTGTTTGTTCCGGCACGCGCGCGCGGATGGCGGTGAGTATCGCGGCAATTTCGCTGTAGTCGCCCGAGTGGTAGGCGCGCGGCGTCAGATTGGGTTCACCGCCGCAACCGCGAAAATGCGGTACGACCCCGCGCCAGCCGCGTTTGGCTGCCATCGCCATCATCGAACAAGCGTAGTGCGAACGCGAACTGCCTTCCAGACCGTGAAAGAGAATGACCAGCGGTGCCTTGTTTTCCGCTGGCGCGTTGAGCCAGTCGAAATCCCAGAAATCGTGATCGGGCGTGGCGACGCGTTCACGCTTCCACGCGACCGGCGCTCGCGCTTGCATCACCGGCCACACGGTTTGCGCATGCGCCCCGACAATCCAGCGCGGGCAAACATAATCGGAAGCGATACGCTTGCCGCGCGGCGATGCCGTATTGCCCGACATGGGCGACGAAACCTTCAAGAGGGTTGTGTTTCCCGAGTTTTCTGCGCGGCGGCAGCCAACGCGGCGCGTTTCAGATAGGTTTCACGGACAAGCGCCGTGTCGTCGAGGAAATACCGCAATTCGTGGAGACGCAATGCTTGTGGGCCATCCACCAGCGCTTTCTCGGGGAAAGGATGAAAATCGACAAGCACCATATTGGCACCGGCGACGATACCTTGGGCAACCGCGTGGAAGATGTCGAGAATGCTATCGGGGCTGGCATCACGGGTGCCGACGGAGTGCGAAGGATCGACACACACCGGCATTCTGGTCAACCGTTTCAATACCGGTACGTGCGCAAAATCTACAAAATTGCGATGCGGATCACCCATATTGGTTTTCATTCCGCGCAAACAGAACACGACCTTGCGGTTTCCTTCCGAAGCGAGGTATTCAGCAGCGTTCAGCGATTCGTCAAGCGTGATGCCGAAACCGCGCTTGATCAACACCGGAAACTCCTGTTGACGGCCGATCAATTTCAGCAACTCGAAGTTCTGCGTATTGCGGGTACCGATTTGCAGCATGACGCCGGTAGCGTTGCCGGTAGCGTTAAGCGCGGCGCGAATCTCATCGACGTGTGATTCGTGGGTGATTTCCATCGCGATGACTCTGATGCCGTACTTGCCGGCAAGTTCAAAAATGTAAGGCAGGCATTGCTGGCCGTAACCCTGGAACGCATAGGGACTGGTGCGCGGTTTGTAAGCGCCCATTCGGGTACAGACTTGCCCGTGTTCCTGCAACGCCTTCATCATCGCTTCGACCGATTCGCGCGAATCGACAGCGCACAAGCCCGCAAACACGTGGAAAGTATCCTGACCGAAACGCACGCCGTTATAGTCGAACGATGTCGCCCGGTCATCGCCGTGCTGATGATGGCCGAGAACCCGGTAAGGTTCCGAGATGCGGATGATTTTTTTGACACAAGGAAGCTGTTCCATGGTTTCCTGAACCAGCGCCCGGGTGTTGCCAATCAGATAGATTTCGGTCAGCGTGACCTCAGTGCCGACTTCGCGGTGAACCCGGTGCTTGATTCCGGGCAATTGGTTCAAACGGTCGATCAACGCTCGATACTCGACGCTGTCGGCTGATGTGTTGTTGGCAAGCACTAAAATCATTATGTCAATCCTTCACCTGAAGAGGCCATGAAAATGTGGGTTGCGAAACCGGTACGCGGTAAAACCCATAATAATACAACCAAACCAAGACACCTTTATCGCTGCTGTCATGATGGTTGACCATGGAGCCGGCAATGGCTTTAAAATAAACGCGCTACAATCGTGGCGGTGTTTTTTTACCAATGAGGCGAATGATGAAATCACAGTGGAGAAGTCAATTGGCCGTGCTGGCGACGCTGAGTTTGATGGCGTGGCCGGTGATGGCGCAAGAAACGCAGCAGATGACGCAACAAGAGCGGATGACCTATTGCAACCAACAGGCCGGTGACCAGAAGGGCGATGAGCGCAAGGCGTTCATGAAACAATGCCTGTCCACCAAGGCAGCGGTTCCCCAAAAGCCGAAAAATCAGAGGGAGAAAATGAAATACTGCAATGAACAGGCCGGTGACCAGAAGGGCGACGAGCGCAAAGAGTTCATGCGCGGGTGCCTGAAAGCGGATTAAGGAGGCTCTGAACAACCCTGCTACCCCCCCCGCTTGTCATCCTGCGCGAAGTCGCAGGATCCACGCGGCGTCTGGATTCTGCGACTTCGCTTCGCTACGCGCAGAATGACAGGAAGGGGTTTTCAAAGGTTCCTTAAAGCGTTGCTTGAAGTGAAGTACGCAGCGAAGCCGGCGTAACGCCGGCTTTTTTTGCCTTGAAAAACCGCTTGTGTGGTTTTTGCGTGAATGTCGGCGTCGATCATTGTGAACAATTGTGAACAATGAAACCATGTGACTGAATTGCGATAGACTTTTTAGGATTTTGTTAAATGTCATTTTTCTCAAACGGGGGAGGTATGTCAACAAAAGTTTTTTCTTTGCTGGTTGCGACAGGACTGTTGTTGGGATGGGCTGCGTCGTCCGCTGCGATGGACATCAGCGGATGGACATGCACGGGCAATTGCGGCTCTTCAGGGGCGGACGGTGTGGTAACGCTTTCGTCGACACCGGGAACAGTTTCTTATGGGTGGGTGTCCACGAACGGGAGCTCTGCTACTAATCCTGGGCTTACTCCGGCCAGCATCGATGCTACGGCCGGAACCAGTACGACCAATGGCTCGAAAATCCAGTCCCCGCTTTTCTCGGCGAACGGCGGAGATACCTTGTCTTTTCATTTCAACTATGTCACTTCGGATGGCAGCACCTCTTACACCGACTATGCGTGGGCCCGTCTGCTGGACAGTTTGGGAAACGAGGTGGCGATGCTGTTTGCTGCGCGGACGACGCCAGCAGGCAACACCGTGCCCGGTTATAATATGCCGCCTCCCGTCGCGACGCTGGTTCCGGCAGCGGCTCCCATCATCCCCGGTGCTCCTTCCTGGGCGCCGCTGGGAAGCGATTCGGGGTCATGCTACACCGGGGGGGGCTGTGGTTACACGGGCTGGGTTGATGTGACTTACGCCATTCCGACAACGGGCAGCTACCGTCTGGAGTTTGGTGTCGTAAACTGGGGCGATTCCGCTTATGCTAGCGGGCTGGCGTTTGACGGGATATTGGTCGGAGGCAACCCACCGCAGCCGAGGGCGACGACTGAACCGATACCGGCAAACAACGTCATCGGTATGGCGATGATGATCCTGCTGGTGGCCGGTTTGGGAGCCGCCGGGCGATTCAGACGCCGTTGCTGAGTGCGCACTTGAAAGGAATTGACGGGAAAAGGGCTCAAAAAGCCCTTTTTTCATGGCCGGAACGGGCGTTTACGGCGAAGTTCCCCAGCATGCCCTTGTCTCGTTATAATTCATGGATTATGGGTTTGCTTTATACGCTCGGCCTGAACCACACGACAGCGCCACTGGAGGTTCGCGAAAAGGTATCGTTTTCGCCGGACGCGGTGAGCGCGGCGTTGCGCGATTTGCTGGGACGCCGGCGGGTCAAGGAAGCGGCGATTCTGTCAACCTGCAACCGCACCGAGGTTTACTGCCGCGGCGGCGAGCCGGAAGAGGTGGCGTACTGGCTTGAAGATGTTCACCGGCTGCCGCAGCGGACGCTGGAACCGCATCTCTACACGCTGAAAAAGGACGAAGCGGTCACACACGCCTTCCGGGTGGCCTGCGGGCTCGATTCGATGGTGCTGGGTGAGCCGCAGATTCTGGGGCAGATGAAGCAGGCGGTGCGGTCGGCGGAAGCGGCCGGAACGTTGGGGCTGGTGCTCAACCGCTTGTTCCAGCACACCTTTGCGGTGGCCAAGGATGTTCGCACCCATACCGATATCGGCAGCGCGTCGATTTCGATGGCGGCGGCAGCAGTAAAACTGGCCGAACGGATTTTTCCGTCGATTTCCGAACAAAATTTGTTGCTGATCGGCGCCGGCGAAATGATCGAACTGGCGGCGGCGCACTTCGCGGCGCGCAAACCCAAATCGATCGTGGTGGCGAACCGGACGATCGAGCGCGGTCGCGAGTTGGCGGCGCGGTTCAACGCCGACGCGATCACGCTAAACGAAATCCCCGACCGGCTGGCGCAGTTCGACATGATCATTACCTGCACGGCGTCGCCGCTGCCGATTCTCGGCAAAGGGCTGGTCGAGCGGGTCATTCGCAGGCGGCGGCACGCGCCGATTTTCATGGTCGATCTGGCGGTGCCGCGCGACATTGAAAAAGAAGTCGGCAGACTCGACGACGTTTTCCTCTACAGTCTCGACGATTTGTCCGAGATCATCCGCAGCA
The DNA here is from genome assembly GCA_031260295.1 of Azonexus sp. Taxonomy (GTDB): domain Bacteria; phylum Pseudomonadota; class Gammaproteobacteria; order Burkholderiales; family Rhodocyclaceae; genus Azonexus. The sequence continues at coordinate 26,485 of JAIRKE010000045.1, forward strand.
ATTTGCAGGTGCGGCGCGAGGCGATCGTCCAAGCCGAAGAAATGGTGTCGGCGCAAGCGCTGGAGTTTTTGCGCTGGCTGGAAAGCCGTTCGGTGGTGCCGACGATCAACGCGCTGCAAAGCCATCACGAAACCTTGCGCCAGAAAGAACTGGAGCGGGCGCGCCGGTTGCTGGCTAACGGCATGCCGCCGGAAGAGGTGATGGAGGCGCTGACGCGCGGCCTCGTCAACAAA
>JAIRKE010000054.1 GCA_031260295.1 Azonexus sp.
CTGAACAGCGCCCAACCCAGCCACGCTGCCACGAAATAGCCGAGCGGCAGCGCCAGCAGCGCGACCAGCAAGGTCAGCAGCAATGGCCGCACGCGCACGGGATTCAAGTGCCGCGAAAACGGTAGCCGGTGCCGCGCACCGTCTCGACGCGCTCATGGTGGCCGGAGCTTTCCAGCGCGGCGCGTAAGCGGCGGATATGCACATCGACGGTACGTTCCTCGATGAAAATGTGGTCGCCCCACACCTCGTCGAGCAACTGGGCGCGGGTAAACACGCGCTCGGCATGGGTCATGAAGAAGAACAGCAGGCGGAACTCGGTGGGTCCCAGCTCGATTGGCTGGCCACCGGCCAGCACTCGGTGGGTGGCCGGATTGAGCACCAGATCGGCAACCTCGATCGCTTCACCGGCCAGGTGCGGGGCGCGGCGGCGCAGTACGGCGCGCACCCGGGCAACCAGTTCCTTCGGCGAAAAGGGCTTGGTCACATAATCGTCGGCGCCGGCTTCCAAGCCCTGTACTCTGTCCTCTTCGTGGACGCGGGCGGTCAGCATGATGATCGGCAGTTCGCGAGTACGCTCTTCGGCGCGGATTTTCTTGGCCAGAGCCACGCCGGACTGTCCCGGCAACATCCAGTCGAGCACGATCAGATCGGGTAACGCGGCGCGGATAGCCGACTCGGCCTCCTCGGCACTGGCCGCGCGGACGACCAGGAAGCCGGCGTGCTTGAGGTTGATGGCCACCAGTTCCTGGATGGCCGGCTCATCCTCGACGACCAGAATCGTCGGTGTCACTTGGCAGCCTCTTTGATGTGCCGGATGTCGCGTCCCTCAACGATGTAGATCACTTGCTCGGAAATGTTCTTGGCGTGATCGCCGATGCGCTCGATGGCGCGGGCAATGGTGATGATGTCGATAGACGTAGTGATGGTACGTGGGTCCTCCATCATGTGCGTGATCAGCTGGCGGATGATGGATTTGAATTCGACGTCCACGTCGTCGTCGAGGCGGATGACCTGCGTGGCCTGCCCGGTATCGAGGCGGGCGAAGCTGTCGAGCGCCTGGCGCACCAGGTTCAGCGCGGCTTCGGCGAGATGCTGGACGCCGGGGCCGAACTGCCCCGGTAAATGGCCGTTCTCGTAGATGCGGCGGACGCCCTTGGCGATCTTCTTGGTCTCGTCGCCGGCTCGTTCGAGGTCGGTAACGATCTTGCTGACGCCGAGCACCAGGCGCAGGTCAGAGGCAGTCGGCTGGCGCTTGGCGATGATGTGCGCGCAATCGTCGTCAATGGCCTTCTCCAGTTCATTGACTCGGCGGTCGCCGTCGACGATGGCCTTGACGCTACCGACCTCACCACTGCTGTAGGCGTCGATAGCGGCCGCCACCTGGGTCTCGACCAAGCCGCCCATCTGCAACACCTGCGTGCGCAGGCGGGCAAGATCTTCGTCGAAGCGGCTGGATACGTGATGAGATTCCGTCATCATATTTTTCTCCTCAGCCCATGCGGCCGGTGATGTAGTCTTCAGTACGCTTGTCGTTCGGCTTGAGGAAGATTTCGTCGGTCTTGCCGAATTCGATCATCTCGCCGAGATACATGTAGGCGGTGTAGTCGGAGACGCGCGCCGCCTGCTGCATGTTGTGGGTGACGATGAGGATGGTGACCCGTTTCTTCAACTCGTGCACCAACTCCTCGATGGCGCCGGTAGCGATCGGGTCGAGCGCCGAGGTCGGCTCGTCGAACAGCAGTAGTTCCGGATCGGTAGCCAGGGCGCGGGCGATGCACAGGCGCTGCTGCTGGCCGCCCGAGAGGTTAGGCGCCAGATCCTGCAGGCGATCCTTGACCTCGTCCCAGATGGCGGCGCCGCGCAGGGCGTGTTCGACCTTGTCGTCGAGCGTGCGCTTGTTACGCTCGCCGCGCACGCGGAGGCCGTAGGCGACGTTCTCGTAAATGGTCTTGGGAAAGGGGTTTGGCTTCTGGAAGACCATGCCAATGCGCATCCGCACTTCGATCGGATCGACTTCCGGCGACAGCAGATTGGTATTGTCCGGGAAGAAGCGAATCTCGCCCTCGTAACGATTGCCCGGATAAAGGTCGTGCATGCGATTGAAGCTACGCAGGTAGGTCGACTTGCCGCAGCCGGAAGGGCCGATCAAGGCCGTGACTTTCTTGTCGTGGATCGGCATGTTGATGCCCTTCAGCGCTTGGGTATTGCCGTAGAAGAAGCTCAGGTTGCGCGCTTCCGCCTTCAGGGCCGGGTTTTCTTGAATCTGCATCGATTGCTCCATTCTGGATCGTTTACCACTTGATGTTCTTGCGCATGCGGTAGCGCAGCCAGATGGCCAGGCCGTTCATCGACAGCACCATGCCCATCAGCACGAAACCGGCGGCGGCGGCGTTGGCCTCGAAAGCCGGGTCCGGGCGCGAAGTCCAGTTGAAAATCTGGATCGGCATCACTGTGAAAGGCGACATCACCCAGTCGAACAGGCCGGCCGTGGCGCCGTCTACGCCGGTCGCGGTGAAAGGCACCGGCGGCAGGAAGGCGATGAAGGTCAGTGCGCCGATGGTGATGATCGGCGCCGTCTCACCGATGGCGCGGGCCAGGCCGATGATGACGCCGGTCAGGATGCCGGGCATGGAGTAGGGAATGATGTGGTAGCGGCAGGTCTGCCAGCGGGTGGCGCCGACCGCCATCGAGCCCTCGCGGATCATCGCCGGAATGGCGCGAATCGCCTCGCGGGTGGCGACAATGACGATGGGCAGGATCAGCAGCGCCAGCGTCAGGCCAGCCGACAGAATGCTCTGGCCGAAACCGAAGGCATAGACGAAGATGCCCAGCGCCAGCAGGCCGTAAACGATGGACGGCACGGCCGCGAGATTGGTGATGTTGATCTCGATGATGTCGGTGACCCAGTTGCGCCTGGCGTATTCCTCCAGGTAGATGCCGGCGGCGACGCCGAGCGGCACGGCGGCGACGGCGGTAACCAGCATCACCAGCAAGCTGCCGACCCAGGCCGAGAGGATGCCGGACTGTGCTGCCCGGCGCGAGGCGTACTGGAAGAAGAAATCGAGGTTCAGGCGCTCCAGGCCGCGGATCAGCATGTCGCCGACGAGCAAGAAGATGACCAAAAGACCAATCGCCAGGCAGATGATGCCGAGCGCCTGGAAGATGGTGTCTTTCATCTTGCCGCGGGCAATCAGCGCGCGGATTTGTTCGGTGGTCATGGAATTCATGTTAGTAGGCCTCGCGGAAGCGGCGGCGCAGCCATTGGCCGAGGATGTTGAACAGCAGCGTGATCAGCAGCAGCGTCAGGCCGGCAGCGAAGATGGTCTGGTAGCCGATCGAGCCGTGCGGCAGGTCGCCGAGCGCCACTTGAACGATGTAGGAAGTGATGGTCATGGCCGGCTCCATCGGATTCCAGGTCAGATTCGGCTGCATGCCAGCGGCCACGGCCAGGATCATCGTCTCGCCGACGGCACGGGAAATGCCCAGGATGTAAGAAGCGGCCAACCCCGACAGGGCGGCGGGAACAACGACATGGAGGGCGGTGTACAGCCGGCTCGAACCCATCGCATAAGACCCCTCGCGCAGGCTCATCGGCACCGCGCGCATCGCATCCTCGGACAGCGAGGCAATGTAGGGAACGATCATGATGCCCATCACCAAACCCGCCGAGAGCAACGAGAAACCAGGCAACTCCGGAAAAATCTTCTGCAACAGCGGAGTGACGATGAGCAGGGCGAAATAGCCGAAGACGATGGTCGGGATGCCGCCGAGCAGTTCCAGCACTGGCTTGGCGACCTCACGTACCCGGCTATTAGCGAACTCGGACAGGTAGATGGCGATCACGGTCCCCATCGGAATCGCCACCGCCAGCGCCACGGCGGACGACACCAGGGTGCCGGAGATGAGGACCATGATGCCGTAGTGGGCATCGTCGAACAGCGGCGTCCACTGAGTATCGGTCAGAAAGTCGACGATGCTGACGTGCTGGAAAAAATGGATGGATTCGGAAACCAGCACATAGACGATACCGACCGTGGTCAGCACCGAGACGGCGGCGGCAGCGAACAACAGCAGTTCAATCAGGCGCTCGCTGAGATGGCGATAAACGTTCTTCGCCAGGCGCTCACTGACCTGCTGCGGTTCGGAAAAAGAAGGAATGGACATGGTGATTCAATACAAAATTGACCGCCCCGACGCCGGAGCGGCCCGTTCAATGGCGAGCGGCGAACCGCCCGCCGCCAACCTTACATTTTCGCCTCGCGCTTCATGATTTCCTCGACGGTGATGCCGATCTCGTTCTTGCCGCCGAACACGCTGCCCACCTTCTTGTCCTTGGCGTGCTTGACGTTGCTGTCGTAGATCGCCTTCGGCAGCGGTACGTATTTCACCTCGCGTACCAACTGGTCGGCGTTCTTCATGTAGAACTCGACGAATTCGCGGATTTCCGGCTTCTCCAGCGACTTCTGCTTGACGTAGATGAAGATCGGGCGCGACAGCGGCTGGTATGAAGCATTCTCGACGTTGGCGCCGGACGGCTCGACCGCCTTGCCGGTCTTCGGATTGACGATCGGCAGCCCCTTCAGGCGGCTCATGTTCTCGGCGTAGTAGGCATAGCCGAAATAGCCGATGGCATTGATATCGCGCGCAACGCCCTGGACCAGCACATTGTCGTCCTCGGAAGCGGTGTAGTCGCCGCGCGAGGATTTGGCCTTGCCGACGACGGCTTCGGTGAAGTACTCGAAGGTGCCGGAATCGGCACCGGCGCCAAAGAGCTTGACCGGTGCATCGGGCCAGGCCGGGTTGACCTGGTTCCAGCGGGTAATCTTGCCCTGGGCGGCCGGCTCCCACAGCTTCTTCAGTTCCTCGATGGTGGCCTGCTTGAGGAAGGTATTTTTGGGATTGACGACGATCGTCAGCGCATCGTAGGCGATCGGCATTTCGACATACTCGACGCCAGCGGCCTTGCAGTCCTCCATCTCCTTGGCCGTGATCGGGCGCGAGGCGTTGGAGATGTCGATTTCGTCGCGGCAGAACTTCTTGAAGCCGCCGCCGGTGCCGGAAATGCCGACCGTCACCTTGACGGCGTTCTTCTTGGCCTTCTGGAAATCCTCGGCCACGGCTTCGGTAATCGGATACACCGTCGACGAACCGTCGATCTTGACGATCTGGGCATGGGCCGCCTGGGCGCCGAAGAGGGTTAGGCCGGCGACGGCGAAAGTAGAAACGAGTTGGCTGGTCTTGAACATCATTGACTCCTACTGGGCTAAAGAGGAACGAAGCGCAGATTAGCCAGGATTTGTTACAGCCGGATGACAGAACGTAACATAAGCGGATCTTCCGCCGGATAGCCAGAGATAGCACCACGACCAGGCACCGATACCCGGTCGACACTGCGATTCAGCGTCCGAGCATCCTCAACCCACTGCCGGCGCAGCGCCCAACCGCCACAGTGAAGTGATCTCAGCCGCTCGGGCGGCATGCAGCGGATCGCCGCGGTCGCTGGCCTTGCCATGCCGTGGCGTGGTATCGAGGCGGCCGCGCACGACTAGGCCAGCGACGGCGATCCAGTCGAGCAACTGCTGGCGACTGCGCAGGCCAAGATGCTCGGCCAGGTCGGAAATGATCAGCCAGCCCTCGCCGCCCGGCGCCAAATGCGCTGCCAGGCCGGACAAAAAGCCGCGCAGCATGCGCGAATCGGGATCGTAAACAGCGTATTCGATCGGCGCACTCGGCTGCGCCGGCAACCAGGGTGGATTGCACACCACCAGCGGCGCCCGCCCTGCGGGAAACAGATCGGCGGCGATCACCTCAACCTGGGCGGCGAAGCCCAGCCGCTCGACGTTCTCACGGGCACAGGCCAACGCCCGCGAATCCTGGTCGGTGGCCACGACGTGGGCCACGCCGCGGCGGGCCAGCACGGCAGCGAGAACGCCAGAGCCGGTGCCGATATCGAAGGCCAGCGTGCCATCCACCGGCAGCGGCGCCTGTGCCACCAGATCGACATACTCGCCGCGCACCGGCGAAAACACCCCGTAATGCGGGTGGATGCGTCCCTGCACGGCCGGCACCGGCACCCCCTTCTTGCGCCACTCGTGGGCACTGACCACGGCCAGCAATTCGCGCAGGGAGACCAGCGAAGCCGCGCCGTCCGGCTCGCCCCACGCCTCGCAACAAGCCTGACGGACATCCTGGGCACGGCGCAACGGCAGTTTGTAATTACCGTTGACCGGCACCAGCAAGCGCCCAAGCAGCGCCGCCCGCTCGCCCTGACGCTGGCGATGGCGGGCGAAAGCCTCACCCGGCAAAGTCTCCGGCTGGCCGCGAGCCGCCGCGAAATGCCGGTCGGCGCGGCGGGTCAGCGCCTGCAACAAATGTCGCGCATGCACCCAATCGCCCCGCCACAGCAAATGGCGACCGGCGACCAACACCGCCCAGACATCCTCCGCCCCCAGACGGTCCCCACCAATCTCAACATCGGCCGGCAGCGGCAAACCAGCTTCGGAACGCCAGCGGGCGGACAGGGAGCGACCGGCTTCCTGCCAGTCGATAAGCTGAATTTGGGCGACCATCAGCGCATCTGAAACAATTCTTGATGGAAACGCTCTGGTAACAAGCCGCGGACAATGAAGTCATCGCGTAGCGCCTGACCGAACTCCGGCGGGCCGCAGAACCAGATGCTGGCCGACTGCCATTCCGGCACGGCGGCACGGATGTGTTCGCCATTCAACCGCCCATCCTTGCCATCGACCAGCAGGTGCAGACGCACGCCGGCGGCTTCGGCATCCGCCTTGAGACGGTCGATGGCGGCCTGGTCAAACTCGGCGGTCGGATGAAACAGATCGATCGTCTTGGCCTCCGGCGTGGCGGCGCGTTGCTTGAGGCGGGCGATAAACGGCGTGATGCCGATACCCGCCCCCACCCAAATCTGACGCGGCTGCGCATCCTCGAAGTCGAAACAGCCGTAAGGACCTTCCACCGTCACCGGCATACCGATCTTCAATTTCTCCCGCAAACGGCTGGTATGGTCGCCCAGCGCCTTGGTGATGAAGACGAGCCGACGGTCAGCGGGATTCCAGGCGGAGGCAATGGTATAGGGGTGCGCGCCTTCGTTACGGTCCGAGGTGACAAAGGCAAACTGCCCAGCGGCATGGCCGCGCCAGCCGTTCTCCAGCACGACAGCCGTTTCGAGTACGCGCAGCGCGGGGTATTCGGTCAGCGCTGCGATGGTGCCCTGGACCTTGCGACTGGCCCCGATCCGGCCCGTCAAGGTGAGTAGTGCGGCAGCGCTGCCACCCAGCAGCAAGACCGCCAGCAAGCCGCCGATAGGCTGCGACCAGTAATCCACCTTGATCAGCACAGCGGCGTGATAGACCAGGGCCAGATAGGCGACCGCGATCCATTTGTGGGTTTTGACGAACCAGTGGTAGGGGAAGCGCTTGATCAAGGCCAGCACGATCAGCACAGCGGCGGCGTAGAACGCCCATTCGCCAACCGATTCGGCAAACCCCCGCTGGCTACGCAGCCAGCTTTCAATAATGCCAAGAGTTTCCCCTGCCCCCGATTTCGCAGGTTTTTCCAGCCAGCCCCAACCCACCATCCATTTGGTGCCTTTTCCCCACCACCAGTGAATGATGGCGACCACCAGCGCGGCAATGCCCAACCACTTGTGCAGGCGATATATCTTGTCCAGCCCGTCCAGACGCAGTTCCAGCCATTTCAGGCGCAACACCAGCAGCATGGCCACGCTCATCAAGCCGATGGCGAGCGCCCCGCTGTATTGCATGAACGCGACGCGAAACGAAAAGTAGGTGAACGGCTTGGGCATCAGCGTATCGGCAGCCAGCCATAACACGGTCAGCAGTAGCAGTATCGCCAGAAGTGAAATCTTGATGCGCTTCATGGATGGCCTCCGATGGTATTTCGTGTGTGGCCCAACACTGAAGTGAGCAGCGTCGAGCCGCTAGAGCGTTTTTTGTTCATGCAGTGGCGATGTCACGATGGTGCCGCCAGCTTGGTTCATAGCGGCAGTGCCTGCAGTTGCGCGCGCGCCTGGTTGGCACTGCTGCCCTGCGGCTGCAGTTCCAGATAGGTGGCGTAAGCCTGTTTCGCCTTGGCCGGATTGCCGCCGAGCCGATAGGCATCGCCCAGGTTGAGGTAAGCCACCGCGCGCGAAGGGTCGATTTTGAGCGTATTTTCCAGCCAGCGCGCCGCTTCGGCGTAGCGTTGCTGGCGGTAGTAAACGAAGCCGAGATTGTTGGCCGCCTGGGCGAAATCCGGGCGCAGTTTCAGCGCCTCGGTGAATTGCGCCACCGCTTCGTCGTAGCGCTTCTCCCGGTACAACTGCAAGCCGCGGTCGTTGGCCTGCTGGGCGCGCTGGCGGTCGGACACCGCCGCCGCCGTCGGCAGCACCAGCGTGCTGCGGCCGCCTTGCAGGTCGGCCACGCGCACCGATGCTTCGTTGTCGCCCTGCACGGCTTCGACGCGATGATTGAGGGCGATGGCGTCAGCCGAAAATTGCGCTGTGTCGGCATTGAGGAATTCCTGGCTGTCTGGCACCTGGAACACGAACTCGCCGCCCTGCGAGCCGGGCAGACTGCCGAATGCCGGCGTCTGTTGCGAAACCGCCGACACCGCCGGCGCCACATAAGCGGCCAGTTCGGTGCCGGTAATCAGGCCGTCGCCATTGAGATCGCCCTTGCCAGACAGCGCTTGCAGCAGCACCCAGGTAAACACCGAATGGCCGTTGGGACCGCCGTCAGCCACCTGCTGGTCGGCGCCGCCAGCGGTGAGCATCTGCCGCGCGGTGCGACGCGCGTTTTCGCGCAGGAACGAAGATGAAGGCGGCCCACCGCGAGTCAGGCCCAGGCCGCTGTAGCAGGCATCCATCACGAACAGCACATGCTTGGCTTGCAGGCTTTCGGCGATGTTCTGCACGTCGGTCATCGCAATCGCATCGGTGGCGAACTCACCCGGTTGTGAGTCAACCGGAATGATGTAGCCCAGGTCGCGGCCGGAAGCGAGCCGGCGCGTGGCGCCGTGGCCGGCGAAGAACACGAATACGCGGTCGTCCTTCTGTGTGCGGCCATCAGCCAGGCGATCATGGAAAGCGGCCAGGATGTTGTTGCGCGTGGCCTGCTGGTCCTTCAGCACGATCACCTGCGAGGACTGAAAGCCGAACTGGCCGGTCAAGACGTCGGCAATGGCTTGCGCATCGCGGCTGGCGTATTCCAGCTTCGGCCAATTGGCGTAATCGTCAATGCCGATGACGATCGCCCAAGAATTCTTGTAGCCGGTGGTGACGGTGGCTTGGCTAGCGGCGGCATTGCGCGCGCGACTGACGGAGAAATCACGGCCATTCCAACCGGCGAACTGGTAGCCATCGGCAATCAACTTGTCGAGAATCTGTGGCAGCGCCTTCACCGCGCGATCATGAATGTCATGAAACAGGATGATGCCGCGCTGTTCCTTCTCCACCTGCGCCAGCACGCGTTGCACGATGGATTCGGGTATCGGGTCGGCCCAGTCCATTGAATCGATGTTCCACATGATCGATTTCAGCCCGACCTCGTCCAGCAATTGCAGACCTTCGGCATTGCGCGCGCCATAGGGAAAGCGGAACAGCGGCGCGCGCGCATCGCTAACCTGGCGCAGCAGCGTATCGGTATCCAGCACCTGTTGCCGCAGCGCCTGGCCGCTGGTGCGCGAAAGTTGGGCGTGGGTAAGGCTGTGATTGCCTACCGCGTAACCGTCAGCCATCAATTGCCGGCTGATGCCGGCTATCGACCCCAGCCTGACCTTGCCATCGGCCTCGACCACGCCAAGATTGCGGCCGACCTCGAAGAAGACACCGGGTACGCCGTAGCGCTTGAGGATGGCGACGATCTCGTCGGTATGCGCCTTGTGCGGGCCATCGTCGAAAGTCAGCAGCACGGTCTTGCGCGGCAGGTCGCGGCCGAAGATTTCGCGCTCGCTGTCCTGCATCGACATCGGATACGGCTCGATCACGCCGTAATCGCGCAGGATCGCCTCGCGGCTATGGAGTGTGCGCAAATGGGCAACATAGTCGGCCCACTTCTCGCGCTTGAGTTCGATGGCGCGGGTACGGTCGAAACGGCTGAAGATGCGGGTGATTTCCTGATCGTAGTTGCGCTCGATGCCGTCCAGCGCATCCAGGTCTTCGCCAATGCGCTGGTGCAGCTTCACCGCCGGCAGCGAGGAATCGGCGCCGACGCGCTCGTGCAGATCGCGCAGCACTTCACGAAAAGCCAGGCGGTCGGCGTCGTACAGCGCCGGCGCCGATTCAATGTAATCCAGCGTCGCAGCGAGGGCGGCAAAGCGCTGCGGATCGGGCGTGCGTAGCAGCGCCTCGAACTGGCCGGCGATGGCCTGGCGGCGTTCCAACCCGTCATGGAACAGTTGCTGGCCGACATGGCTGGAGGTGGCGCGGTCGCGCCCGGACTGCGCATCCTCGTCGGCCAACAGGACGATGATGCGACGATAGTCGTCGAGCTGCGCTTGCAACGAGGCCAGGATCGGCGTGGCCCCGGCATCGGCGGCTGCCGGGGCCGCTGGCGGTTGCGGCGCTGCGGTCTTATCGCCGCAACCCGCCAATGCGATCAGCAGCCCAAACAGGATTGGCAGCGGGAAACGACTCGATACGGAAAAGCGCGGCATGGTGGGCACAGTTGTTGGTTGATTCTTGGTTGCTGGAAGCGGTTTCAAATCGACACTGTCGTTGATTTTCAATTGTATTGGCAAAGGGCCGTAGCCCAGCAATGATGCTCCTCTAACACGTTGGGCTTCGCCTTTGGCTCAGCTTGCGCATCAATATGCATGACGCGACTGTGCCAAGGCAATCGCCGCCTGGATGGCGGCACGAGCTTGTGGACTGTTTTTCCAGCAAGTCGAGCCGACAATAGCCGAGGCTTGAGAGACGATATCCAGTGCATTGGCCTTGCTCAAATGGGCCAGCGATTCAAACCCCATCTGTTCGAGGCGAGCCACCACCGTGGGGCCAACTCCTTTGACACCTAGCAATGCTTTACGTTCCTCCGGTGGGAATGGCATGGGTATCCTCCACTAGTAAGCAAACGACACTTTTGACGCTCGATGTCGCCCAAGCGCCGTTGCCGGCCGGGCCGAAAACAGATCGGAAAGCCGGCCGATAAGCCGGGTTCTGTTCCCCTCTTGCGAGGTTCGGCAATCATTCCTCTAGGCCTGCCGTCGCCGGCAGGCTCAAGCAACCTACCCGGAAGCAGCGCGGGCCACGCCCATGCTTCCCTATTTGGTCTTGCTCCAGATGGGGTTTGCCGTGCCGTCCGCCGTTGCCGTGGACGCGGTGAGCTCTTACCTCGCCGTTTCACCCTTGCCTGTGCGCCTTGCGGCGCCATCGGCGGTCTGCTTTCTGTTGCACTTTCCGTCGCTTTGGCCTTGCGGCTTATGGCGCCCAGCCGTTAGCTGGCATCCTGCCCTGCGGAGCCCGGACTTTCCTCCCGACGCCGGGGTTGCCCCCGGACATCCGGCGATTGCCTGGCCGACTTTCCGCCGCCGATTATACGCGCCACTGGCGCCTGCCGCCGCTCAAGCCAGCGGCAGCGCATTGCGGTCAACCACTCGACGCAGCACAAAGCTAGTGTGCACACCGGTCACGCCGGCAATGCGGGTAATACGGTTGAGCAGCAGATCCTGGTAGGCATCCATATCGCGGATCACGACTTTCATCTGGTAGTCCGACTGCTGGCCGGTGATAAGCAGGCATTCGAGCACTTCCGGTATCTCGGCGACGGCCTTCTCGAAATTGGCGAAGCGCTCGGGCGTGTGCTGGTCCATCGAGATGCCGATCAAGGCCATCAGCGTCAGCCCGAGCTTCTTGGCATCGAGTTGGGCGCGGTAGCCGGTGATCAGCCCGGCCTCCTCCAACGCCCGCACCCGGCGCAGGCAGGGCGAGGGTGACAAGCCGATGCGCTCGGCCAAGTCCTGGTTGCTGATGCGGCCATCCTGTTGCAGCAGGTCGAGAATCTGCCGGTCGTAGCGGTCGAGTTGCATGATATTTTTCCATCCCTTTAGATAAGGAAATAATAATTCACAAAATTAAATAATTACGCAATTTATATGAAATACACCGCAATTTTTGAGCAAACAACGCAATCACTTGCCCGTCGTTATTGCGTACCATGACGTTCATCCGATGCATGCATCCCGCCCCCAGGAGTCCCGCCATGAGCCAGCCGAAAAACAATAAATACCGCGCCTTTCCGCCGGTCGATCTTCCAGACCGCCAGTGGCCGAACCGCCTCATCGACCGGGCGCCGGTCTGGATGAGCACCGACTTGCGCGACGGCAATCAGGCTCTGTTCGAACCGATGAACGGCGAGAAGAAGATGCGCTTGTTCAAAACGCTTTGCGCCGTCGGCTTCAAGGAAATCGAGATTGCCTTCCCGTCGGCTTCGGAAACCGAGTTCGGCTTCGTCCGCGAGTTGATCGAGGGCGGCCACATTCCCGACGACGTCACCATCGAGGTGCTCACCCAGGCCCGCGAACCGCTGATCCGCCGTACTTTCGAGGCGATCCGGGGCGCCCGGCGGGTCATCGTGCATGTCTATAACGCCACCTGCCCGGCCTTCCGCGAGACGGTGTTCAACATGAGCCGGGCCGAGGTGGTACGCATGGCCGTCGACGCCGTCACGCTCATCCGTGACCTCGCCGCGGCGATGCCGGAGACTGAGGTCATCCTCGAATACAGCCCGGAACTGTTCACCGCCACCGAACTCGATTTCGCCAAGGAAATCTGCGATGCCGTCACCGCCGCCTGGGGCGCGACGCCGCAGCGCAAGGTCATCCTCAACTTGCCGACGACGGTGGAAATCGCCACACCAAACATCTACGCCGACCAGATCGAGTGGATGCACCGCCACCTCGCCCGCCGCGATAGCGTGCTCATCAGCCTCCACCCGCACAACGATCGCGGTACCGCCATCGCCGCCGCCGAACTCGGCCTGATGGCCGGCGCCGATCGTGTCGAGGGTTGCCTCTTCGGCAACGGCGAGCGCACCGGCAATGTCGACCTCGTCACCCTCGCGCTCAATATGCATACCCAGGGCGTCGATCCGCAACTCGACTTCTCGGACATCAACGCCATTGCCCGTACCTACGAACACTGCACCCAGCTCCCGATCCATCCGCGCCATCCGTACGTCGGGGATCTCGTTTTCACGGCTTTCTCCGGCTCCCACCAGGACGCCATCAAGAAAGGGTTTGCCGCTCAAAAGGCGGACGAGCCGTGGTCAGTGCCCTATCTCCCGATCGACCCGGCCGATGTCGGCCGTAGTTACGACTCGGTGATCCGCGTCAACAGCCAGTCTGGCAAGGGCGGCATCGCCTGGCTGATGGAGACCGAGCATGGCGTGGCGATGCCGCGTCGGCTCCAGGTCGAATTCTCCGGCGTCGTCCAGAAGCATGCCGATGCGCACGGCGGCGAGGTCAGCGCCGACGACATCTGGCAGTTGTTCGCCGCCACCTACCTCGATACCCAAGTGCCTGTGCATTACCGCGAGCATCATTTGTTCGAGCACGGCAACGCCCAGGGCATCCGCCTCGCGGTGGACATCGATGGCACGCCGCACATTCTCACCGGCGAAGGCAACGGCCCGATCAACGCGGCGGTACATGCCTTGCAGAGCGCCGGCATCGAGATCCAGGTGCGCAGCTACGAGGAGCGCTCGATGATCCCAGCAGGCGACGACGGCAATGCCAGCGCCTGCGCTTTCATGGAATTGGCTGCCGGCGGCCGCGGCGAGCGTTACGGCGTCGGCATCGACGGCAACATCGTCACCGCCTCGATCAAGGCGCTGTTGAGCGGCGTCAACCGCTTGCACGTCCGCGCCAGCGACAAACCCCAACAGGCCGCCTGAACATGAAGCCAAATTCACCCAGCCGCTATACGCATGGTCACGAGCGCAGCACCCTGGCTTCACACAGCACGCGCACCGCTGTGAACTCGGCCGCCTATCTGCTGCCCCGCCTGAAGTCCGGAATGCACATCCTCGACATCGGTTGCGGCCCGGGAACGATTACCCTCGACCTGGCGGCGCTTGTCGCGCCCGGCCAGGTCGTTGGCCTGGAAAATGCCGAAGCGCCGCTGCTGGCCGCTCGCGCCGAAGCCGCCGCCCGCTCGGATACAACGACCGTATTCCAGATCGGGGATGCGCTGAAACTGCCCTTCGAGAATGAATCATTCGACGTGGTACACGCCCATCAGGTTCTGCAACATTTGACTGACCCCGTAACCGCCCTGCGGGAAATGATTCGAGTGTGCAAGCCCGGCGGCTGGATTGCCGCCCGCGATGCGGACTATGCCGCCATGAGCTGGTACCCGGAACTTCCTGAACTCGAACGATGGCGGCAGACTTATCGCGCAGTGGCTCGCGCCAACGGCGCCGAACCCGATGCGGGCAGGAGACTCCGCGCCTGGGCGCATGCGGTGGGTATCGCCAATCCGCAGATCACGGCATCGGTATGGAGCTACGCCGATACGGAAACCTGCCGCTGGTTAGGAAATGGACAGGCCGACCGCTGCGCGGGTGAGATTTTTTCCCAGCAAGCCAGAGAGCAGGGACTCGGCGCGGCGGATATTGCAGGGATTGTCGACGCCTGGCGAAAATGGGGCGGCGATCCGGATGCCTGGTTTTGCATGCCGCACGGTGAATTGCTCGCGCAGATTCCCCGTTGCTTACGCCAAGCTCGGGCGCAATAGGCAAAGCGCATTGCGCCATCCCGCCGGAACCGATTGCTTGAACCAACACCGAAAAAGGGCCACCTGTGCAAGAAACCGCAATGAACGCAAGGAACACAAAGATGCGGATATTTTTCTTTGCGCTCTGTGCGTTCTTTGCGGTTTCGCAGAACGATCGGCGCAATGCGCTGCGCTTATTGCGCCCTCGCCTACTCCGCGCCGGCGTCGACGCCGGATGCCGCTTTCGGGACAAAAGCCAGCTGGCCCTGATTCAGCCGGAAGACCCCTCTGAGTTCGCCCATGCCGGTGACCGGATCGGCATCGAGGCGGGCGAAGCCCTCGCAAGTCTGCGTCTCGGTGGCGTACATGCGCTTGCCGACGCGGATGATGAAAGCGCCCGACGGCACCTGCCAGACTTCGACTTGTGTCTTCGCTGTGCCGCTGCCGAGGCTATGCCGGCGCACGCAGTTGGGCATGCGCGAGACGATCAGACTCAGGTTTACCTTGTCGTTCCAGAAAACCGGCTGCTCGCGGACCAGCGACAGCGAGTGCTCAGGGGTGCCGTCGATTGAGTAGCTCGCGGTGTCGTTGACACAGGCGGCGAGCAGGGGGGCAACGAACAGAGGCAGCAACAGGTGGCGCAGACGCATGGCGTTTTTCCTCAGCGCATTTTCCAGGACAAGGTTTCACCGGCCCGCAGCGGCACGATGCGGTCGGTGCTGATGTAGGGATAGTCGGCCGGCACCGTCCAGTTTTCTTTGACCAGCGTGATCGTGCCGGCGTTGCGCGGCAGGCCATACCAGTCCGGGCCATGGAAGCTGGCGAAGGCTTCCAGCTTGTCGAGCGCGCCGGCCTGCTCAAAAGCCTCAGCATAAAGCTCGATGGCGGCATAGGCCGTATAGCAACCGGCACAGCCGCAGGCCGCCTCCTTGGCGCCTTTAGCATGCGGCGCCGAGTCGGTGCCGAGGAAGAATTTCGGATTGCCGGAAATCGCCGCGGCGACCAAGGCTTGACGGTGCGTCTCGCGCTTCAGAACCGGCAGGCAATACCAGTGCGGCCGAACGCCGCCGAGGAAGATGGCGTTGCGGTTGTACAGCAGGTGGTGGGCAGTGATGGTGGCGGCGACATTGGCCGGCGCGGCGGCGACGAACTCGGCGGCATCGCGGGTCGTGATGTGCTCCATGACCACCTTCAGGCGCGGGAAGCGCTGGGTCAGCGGCAGCAGCACGGTGTCGATGAAGGCTTTCTCGCGGTCGAACAGGTCGATCGCCGGGTCGGTGACTTCGCCGTGCACCAGCAGCGGCAGGCCGAGGCGCTCCATCTCGGCGAGCGCGTCGTAAGCCTTGGCGATGTCGGTCAGGCCAGCGTCGGAGTTGGTCGTCGCCCCAGCCGGGTACAGCTTGACCGCCTTGACGAAACCGGAGGCGGCGGCCTTGGCAATCTCGACCGGCGGCGTGTTGTCGGTCAGGTACAAGGTCAGCAGCGGTTCGAAGGTCATGCCCACCGGCAACGCGGCGAGAATGCGTTCGCGGTAAGCGGCGGCCTGATCGACGGTGGTAACCGGCGGCTTCAGGTTGGGCATGACGATGGCCCGGGCGAACTGGGCGGCGGTATGCGCCAGCACAGCGGCCAGCACCTCGCCATCGCGCAGATGGAGATGCCAGTCGTCGGGGCGGATGATGGTCAGTTGCATAAACGGATTCTCGGGATGATTTTTGGGATTTTAGAGCGTTTCTTGTTCATATACCGACCGTTTCAACCTCGTCATTCCCGCGAAAGCGGGAATCCAGCGTCTTTGCTTTTCCAACCGTGGTCATGCCCCGCTTCGCGAGGCGCGGTGAGTCGCTGGATTCCCGCCAAAAACATGCGGGAATGACGAGGGGGCTTCGGCCTCGTTTGACCGCTTGCACGGGAAAACCGTAAACATATGAATATGAACAAAAAATGCTCTAGCTTTTAAGCGCCAAAGCATGCTGATAGAGCGCATTTTTTGCCGCCCCGGTGATCGCCGCCGCCAGTTTCGCCGCCTGCTTGACCGGCAGGCCGTCGGCCAGCAGCAGTTTGAGCACCCGCTCACCCTCGCCACTGTCGGCCCCAGCCGGCGCACCGGAGACGAGCAGCACGAACTCACCACGCTGGCGGTTAGGATCGGCTTGCAGCCAGTCCAGCGCCGCGCCGAGCGGGCCACTGTGGATGCTCTCGAACAGCTTGGTCAATTCGCGGGCAATGATCAGGGTACGCTCGCCGAGTACGGCAGCCAGGTCAGCAACGGCTTCCAGTACGCGGTGCGGTGCCTCGTAGAAGACCAGAGCGCAGGACTGCGCCCGTAGTTCCTCGATGGCCTGCCGGCGCTGGCCGGCCTTGGCCGGTAGGAAACCGTAGAACAAGAAGTGCTCGTCGAGCAGCCCGGATGCCGACAGGGCGGTGACCGCCGCGCACGGGCCAGGCAGCGGCACAACCCGGCCACCGGCCGCCCGCACAGCGGCAACGACACGGGCGCCGGGATCGGAAATACCCGGCGTGCCAGCGTCAGAAATCAAGGCCACCGACTCGCCGGCTTGCAACCGCTCGACAATGCGTGCCGCCGCCGCCTGCTCGTTGTGGCGGTGCGCTGGCAAGGTGCGCGCCGATGAACCGAGCTGCTTGAGCAGCGGCGCGCTGTGCCGAGTGTCCTCGGCGGCGATCCACGGCACCCGGCGCAGGATTTCCTCGGCGCGACGGGTCAGGTCGGCCAGGTTCCCGAGCGGCGTCGGGACGACATACAATGCGACACATTCTTCTGTCATTCGACGGCACATGCGGGCAAAAACCGACGATACCACCACGACGCGCGGCCGCGAAGCCGAAGCCGCCGCTGCCCGCCATCTGGAGCGCTATGGCCTGCGCGTGGTGGCGCGCAACTTCCGCGTGCGCGGCGGTGAGATCGACCTGATCTGCCGCGATGGCGCGACGCTGGTTTTCGTCGAAGTGCGCGCCCGCAGCCGCGGTGATTTTGGCGGCGCGGCAGCCAGCATCACCGCCGCCAAGCGCCGGCGCATCGTGCTCGCCGCCCGTCATTACCTGGCCGGACGGTCGGCCGGCGACTGCCGCTTCGACTGCGTGCTGCTCGACGGCGAACGCCTGGAATGGCTGCGTGATGCGTTTGCCGCCGACACCTAGAGCAGTTTTGATTCAGGTGCGCACATTTATAGGTTGGTAGTGAGCGTAGCGAACCCCAACATGCTGTGAAACCGCAAAGAACGCACAGAGCGCAAAGAAAAACATCTGCATCTTTGTGTTCCTTGCGTTCTTTGCGGTTTCTTGTACAGGCGACCCTTTTTCGGTGTCAGGACGCCCCCTTTTCGCCACCTTTTCGGTTTGGCTGTTGGGCCTCACCCCAACCTACGATCCGTACAGAATCGAACCGAAACCGCTCTAGCCAGCTGCCGTGGCTATCCTGAATCCATGGCGGCGGGTTCGCTGCGAGGTCTTCGCCGAGCGGTGATGTAGAATGGCCGGCCTGCATCTCCGTTAGCCAGACCATGGATTTGATTGCCCGCGTCGCCCAGCATTTTGCAGACAGCGTCCAAACCAAACAGCAGGCGGTCGAGGTGTTGTCGCCGCCGATCGCCGCCGCCATCGAGACCCTCACCGCCTGCCTGGTGAATGGCGGCAAGATTCTCGCCTGCGGCAACGGCGGCTCGGCCGCCGATGCCCAGCATTTTGCCGCCGAGCTGATCGGCCGCTTCGAGGCCGAGCGCCAGGAACTGGCAGCCATCGCGCTGACCACCGACACCTCGATCCTGACCGCGGTGGCCAACGACTATGCGTTCAACCAAATATTCTCCCGCCAGGTGCGCGGACTCGGCCATGCCGGCGACGTGCTGCTGGCCATCTCGACCTCCGGCAATTCGGCCAACGTCATCGAGGCAATCAAGGCAGCGCACGAGCACGACATGCCCGTCGTCGCGCTGACCGGCCGCGACGGCGGCCAGATCGGCGAGATGCTGCGCGACGACGACATTCATCTGTGCGTACCGGCCGAGCGCACGGCGCGCATCCAGGAAACCCATCTACTGATCATCCACTGCCTGTGCGACGGCATCGACGCACTACTTCTGGGAGTTGAATAATGCGCAAGACCAGGCTGGTCCTCACCATCGCCCTGCTCGCCGCCCTGCCGGCGCTCCAAGGCTGCTTCCCGGCCGTTGTCGGCGGCACTGCCGCCGGCGTCATGTCAATCCACGACCGGCGCTCGATCGGCACCCAGACCGACGATGAGACACTCGAATGGAAGGCGCGCGGGCGCCTGCCCGAACAGTACAGGGAACAGTCCAACATCAGCGTCACCGCCTACAACCGACGCCTGCTACTGACCGGCGAGGTGCCCAACGCCGAGGCCAAGGCGGCGACCGAGGCCGCCGTGCGCACCATCGACGGCCTGCAAGGGCTGTACAACGAACTCGGCATCGGCCCGGTCTCCAAGCTCGGCAGCCGCAGCAACGATAGCTACATCACCTCCAAGGTCAAAGCCCGTCTGGTCGATTCGGAGCAGCTTTCGGCCAATCATGTCAAAGTCGTCACCGAGCGCGGCATCACCTTCCTGTTGGGCATCGTCAACGAGCGCGAGGCCAAGGCCGCCGTGGCAGTCGCCCGCACCACGGCCGGCGTGCTGAAGGTGGTCAACCTGATGGAGATCATCTCCGAAGCCGAAACGCGGCGTATCGATGAGCAGTTTCGCGGTACCGGCAACTCGATGCCGGCCGAAAACTATTGATCTTCCGCTGCGGCCTCCCATCCGGCGGCGCGGCAGCCCGCGCCGACCGACCAATCCGCCATGACCTACGCCTCGCCGACCTTCGAAGCCAAGATTTGCCCGCCCGGACAACTCGCCGTCCGCGCCGCCGCGCTGCCCCGGCCGCTGGTATTCACCAATGGCTGCTTCGACATCCTGCATCGCGGCCACGTCACCTATCTGGCGCAGGCCGCCGCGCTCGGCGCGGCAATGGTGGTGGCGCTGAACAGCGATGCCTCGGTCAAGCGCCAGGGCAAGGGGGACGACCGCCCGGTCAACGTGCTGGCCGACCGCTTGGCGGTAATGGCCGCCCTCGCTTGCGTATCGCTGGTCACCTGGTTCGACGAGGACACTCCGCTACAACGCATTGTCGACTGCCAACCGGAAATTCTGGTCAAGGGCGGCGACTGGCCCGTCGAGCGCATCGTCGGCGCGGCGGAAGTGCGTAGCTGGGGCGGCAGCGTGCACTCGATCCCGTTCATTCACCAGAAATCGACGACGGCGCTGCTGGAGAAAATCCGTCGCCTCTAGGTCTGCCGGCGTTAGGCGCATTTCCAGGAAGGTCCTGCATTGAACCAGACAAGCATCTTTTGGCCCGTTATGGCCTTGGTCGGCTGGACGCTGGCTGTGCTACTGCTTATTCCCTACCAGCGATTCAAGGCAGTGTTTGCCGGCCAGGTCACAGCGGGCGATTTCAAACACGGCGAATCCTCCAATGTCCCGTTGGTCGTCAGTATTCCCAACCGGACCTTCATGAATCTGCTGGAGGTTCCAGTTCTTTTCTACGTCGTGTGCCTCGTCTCCTACGTCACGCAGAACGTTACTGCCGGGATGGTCATGCTGGGCTGGACCTATTTCGGCTTCAGAGTGGCGCACAGCCTTGTGTATCTCACCTATAACCATGCCGTTCATCGCTTCCTGGCCTTCGCGGCAAGCAACGTGGCGTTGGTCATCATGTGGGCAGGTTTGCTGCTAGCTCTCGCCAAATGAACCAAGCTCTCGTTACGCAACCGCCTTCTACCCCCGCCGACTTTCGTCGTTAGAGCGGTGGCGCAGCCGTCCGCCTTGAACGCAAACTCAGGTCGCAAGCTCGATGTCTGGAAGATTGGCAAGCACTTGGTCATAGCTGCCGTAGCGTTCCAGAACTTCTACTACAAGCTGCAACGGTTCGGCCCAAATTTCCGGCAGGTTTCGTTCTTGCGGCTCCCCGATTGAGAAGGCCAGAGACTCCTTGGGAGGATCAAACTGCGCATCCACGCCGGGCTTGTTTCCTCTTGCATCAACACGGTGCCAACCGAAGTCTTTGAGATAGACGGCATTCAGGCCGTGCAGGCAATAAGGTGCGCCACTGCCACTTACCGACAGGCGCTGATAGCAGAGTCCGGCAGGAATACCATTAGCTCTCAAGAGTGCAGCAAGCAAATGGCTTTTTGCATAGCAATAGCCCGTCTTGTACTGCAAGACATCTGAAGCTTTGCAAGTCACTGGGTTGAGCTTGAAGTCAGAGCTATGGCGAATCTCGTCTCTGACGAACTCGAAGCATGTCCGTACAAGACTGATTTCGGAATCTGCGCGAATCGCTAACTGACGAGCAAAACGTCCGACTTCCGGCGAATCGAAATCAATGTACTTGCTGGCGGAAAGATAGCGTTGCATGCGGCCCAACAATGAACGATCCGCCGCGCCAGCAGCCCCACGCCTCAACCCTCAACCCTCAACCGCCGAGCGCGGCCTTGAGCGACTGCACTTCTTCCTGCGATTCGTCGATGATCTTGGCCAGGGTTTGGGCATCGAACAGGGTGTCGAGCACGGATGTATCGACGGTGCCGTCGAGTTGCGGGTCGCGCCAGCCGAAGCCACCGCGGTTGGCGATTTTGTTGGCGACATAGAGCACGTCGGAGAGCGTGGCGATGGTGCTGATCGCCCGGTCGTTTTCATGTTCCTGCACGGCGACCAGCACCTGCTCCGGCGAGCCGAGGGCCGACAGCAGGGCGTGGCCGATGTTGTCGTGCCAGCCAACCAGCAGCCCGTGCAACTCGACTTTGTCGGCGGCTAGTTCGGGGAGGTTGGCGGCACGCGACAGCAGGTAGAAAACGCCAAGGTCATGGACCAGGCCGGCGAACATGGCCTCGTCGCCGTTGACCTTGGCCTGTCTCCTGGCCAGCACCCGACACAGCGCGGCGACGTATGAAGTGTGCTCCCACAGCCGCTGGCAAATGTCCTCGAAAGGTTTCATCTGCTTCGATCGGAGCATTTGTTCCATGGCCACGGCGAAGGACACCGTGCGCACCGCCTCCATGCCAACGCGGACGATGGCGTTCTTGACGTCGGCGACTTCCCGGCCCGAGGGATTGAGCGCCACCGAGTTGGCCATGCGGATGATCTTGGTACTCATCAGCGGCTCGGCGCCGACCACCTTGGCCAGTTGCTCGATGTTCAGGTTGGGGTCCTTGAGCGCGGCACGGACCTGGAAGGTGATGTTGAGAAAGGTCGGGAAGGTGATTTCTTTGCCCGAGAGATCGCGGGCAATGTCTTCGAGAACCTTGAAAGTGAAAGAGTTGGCCATGATCCGCTTCTGTTCGTGAACGACGAGGGGTGAGGAATCCCGCCACCCTGGCAAAGCGCCGGGCGGCACGGGGCCTGGGTCAGAACGGGATGTCGTCTCCCAGATCGTCGAAGGAAGGCTTCGGCTTGTTCTTCGGCGGCGCCGGCGCGTAGTCGGTCGGCTCGTCGTAACCGCCGCCACCCGAAGCCGGCGCGCCCATGCCCTGGCGACCGCCGAGCATCTGCATTTCGTTGGCTTCAATTTCGGTGGTGTAGCGGTCCTGGCCGTCCTTGTCCTGCCACTTGCGGGTCTTGATACGGCCCTCGATATACACCGAGGAACCTTTCTTCAAATACTGGCCGGCGATTTCCGCCAGCTTGCGGTAGAAAACCACGCGGTGCCACTCGGTGATCTCGCGCTTATCGCCGCTGCTCTTGTCCTTCCAACTCTCCGTCGTCGCCAGGCGGATATTGCAGACGGCATCGCCGCTGGCCGTGTAGCGGGTTTCCGGGTCGGCGCCCAGATTGCCGACGAGAATCACCTTGTTGATTGATGCCATGCCTGTCTCCCTTGTTTCGATGCGCGCGCCCAGCGGTCCGACGCGCCTGAATGCAAAACACGCATTGTAATTGTCGGAACGACCCGCCGCCAGCATTGCTCCGACCTGGCGTCCCAGACCGGTTCAAGCGGCCCGATCGTCGCGCCAGGCGAGCAGCGGATAGACAATCACGATGGCAACAGCAACGCCGATGGCAAAGACCAGAGCAAACAGCAACCAATCGACCGGGCCGCCAGCACCGACAAAGCCGGCAGCCGAAATTTCGACCAGCACCACCAGCGCCAGCACACCGCCGAGCAGACCGATGCGCCTGGCCCGGCGCAGACGGCCGGCAACCAGGCCACGATCGCGAACAATGCAGCGTAGGAAGGCGAACAGACCGACGACTGCGATCGGCAGCAGCAGCCACTGCCACGGCCCGAGCATTTCACGGAAGACGGCGAGCAGAACCAGGGGATCGAATTCCTTCATCGGAGGCTCCTAGGCACGACCGCGCAGCATGCTGATATAAGTGGGCTTCAGGAGCGTGGTTTTGATCAGCCAGGTGATCCATAGCTCCTCGAGCGGCGCGATGAGGCCGGGGAAGGACGGGCGCAGATTGTCCCGGTAGTCGAACTCGACCAGCATCGCCCGGCCGTAGCGGGTGATCAGCGGACAAGAGCTATAGCCGTCGTAGGCCGCCGCCGACTCCCGGCCAGCCAGGGCGGCCAGCAAGTGGTCGACGACGACCGGTACCTGCCATTTGACGCTGGCCGCCGTCTTGCCCTTCGGCACGCCGGCCACATCGCCGATGGCGAAGACATTGGCGAAACGCTGGTGGCGCAGACTGTGCTTATCCACTTCGAGCCAGCCCTCCTTGGCCCAGGCCCCCTCGCGCCAGGGTAAAGGACTGTTGCGCACGGCGTCCGGCGCGCGCATCGGCGGAACCACGTTGATGAAGTCGTAGCCTACTTCCTGCCGCCCCTCCGGCGTATTGAACACGGCCAGACGGCGGCCGGGATCGATCGCTGCAAGTTGATGCTGGTAGCGGGTCTCGATGCCGCGCTCCTCGTACAACATGCGCACCTTCTCATGCACGATGGGCACGGAAAACAACACCTTGTTGTTGGCGTGATAGATAATTTCCGCTTTGCTGCGGGTACCGCGACGGCGCAGGTAGTCATCGGCGAAAAAGGTGTATTTCAGCGGTGCGCCGGCGCATTTCATTTCGCTGCCCGGGCGCAGGAAGACGCCGACGCCGCCCCGCTCGGCAAAATCCGACAGCGCCCGCCAAGTGGCCTCGGCCTTGGCCGGGCTGTGATAGATGCTACCCAGGCCGTTGCGGCCGATCAGTTCGGTATCCATGCCATCGATCGCCGCGTAATCGAGTTGCAGGCCGGTGGCGACGATCAGGAAATCGTAGGGATGGACATGACCGTCGGCGGTAACGACCTTGCTGCCCTCGGGATCGAATTCGGCGATCATTTCTTCGACCAGTTCAACGCCGCCCGGCAGATATTCCCGCGTCGTCGACACAACGTAGGCGGTGGGCTTGATGCCGGCCGCCACCAGCGTGAAGCCGGGCTGGTAGAAATGCGGGCGGCGGGCGTCGATCAGCGTGATCCGCGCGCCGTCGAGGCAAGCAGCCAGGTGTGCCGCGACGGCCAAGCCGGCCGCCCCGGCACCGGCGATGACGATGCGCACCGGCGACTTCAGCTTTTCTTCCGCCGCTGTCTGGCTCGGCGACAAAATCAGCCCCGCGGCACCAGCGACGCCCAAACCCAGAAAAGCGCGCCGCCCGCGGCCAGTCGTGCCGGCCTCGACGGGCATCGCTGGCCATGCGTTCTTCCCCATGTGACACCTCTTTCTCGGATCGAGGTTTAGCCAACCCGAGTATTAGAAAATTACATTATTTCAATGCATTAGCAGCAAAAAAGGTGGATTGTACCGTGGCAGAACCGGTTACGGCTTTTCACGCCATCGCCGCGCACCCTTTGTTGCCGCACCAATCAACGCACCCCGTCCGGCCACCGTGCTCCGGCTGGTGGATAATGACGCCGATCACCGCCGGACCACGATCTCGCCGAGAGGAAGGAAGTACGCCGATGAAACTGACCGCTCCCATCGCCGCCCTGTGCCTGCTGGCCTGCGCCGGCCCGGCTGCGGCCGCCGACCCACAGCTTGGCCGCAATCTGGCCGCCACTTGCACCACCTGCCACGGCACCAACGGCCGGGCCGTGGTCGACGGTGGCATCGCCAGCCTCGCCGGTGTGGACAGAGAGCGGTTGCTGCAGAAACTGGCCGCTTTCCGCAGCGGCGAAAAATCGGCAACGATCATGCAGCAGATCACCAAGGGCTTCACCGACGCCCAGCTCGACCTGATCGCCAGCCACTTCGCCGGGCAAGGGAGGCCATGATGGCGAACACGCGACGCGATTTTCTCAGGGCCGGCGCCGCCACCGGCCTACTCGCCGCCCTCGCTGGCTGCGCCAGCAGTGGTGGCAGCAAGGCCAGCGGTCACGTGGTGGTGGTCGGCGGCGGCTACGGTGGCGCTACGGCCGCCAAGTACCTGCGCCTGTGGAGCGACGGCGGCGTCCAAGTGACGCTGATCGAACGCAAGCCCAAGCTCGTCTCCTGCCCCGTCTCCAACCGGGTAATCGGCGGTCAGAAGGCGCTGGCCGACATCACGCTCGGCTACGCTCAGTTGCAAAGCCGCTGGGGCGTGCAGGTGCTGCAGGACGAGGCCATCGCCGTCGATACCGCAGCGCGTACGGTTCAGCTGGCCGCCGGCGGGGTCATCGGCTACGACCGCCTGGTGCTGTCACCGGGCATCGACTTCCTGTTCGACCGGCTGCCCGGACTGGCCGCACCGGCCGCCCAGGACAAGATCCTGCACGCCTGGCAGGCTGGACCACAGACCGTCGCCCTGCGCCGGCAACTGGAAGCCATGCGCGACGGCGGCACCTACATCATCGCCATTCCCCGCGCGCCCTACCGCTGCCCGCCCGCTCCTTACGAACGCGCCTGCCTGGTGGCCAACTATTTCAAACAGGCCAAGCCGCGCTCGAAGGTAGTGATCCTCGACGCCAATGACGACGTGCAAGCAAAGAAAGACCTGTTCACCAAGGCCTGGAGCGAGTTATACCCAGGCATGATCGAGTACCGCGCCAACAGCGAGGTCAGGGATGTTCACGCCGCCAGCAAGACCGCCGTGCTCGCTTCCGGCCGGCTCAAGGCCGATGTGCTGAACGTGATTCCGCCGCAGCACGCCGGGCAGATCGCCGCGCAGGCCGGCCTCAAGCTGGTCAACCAGCGCTGGGTTGACGTCGACTGGCTGACGATGGAGTCAAGCAGCGCGCCGGGTGTGCATGTGCTCGGCGATGCCGTCTTCCCGGCCCCGAGCATGATCAAGTCCGGGCACATGGCCAACCAACAGGCCAAGCTGGCCGCTGCGGCAATCCTCAACCTACTCGCCGGCCAACCGCCGAACCCCGAGCCGGTGCTGATCAACGCCTGCTACAGCTTTGTCGACGACCGCCAAGCCATCCATGCCACGTCGGTGCACCGCTACAACCCGGCGACCAAGGTGATCCAGCCGGTCAAGGGCGCCGGTGGCGTCTCGGCCGCCCGCAGCGAGGAGGAAGGACGGATCGCCGAGGCCTGGGCGAAAAACATCTGGGCCGACATGCTGACCTGAGGCAGCGCCCGCTGCCGGCCCACCTCAGGGGACGGGATTCAGACGCGGAAGCGGGCGACTTCCTGGCCGATGGTCTCGGCCAACTGGCGCAGGCTGACCGCGGTATCGGCGTTGGCTCTGGCGGCGGCGTTGTTCTCCTCGGCCATCTGGGCGATGCGCTCGACGTCTTGGGCAATCTCGGTGCTGGCTGCGGTCTGCTCGCCCAAGGCACCGGAAATTTCCGCGACGGCCTGAGCCACCCGCTGCGACTGCTCTTGAACCTGCGCGATCACGGTACCGGCCTGCTCGGCCTGCTCGACACCGGCGGCCACCCGGTTGACGCCGCGCTTCATGCCACCGACCGCCGCCTCGGTACCGTTCTGGATGGCGCCGATCATATCGGCGATTTCCTGCGTGGACTTGGCGGTCCGTTCAGCCAGCTTGCGCACTTCGTCGGCGACGACGGCGAAACCGCGCCCGCTTTCGCCGGCACGCGCCGCCTCGATGGCGGCATTGAGCGCCAGCAGGTTGGTCTGTTCGGCGATCTCGCGGATGGTGCCGACGATGGCTGTGATCGCCTCCGACTGCCGGCCCAGGGCCTCGACCGAATCGGCGGTCCGGTTCACCGTCTCGGCAATCTCGCGGATGTCGCCGACCATGCTGCCGACGATGCGCCCGCCCTCGGCGGCGACGGCATCGGATTGGCGCGAGCTATCCTGGGCCTCCCGGGCGTTGTGTGAAATGTGATCAACACCGACGGTCATCTGCTCCACCGCCGCCGCCATACTCGATGCCGCGTCGCTCTGCGAGCCGGCACTGAGCGAAATCTGCCGGCTCGATGTGGCCAGTTGCTCGGCCGCCGAACGCAGGGTCAGCACCTCGCTCTGGATGCGCCCGAGCATCGTCCGCAACGCCACTGCCATCTCGTTGAAGGCACGGCCGGCAGCATGCAGTTCGTCGTCGCCCTCGGTGTGGAACTCGACGGTCAGATCGCCGTCGGCCAAGCGGTGGGCGCCGCGCGAAAAGACATCGACGCTGGCGATCACCGAATAATAGGTACCGATGCCGAGATAGCCGACCAAGCCCATGATCAGCACCGACAGCCCCAGATGGAAGGCCAGGCTCTGCTGGGCCGCCGCCTTGCGCGCCGCCAATTGCTGCTCGAACTGGGGAATCAGCGTCTCGAACATCATCTTGTAACCGAGATCGATGACCTGCGTGGTCAACGCGAAATAGTCCTGCGGCGCCGTGGAAAAGCGCTCGCCGAGAATGTCGTCGCGGACCAGTGCAA
Source organism: Azonexus sp. (assembly GCA_031260295.1). Taxonomy (GTDB): domain Bacteria; phylum Pseudomonadota; class Gammaproteobacteria; order Burkholderiales; family Rhodocyclaceae; genus Azonexus. Next base: position 27,556 of record JAIRKE010000054.1, read on the forward strand.
AGATTTTCTCGGCGCCGTTGGAGAATTCCTGGCTCGGCCCCGCCAGCGCGCCCTTCAGGTTCGGTGAGAAGCGCATGACCTTGGCCAGGTTGTCGTTCTGCGCCCGCAAGGTACTGGACATCTGGGAAATCAACGCCGATAGGTCGATGCGCATTTGCGGCGACAATTCCTTGCTCGTCAGAACACCGGTGCCGCGCGCGCGGACGATGCCGAGCGGTTCGAGCATGGCCGGCATCTTGATGACAACGGTATCCATGAAATAGTAGGTATCCTCGGTCGAATCGAGGGTCAGCTGCGTCGCGTCGGCAACATCGACCATCAACACCAGCGCTCGGGCGATCATTTCAGTGTGCCGCTTGAGGTTGTCCGCCGGCGCCCAACTCAGGCCATCGCGGCGGATCGTCTGCCATTCCTCGTTGATCTGGCGCCAGGCTGGCTGCTCACGCAAGGCCGGTGTCAGCACGGCGGCCACCTCGGCCAAAGCGGTATCGACTTCCTTTTCCTTGCCGGCGCGCGTCGCTTTCATCGCCTCGTTGCCGTTCAGCACACCCGAGGACAGGCCACGGTGCTGCTGCATGGTCTGCACCATGCGGTTCAGCGGCTTGAGCATCTGCAAACCGGCCAGTTCCTGTTCAGCGGTATCGATGTCACGCTGCAAATTGACATAGACAGTTGCCAACAGCACCAGCATGACCAGCGCCACAGCGGCGCCGAGCAGGAAAAATTTGCTGGTGTAGCGCAAACGATTCATCAACACCGTCGCCGGCCGGAAAAATGTTCTCATCGACTCTCCCTTTCTGAATGCATCGAGCCGTCCGGGCGACGGCCGGCAGGGGCAAGTTAGCAGGAGCCTCAGCCCACCTCTCTGGCATGCATCAAATTTTCTCGCTCGGCTGGACACACTGGCCGGTCATACGGCTTTCCAGCTGTTGATGGGACGCTCCTGGCGGTCGACCACCCCGGCACGCCACCCCACTACCTAAGCCTTGATGCTAAAAAATTCCAAGCACCAAAAATACTCCTTACTCGAGCGTCGCGATGTACTCGGCGACGGCATGCGCCTCGAGTTCGCTCAGCTTACTGGCGATGGTGTGCATCACCGCATTGTCGTTGGTCCGCTCGCGCAGGTTGAACTGCTTGAGCTGATCCTCGATGTAGCGCGGATGCTGGCCGGCCAGGCGCGGCAGTTGGGCGGTGCCGAGGCCCTTGTCGCCGTGGCAACTGGCGCAGGCGGGCAGGCCAGAAAAAGTGTTACCACGCTTGAAGATGTAGGCGCCGACAGCGATCAACTCCGCATCACGGCCGCGCCGGGCGGCTGCCGGCTGAGCCTCGAAGAAGGTGCCCAGCACCTTCATGTCGGTCGGACTCAATTCCTCGGCCTGCGACTTCATCGTCTCGCTCTTGCGCTTGCCGGATTTGAAATCGGCCAACTGGCGGGCGATATAGTCGGCGTGCTGGCCGGCCAAGCGCGGGAATACGGCGCTGGCCGATTCGCCTTGCAGGCCGTGGCACATGAAACAACGCTCGGCAACGATGGTCTGGGCACGCGTCAGTTCTTCCGGCGTCGCCGCGCCGGCCGGCAGGGCCAAGCTGGTCAATAACCCCAGTGTCAGCAGGGTCGGGATGGATGTGCGCATATGGCTACCCCTTTCGTCTACCGAGAACACCTCGCCATTATCCCGGAGATTCGCCGCGGCGCGGCTGACAGCTCAGGCGGTCGGTCGCCGCCGGGGGAAACGCATAGTGCCGGCGACCACCAGCCAGACGAGGGCCAGGCCACCGCAGACGGCGAACACCGCACCGCTGCCCAGGCGCTGGGCGATCAAACCGCCGAGCGCGCCACCGAGGAACAGGCCGACCGCCTGCGTCGTGTTGTACACCCCGAGCGCCGCCCCCTTGGCCTCGGGCGGCGCGGTGCGCGACACCAGCGAGGGCAGCGTCGCCTCAAGGATGTTGAAGGCAACGAAGAACAGCAGCAGGCACAGGGCCAGCCCGGCCAGGCTGTCACCGAACAGGTACAGGCCAAGCTGTACGACAGCGATCAGCGCGATGGCGGTGCGGAACACCGGACGCATCCGGTCCTTCTTCTCGGCGGCGATGATCGCCGGCACCATAACGGCGAAGGAGGCCAGCACCGCCGGCAGGTACACTTTCCAGTGCTCCGCTGCCGCCAGACCGCCGTATTCGATCAATGCCCGCGGCAGAACCACGAACATCGCCATCTGGATCATGTGCAGCACACCGATGCCGAGATTGAGCTTGAGCAGGTCGCCATCGACCAGCACCCGGCGCAGGGGCAGGCGAGCCAAAGTGGGAGCGCGCGGCGGAGTCGGCACCACGTTAAGCAGCACGGCAATGGCCAGCAACGCCAACCCGCCGGTCAGCACGAACAGCCCGCCCATGCCGACCCAGCCGTAGAGCAGCGGCGCGATGACCAGCGACAAGGCGAAGACAAGACCGATCGACGAACCGATCATGGCCATCACCTTGGTCCGCTGTTCCTCGCGCGTCAGGTCGGCGGCCAGTGCCGTGACCACCGCCGAAATGGCGCCGGCGCCCTGTACCACGCGACCGGCGATCATCCAGTGCATGTCCGGCGCCCAGGCGGCGATGAAGCTGCCGAGCACGAACAGCAACAATCCAACAACGATCACCGGCTTGCGCCCCCAGCGGTCGGAAGCAATGCCGAAGGGAATTTGCAGCACCGCCTGGGTCAGCCCGTAGGCACCCATGGCCAGACCGACCAGACCCAGGTCGTGGCCGCCGGGCAGGTTCGGCGCATAGACCGCGAACACCGGCAGGATCAGGAACAGCCCGAGCATGCGCAGGCCAAAAATGGAAGCCAGCGCGGCGCCGACCCGGCGCTCTTGCGGACTCATGCGGTCGGACGGGGAAGACATCGTATAGGGGATTTGCGTTGCGGCGGGGGCCCGCATCTTAGCAGGTTTGCCCGGCCGCGACGGTCCATGGCGACGGTCGCGGCCGGTTCCGGCGCCGGTCTGGCAACACCCATGTAAGCACGCTGGCACGGGGCGGGCGGGCATTTTTTGCGTATAGTCCTCCCTTTCCCCAATCCAGCAAAAAACAGCGATGGAAACCCTCCGCATTCGCGGCGCGCGCACCCACAATCTGAAAAATATCAGCCTCGACCTGCCGCGCGACCAGCTGATCGTGATCACCGGCCTGTCCGGTTCCGGCAAGTCGTCGCTGGCCTTCGATACGCTTTACGCGGAAGGCCAGCGCCGCTATGTCGAATCGCTGTCGGCCTATGCCCGGCAATTCTTGCAATTGATGGAAAAACCCGATGTCGATCTGATCGAGGGTCTGTCGCCGGCCATTTCCATCGAGCAGAAGGCGACCAGCCACAACCCGCGGTCGACGGTCGGCACCGTCACCGAAATCCACGATTACCTGCGCCTGCTCTACGCCCGCGCCGGCACGCCTTATTGCCCGGAACACGACCAGCCGCTGGAAGCCCAGACCGTGTCGCAGATGGTCGATCACATGCTGGCCTTGCCGGCCGAAACCAAGCTGATGATCCTGGCGCCGGTGGTGGCCAACCGCAAGGGTGAGCAACTCGACCTATTCACCGAGCTGCGCGCCCAGGGCTTCGCCCGTGTCCGCGTCGATGGCACGGTCTACGAGATCGATGCGGTGCCGAAACTGGCGAAATCGCAAAAGCACGACGTCGATGTCGTCGTCGACCGGCTCAAGGTGCGCGACGACATGCGCCAGCGCCTAGCCGAATCCTTCGAGACAGCCCTGCGCCACGCCGACGGTCGGGCCATCGCACTGGAGATGGATTCCGGCACCGAGCACTTGTTCTCGGCCAAGTTCGCCTGTCCGGTCTGCTCCTATGCCTTGCAGGAACTGGAACCACGCCTCTTTTCCTTCAACAATCCGATGGGCGCCTGCCCGAAGTGCGACGGCCTCGGCGTGATCCAGTTCTTCGACCCCAAGCGCGTCGTTGTCAACCCGGCCACCTCGCTGGCCACCGGCGCCATCCGCGGCTGGGACCGGAAGAACCAGTTCTATTTCCAGATCATCGAATCGCTGGCCGAACATTACTGCTTCGCCGTCGACACGCCCTTTGAGGAATTATCCGAGGACATTCGGCAAGTCGTCCTCTACGGTTCCGGCAAGGTATCGATCAATTTCCGCTACGCCAATGAGAAAGGCACGCGCTTCGATCGCAGCCACACTTTCGAGGGCATCATCCCCAATCTCGAACGGCGCTATCGCGGCAGCGATTCCAACGCCGTGCGCGAGGAACTGGCGAAATACATCAGCAACTCGACCTGCCCGCATTGCGCTGGCACCCGGCTACGCATCGAGGCCCGCCACGTGCGTGTCGGCCAGCGCACCCTGCACGAGATCAACCGCCTGCCGCTGGGCGAGACGCGCAATTATTTCAACTGCCTGCAACTGCCCGGCCACAAGGCGCAGATCGCCGACAAGATCCTCAAGGAAATCACCGCCCGCCTGACCTTCCTGATCGACGTCGGCCTCGACTATCTGTGCCTGGAACGCTCGGCCGAGACGCTCTCGGGTGGCGAGGCGCAGCGCATCCGGCTGGCCTCGCAGATCGGCTCCGGCCTGACCGGCGTCATGTACGTGCTCGACGAGCCGTCGATCGGCCTGCATCAGCGCGACAATGACCGCCTGCTGGCAACGCTGAAGAATTTGCGCGACATGGGCAACACGGTGCTGGTCGTCGAGCATGACGAGGATGCCATTCGCAGTGCCGATTACGTCGTCGACATCGGCCCCGGCGCTGGCATTCATGGCGGCTATATCGTCGCTCACGGCAGCCCGGCCGAGGTCGCCGCCAACCCAGCCTCGCTGACCGGCGACTATCTCGCCGGCCGGCGCGCCATCGCCGCCCCGGCCCAGCGTCGCCAGCCGAACCCGGACAAGCGCTTGCAGGTCGTCGGCGCCAGCGGCAACAACCTGCGCGACGTCACGCTGGAAATTCCCGGCGGCTTGTTCACCTGCGTCACCGGCGTTTCCGGTTCGGGCAAGTCGACGCTGATCAACGACACGCTGTACGCGGCGGCAGCCAAGCATCTCTATGGCTCGACCACGGAACCGGCACCGCATAAGGAAATCATCGGCCTCGACCTGTTCGACAAGATCATCAGCGTCAACCAGGCGCCGATCGGCCGCACGCCACGCTCCAATCCGGCCACCTACACCGGCCTGCTAACGCCGATCCGCGAATTGTTCGCCCAAGTGCCGGAAGCCCGCGTCCGCGGCTACGGGCCGGGCCGTTTCTCGTTCAACGTCAAGGGCGGGCGCTGCGAGGCCTGCCAGGGCGACGGCATGATCAAGGTCGAGATGCATTTCCTGCCCGACATCTACGTGCCCTGCGACGCCTGCCATGGCAAGCGCTACAACCGCGAGACGCTGGAAGTGCAGTACAAGGGCAAGACCATCCACGACGTGCTCGGCATGACCGTCGAGCAGGCGCGCGAATTCTTCGACCCGGTGCCGGTGGTGGCGCGCAAGCTGCAAACACTGGTCGACGTCGGCCTCAGCTACATCACCCTCGGCCAGAGCGCGACAACGCTCTCCGGCGGCGAAGCGCAGCGCGTCAAGCTGGCGCTCGAACTGTCCAAGCGCGACACCGGCCGGACTCTGTACATTCTCGACGAACCGACCACCGGCCTGCACTTCCAGGACATCGAGATGCTGCTCGCCGTGTTGCAGCGGTTGGCGGCGCACGGCAACACCATCGTCGTCATCGAGCACAATCTCGATGTCATCAAGACCGCCGACTGGATCGTCGACCTCGGCCCCGAAGGCGGCGACGGCGGCGGCCGCATCCTGGCCGCCGGCACGCCCGAGCAAGTGGCCAGATGCAAGGCCAGCCATACCGGACGCTTCCTCAAGCCCTTGCTCGGTCGATAGGATAGGATCAGGTATGGTCATCCACCGGAAATCATCATGAGCGGTGCCGAATTCAAAGGTAAGAAGGGCTTGCGCCGGCTGTGGAATGCTTTCGGCTACTCGCGTGACGGCCTTGCCGCCGCCTGGCGCAACGAGGCCGCTTTCCGCGAGGAAACGCTGCTCGCCGCCGTCGCCCTACCGCTGGGGCTTTATCTCGGAAGCAGCGGCATTGAACGGGCGTTGCTGATCGGCAGCATCCTGTTGATCCTGATCGTCGAAATCCTCAACTCGGCGCTCGAGGCCGTGGTGGACAAAGCCTCGCCGGAAAAACACGAACTGGCCAAGCGGGCCAAGGACATGGGCAGCGCCGCGGTATTGCTCAGCCTGCTCAACGCCGCCGCCGTCTGGGCCTGCGTGCTGTGGCCGTGAGGCGGTTTACAGCCGCTTATCCGTGTCGTCTGTCTGCCTGGGTCAATTTAAGCGGCAACTGACCGCTGACGAGCACCTGATTGCGGCCCTGGCGCTTGGCTTCGTAGAGCGCCTCGTCGGCCCGGTCGAGGGCGGCCTCCAGCGTGCTTTCGCTGGCGTCGGCCAGGCCCATGCTGAAGGTGACGCGAACGCTGCAACCGTCGGCCAGGCTGATGTCATCGCCGGCGCAGGCGGCGCGACAGCGCTCGGCGAGCACGGTGGCGTCGGCGAGGGTGATTTCCGGGAAGAGAAAGGCGAATTCTTCGCCGCCGTAGCGGCAGACCAGGTCCGACTGGCGCAAATTCTCCTGGAGCAGCGCGGCGAAGGTACGCAGCACGGTGTCGCCGGCGGCGTGGCCGTAGGTGTCGTTGAGGCGCTTGAAGTGGTCGAGGTCGGCCATGCCGACGATCACCGGCCGCCGGTAGCGCTGCGCCCGGTGCAATTCGGCCTCGGCGGCGACCATGAAATGGCGGCGGTTGTACAGCCCGGTCAGGCCATCGCGGTTGGCCAGCGCCTCGAGCGCCTGGCGCGCCTTCTCATTTTCCGCCAACAGGCCGTGCAAGCGGGTGATGGCATCCCTGATCGCCAGGATTTCGCTGACCTTCGACGGCGCCAGACGCGGCGCCTGCTGGCTGGCGCTCAGGTGGGACAGCGCCTTGCCGATGCTCCGCAACGGCAAGACGAAGACTGCCCGCAGCCAAAGCAGCCACAAGGCGACTAACAGGCTGATCGCAAGCGCCGCCACGATCACCTTGACGCGCGCCTTCCGCATGACGGCAGAGACTTGTTCGAGGTCGTCGCTGGCCAGGTTGACGCCCTGGAACGAGATGTCGTCGACGAGCAGGCCGAGGCGCGTCGACAACCGCTGCCATGAGGCATAGTCGGCGGCGAAGGTGTTTTCGTCTAGCCTCGCATCGTGGGCGACGCCAGCCAGGAAATGCTCGATCTCGCGCGCCTGCTCGGCTGCCTCCCGGTGTTCGAGCACGCTCGGGTGGCTGGCCGCCAGCGTCACGACGAACATCGACTGCTGCCGCGTCTCCGGCGTCGTCGCCGAAAAAACGCGCTCGCCGGCGCGGCGCAGCTGCTCCAGATTGCGGGCCAGGCGCTGGTGACGGAGGATTTCCGGCACCGTCCTGCTCTGCAGGTTACCGAGCGTTTCGAGGATACGCTCCTGGTCGTTCCAGGCGACGCCAACCACGACCCCAAAACTGAGGACGTAGAACACGGCCACCAACGTGAATACCAAGCCGGTGCTGAAATTCTTGAAGCGGGAGCGCAAGGACGGCATCGGGGTCAATTCAGGCTGAAGGGGAAATGCCGGCGTATCAGGCGCGAATAGCTGCCGTCGCCGCGCATGTCGCTGATCGCCCGGTCGACCGCATGGCGCAGATCATTGCGCGCTTTCGGCAGAGCGATATGGACGCTGCCGCCGAGTCCGTCGGCGACCAGCGGCGTCCCGTAGAAGCGGTAATGTCCGGGCGGCTTGCCAACCAGCAGAACATAGGTTTTCAGCACCGGCAGCAGCACGAAATCGGCTTCGCCATCGTGGAGCAGCGCGAAGGCGTCGGCCATCGTACTGACGCCAAGCAGCGTCAGCGGACGCTTATCGGCCAGACGCTGCAAATAGGCATGTTGCTGCGTGCCGACGATGGCGGTGACGCGCGCGTCGCGCAGCGTTGCCAGATCGCTGTCGGGCGGCTGGCCGGCGCGACCGACCAGGCGCGACGAGGAGTACCAGAGGGTGCGGCTGAAAGCAACCTGCCGCTCGCGTTCCGGCGTGCGCAGGTAATTGCCGAAGCCGAGATCGTAATCGCCGGCCGCAACGCCGGGCAGAATATCGTCATAGCGGATGTGGTCGATCTCGCAAAGGGAGGCGAGCCGGCGGCAGATCTCGCGCGCCAGATCTTCATTGAAGGCGGTCAAATTGCCCTTGTCGTCGCCCAGCGCCGCCATTTGGTCGTCGAGCGCGACACGCAGACTCGCCGCCGATGCCAACGCCGCCGCACCGAACCCAATCCAGAGCACCACGACCCAACGCCAACGCATATCGCCTCGCATCGAACCACTGTCCCGTTACTATACCGTTTGCTTGCAGGCAATGACAGCATCCTTCCCTTCACGCGCAAGCAGCTTGGTGGAGTTCGACCAGACGGTCCTGCAGCGGGAAATAGATGGCCAGGCGCAACGGCAGGCCATCGTCGGCGAACAGGGCGGCGTAGCGTTCGAGTTGCGGGCGAAACGCCTCGGCGCGCGCCGCCAGTTCGTCATCCGGCAGATGCACGGTCTTGTAGTCGACAATCCAGCGGCAGCCGTCGGCGATGAAGCAGCGGTCAATGACGTGGTGGGTCACGTTGCCGTCGGCATCGCGGCTGCTCCAGGCCTGCTCGGCGCCGGCCTCGGCATGGCCGGCGAGCAGCCAGCGGCCGGTCGGCGAGGCGAGGCTGCGGCAAACCGCGGCGACTGCCTCGGCGGCAGCGGCTGCCGACGTTTCCGGCGACTGCCCCTGAGCCTCTAGCCAGCGCTGCCAAGCCGGCGCCAGCGCGCCCACCCGGCTAGCCGTCCAAGCCGCCGGCCCGTCGCGGGCAATCAGTTCCAGCGCCCGGTGCACCAGTGTGCCGAGCGCCACCTCCGGTGTCGCCGCCGCCGGCTCCGCGTCGAATTCGCGCGGCTGGCCGGCGCTGTCGTTCGCCGCCGGCGGCGCGCGCAGTTCGCTGGGAATGCCGGGCGCCGCCAGGCGCAACAGCGGCGGCGCAAAGGTGGCCGGATCGAGCGGCGCGGCGACGGTCGCAGCCGGAGCATGGTCGGCCAACGCGGCGGCGAAAACCGGCTGGGAGACGCCTGGCCACAACAATTTGAGCAGGCTGCCGGCCGGCGGCGGTTTGAGGCCGTCTTCCTTGCGCTCATCGGCAACGGCGACGCCGACCAGATGCAGGCAACGGATGGCGCGGGTAGTGGCGACGTAGAGCAGGCGCTCGTCCTCGTGGCCGGCCCGCTCGTTTTCCAGGCGACGCAGATAATCGTAGGCGGTCGGCTCACCAGCATCCGCGCCACGGACCTTGAGCGGCGCCACCAGCAGATGCTCGCCGCCGTCCGGGCCGGCGACCTCATCCCACAGCAACAGGCTGCTGTCGTTGCCGCCGGTCTCGCGGTGCAGCCCGGGAACAATCACAGTGTCGAATTCCAAGCCCTTGGACTTGTGCACCGTCATCATCTGCACCGCGCCGCCCTGCGGGTCGGCCGGGGCGAACAATTCGCCGGCGCGGGCGGCCAGGGTCTCGGCGTCGAGCCGGCCGGCCGCCGCCAGGCGGTCGAGCAGCGCGACAAAAGCCTCGACATCGGCCAGCGCCGCCGCCGATTCCAGACAACGCGGGCCGCCGAGCAGCAGCCAGGCGGCTTCCAGCCAGCGGCGCGGATGCTGCCGGTCACGGCTGACGAAAACCAGTTGCAGCACGTCCCGCACATGCCGCAGGCGCATCTGGCCATCGGCCGACAGGCGGGCCAGGCGCGTTTCGTCCTGCATCAATTGCCAGATGGTGTGCTGGCGATCGTCGCCAGCCAGCGCGTGCAAATCGGCCAGAGTCAAACCGCACCACGGAGCGCGTAGCAGGGCCAGCCAGTGCACGCGGTCGGCGCGGTGGTGCAGGGCGTGGAACAGGGTCAGCAGATCCTGCACGTGCTGGCGGTCGGCAAGGCCCTCGATATCCACCGCCTGAAAGCGCAGCTCCGGCGCGCTGCGGCGGATTTCCGCGACCAGCGCGGCGAGATGGCTGCGGGCGCGAACCAGCACGGCGATGCTCTCCGCCGGTGTTTTACGCCGGGTTTCGCGGATGATGTCCAGCACCCGCCGCGCCTCGGCCCCTTCGTGATCCTCGTCGCCATCGTCGGCGATCAGAGCATGGACGAACACCGCGCTGTCATCCCGCGCTGGCCGCGTGGCGGCCGACGGCGCGTAACGCACGGCCCCGGTTTCCGGCGCGTCGGCGGGCGGAAAGATGGTTGGGAAGGCGGTATTGACCCAGTCAACGATGGCCGGATACGAGCGGTTATTGCGGAGCAGGCGCAGGTGTTCGAGGCGGATATCGCCGATGCCGCGCTCGCGCACGCGCAGGAACAGCCCGACATCGGCCTTGCGGAAGCGGTAAATGGACTGCATCGGGTCACCGACGACGAACAGCGTGCGTCCGTCGTCCGGCATCCAGCCCCGGGTCAGCTTGGCGATCAGTTCGACCTGGGTCGGGCTGGTGTCCTGGAACTCGTCCACCAACAGGTGGCGTATCCGGTAGTCCAATGCCTGCGCCAAATCGGTTGGCGCCTCTTCGTCGCCAAGCGCCAGGCCGGCGCGGGCGGCAATCTCGATGAAATCGACTTCGCCGGCTTCCTGAAAAACCAGCCACAACTGGCCGGCGGCCAGCCGCAGCAGGCGGGCGAAATTCTCGACCGTCGTCCACTCCGCATCGCTCAAACGCGGAGGAGGCAACTGGCCGAGCACGCCAAGGCCCTGCTCGATGCCGGGCAGCGCGGCAAGGTCGGCCAGCGCCTCGGTCATCGCCTTCTTCTGCGCCGCGAATTCCTTGTCGGCGGGAAAGCCGACATTCTTGTTTACGGTCTTGCGCACGCTGCCCTGGCCGGTCAGCAACAGACTCGCCAGCGCGCGCCAGCACAGCAGATCGTCAACATCGGCGGTCAGCGGCGCGGACCAGTCGGCCAGGGGTTCGAGCCAATCCACCTCGTTGGCGGCGGCAAAGCGGGCCAGCGGCATCAGGCGCTCTTGCCAGCGGCTGTCGAGTAACTCGCCAGCCGACGCCAGATCGCGCTCGATCAGCGCCGCGAAACCCGCCTCGACCTCGGCCCGCAAAGCCTCGTCATCCAGACGACTGGCATGGGGCAGCCACTGGTCGCGGCGGGCGAGCATGGCGACCAGCAGCTTTTCCAGGCGACCGGCATGGTTGTCCATGAAGGTCAGCGCGGTAGCGACCACCTCGGCATCGGCATCGCCTGCCTCGACCATTTCCAGCGTGCGGCGGGCGGCAGCGGCGTAATACGCCTCGGTATCCTCGGCGACGGCCGGCTGGCTGCCGAAGCGGCTGAGGTAAGGCATCTGCCGCGCCAGGCTGGCGCACAGCGCATCCAGCGTGGTGATGCGCAACCGACCCGGGTGACCGAGCAGGTTCCAACCACACGCGGCATCGTGCGCCAACACCCGGCCAGCAAGCGCGAAAGTCTGCCGCTTGTGCGCCTGCTCCGGCGCGACACCGCCGGCCGCGATCTCCAAGCTGCCGAGAATCCGGTCGCGCATCTCGGTCGCCGCCTTGTTGGTGAAGGTCAGCGCCAACACCTCCTCCGGCTGCTCGACCGCCGCCAGCAGACGCAGATAACGCTGCGTCAACAACTCGGTCTTGCCTGCCCCGGCCGGCGCCTCGACGATGAAAGAAGCGACGGCAAGCGCCCGCTCACGGGCGGCAGCGTCTTCGGTAAGGTGGTCGGGGGCGGTCAGCGCCATGGGAAGCTGCATCGAATTTCTTTGAGCGTTCTCGGAAAATTAAAAGTGAGTCCGACCCATTGATTCGATTAATTCGGACTTCTACACCTTACGCCATTGCGAAAAGAAGCATCACCTGATCCACCAGCGTGATCGTCCTCGCATCTATTTTTTCGACGCTCCATACGTTGGCCTTTGCCAACTCAGCGTTTAGTTTGAGTCCGTTCTTGTAGCCTACCGCACGGCTCTTGCTATCGGTGCGGTCGCGCTTCTCTATGAAGCTCTTGTTGCCCAGCGCGCTATTGAAGCCCGAGATAGTCAAGTTGCCTAGCTTATGGACATGGGTCTCCTGAATGGCTTTGGCCTTCTCCTTATTTCCACCCGCGATCATGTCCGCCCAAGACGCGGGAATGTTCTCACCTTGAGGGAAGATGTGCTCGATAGTCCACACGAAGAGCTTGCCTTCGTACTTCCACAGATCGACCCAAGTTTCATTAGTCATGCCCTGCTCAGCCAAGGCGCACAGCAAAAAACGGGTAACTCCAGCGTTCTCCTCGTAGATGGAGCCTTCCAGCTTGCTGCGGAAGGACTCATCACTGCCCGATACTGCCAGCAATTCTTTGCGAATGGTCGTCTCTACAGCATTACCTGAAAGCTGAGCCACCTTGTCGATGATCGCCATGAACAGACGCGTCAAATCGCGAGTGGGCGGAGTGTCTGTGAGGTTACGTCGGACAAAGAAACAGACCAGCAGCCGCACTATGTTTTCCAACTGCGATTCGTCGAGGGACAACGATTCATGCCGCTCAAGCAGGTACAACATCAAGAGATAAGAGGGAGCACCCTGAATGCGATCCAGGTCCTTGAGGGGTTTGTCGAGCGAAGCCCAAGCCTCGTCCGTATTCCGGGCTAGCATTAGTGCATAGAGTTGGCCAGCGGAACGAATGGCATGCAGAAGGAGCTTGGCGTCCTGGTTAATCAGCTTTTCGTAAATCTGGATCAGATTAGACCGTGTGGCCACCGGGCCAAGAGGATCCTTCTTCTTGTCCTCATCCTTACGAAACGGCACATTCAGCGAGTCTTTGAATGCGTTGTAGTAGTGCCGGAAAAAACGCTCTTGGATGCTGTAATCGTCGCCCAAATAGCCAAGCAGCCTGTTCCATACATCAAAGTAGTAGTCCACCTTGCCGGGTTCAGTCGTTTCCAGTCGCGCTAGCAGCTTGTTCTTGATCAGATCGATGGCGGTAAGTGGCATGCCTCGGTTGTTGAGCGACTCGAACAGCGTGTAAGCCTCTGCGTGGCTAGCCACCTCAATCTTCACCAAACAAGCCTGGTTCACCTTATCGAGGAGAGCCATGATCGACGGCAAGGGATCTTTTTCTCCATCCACCATCTCGTCAATGCGCGATTGGAAGTAGCAGAACGCTCGAAAAATCTTGCGATTGCCTGCGTAGGCTGGTTTGTCAAAGGTACTGATAACACCCACGCCGGACAGCACTGCGCGGTAATCGTTCTGATTGCTATTTTGAATCTGCGGTATGACGCGCAACTGGTCACAGCCTTTCTTCAGCACCAATTTGCGCTTGAGATTGAACAGTTCCCCTTGCTGCTCTTCGTCCAAGTTCTCGTGCCGCTTCAGCGACTGGTAGAGCGCAGCAAACAGCAAAGACAGTGTCGTTAGCCGCTGCTGACCATCCACCACCTCCATACACTGCACAGCCAAGGTGTCGGAAGTCTGGTTGATGCAGATGATCGAACCCAGGAAATAACCGGGGCCATTCTCCTGCACATCATCGAATAGCGCTTCCCACTGAACTTTGTTCCAGGTGTATTCGCGCTGATATCGCGGTATGACATATGCCACAACCGCTTCGGTATCGAAAATCTGGAAGATGGGGTAGTTGACAACCGATTTGATCATTTTGCGCCGTTCCTCTCTTTATTGCCTCTGCAGCGCTTGCGCACCTCAGCCACCCACTCTAAGCCATTGCCATGGTGGTCAGCATCGAATTCCTCCGAACGCCGACCCTCAATCCGCCAGCCAGTTTTCCAGCATCAGCGCAGGAACGCGAGCAAATTCACGTTCGTTGTCGGTGACCAGTGTGGCCTTGATGGCGAGCGCCTGGGCCGCGATCCAGGTGTCGTTGGCGCCGATGGGCGTGCCTTGCCGTTCCAGCAGCGCCCGCACCCGCGCATAGTGGCGCGTGGTTTCCGCATCCAGGCCTACCAGCGGCAAGCGCTGCGTCAAGGCGGCGAGGCGGGCACGGTTACGCTCGCCATGCGCGCTTTTTTCCGCCCCAAATTCCAGCTCTCCGAGCACCACCGCAGACAGCAGCATACTGCTCAGAGGGAGCGTTTCCAGCCGCCGCCGCACGTTCGGATGCCCTTTGAGGGCAGCGATCAGGATGTTGGTATCGAGCAGGTAGAGCGCAGCCATTTATTCGTCCAGCGCGGCCACATCCTCGGCCGGCGCATCTTCCGGGGCTTGCAGATCGATGTCCTGGTCGAGCCAGAAATCGCGGAAAGCATCCGCCGCAACGCGCGGGTGATCGGGTACCAGCCGCGCCACGATTTTTCCGTGGCGCGTCACGGCCACTTCCGCACCCGCCTCGACCTGGGCCAGCAAAGCCGAAAAATGAGCTTTGGCTTGAACGACGGTAAAGGCTTTCATAGCGCACCTCGAAAATGACCATATGGTCATCATGATAGCTGGCATGCGGCCTTCCGTCAAAGTCGATGTGCCGTTGGGGTCACAGCGGAGTTCGGGCGGTTGTAGCGATTGATAACGGCTGCCTACCCGAGTGGTGCGGGTAGTTTCATTTCAGCGCCTCGGCCAGCAGCCGGCGGCGCTCCGGGAGGCGCAGCAGGGGCAGAACCTCGCAATACTGCAATGCTTTCTCGTCGGCGAAAACGACGCCGGCCTGTCCTTCCCTGACTTCGCCGGCGATGGCGTGCAGGCGCTCGCGCCAGTGGGTGATGACGGCAATCCAGTCGGGAAAAACGGCCGGGTCGAAAATCTTCTGCTTGTCGTCGCCGATACCCTGAACACCGGGCAACCGTTCGCGCTCGTCGGCTATGCCGGCGAAGGCCGGCTTGTCGCCTAGTACCTTGGCGAAGACGACGGCGGCGACGTCGTCGTTGACCAGCGCGGCGTAGAGCGGCAGTTGCGGTTCGGTGATGCGCTGGCCGGCCCAGTTCTTGATGTCGATGGCGGCGCCGGTCTTGTAGTCGATGATGGCCTGACGGCCGTCGGCCAGTTGGTCGATGCGGTCGACAACCAAGCGCACGCGGATGCCTTCGATTTCCACCTCCGCCATTTGCTCGCAGGCGATGACCGCGAATGGCTCCGGCCGCCGCGCTTCCAGCGTCAGCCAGACGGCTAGCAGCTTTTCCAGGCGCGCTGTTTCCAGTTGGCGGAAACGGGCCGGCAGTTCGATCCGCCGCCCCTGCTCGAAGCGGTCGACGGCCTCGGCGACGGCGGCGACGATGCGCTCGGCGAGCGCCCCTTCATCGAGCGCGGCCAGCGTCGTCGAATCCACGGTCTGCTGCCAGAAGCATTCCAGCGCGCCATGCACCAGCGTGCCGCGGGCGGCCGGGTCGAGGCCCTCGACCGGCGTTTCCATTGCCTCGGCCCCGAGGCGGTACTGATAGAAGGCCCAGGCCGGGCAGATGGCTTGCGCCCGCAGCAGCCAACTGCCGCCGGAGACTTTTTCGCCAGCGGCTAGCGGCGGCGCGATGGCGTCGTCGATGCGCTCAACGGCGTTCCCGCTCTCGGTCGCCAAGCGGCTGGCGACGGTGAATAACTCGGGCGGCGGCAATTCGAGATCGGGCAGCCCGGCCAGCAGCGGACTCGGGCGCAGCACCCGGTTGCCGTCGGCGCTGGCCCAGGAAAAGATCACCTCCGGCGCTGAACGCAACAAGCGCCGATGCACGCGGCGGGCGAAATCCAGCTCGACCTCGGCGCTGGCGCGGGCGGTACCGGCGCTACGTTGCAACTCGACCGGCAGCAGCGGATTGGGGCGCGGCGGCGGCGGCCACTGGTCGTCGTTCATGCCCATCACCCACAGGGCGTCGAAGCGCAAACCGGCGCTTTCCAGCATGCCGAGTACCTGGATCGCCGGCTGACCTCGGGTTTCCGGCTGGAAGAGGCGTTGCCGGCACAATTGCCCCAGGCGATGCACCGCCTCGGCGAGATTCAGGCTGCTGAGCAATGGATCAAGCCGGGCGAAGGCGTCGAGCACTTCGCCGAAGGCGCGGCGGGCCTGGAATTCGTGGCTGGACAGCGGCCGGTCGCCGGGCCAGCCGGCGGCATGCAGGGCCTGGCGGAAAACGGCTGACCATTGGCCGGGACGCTGGCTGCGGCGGGCACCGGCCAGCACCTCAAGCAAGGCCACCAGCGCCGCCACGCTGCGCCGGCAGGACAAACGGCCATCGCCATCCAGGCGCTTCGCCAGCCGCAACAGCACCGGTAGGCTGGTGAAATACGGCAACTCGCGGCGCAACGCCAGATCGAGCAGTGCCCGGCCGTCGGCCTCGGCCATCGCCGCCGACCAACCGCCGGCCAGCAGCAGCGCCGACAGCCGCGCCTGCTCGACCTTGGCCCGGCCGCCGCCCAGTTGCAGCAATTCGAGGGCGCTTTGCACCAGCGGCTGTTCGGCCAGCGGCCGGCCGAGCGAAAAATTGAAGCAGCGCGGCGACTCGGCGGCATCCGGGCGAACCGCCGCCGGATGCAAGACGTCGTCGAGCAGGAATTCCAGGCGGTCGCGCACGCCGGCCAGATCGGGCGCGACGATGGCCAGCCGGCAGCCGGGGTCGGCCGCCAAGTGGCGCTGCGCCCAGGCGACGGCGGCGGCGCATTCGCCGGCGAGATCGGCGCAGCCCCGGCGGCCGGCCCGGCCCGGCGCGGCCGCCGGCGGCTCGGCAACGACTTCGACGCCACGGCCGGCCAAGGCCGCCAGCAGATCGTCCTCAAGCGGCGTGCGGCGATCGAAACCATGCATCTCGACCCGTGCCGGCAGGACGAAGCGGCCGGCGGCGAGCCATTCGATCAGCCGGCGTTGCAGGCCGGCCGCGTCGATCCAGCCAGCCTTGCGGCAGCGCCGCTCGAACTCGGCCTGCCAGCCGGTAAATAGCCGTGCCTCATCGGAAAGCGGACCGATGGCCGGACGCAAATTCCAGATCCGTGTCAGCGCATGCGCCTCGGCCGCCGCCGCGGCCATACCCGGAATATCGAACAACTCCCCGCCGGCCTCCAGCGAGGCGGCGACGATCTGCTCCCAAAGCAGGTTTTCGGCAAAGGGATCGAGCGCTGCCGGCAGTTCGGCCAAGCCGCCGAGCTGCGCTTCCTCGGCCAGGGCGGCGAACCACTGGCCGGCGGTCAGCGCTTGCGGCGTACGCCAGGCCCGGCCGGCGGCTGGCATGCCGCGTAGTGTCTGAGCCAGCCGCGCCGTGGCGCAAAGATGCAGGGTATCGCCCACGCCCCGTCGCTCAGGGCAAGCCGGCCGGGGCCAGCAACGAAGCAAAGCGCAAGTCGGTCATGGCGACGAATAGAAAACTAGAAGGCACAGTATGCCACCCGGCCGGCTTCACAGTACCCAGCGGGCGCTTGGCCGGCAGCACCCCAGCCTCCCGTTCCCGCCGGGAGCATTGGCCAAGCCGGCACGCAGGCAAAAAAAAGCCCTGCCAAGGCAGGGCTTTGCATTGTAGCAGCGGCGTCTTACTTGGTGCCGATGAGTTCGATGTCGACGCGGCGATCCGGTTGCAGGCATTCGATCAGGGCCTTGGTCTTGGCGTTGCCCTTGCACTTGTCGCCCGTCACCGGCTGGGTCCGGCCCTTGCCTTCGGTGTAGACGCGGTTGGCTTCGATGCCCTTGCCGACCAGGTATTCCTTGACCGCAGCGGCGCGGCGCTCGGACAGCTTCTGGTTGTAGGCGTCACCACCGATGCGGTCGGTGTGGCCAACGGCCAGGATCACTTCGAGATTGATCGCGCCGGCCTTGGACGCCAGCTCGTCGAGCGCGGCCTTGCCTTCGGGGCGCAGCACGGCCTTGTCAAAGTCGAACAGGGCGTCGGCGGCGACGGTGACCTTCGTGTTGTCCGGCTTTACAGGAGGAGTGACAGCCTGCTTGGCAGGTTCCTGTGGTGTGACAGCGCCCTTCGCCTCGCAGACTTCCTTCGGCAGCAGGTCCTTGTCGCACTCGCAACCGGCACTGTCGGCGGCGGCGGCGGCCGGGGTCCAGTAGCCGGTGCGCCAGCACAGGCCGGTACCGCTCTTGGCGACGACGTCGCGGGCATCGATGGCATAAACGCGTTCCTGGGCCGTGGCAGCGACACCGACACCAGCCAGCAGGGCAACCAGCAGAGACTTCTTGAGGATATTCATGGTCTCGAGATTCCTATTGAAATGTTGGAGTACGCGCACTGTAACGCCAGCTTACCCGGGGTTTACCGCGGCGACCGGCGCATTGTCGGCCAGGAACGGCAAAAAGGAAAGCCCGAACAGCGCTTGCGCGGTCATTTATCATGGGGGCCGATGTCTTTTCCTCCCAAGTCACCATGAGAAAATTTTTCACTCGCCTGCGCCGCTTGTTCGCTGCGCCCGCGCCCGGCGAAGAAACGGTCGCCGCCGCGCTCGGGGCTTTCCGCGCGCCGACGGCGGATACCTTGCTGCTGCTGCGCCGGCTGGTCGCGGCCATCCGCCCGCGCCGAGGCACCGATGGCAGCAGCGGAGACCGCTACACGATGATGCTCGATCGCCTCGAAGCCGACGCGTCGCTACGCAGCGCCTTCCATCGCCATGTCATGCATTTCCTGGCTACCCGCCGCTTGGTCACTTTTTTCACCGACAGCGGCATCTTGCCCGGCACCGGGTTCTTTTCCGAATGGTGGCGCATCATCGGCCATCGCCTACTGCCCGAGGCGCCCGACGAGCGGCGCCTGAAGGATTGCCTGCACGTCATCTTCGACCGCCCGAACGACTGGCGCTGGCTGGAGGCGGCCTCCACCGAGCAGAGCCGGCAACTGTGGACCCTCATCGCCCCAACCGAGGACATGCAGGACATCGACTGGCGCGCCATCGAGGAGCAGATGCTCGATGCCGTGCTGCTGCTCGCCCACCGCGTCAGCGGTCTCGGCGTCGAAAGCGAGCTGATGCGCGCGGCGCCCGATTTCGACGACAACACGCCGCGTTTCATCGCCCTTTCGGCCGAGGCGCTGGAATTCGCCACCACGCTCCGCCGCGCCCTCGACGAGCCGGACCAGCAAGCCGACGACGGCAGCCAGTTGCTGGTCATCGCCGACCAGTGCGGCCAGACCTTGCAGCGCATCCGCCGCCGTGCGCTGACCGTCGGCACCAGCCTGCACCTGTCCTACCTCCTGCGGCGCAGCGAGCAGAGCCTGGAACGCTTGCAGGATCTGGTCGCCATCCTCACCGGCGGCCGCGACCAGCGGGCCATCAGCGGCTTGGCGAGCTTCGCCCACGCCGCCTTCCTCGCCGAGAACCGGCGCAACAGCTTGAGCTTTTACCTGGACCAGTTGTCGCGCCTCTT
Organism: Azonexus sp.; assembly: GCA_031260295.1. Lineage (GTDB taxonomy): Bacteria > Pseudomonadota > Gammaproteobacteria > Burkholderiales > Rhodocyclaceae > Azonexus. The sequence continues at coordinate 46,939 of JAIRKE010000054.1, forward strand.
GGCCGTGCGCGTCAGCGAAAACGCCGCCCGCTCCGGCGAGCACTATCTTTGCGACACGCTGGCCGACTACCGGCAGATGTGGCTGTCGGCGGCCGGCGCCGGCGTGCTGATCGCCATCATGGCGCTGCTCAAGATTTTCGCCGGTGAACTGCACGCGCCGCTGTTCGTCGAAGCCTTTCTATTCAGCATGATCTACGGCCTCGGTTTCGTCGCCATCTTCCTCTTCGGCATGACCGTCGCCACCAAGCAGCCGGCGATGACGGCGCAGACGCTGGCCGGCCTGCTCGGCGACCTGAAGCCGACCCGCGCCGCCGATCTCGAACGCCTGGTCGACGTCGTCGCCGCCGTGACGCGCAGTCAGGTAGCAGCCATCGCCGGTAACGTCATGGTCGCGCTGCCGGTCGCCATCGCCGCCGTTGCCGGCCTCGCCTGGCTCATCGGCGGCATGCCGATCTCGCTGGAAAAAGGCGCCCATCTGCTGGCCGATCTCAATCCGCTAAGCTGGGCCATCCCGCACGCCGCCATCGCCGGTTTCTACCTGTTCCTGTCCGGCCTGATTTCGGGCTATTTCGACAACCGCGCCGCCTATGCCGACCTCGGCCACCGCATCGGCCGCCTGCGCTGGCTGCAACGCCTCGCCGGGCCGGGCCGGGCGCAGCGCGTCGGCGACTACATCGAGAACCACCTCGGCGGCATCATGGGCAACTTCCTGTTCGGCTGCATGCTCGGCTCAACCGGCGTCATCGGCACCATCCTTGGCCTGCCGCTGGACATCCGCCATATCGCCTTCGCCAGCGCCAACCTCGGCTACGCGCTACAGAGCTTCCAGTTCGACCTGCCATTGCGCGCCGTGCTCTGGGCCGCCCTCGGCCTAGCCGCCATTGGCCTGACCAACCTCATGGTCAGTTTCGCCCTGGCCATGCGCATGGCGCTCGGCACCCGGCGCATCCGCTTCACCCACTGGGGACCGCTGGCCCGCGCCATCGGCCGACGCTTCCTGGCCGAACCGCGCAGCTTCCTGCTGCCGCGGCGCCTGCCGACGGCTGCGGCGACGCCACCCGAGAGCGGAGACTGATACGAAACCCCGGCGGCCCACCCCAGGCCGCCGGGGAGCGGCGGCGGTTCAGTCGCCGGCCAGCCAGCCCTGCGCCTCGGCGGCACTGGCGTAGATCTGCGGCGCCATCTGATGGCCGGCCAGGGCCTCGCCAAGCTTGAAGCGCAGGAAGGCGCTCGAGGTGTAGCGGGTGACGTCGTGGTAGTAGGTCTGGACCACGTCGTGCACCATCGCCGCATAGGCGTCGGCCAGTTCCGGCACGATATCGAAGCGGTCGTAATTGACGATGGCGTAGACCTTGTGGCCGAGCGGCCCCAGGCACTCGGCGACGGCGCTGCGGATGCGCTCGATGTCGGCCGTGCTGCGCACCGAGAGACCGGAAAAGTCGAGCAGGAACAGGTTCTGCTCGGCGTTGTAGGTCAGGCGCTCGGTCAGCGGCCGGTCGAGCAGAGCGGAACGGAGTTCCATCAGTTCATCGGCGAAGATACGCGCGTCCATCAGCTTCGGCTCGCCGCGCAACAGCGGGCGGAAGGCCATCTTGTCGAGGATGTCGCGCTGCAGGTCGACGCCCGGCGCGATCTCGGTCAGTTCCAGGCCCTCGGGCGTCAGCGCGAAGACGCAGCGCTCGGTGATGTAGATCACGTTCCGGCCCCACTTGACAGCCTGCGGCCCGCTGAAGGTGCGGTGCTCGACCTCGTCGACGAACTTGAAGGCGCCGCCGTCCTCAAGGATGCGCAGGCGCCCGTCCTCGATCGCGATCTGCATCTTGCCAGCGGTGAACGTACCGACAAAGATCACTTTCTTGGCATTCTGCGAGATGTTGATGAAGCCGCCGGCGCCGGCCAGGCGCGGACCGAACTTGGAGACGTTGAGATTACCCTGGCGGTCGGCCTGGGCCAGGCCGAGCACGGCGATGTCGAGGCCGCCGCCGTCGTAGAAATCGAACTGGCTGGGCTGGTCGATGATCGCCTGGGTATTGGTGGCGGCGCCGAAATTCAGGCCGCCGGCCGGCACGCCACCGACCACGCCAGGCTCGGCGGTCAGCGTCAGCAGGTCGATGATGCGTTCCTCGGCGGCGACGTCGGCCACCCCCTCGGGCATGCCGATGCCGAGATTGACGACGGCGTTGGCGCGCAACTCAAGCGCCGCACGGCGGGCGATGATCTTGCGCTCGCTCATCGCCATCGGCGCGATGGCCGACATCGGCACCCTGATCTCGCCGGCGAAGGCCGCACTGTATTGCTCGGCGAAGGTCTGCATGTGGTATTCGGGCTTCTCGGCGACCACCACGCAATCGACCAGGATGCCGGGAATCGTGACCCGGCGCGGGTTGAGCGTGCCGCGCTCGGCGATGCGCTCGACCTGGGCAATGACAATGCCACCGGAATTGTGGGCGGCCGTGGCGATGGCCAGAGCCTCCAGCGTCAGCGCCTCCTTCTCCATGCTGATGTTGCCGTCGGGATCGGCGGTGGTGCCGCGGATGATCCCGACGTTGATCGGGAAAGCCTTGTAGAACAGGTATTCCTCGCCGTCGATCTCCATCAGCCGGACCAGATCCTGTGTCGTGCGGGCGTTGAGCTTACCGCCGCCGAAGCGCGGATCGACGAAGGTGCCGAGGCCGACATGGGTCAAGGTGCCCGGCTTGCCGGCGGCGATATCGCGGAACAAGTGGGCGATCACCCCCTGCGGCAAATTCCAGGCTTCGATACGGTTGGCCACCGCCAGTTGTTGCAACTTGGGCACCAACCCCCAATGACCGCCGATGACCCGACCGACCAGACCATCATGACCGAGATGGTTGAGGCCGCGCTCCTTGCCGTCGCCCTGGCCGGCGGCATAGACCAGGGTCAGGTTGCGCGGGCTGCCCTGGCCATGATCATCATTGGCCACCGCTTCGAGAAAACGCTGCTCAAGGGCGACGGCAATGTTCTCGGGAATGCCGATGCCGACGAAACCGCCGGTGGCTACCGTATCGCCATCCTTGATCAGGCGGACGGCATCGCGGGCGGAAACGATCTTGCCGGCATCCGAATGTGCTTCCATGACAGACCTCCGTAGGGTGAATGAAGCGCGAACTCAGCGGTCGGAATCGCCGCTGATGCAGAACAGCGCTGGGTGAAAACTGGCGCCTCCGCGCCTTGGCGAAAATGCTCATGTTATTTAAACACGCGGCAAAACGCCAATCAACCACCATGCAAGGAAACGATGGCGTGTACGCCCGGCCATCTATACTATTGTCATCAAACCGTAACGAAGGGAGGGCATCATGCTGGATTTACCTGGAGCAACGCGCATGGATCTGCTGTTATGGCGCCACGCCGAAGCCGAAGCGGAAGCTGACGACGATCTGAAACGCCCCCTGACCGAACGCGGCCAACAGCAGGCCAAGGCCATGGCCGCCTGGATCAAGGCCCACCAGCCGAAAGGGCTGCGCATCCTGGCCAGTCCGGCGGTGCGCACGCGGCAAACGGCAGAGGTGCTGCAACTGCCGTTCGAGATCGAACGGGGAATCGCCCCTGGCGCCTGCGTCTCCGCCCTGATCGCCACCTCCGGCTGGCCGCAGGCCGCCGGCGCCGTGCTGCTGGTCGGCCACCAGCCCTCGCTCGGCCGCCTGGCGGCGCTGCTGCTGGCCGGCCACGAAGCCGAGTGGAGCATTAAGAAGGGCGCCTTGTGGTGGTTTACCAACCGTGTCCGGCGCGGCGAGACGCAAACCGTGCTGCGCGCCGTGATGGCGCCCGAAATGCTCGGCTAAAAATCGCCAGTGGCCGATTAGGACTGGACAAACGGTGGTTTGTTACCGTGAAATAGCTGGCTTGATCACCCGCATCTGGAGAACAGCATGACCAGCCGCAAAACCGCCACCGCCCCGACGCCCCAGAACGCCGCCCCCGCGCCCGCTGCTTCGCCGCGCAGTCGCCCGGTCGCCCGCGGCGACATCGCACCGCAGTTGAGCGCCACCGGCATCGAAGGCTTCACCGTGCAGGCGGCGGCCGATGGCGCGCGGGAAACGAAAATGGGCGCCCTGCAGGACGTCATCAACGGCCTGCCGGTCGAGGAGTCGGTCGCCCTGCTCAAGGGCCTGCTCAAGCAGCAGCGGATGGAGGCCGACACCCTGGCCGCCAATCCCGACGAGGAACTGGCCCGCGACTGGCGGAGTGGCGGCTACCCATACAAGAACCTGATGCAGCGGCGCAACTACGAGCGGCAGAAATACCGGCTTCAGGTCGAACTCTTGAAGCTGCAAGCCTGGGTCAAGGAAACCGGGCAGAAGGTGGTGATCCTGTTCGAGGGCCGCGACGCGGCCGGCAAGGGCGGCACCATCAAGCGCTTCATGGAACACCTCAATCCACGAGGCGCCCGCGTTGTGGCGCTGGAAAAGCCATCGGAAACGGAACGCGGCCAATGGTATTTCCAGCGCTACGTGCAGCATCTGCCAACCGACGGCGAGATCGTGCTGTTCGACCGTTCCTGGTACAACCGTGCCGGCGTCGAGCATGTCATGGGTTTTTGCTCGGAACTGGAATACACCGAGTTCGTCCGCCAGGCGCCGGAATTCGAGCGCATGCTGGTCAGGAACGGCACCCATCTGATCAAATTCTGGTTCTCGGTCAGCCAGGAAGAGCAGCGCCGGCGCTTCCGCGAGCGCAAAGTGCATCCGCTCAAGCAGTGGAAACTGTCGCCGGTGGACCTGGCCTCGCTCGACAAGTGGGACGGCTACACCAAGGCCAAGGAAGCGATGTTCTTCCACACCGACACTGCCGACGCGCCATGGACGGTAATCAAATCCAACTGCAAGAAGCGGGCGCGCCTCAACGCCTTGCGCTACATCCTGCACAAGCTGCCGTACATGAACAAGGACACCGAACGCATCGGCAACCTCGATCCACTGATCGTCGGCCGCGCCAACGTGGTCTACGAACGCGGCGAACATCAGGGAGTGCCGATTCTTTAGAGCGGTTTGGGGTTCAAGTGCTTGCATTTTCCCCCTCGCCCGTCCTCCATCGTGGGGACGGGCAAGGGGGGCAAAGCGCGTGAGGGCGGAAATGCATGCCACACTTGAACCAAAACCGCTCTAGCCTAATCCCGTGTCGCGTCAAAGCTGATCGCTTCGCGCGAATCGCCCACGAGAAAAGAAAAAAGGCGACGGATGAACCGTCGCCGAAGGGCAACGCCAGGGGCACTGGCGTCAGGAGGAGACTTTATTTCTTGCGTGGCGGCGGTACGTCGGTGCAGGAGCCGTGCGCAACTTCGGCGGCCATGCCAATCGTTTCGCCGAGCGTCGGGTGCGGGTGGATGGTCTTGCCAATATCGACCGCATCGCAGCCCATTTCAATGGCCAAGCAGACTTCGCCGATCATGTCGCCAGCCGACGGGCCGACGATGGCGCCGCCGATGACGCGATGCGTTTCGGCATCGAAAATCAGCTTGGTGAAGCCGTAGTCGGCGCCGTTGGCGATGGCCCGGCCGGAAGCGGCCCACGGGAACTTGGCGGTTTCGACTTTGCGCCCTTCCTGCTTCGCCTGCTCCTCGGTGATGCCGACCCAGGCCACTTCCGGATGGGTATAGGCAACGCCGGGGATCACCTGGGCATCGAAGGCGGACTTGTGGCCGGCCGCGACCTCGGCTGCGACGTGCGCCTCGTGCACCGCCTTGTGCGCCAGCATCGGGTTGCCGACGATATCGCCGATGGCGAAGATATGCGGCACGTTGGTCCGCATCTGCGCATCAACCGGGATGAAGCCGCGTTCATTGACGATGACGCCGGCCTTGTCGGCGGCGATCTTGCGGCCATTCGGCGAGCGGCCGGCGGCTTGCAGAATCATGTCGTATTTGACCGCCTCCGTCGGCGCGCCCGAATTTGCGTCGACTCCTTCGAATTTCACGTAAAGGCCGTCGTCCTTGGCATCGACCGCGACCGTCTTGGTCTTCAGCATGATCTTGTCGAAGCGGCTGGCGTTCTGCTTTTCCCAGACCTTGACCGCGTCGCGGTCGGGGCCTTGCATCAGGCCATCAAGCATTTCGACGACATCGACCTTGGCGCCCAGTGTCGAATAGACGGTGGCCATTTCCAGGCCGATGATGCCGCCGCCGATGACCAGCATCTTCTCCGGGACGAAGCGCAATTCCAGCGCCCCGGTCGAATCGACGATGCGCGGGTCGCGTGGAATGAAGGGCAGATGCACGGCAGCCGAACCGGCGGCAATGATGCACTGCTGGAACTTGATGACCTTCTTGCCGCCGGTCTTCTCCTGGCCACCACCATCGGTGGTTTCGACCTCGATATGGTGCGCGTCGAGGAAGGAACCGTAGCCGCGCACAACCTCGACCTTGCGCCCCTTGGCCATGCCTGCCAAGCCGCCGGTCAACTTGCCGACCACCTTGTCCTTGTGGGCACGCAGCTTGTCGACGTTGACCTGCGGCGCGGCAAAGCTGACGCCCAGTTCGTTGGCGTGCTGCGCCTCCTCGATAATCTCGGCGACGTGCAGCAGGGCCTTGGACGGAATGCAGCCGACATTCAGGCAAACGCCGCCGAGCGTCGGATAACGCTCGACGATGACCGTTTTCAGGCCAAGATCGGCGGCGCGGAAGGCGGCCGAATAACCGCCGGGACCGGCACCGAGTACCAGCATCTCGCATTCGAGATCGGCGCCGCCGGCATGGCTGGCAGCGGTCGGTGCGGCAACCGGAGCCGCCGCTGGAGCGGGCGCCGTGGCCGGAGCCGCGGCAGCCACCGCCGCGCTAGCCTCGACCTTGAGCAGTAGCACGCCTTCACCGACCTTCGAACCGAGCTGCACCAGCACTTCCTTGACCGTGCCGGCGACCGGGCTCGGCACGTCCATCGTCGCCTTGTCGGATTCGAGAGTGCAAATAGCGTCGTCGACCTTGATCGTGTCGCCAACCTCGACGAACAAGTCAATCACCGGCACCTCGGAGAAATCGCCGATATCGGGAACCTTGACTTCAACCAGACTCATCTCGCTCTCCCCGGCTTAGAGTGCAACGCGGCGAAAATCCGCCAGCAATTGCGCGATATAGACATTGAAGCGGGTGGCCAGCGCACCGTCGATGACACGGTGGTCAGCAGTCAGCGACAACGGCAGGGTCAGGCGCGGCACGAAAGCCTTGCCATCCCAGACCGGCTTCAGCGCCGACTTGTTGACGCCGAGGATGGCCACTTCCGGCGCATTGACGATCGGCGCGAAATAGGTGCCGCCGATGCCACCCAGTGAACTGATGGTGAAACAGGCGCCTTGCATGTCGGCCGGCTTCAACTTGCCGTCGCGCGCCTGTTTGGCCAGATCGCCCGATTCCTGGGCGATCTCGAACACCGATTTCCGGTCGGCGTTCTTGATCACCGGCACAACCAAGCCGTTCGGCGTGTCGGCGGCGAAACCGATGTTGAAATACTTCTTCAACACCAAATTGTCGCCATCGATCGAAGCGTTGAACGTGGGGAATTTTTGCAGCGCCTTGACACAGGCTTTGACAAGGAAGGCCAGCATGGTCAGCTTGGCGCCACCGCTCTTCTCGTTCTCCTTGTTCAACAGCACGCGGAAGGCTTCGAGATCGGTGATGTCGGCATCCTCGTGATAGGTCACGGCCGGAATCATCACCCAGTTGCGCGCCAAGTTCTGGCCGGAAATCTTCTGGATGCGCGACAGCGGTTTGACCTCGATCTCGCCGAACTTGGCGAAATCGACCTTCGGCCAGGGCAGCAAATCGAGCGCGCCGCCGCCGGCAGCAGCCGGCCCGGCAGCGGTGCCGCTCATGACGCCCTTGACGTAGCGGGTCAGGTCTTCCTTCAGGATGCGGCCCTTCGGCCCTGTGGCAGCAACCTTGGACAGGTCGACGCCCAACTCACGAGCATAAGCGCGCACCGAAGGTGAAGCATGCACCTTGGCACCCAAGGCCAGCGGCTGCGGCTGGGCGGCTGGCAGGGAGGAAGCGGTCGCCGCCGCCGCAGCAGGTGCTGGAGCGGGAGCAGCCGCTTGCGGCGCTGGTACGGCGGCCGCGGCACCGCCGGTTTCAACCTTGATCAGCAGCGAACCTTCGCTGACTTTCGAACCGACCTGCACCAGTACTTCCTTGATCGTGCCGGCAACCGTGGACGGCACGTCCATCGTGGCCTTGTCCGACTCCAGCGTTGCGATGGCGTCGTCGACCTGGATTGTGCTGCCAACCTTGACGAACAGGTCGATTACCGGCACCTCGGAGAAATCGCCGATGTCCGGAACCTTGACTTCGACGACACCGCCACCCGCCGCCGGAGCGGCGACGGCCTGGGCCGGTGCGGTAGCCGCTGCGGGAGTCGGCGCGGCAGTTGTGGCAGCGCCAACTTCGACCTTGATCAGCAGCACGCCTTCGCTGACTTTCGAGCCAACCTGCACCAGCACTTCCTTGACCGTGCCGGCGACCGTGGATGGCACGTCCATCGTGGCCTTGTCCGATTCCAGCGTGGCGATAGCGTCGTCGACCCGGATTGCGTCGCCAACCTTGACGAACAGATCGATCACCGGCACCTCGGAGAAATCGCCGATGTCCGGAACCTTGACTTCGATGATCTGGCTCATGCTCGGCTCCCCCTTATACCGACATCGGATTCGGCTTGGCCGGATCCAGGTTGTACTTGACCAGGGCCGCGGCCACCTTGTCGCGCGCCATCCCGCCATCGTCGGCCAGCGCCTTGAGCGCCGCCAGCGTCACCCAGTAGCGGTCGACCTCGAAATGATGACGCAGCTTTTCACGCGTGTCGGAACGGCCGAAACCATCGGTGCCCAGGGTCACGTAAGTCCCCTTGACGAAGGGGCGAATCTGCTCGGCAAACAGCTTGACGTAGTCGGTCGCGGCGATCACCGGCCCGGCGCTGCCGGCCAGCTTCTGCTCGACATGCGAACGCTTTGCTTCCTCAAGCGGATGCAACAGGTTCCAGCGGGCCGCTTCTTGGCCATCGCGGGCCAGTTCGTTGAAACTCGGGCAGCCCCAGAGGTCGGCCTCGACGCCCCAGTCGTTCTTGAGCAATTCAGCGGCGGCGATGACTTCGCGGAAGATGGTGCCGGAACCGAGCAGTTGCACGCGCGGTCCCTTGCCAGCGGCGCCCTTCCTGAAGGCATACATGCCCTTGAGAATGTCGGCCTCGGCGCCGGCCGGCATATCCGGATGCTCGTAATTCTCGTTCATCACGGTGAGGTAGTAGAAAACGTCCTCCTGCTCGGCATTCATCCGGCGCAGGCCGTCCTGGACAATGACAGCGACTTCGTACTGGAAGGTCGGATCGTAGGAGACGCAGTTCGGCACCAGATTGGCCAGGATCAGGCTGTGGCCGTCCTCATGCTGCAAGCCCTCGCCGTTCAGCGTGGTGCGGCCAGCCGTGCCGCCGATCAGGAAGCCACGGGCACGTTGGTCACCGGCGGCCCAGACGAGATCCATGGTGCGTTGCAGGCCAAACATCGAATAGCAGATGTAGAACGGAATGGTCTGCACGCCATGCACCGAGTAGGCGGTGGCGGCGGCGATCCAGTCGCTCATCGCACCGGCCTCGTTGATGCCTTCCTGCAATACCTGACCAGTCTTCGACTCCTTGTAGAACATCAACTGGTCATGGTCTTCCGGCACATAATTCTGGCCCTGCTGATTCCAGATACCGACGGCGCGGAACATGCCCTCCATGCCGAAAGTACGCGACTCGTCGGGCACGATGGGCACGACGTGGGAACCAACCTGCTTGTCCTTGAGCAGCATGTTCATGATGCGGACGATGGCCATGGTCGTCGACAGCTCGCGGCCTTCGCCGGAAGCCTTCAGCAGCGCCTCGAACTTATCCAGCGCCGGCACCGCCAGCGGCTCCGCCCGGCGGCGGCGGACCGGCAGGAAGCCACCGAGGTCCAGACGCCGCTGGCGCATGTACTGGTACTCCTCGGAATCCTCGGCGAATTTCAGATAGGGCAGTTCGTCGAGCTGGTCATCCGGTACCGGCAGGCCGAAGCGGTCGCGGAAGCGCCGGATCTGCTCGTGATCCAGCTTCTTCTGCTGATGCGAGATATTCATCGCCTCGCCGGCCGGGCCCATGCCGAAGCCCTTGATAGTCTTGGCCAGGATCAGCGTCGGCTGGCCCTGGTGCTCGACCGCCGCCTTGTAGGCCGAGAAGATCTTGAAAATGTCGTGGCCGCCGCGGTTCAGTTGCCAGATCTCATCGTCGGTCCAGTCGGCGACCAGTTCCTTGAGTTCCGGCGTGTTGAAGAAGTGCTCGCGGACATAGGCGCCATTCTTGGCCTTAAAGGTCTGGTACTCGCCATCGATGCAATCCAGCATGCGCTTTTTGAGGATGCCCTTCTTGTCGCGGGCGAACAGCGCATCCCAATGCGTGCCCCAGATCAGCTTGACGACGTTCCAGCCGGCGCCGCGGAATTCGGCCTCGAGATCCTGGATGATCTTGCCGTTGCCGCGCACCGGGCCATCCAGGCGTTGCAGGTTGCAATTGATGACGAAAATCAGATTGTCCAGCTTCTCGCGCCCGGCCATGCCGATGGCGCCGAGCGACTCGACCTCATCGGTCTCGCCATCGCCGAGGAAGGCCCAGACCTTGCGCTGTTCGGCCTTCTTCGCATCGATCAGGCCACGCGAGGCGAGGTATTTCATGAAACGGGCCTGATAGATGGCCTGGATCGGGCCGAGGCCCATCGACACGGTCGGGAATTGCCAGAAGTCCGGCATCAGCCACGGGTGCGGGTAAGAGGAAATGCCCTGGCCGCCGGTTTCCTGGCGGAAATGATCCATCTGCTCCTCGCTCAGGCGGCCGAGCAGGAAGGCGCGGGCATAGATGCCGGGCACCGAATGACCCTGGAAGAAAATCAGGTCACCGTCGTGCGTCGACGACGGGGCGTGCCAGAAATGCGAAAAGCCGACGTCGTACAACGCGGCGGCCGAGGCAAAGGAAGCGATGTGGCCGCCGACGTTGGTGTCCTTGTTGGCGCGCACGACCATGGCCATGGCATTCCAGCGGATGTAGGAGTGAATCTTGATCTCCATGTCCGGGTTGCCCGGATACTTCGGCTGCTGGTCGGCGGGGATGGTGTTGATGTACTCGGTGTTGGCCGAGTATGGGATGTCGATACCCTCCGCGCGCGCCTGACCGATCAGTTTCTCGATCAGGAAGTGAGCGCGGTCGGCGCCCTCCTGGGTAATGACGCCATCGAGGGCGTCCATCCATTCCTTGGTTTCCTGCGGATCGTGATCGGCAGGCAGGGCGCTGGGCTGATCGGCCATGATTCGTCTCCTTGGTGGTTGCGTTCGCCAGTACAGCAGAACGACTTTAACGCTTTACGGCGGCCAGCGGGCAGCTCGACGACTCCAAAACCCTGGCCGACATCCCGCATTGTAAAAACAATATTCGTATCGTGCAATATTATTGCTCGCAGTTTTTGCCTTTCGCTGCCGCATGAGTTGCTCACGCGAAGGCGCGAAGAGATAAAAGGGAGTTTCCTTCGCGTCTTCGCGTGCATCCAACCTCTTTTGCTCAATGCATTGAGTAAAATTGCTCAGCATGTCGAGTAAAACGTCCTACCCACGCCCCCAACCCGTTATGCATTGGACGAGCGAGTGAATTTCCCGCGCGAAGAAAGACATGCCTGGTTTGTTTGTTTTTCACTTCGCGCCTTCGCGTGCATCGGAATGCAGGGGATGACACTATAAGCGAAGACCTCGAACCCAACCGCTAGCGCCAATTTCCAAGCCATCATGACCCCTCACCAATTCCTCGCCAAATGGCGCAATGTCGAGCTGAAAGAGCGCACCGCGTCGCAGAGCCACTTCAACGACTTGTGCCGCCTGCTTGGCATCGAAGACCCCATCGCCGCCGACCCGAAAGGCGAATGGTTCACCTTCGAGAAGGGCGCCACCAAAACCGGCGGCGGCGAGGGTTGGGCCGATGTCTGGCGCAAGGGATGCTTCGCCTGGGAATACAAAGGCCGCGCCGCCAATCTCGACAAGGCCTTCGATCAACTCCTGCGCTACTCCATCGCGCTGGAAAGCCCGCCGCTGTTGATCGTCTCCGACATGGAGCGCATCCGCATCCACACCAACTGGACCAACACCGTCCAGCAAGTGCGCGAAATCGCCCTCGATGATCTCTCCGACGCAGCCAAGCGCGAATTGCTGCGCGATTGCTTCCTCGACCCGGAAAAACTGCGCCCCACCCAGACCCGCCAGATGCTGACCGAGAACGCCGCACGCGAATTCGCCGCGCTGGCGCAACGGCTACGCGAACGCGGGCACGAAGCACACACCGTCGCCCACTTCGTCAATCGTCTGGTCTTCTGCATGTTCGCCGAGGACGTGAACCTGCTGCCGAACAAAATGTTCCAGCGCATGCTGGAAGCCACTCGCTCGGCCCCCGATCAATTTGCCCACCATGCCCGTACCCTGTTCGGGGCAATGAAATCCGGCGGCATGGTCGGCTTCGAGAAAGTGGACTGGTTCAACGGCGGCCTGTTCGACGACGACAGCGCCTTGCCGCTGGAACGCGCCGATATCGACAATCTACTCGCCGCCGCCAAACTCGACTGGTCGGAAATCGACCCCTCCATTCTCGGCACCCTGTTCGAGCGCGGGCTGGACCCGGACAAGCGCAGCCAACTCGGCGCGCACTACACCGACCGCGACAAAATCATGCAGATCGTCCGGCCGGTCATCGTCGAACCGCTCCAGCGCGAATGGGCGGAAGCCAAAGCCCGGATCGAGGCGGAATTGGAGAAAGCCGATACCAAGAAAGGCGGCGCCAGCACCAAAGCCCTCAACGCCGCCACCGCCATCCATCGGGAATTTCTCGAACGCCTGAAGCATTTCCGCATCCTCGACCCCGCCTGCGGCTCCGGCAATTTTTTGAATCTCGGGCTGCTCGCGCTGAAAGACATCGAACACCGCGCCAATCTCGAAGCCGAAGCCCTCGGCCTGCAACGCCAATTTCCCGGCGTCGGCCCGGAAAACGTGCTCGGTATCGAACTCAACCCCTACGCGGCGGAACTGGCGCGCGTTTCGGTGTGGATCGGCGAGATTCAATGGATGCGGCGCAATGGGTTTGAGGCTTCGCGTAATCCGGTTCTGCGGTCTCTGAACACCATTGAGAATCGGGATGCGCTGCTCAACGCGGATGGAACGGAAGCCGCATGGCCCGAAGCCGATGCAATTGTCGGCAACCCGCCGTTTCTGGGCGGCAGCAAAAAGCGCGGCGAATTGGGCGACGACTACTTTAACCGCCTAAACGCCGCATTCGACAAGCACGTCCCCGGCGGCGCGGATTTGGTGTGCTACTGGTTTCATAAAGCACAGCAGCAAATCGAAGCCGGTAAGCTGCAAGCCGCAGGACTGGTCGCCACACAAGCAATCCGTGCCGGCAGCAATCGCAACGTATTGGATGCCATCGTCGCCGACGCAAAAATATTTGAAGCATGGAGCGATGAGCCGTGGGTCAATGAGGGCGCAGCGGTGCGCGTATCACTAATCGGATTTGGCAATGTCGACACGCAGCACGCCCATCTCGATGGAAAACTCGTGGCCGCTATCAATGCAGATTTGACGGCTGGTGGGAATAATCAAATCAATCTGACGGAGGAAAAACCGTTGGCGGAGAATGCAGCAACCGCATTTGAAGGAACGAAAAAATATGGCGATTTTGATGTTGCTGGAGAGGTCGCTCGTGCTTGGTTGACGCAACCCAACCCCAACGGAAAAAACAACAGCTGGGTTGTAAAACCTTGGGCAAACGGCCAAGACATCGCCAAGCGTCCGTCCGATACATGGATTATCGACTTCGGGACAAATATGCCAGAAGCCGAAGCATCACTATTTGAGGTGCCATACCAATACGCTTTGGAACACGTAAAGCCATACCGTCAAACCGTTAAGCGCGAGCGCACTCGACTGAATTGGTGGCGCCATGAAGAAGCACGAGTTGCCATGCGCCGCGCTATTAGCCCGCTTGACAGGTTCATTGCTACCCCTCGTGTTGCCAAGCATCGCTACTTCGTATGGCTGTCGAGCATAGTCTTGCCGGACACGAGGCTTTGTGTCATTACCCGCTCCGACGATGCTACGCTCGGCATACTCTCAAGCCGGATTCATCTGATCTGGGCTTTGGCAAATGCCTCCATGCACGGCGTAGGGAATGACCCGACTTACAACGTTGCATCCTGCTTCGAGACCTTCCCTTTTCCCGAAGGATTCACGCCCGCTGACACCAAAAGCGGCGCACCCGACACACCGCAAGCCAAAGCCATCGCCGAAGCCGCCAAGCATCTCAACGCGCTGCGTAACAACTGGCTCAACCCACCCGAATGGACAGACTGGGTCATCACGCCGGAAGAAGAAAAAGCCAACTTCCCCAAACGCCCCGTCGCCAAACCTGGCTTCGAGGCCGACCTGAAAAAACGCACCCTGACCAACCTCTACAACCAACGCCCGGCATGGCTTGACATGGCGCACAAAAGCCTGGACGAAGCCGTCGCCACCGCCTATGGCTGGACAGACTACACCCCTTACATACCCGACGACGAAATCCTGGCGCGGTTGTTTAGGCTGAATCAGGAGAGGGCATATTGAAATTCCTACGTCTCTCAATTCACTATCCTAAATGTAGTTAGATTTTTCGATGGCAGAAACACTCGAAGCTCGGTTTGCGAAATTCCTGGAACATACGATTGGTGCTGAATCTATCGACGCACTTCATGCTCCGGGCCCAAATGATTCAAGAATGGCTGATTATTATTTATCTGGTCGGAGAATTGTAGCAGAGGTAAAGTCGCTCAAAGCAGATCAGATAGCTAAGGGTGCCGCAGTAGTAGATGAACACTTATTCGATAAGGGGATAGTTGTCTTCGGGGATTTGCCATCGTCAAGATTTACGGATAATCCAGATGAAGAAAAAGCCCTTAGGCTCAAAATCCAAGCCAAGATGACAAGTCGAATAAAAAAGGTATGTAGCGAAGCTAATAAACAAATAACGAAACAATTCGAGAGCCTTTCTCACTTGGCAACCGGTGTTTTGATATTAATCAACGAAAATAACACCAGCATGCACCCCAGTATGGTTGCCGAGCGGGTTTTCGAATATGCAGCGTCGCAACCGCGAAGCATTCACTACTGCCTTATGATATTCGAATCTCACAAAGTCAAAGCAATGGGTAAATTGCTTCCCTATCCAGTGCTTCTAGATTTAACTCGTAGTGCTCGCCAAAGGCGTTCACTGGGTTTTTTACAGTCAATCCATTGGCAATGGGCAAAAACCTATGGCCACACGGAAAGGATACTATCTAGCGAAAGAAACCCAATTGCGTACTATCCAGAATATCTTATATTCGGTGAGTAGCGAACCTGTCTAACCCGAGGATCAGCTTCGAATTTCGTTTCCCTAAGGTCGCCCGCGCGATGCGTTATCGCACGATTTTGTTAATCGGTAATTCCAGGATGTCCTCTGCCCCTGCGGCTTTCAGGCGGGGGATGAGGATATTCACACTTGATTTATCGGCAACGGTGGTCAGTGCATAGCCGTTCAAACCGTGTAGCTGACTGATGGTGGGGCGCTTCATGGCGGGTAATTCTGCGATGATGGCATCAAGACATTCGGCAACACCCATGAGGGTCAGTATCAAATACAAAGTGGCCGAAAATTTTCGTCGCTACGCCGCTGCCTGCAAGGCCATCTTTTAATCGACGACCATTGCGCTGCATCAAAACAGCGCCCGGCCCGATTGCTATAATTGGTGGCTTTGCATTGCTTACAGGAGCGAACATGGCAGCTCTAATGCCCGCCCCGGCCGCCAGCCGGCACCTAATGTCCGGCAACGAAGCCGTCGCCCGCGCTGTTTGGGAAGCCGGCGTCAAGGTCGCCGCCGCCTATCCGGGAACGCCGTCGACGGAAATGATGGAAGTGGTCTCGACCTACCCGGACATCTACGCCGAGTGGTCGGTCAACGAGAAGGTTTCGTTGGAAGTCGCCATCGGCGCCGCCTACGCCGGCTCGCGCGCCTTCTGCTGCATGAAGCACGTCGGCATGAACGTCGCCTCCGACGCGCTGATGACCCTGACTTTGACCGGCGTCATCGGCGGCCTGGTAATCGCTATCGCCGACGACGTTGGCCTCTCCTCCTCGCAGAATGAGCAGGATTCCCGCTACTGGGGCCGCTTCGCCCACGTGCCGGTGTTCGAGCCGGCCGACTCGCAGGAAGCCTACGACATGACCAAGCTCGCCTACGAGCTGTCGGAGCGTTTCCAGGTGCCGGTGATCTTGCGCATGACCACGCGCATCAACCACGTCAAGGCGCTGGTTACCGTCGGCGAGCGCGTGCCGCACGCAGGGGCCGGCTTCAAGAAGGAGCCGGGGCGTTTCGTGATGGTGCCGGGCAATGCCGGCAAGCGCATTCCGCTGATGTTCCAGCGCGATGTCGAATTGCGCGCGGCGGCCGAAAACTCGCCGCTCAACATCATCGAGGACGGCAGCGATAAACGGGTCGGTTTCATCACCTCCGGCCCGGCCTACATGCATGTTAAGGAAGCCTTCCCTGACGCGCCGGTGCTCAAGCTCGGCTTTTCGCATCCGCTACCGTTCGAGAAATGCCGCGCCTTGGCGGCGCTGGTCGAGCAGATCGTCGTCGTCGAGGAAGTCGAGCCGCTGGTCGAGACCGAGTTGAAAGCCCAGGGCCTGGAGGTGTTGGGCAAGGAAATCCTGCCGTTGCAGGGCGAGTTGTCGCCGAACGTGCTGCGGCCGGCGATCGCCCGGCTGCTCGGCGAACCGGAGCCGAAGCAAGCGCCGTTCGCGCCGCTGGCGGTGTTCCCGCGGCCGCCGACCATGTGCGTGGCCTGCCCGCATCTCGGCGTCTATTACACGCTGTCGCAGGTGCGCAATATCAACATCGCCGGTGATATCGGCTGTTACACGCTGGGCGCGGGGCATCCGTGGAACGCGCTCGACACTTGCGTCTCGATGGGCGCTTCGATGGGCGTCGCGCTGGGCATGGATAAAGGTCGCGGCGAATCCGACAAGGACAAGCGCATCGTCGCTGTGATCGGCGATTCGACTTTCCTGCATATGGGCATGCAGGGCCTGCTCGACATGGTTTACAACAAGGGCAACGTCACCGTGTTGCTGCTCGACAACCGCGCCGTCGGCATGACCGGCGGCCAGGACAACCCAGGCAACGGCCGCGACATCCACGGCGAGGAAGCGCCGCGCATCGACTTCGCCAAGCTGGTCGCGGCGCTCGGCGTCAAAGAAGAGCGCGTCCACGTCGTCGATCCCTACGAACTGCCGGTACTGTTCAAGACCATCCGTGAGGAGGTCAAGGTGCCGGATGTCTCGGTCATCATCACCAACCAGCCCTGCGTGCTGATCAAGGATTACCACAAGCTGAAGCCCTACGAGGTCATCGACGACAAGTGCACCGGCTGTGGCAATTGCATCGACGTCGGCTGTCCGGCCATCCACGTCACCCGCCGCGGCAAGGAGGTCAAGGCCAGCGGCCGGGAAGTCGATCTTGCCTTCGTGCGTATCGAAAGCTCGGTATGCACCGGCTGCGGCCTGTGCGTCCAGCCCTGCGCTCCGAAGGCTATCGTCCACCACGTACCGAGCGCGCCGGTCCAGTTCGCCAAGGAAGGAGGCTGCGCATGACCGCGACCACCAATATCCTCGTCGTCGGTATCGGCGGCCAGGGCGTCATGACCGCCACCGAGATTCTCGCCGAGGCGGCCATCGCCACCGGCCACGATGCCAAGAAGACCGAAGTCGCCGGCATGGCCCAACGCGGCGGCGTCGTTTCCTCACACCTGCGCTTCGGCCCGAAGGTGTTGTCGCCGCAGATCGCGCCGGGCACCGCCGACCTGCTGCTCGGCTTCGAATCAGCCGAGACGATGCGCTGGCAACATATGCTGAAACCGGGCGCGATGACGCTGATGAACACCGCCCGTCTGGTGCCACCGGTGGTCGAATTGGGTCTGTTCGACTATCCGGACGATCCGCTGGCGGAAATCCGCCGCACCGGCAACCCGGTGGTCGCTTTCGACGCCACCCGCATCGCCCAGGAACTCGGCGACATCCGCCTCGGCAACACGGTGATGCTCGGCGCCATTGCCGACTATCTGCCCTTCCCGGCCGAAACGCTGCTCGACGGCGTACTCAAGCGCTTCCACAAGAAGGGTGAAAAGTTGGTCGATCTCAACCGCCGCGCCTTCGCCGCCGGCCGGGCGGCGGTCGAGGGCAACAGGGAAATGCCGCCAGCCTGAGGCATTCCCCCAGCATCGACAAAAGTCGCCGCCATGTTCCTGATCCCCTACCTGCACAACGTCACCCGACCGCACTTCCCGGTCGGCGTGATTTTGCTGGTGGTGATCAACCTGTTCGTCTTCTTCGGCCTGCAACAGCGCGATGAGGGACGCTATCACCTGGCTTTCGAGTACTACTCGCAAAGCATCCTGCCGCGTCTGGAATTGCCGGCCTACGCGGACTACCTGAAAAAGCAGAGGCGCGCCGACGATCTCAAGAAATTCGAGCAACTGAGCCGGCACAAGGAGGCTTTGCCCTACGTGCTTCGTCGGATGGACAAGGATGCGGTCTTCATGCGCGACCTGCGGGCCGACAAGATCATCACGCCCGAACACGAGGATTACGCCCAGTGGCGGCAGGCGCGTGACTATTTCGAGCGCAGCATTGATTCCATCACCATCGAACGCTACGCCTTCGACACCGACCGCCCCTCGTGGCTGACCGCCTTCACGCATCAGTTCCTGCACGGCGGCACCGGCCACCTGATCGGCAACATGGTGGTGCTCATCGCCATCGCGCCGGCCGTGGAAGCCCTGCTCGGCACCGGCCTGTTTCTGCTCATCTATCTGCTGGGCGGCCTGGGCGCGGTAGCGCTGCATTGGCTGATCGTCGGTTCCGGCAGTGGTCTGGTCGGCGCCTCGGGCGCCATCTCGGCAGTGATGGGCGCCTTTGCTGTGCTGCTGTACAAGCGGCGCATTCCCTTCTTCTATTTCGTCGTCGTGTACTTCGACATCGTCCGCGCCCCGGCGCTGATCGCCCTGCCGCTCTGGCTGGCCAACGAGTTGTTGCAGATGTACTGGAACGGCAACAGCCAGGTCGCCTACGGCGCCCATATCGGCGGCCTGTTGACGGGCGGTTTGCTGGCCTGGTTTTTCCGCGACCGTGCCGCCGCGCAACTGCTGCCGGAGGGGGGCGGCGAAGCGACCAAAGAGAATGAGCAAGCCGTTGCCCAAGCGTCGCTTCAGCGATATCTGGCCGAAGCCCGGCGGGCCATGCGCAATAACGCCTTCGAGCAGGCGCGTCGCGCCTACGCCAAGGCGGCAAGGCAGACCGGCGGCGACCTGGTCGACTGGCGCGAATGCTTCAACGTGCTCAAGCTGTCGCCGGGCAGCGAGGAATTTCATCAGGCGGCGCGCGCCTTCCTGCGCTTGCGGGCCGACGACCAGGAAACGCAGAGCTTCGTCCTGGAGGTTTTCCGAAATTACGTCGCCCTGGCCAAGCCGCAGCCGCGTCTCGACGCCGAGTTGCTGGTGCAACTGAGCGAACGTTTCCGGCGCCACGGCTGCGCCTCTGAACTGGATCGCATCGCCCGCCTGCTGCACGCCATCTCCCCGACCGATCCGCGATGCCGCGATGCCATCCTGGCGGCAGCGAGCGCCCACTATGGCAGCGGCGATGCCCGGCGCGGCGCCGACCTGACGCGACTGGCCGAAGAGCATCCGCCGGGCTGAGGGCCAGGGCAGAGGCGATCGCTTGGTAGCTTGGTGGTGAGCCATAGGCGAACCCCAACATGGCCAGCGCCATGCCATAGGAATTCGGCGTTGGGGTTCGTTTCGCTCACCGCCAACCTACCGATCTGCGCCCCCATCCCAACCCGCCCAGTGCTCGCCTTGCATGGCTCGCCCGCTCAGGCGGCGCAAAGCCATGCTTTGCGAAACCCCGCCTTCGCCCCCCGCCGTGCGGAGCCCGACTTAGGTGGCGGGCGCTTCTCCCGAGCGCATCCGGGCCAGCACGCCCTGGTATTCCCGCGCCTGGGCGGCGCAGGGATGTTCTGGATAGCGCTCGATGATGGCGGCGAACAAGCGGGCGGCCGTGGCATCCTGGCGCAGGTCTTCGCACAGGATGCGGGCGCTCAGGGAATACACCTCGGGAATCAGCGGGTGGCGCGGATGCTTCTTGTCGAAGGCGCGCATGATGTCGAGCGCCTGTTTCGGGTCGCGCCGAGCGCGCGCCGACTGCGCCAGCGCCAGCAGGGTCGCCGGGTCTTCCGGACGGAAATCGGGAGACTGCTCGCGGCAGCGGCGCAGGACTTCGAGCGCCTTGTCGGCCATCTGCTGACGCAGCAACAGGGCAATGAAACGATTGGCATGGGAGGTAAGACGCTCGGTCTTGTCGCCGGCCAAGTGCAGGAGCTTGTGATAACGCTCATTCGCGGCGACGTTGTCCGGCTCGACCCGCTGTTCCTCGTAGGCAATATCGAGCGCCTTGTTCATCTGGCCCTCGGCCAGCAAGGCGGCGATCTGCTCGCCGGCGGCGTCTTGCGGCTCGTCGCGCTGCCCACCGCGCGTTGCGCGCGGTTCGTCAACGGTAAGGCCGAGCGCCTGATGATATTGATAGAGCACGTAGCCCATCATGTTGAAGGCGACGGTGGTGAAAAACATGGCGGCGGCATTGAAGCCGAACAAGGCAAAGCCCAAGCGCGGCCGCTGCCGGCGCAGGAAGGCATCGAACTCGGAAAGGGCGCTCTGAGCGGCCATCCACTCCGCCTCGGACTGAACTTCCTTCAGCATCTGCTGCAACAACAGCCATTTCTCGGTAATGGGAGCGATGCCCAGCTCGAAGCACTTGAAAGCCAGGAACATCTGGGCGCTGGACAGGCAGAAGAGGAACAGGAACAGCAACAGATAGGGCTTGCCGATGCTGCTGATAAGGTCCCAGACCTGCCCCGGACTCAAGCCGGCGAGCAGGCTACGCGTATGCACCAGAACCATCAGCGCGGCTGGCATCAGCAGGGAGACGAGCAGATTGGCGGCGACCGCCAGTCCGCTGCCGAACAGGCCCTCGACCAAGCCGATGGCGAAGGAGCTGACGAAAATCAGGCCAAATATGGCGTAAGGGAGATGCGTCAGGCTTTCGTCCGGCTGCGAGTCGTATTGCTCGGGCGACAGGCGGCCGCGCGAGGTCTCGCAGAAAATCCGGCTGCCCAGGCGCAGGTAGAAGATCCAGGCCAGCAGCGACAGCCCGGCAAAGACCACGATGCCCGCGTTGATGCCAGTGGTGAAGACGCAGACGGCCGGCAAGGCGGCGAACAGGCAGAGGCGGAAGAGGACGGACGGATGTAGCGGGAAGAGGAAAAAGCGCGGAATGCGCCCCCAAAACGGCGGTGGCGTATCGGCCACGGGCGGCCTGGAATGTGCGTAAGAATTCATGAATGGGATCGGCGGCTGAAATTTCGCCGCAGAATAGCATGCGCCAACGGCAAGGCGACTCCAGCCGCCGCTTGCCGGAGAAAAGGCCAAGGCTATCTGGTAAAATGTTGAATGTTCAAGGGAAAGGTTTTCGCCTTTCCCGTTTCTTTTTTCGGATATAACGATGACGGCACACGTAATCGACGGCAAGGCCCTGGCGGAGGAACTGCGCCAGAGCTTCAAGGCCCGCGTGGAAGCGCTCGCCGCCAAGGGGCACAAGCCCGGCCTGGTGGTGATTCTGGTCGGCGAGGACCCGGCCTCCCAAGTCTATGTGAAGAACAAGGTCAATGGCTGCCTGACCATCGGCATGCATTCCGAGAAGATCGTCTACGCCGCCGACGTGGACCAGCAGGTCGTGCTCGACAAGATCGCCGAACTGAACGTCGATCCAGCGATTCACGGCATTCTGGTGCAGTTGCCGCTGCCGGAGCATTTCGATGAGGACAAGGTGCTCGAAGCCATCGCCGCCGACAAGGACGTCGACGGCTTCCATGCCGAGAACGTCGGCGCGCTGGCCCAGGGCAATCCGCGTTTCATCCCGTGCACACCCTACGGCGTGATGAAGATGTTCGAGAAAGGCGGCGTCGATCTCGCCGGCAAGGAAGCCGTGGTCATCGGCCGCTCCAACATCGTCGGCAAGCCGATGGCGCTGTTGCTGATCAACGCCGGCGCCACCGTCACCGTCTGCAACTCGCGCACCCGCGATCTGGCCAGCCACACCCGGCGCGCCGACATCGTCGTCGCTGCCGTCGGCAAGCCGAAATTCGTCAAGGGCGACATGCTGAAGCCAGGAGCCGTAGTCATAGATGTCGGCATCAACCGCTTGCCTGACGGCAAGCTATGCGGTGACATCGACTACGCCAACTGCCTTGAGGTCGCCGGCCAGATCACCCCGGTGCCAGGCGGCGTCGGGCCGATGACCATCACCATGTTGCTAGCCAACACCATCGAGGCCGCCGAACGCCAGGCGGATATCTAATATGAGCGACAAGAAACCCATCATCGGCGTCGTCATGGGCTCCGACTCCGACTGGCCGACCATGCAGGCCGCCGCCGTGATGCTCAAGGACTTCGGCGTCGCCTTCGAAGCCCGCGTCGTTTCCGCCCACCGCACCCCGGACCTGCTGTTCGACTATGCCGAGACGGCCGGCTCACGCGGCCTCAAGGCAATCATCGCCGGCGCCGGCGGCGCCGCCCACCTGCCGGGTATGCTGGCTGCCAAGACCACGGTGCCGGTGCTCGGCGTACCGGTGCAATCGCGCGCGCTGTCGGGCGTCGATTCGCTGCATTCCATCGTCCAGATGCCGAAGGGCATCCCGGTCGCCACCTTCGCCATCGGCGAGGCCGGCGCCGCCAACGCCGCACTGTTCGCCGTCGCCCTGCTAGCCAACGAGGACCCGGCCCTGCGCGACAAGCTGCAGGCTTTCCGCCAGACCCAAACCGACAAGGTGCTGGGCATGAAGCTGCCGGAAGTATGAGCGCCGCGAATATGTCAGCAATCCTGCCGCCCGCCACGCTGGGCATGCTGGGCGGCGGCCAACTCGGCCGCTTCTTCGTCGCCGCCGCACACGAGATGGGCTACCAGGTTTGGGTGCTCGACCCGGACCCGAACAGCCCGGCAGGGCAGATCGCCGAACGCCATTTCTGCGCTGCCTATGACGATTATGCGGCGCTCGACGCATTCGCCACCGGCTGCGCGGCGATCACCACCGAGTTTGAGAACGTACCGGCCGACACCCTCGACTACCTGGCCAAATTCGTACCGGTGCGCCCCTCGGCCACCGCCGTCGCCGTCTGCCAGAACCGCATCGGCGAAAAGACCTTCCTCGCCAACAACGGCTTCCCGCATGGCCCGTTCATCGCGGTCGCCAGCGAGGACGACCTGAAGCGGGCGCCGGCAACGCTGTTCCCGGCCATCCTCAAGGTCGCCCGTTTCGGTTACGACGGCAAGGGCCAAGCGACCGTCAACAACCTTGACGAGGCGCTGCTCGCCTTTGCCCGCTTCAAGGGCGAGCATTGCGTACTTGAACAGCGCCTGCCGCTCGACTTCGAGGTCTCGGTCGTCCTGGCCCGCGACGAAAACGGCCGGGTCGCCTGCTTCCCGACCGGCGAGAACCAGCACACCCGCGGCATCCTCGACGTTTCCATCGTGCCGGCCCGCGCTTCCGGCTGCCTGACCAGCGAGGCCGAGGACATCGCCGCGCGCATCGCCGAAAAACTCGGTTACATCGGCACCCTGGGCGTCGAATTCTTCGTCAGCCAGGGCCGACTGCTGGTCAACGAAATGGCGCCGCGGCCGCACAACAGCGGCCACTACACCCTCGACGCCTGCGTCACCGACCAGTTCGAGCAGCAGGTGCGCGCCCTATGCGGCCTGCCGCTGGGCGAGGCGCGGGCGCATTCGGCTTCGGTAATGGTCAATCTGCTCGGCGACCTGTGGTACGACGGCGAACGTTACCGCGAACCGGACTGGGCCGTACTCTACGCCGTGCCCAACCTGAAACTGCACCTGTACGGCAAGCACCACGCCCGGCCGGGCCGCAAGATGGGCCATTTCACCGTCATCGGCGCCGATGCCGAGGCAGTGCAGCAAACGGCGCTTGCCGCCCGCCGCGCCATCGGCATCAAGGACTGATGACGCTACCGTCCGACGCCGATTTCCAGCACGCCGTCGAGTTGCTGCACGCCGGCGAACTAGTCGCCATTCCGACTGAGACGGTTTATGGCCTCGGTGCCGACGCCGCCAACCCGGCGGCGGTGGCCAAGATTTTCGCCACCAAGGGCCGCCCGGCCGACCATCCACTGATCGTCCACCTGGCCGGCCACGATGCCGTCGAACACTGGGCCGAACGGGTGCCGGACATCGCCTGGGAACTAATGGAAACCTTCTGGCCCGGCCCACTGACGCTGATCCTGAAAAAACAGGCTTGGGTACCGGATGCCGTCACCGGCGGCCAGGACACCGTCGGCCTGCGCGTACCCGGCCATCCTGTCGCGCTTGAACTGCTGCGCCGCTTCGCCGCGAGTCGTGGCCAAAGCGGCGGCGAGCACGCCGGCATAGCCGCGCCATCAGCCAACCGCTTCGGACGCATCAGCCCGACCACTGCCGCCCATGTCGCCGAAGAACTAGGCGAGCGCGTACCACTGATCCTCGACGGCGGACCATGCCGCGTCGGCATCGAATCGACCATCGTCGACTGCTCACGCGAACAAGCCGTGGTGTTGCGCCCAGGCCACGTCTCACCGCTGCATCTGGCAGCCGTGTTTGGCCGCCAGCCGGCAATTGAAACCGCCACCGGCGCGCCGCGCGTCTCCGGATCACTGGCAGCCCACTATGCGCCGCAAACACCGATGCACCTGGTCGCCAGCGACTGCCTGCTCGATTTCCTCGATACCCAGCGCCATCGCGGCGGTCACTGTGGGGTGCTCAGCCCGAACGAACCGCCACCGGTCAACTTGCCGCACGACTGGCGGCAGTTGCCGGCCGATCCAGTCGGCTATGCGCACGACCTGTATGGCGCCCTGCGCGCCTTGGATCATGCCGGCGTCGCCCTGATCGTCGTCGAGACACCACCCGCCGAACCGGCGTGGACCGCCATTACCGACCGCCTGCGCCGCGCAGTGGCCGGCGCCGGCCAAAAGAACTAAGCGCACGCGCAATTGATCGCAGCGCCAGCACTTTCTCCAACAGGGACATCTCAGCCTTGGAGAAGACAGAGCAATTGCGCTAGAATCATCGGCTTCGGGGGCATAGCTCAGTTGGGAGAGCGTCTGGTTCGCAATCAGAAGGTCGGCGGTTCGATCCCGCCTGTCTCCACCAGAACACCAAGGCCAGAGCCAACTCTGGCCTTTTTCATTTCTCGGCCCCGATCTTGCGAAGGCCGGAATCTCCGCTCTGCCGTTCAGAGCGTCAGTCGAACCTCGCTAATGCCAGCCAATGAGGTCCGGATGGTCGACTTGCCCAAGCATGGCTTTGGGCGGCGCCACGCCAAAACAGCGGCGGGCCATGGCCGCGTCGCTCTACTTCTGATCGCCCCCAATTCCGGGGCAGGGAGAGGATTTTCAGGTGGCGGATGCCCTGACCGCTCCCTGGGGGTGACAGCTGAAGCAGCGGCACCGGCCATCCCAGCGATGGCTCCGAAATAGCGGGCAAACTCGTCGGCCGACAATTCGGTTTCCTCGGCCGCCGGCAAGCGCCGCTCAGCCTGCCGCCGCCGATCGGAAAAACCACTCGGTGGCCCGATATCTTGCTTGCGCCGGTCACCCGGAATTCTTCGCTCGATGTCCATGACTTGCTCCTGTTCGATGGGCAGAAGTCTATCTGCACACAGGCAGACTGTAAATATGACGAAAGTCATAGATCAACCGGCATTAATGACAGAAACGTGGCTGAAATGAACCAAAATCGGGATGTCTGCGCTTCCCTCTTGGACAATAGAAAAGGGCACTTCTTTGGCAGAAGTGCCCTTTTTCGCTCAACCTGGCGCGCCCAGCGCGATTCGAACGCACGACCCCTGCCTTCGGAGGGCAGTACTCTATCCAGCTGAGCTATGGGCGCTTGGGAGGTCGGATTCTACCTTTTGCCGCCGAGCGCGTCCAATCAATCGTTGCCGCCGGCTAATCGAAGTAGCTACGGGCCGCTTCAAAGCGCTGGGCGTAGTAGCGGTCGTCAAGGGCATCGATACGAACGCGGCCATTGCTCGACGGAGCATGTACGAAGCGGGCGTCGCCGAGGTAGATGCCGACGTGCGAGAACGATTGGTTACGGGTGTTGAAAAAGACCAAGTCGCCCGGGCGCAGTGCAGCCCGCTCAACCGGCCGACCACCACGGGCGATGTCGGCGGCGCTGCCGCCAACCTTGAGGCCAACGGCACGGGCATAGATGTAGCTGACCATGCCGCTACAATCGAGCCCAGCCTCCGGGTTCTTGCCGCCGAAGCGATAGCCGGTATCGATCAGGCCGAGAGCGTAGAGCACGACTTCGTTGCCCGACGCGCTGATCGCTACCGGCGCTTGCGCTTTAGTGCTCGACGCCATCGGCCGGCTACCGGGCGTACCACAGGCGGCCAGCAGCAGCGCGGCAAACAGAGCGAGGAGCGAGGATAGAGCGGGCATTGATTTCATGTTGTTTCTGCAATATAGCTGCTAACTTAAAGTTTTTACAGGATTTTTAGAGACCATGAAACTACAGGACAGGAATTTGCTGCGGACCGCCAATCTGATCGGCGGCCAATGGGTCGGCGCCGCCGATGGCGCTACGCTGCCAGTGTTCGATCCGGCTAGTGGCGAACAACTGGCCACGGTGCCGCGCTGCGGTGCAGCCGAGACGTGCCACGCCATCGCCGCCGCCGAGGCCGCCCTGCCGGCTTGGCGGGCACTGACCGCCAAATGCCGAGGGCAAATCCTGCAGACCTGGAACCGCTTGATTCTCGACCATGCCGACGATCTCGCCCAACTGATCACCGCCGAGGGCGGCAAACCGCTGGCCGAGGCCAGGGGCGAGGTGATCTACGGCGCCTCCTTTGTCGAATGGTTCGCCGAGGAGGGTAAACGCACCTACGGCGAAAGCATTCCCAGCCCGGCCACTAACACCCGGTTGCTGGTGGTCAAGCAGCCGGTCGGCGTCTGCGCGGCGATCACGCCGTGGAATTTCCCGCTAGCGATGATTACCCGCAAGGTCGCTCCGGCCCTGGCCGCCGGCTGCACGGTCGTGGTCAAACCAGCCGAGGCGACGCCGCTGACGGCGCTGGCGCTGGCCGTGCTAGCCGAACGGGCCGGCTTGCCGGCCGGCGTGTGCAACGTGGTGACCGGCGATCCGGCGGCAATCGGCGGCGAACTGACGGCCAACCCGACCGTCCGCAAGTTGTCGTTCACCGGCTCGACCGCAGTCGGTCGGCTACTGATGGCGCAATGCGCGCCGTCAGTGAAGAAGCTGTCACTGGAACTGGGCGGCAACGCGCCCTTCATCGTCTTCGACGATGCCGATCTCGACGCCGTGGTCGAGGGTGCGATAAGCGCCAAGTACCGCAACACTGGCCAGACCTGCGTCTGCGCCAACCGTTTCCTGGTCCAGTCGGGCATCTACGAGGCCTTCGCCGCCCGCCTGACCGAACGCGCGCGCAGCCTGAAGGTTGGCCCGGGTAGTGCAGCCGGCGTTACCCAAGGGCCGCTGATCAACGCCGCCGGCCTGGCCAAGGTCGAGGCACACGTCGCCGATGCCGTCGCCAGGGGCGCTCGCGTGCTGTGTGGCGGTGCCCGCCACCAACTGGGCGGCAACTTCTTCCAGCCGACGGTGCTGGCCGACGTTAGCTCCGACATGCTCGTCGCCCGCGAAGAAACCTTCGGCCCGCTCGCGCCGCTGTTCCGCTTTGACACCGAGGAGCAGGCGATCGCCATGGCCAACGATACGGAATTCGGCTTGGCCGCCTACTTCTACAGCCGCGACGTCGGCCGCTGCTGGCGCCTTGGCGAGGCGCTCGAATACGGCATGGTCGGCATCAACACAGGCCTGATCTCGAACGAAGTGGCGCCTTTCGGCGGCATCAAGCAATCCGGCATCGGCCGCGAGGGTTCGAAGTACGGCATCGAGGAATACCTGGAGGTGAAATACCTCTGTTTCGCGGTGTAAGGCCCTCCACTTACTTACGGCTGATCCTTACCCCTTCGTGGTTCGTCCTTGAGCGTAATGCTGGGCGGTCTAGCTTTCACTGAGGTAGCCGCACTCAAGTTGCTGTTGCTGGTTCTCGAAGATGGCCATTGCCGTTGCCATGCGCAGGAAGCCGATTTTCCGATAGAAGGATTCTTTGCCCGGAACAGCGTAGAGGATGATTTTCTTGTGACCACGTGACTCTTCAACGAGGTGACTGACGATCTGCTTGCCCAAACCTAAGCCTTGGTGGCTCGGAAGGACAGCGACATCACAAACATAAGAACAGTCTGCTCCATCGGCCAATGCTCGACCGCTTCCAACAAGGCGAGAGTTCTCGTACACAAAACACTTGAACATGCTGTTAGAGAAGACCTTCTGTAAATGCAATGGGTTCTTTTCGCCAAGCGGAGCTGCTCGGTACAGCGCAGAGAGTTCCTCCCAGTCCACGCCATCGGTTGAATATTTCCATTCGAGTGACACGGTGTCTCCCTATGAAGCCAAATATGTTCATGCTGATCCGCTGATCCAGCGCCATCTGTGACTCGCACACGACGACTCGACCCGATCGTCCCTGGTCGTTTCGGAGAGTTCAAGGCGCCGGGCGGCATTCCCGAGCGATGCACAGCAGACCTTCGAGCGGCAGGTTCGGCGCTTCGATATAGGGAATGCCGAGATGCGGCAGTAAGACGCCAGCATTGCCGCCGGACAGCAGGCAGATCGCCGTCGGTACCGCCAGCCGGGCGAAAGCGCGCTCGATGGCACCGAGCTGCGCTTCGAGCACACCGCTGGCAATCGCATCCTCGGTGCAGCGCGGCATTGCCGACCAATCGCCGCAAGCTAGCGGCAGATCGGCCGTGTCGCGCGCCAGGGCTTGGCGCATCAGGTCGCTGCCGGGCAGGATCGGGCCACCGAGAAAATTGCCGTCGCCGTCGAGGCTGTCGATCGTTGTCGCCGTGCCGGCCATCACCACCAGGCAGGGCGTTTTCGTCCGCGCCCGCGCACCGAGCAGGGCACACCAGCGGTCGACGCCGAGCCGTTCGGGCTGGCGATAGTGATTGGTCACTCCGGCACAACGCTCGCCGCTGCGGATTTCCTGCAGCAATGGCGCCCAGGCGCCGAGGCGCTCGCGGATGCGCGCCGCGGCAGCGGTGCCGGCGACATTGGCCAACAGCAAATGGCGCGGTCGTGGCCAGCGCCCGACCAATGCCGCCAGCGCCGTCGCGTCGTCGTGTTCGGCAGCGCCCTGCTCCAGCCAGGCATGGCCGTCATGGACGCCCCATTTGAGGCGGCTGTTGCCACTGTCGAGGCAAATGATCATGCCGGGTGCACCCCGAGGCTACTTCCCGCGGGCCGCAGGCTGACGTCGCCACTATAGATGCGCTGCAGGCCCACAGCCGTTTGCAGCAGCAGCGCGCCGTCGGCGTCGGCGCCAAGGCAGAGACCGGCCAGCGGTACCTCGCCTTCGCCGAGCACTTGCACCGGGCGCTGCTGCCACACATGACGGTTTTGCCAGTCGGCACGCAGGGCGGTGAAACCGGCCTCGGCGAAGCATTCAAGCACCGCCGCCAGTTCGCGCAGGATGGCAGCCAGTACCGCGTGCCGCTCGACCGCCGCCAGCCCGGCTTGGTCCAGCCCGGCCGCCGGCAGCGCCAATTCTTCCACCGGCTGGCCGAGATTGAGGCCGATGCCGATCACCGCCTGACAGCCACGCCGGTCGCTGGCCAGTTCAACCAACACGCCGGCCAGCTTGGCATAACCGCCATCCGCCGTCGCCAACAGCACGTCGTTTGGCCATTTCAGGCCGACGCCGCGGGCACCCAGGGCTTCTAGTGCTCGTGCCAGGGCCACGCCGACGGCCAGTGACAGGCCACCGAGGCGGGCTGGCGAACCAGCGAAGCGCCACAGTACGGAAAAGGTCAGGCTGCGCTTGGGCGAGGACAACCAATGACGGCCACGGCGGCCGCGGCCAGCCGTCTGGTGGTCAGCGACAATCACAGTGCCGGCCGGGGCACCGGCGTCGGCCCGGCGCATCAGTTCGCTGCTGGTGGAATCGCAGGACTCCAGCGCGTCGACATCGAAGCGCCCGGCCAGTTCGCCGAGCCGGGCTTTGAGCAGTACAGGATCGATCAGCGGCATGCGGCGGATTTTACTCCGTCACCGTCCCCTTACCGCCGTCGATGCCAAGATCAGCGATCTTGCGAGTGATGGTGTTGCGGCCGATGCCCAGCGCCTGCGCCGCCTCGCTGCGGCGTCCGCCGGTATGGGCCAGGGCACGGGCAATCAGGATGCGCTCGAAGGTCGGCGCTAGCACGCCGTGGACTTCCGGCACGCCGCGCGCCAGCAGGCGATCGACCTCGTCCGCCAGGGCGCTTTCCCAGTCGCTGGCCAGCACCTGCGATGCTACCTCGCGCAATTCACCGGGCAGGTCGCCGATCTCGACCTGTTGTCCTGGCGCCATCACAGTCAGCCAGTGGCAGAGGTTTTCCAGTTGTCGGACGTTGCCCGAGAAATCGAGGCCGCTCAGGTACTTCAGCGCCAGCTCAGATAGCCGCTTGGCTTCGACACCCAGTTCGCGCGCACTCTTCTGCAGGAAATGCCGGGTCAGCAGCGGGATGTCATCGCGACGCTCGCGCAGCGGCGGCAGACGGATACGGATGACGTTAAGGCGATGGAACAGGTCTTCGCGGAACAGACCCTCTTTGACCCTGGACTCAAGATTCTGGTGCGTCGCGGCGATGATGCGGACATTGGCCTTGAGCGGCGCATGGCCACCGACCCGGTAGAAATGGCCGTCCGACAGCACCCGCAGCAGGCGGGTTTGCAGTTCCGGGGGCATGTCGCCGATTTCGTCGAGGAACAGCGTGCCGCCCTCGGCCTGCTCGAAGCGACCGCGCCGCTGCGCCTGGGCGCCGGTGAACGCGCCACGCTCGTGGCCGAACAGTTCGGATTCAAGCAAATCCTTGGGGATGGCGGCGGTGTTGATGGCGATGAAAGGCTTATCGGCGCACGGGCCATGCCGGTGCAGGGCGCGCGCCACCAGTTCCTTGCCGGAGCCGGACTCGCCGGTAATCAGCACGGTGGCATGCGACAGCGCCAGGCGGCCGATGGCGCGAAACACCTCCTGCATGGCCGGCGCCTGGCCGAGAATTTCCGGCGCCAAGACATCCTCCTCGGCGGCGCCGCTGGGTTGCGTCGATTCACCGATGGCCCGGCGGATCAATTCGACCGCCTGATCGACGTCGAAAGGCTTGGGCAGGTATTCGAAAGCGCCGCCCTGGAAGGCGGCCACGGCGCTCTCCAGGTCGGAATAGGCGGTCATGATGATGACCGACACCGCCGGGCAGCAGGTCTTCACTTTCTGCAACAGTTCAAGACCGGACTGGCCGGGCATGCGGATGTCGGACAGCAGCACCCGTGGCGGCTCGACGCCCTGTTCGAGCAGGGACATGACCTCGCTGGCCGAGGCAAAGCTTTTGAACGGAATGCCCTCGCGCGCCAGGGTTTTTTCCAGGACCCAGCGGATGGAGCGATCATCATCGACAATCCAGACCAGTTTCATGGCTTCGTGCTTCTTTCGACAAGGCGGATGCCGCAAATAAAGCAAGACTCAAGCCTGTTCAATCGGCAAGCGCAAGGTGAACACTGTGTGGCCCGGACTGCTGGCGCAATCAATCGTGCCGTGGTGATGCTGGATGAAATTCTGGGCGATGGTCAGCCCCAGCCCGCTGCCGCCCTCGCGCCCAGAGACCAGCGGATAGAACATGCGCTGGCGGATGTCCTCGGGAATGCCGGGGCCGTTGTCGATGACCTTCAATTCGATGGCCAGGCGGTAGCGCTTCTTGGCCAGCGTGACCTGGCGCAGCACGCGCGTGCGCAGCACGATCTCGCCATCACCGCCCATTGCCTGGACAGCATTGCGGGCGATGTTGAGCACCGCCTGGATCAACTGCTCGCGGTCGCCGACCAGTTCCGGCAGGCTGGTGTCGTAATCGCGGCGCACGGCCAGCGATCCGGGAAATTCCGCGGTCAACAGGCTGCGTACCCGTTCGAGAATTTCATGGATATTCACCATCGCCGGCAGCATGGCCCGGTGCGGGGTCAGCAGGCGCTGCATCAAATCCTGCAGACGATCGGCTTCCTTGATGATGACCTGGGTGTATTCCTTGAGCGACGGATGGGGCAGCTCGTGTTCGAGCAATTGCGCGGCGCCACGGATGCCGCCGAGCGGATTCTTGATCTCGTGCGCCAGATTGCGGATCAACTCACGGTTGGCCTGCTGCTGCTCGATCAGGCGCTCCTCGCGCGACACCGCCAGATGACGCTCGATCGGCTGCAATTCGAGCAGCAGGCGCATGCCGTCGGCAAGAGCCGGGCGCAACGGCGTCACCGTGCAATGGAGGTGCAGCAACTGGCCGTCGCCGCGCCGCAGCTCGATGTTCTGGCTGGTATAGCCCCAGTTGTTGGCCAACCCGTTATCAAGCGCCGCCTGCAAGCTCGCCGGACAGGAACAAGCGGCGGCCAGGGTACGCCCGGCGATGGCGCGGCCGCTGACCGCCAGCAGGTTCTCGCCGGCCGGATTGATGTAACGGATCAACTGCCCATCATCGAGCAGCAACACGGCCGAAGCCAGGAGGTCGAGGCCGGCGTGGGAGACGTGGGTGAGGTTCATGCCCGGACTGGCGTCAGGGCGACTCAACGCAGGCCGCTCAGTTCCTTCTGGATGGCGACGATGTTGCGCTCGTGCTGCGCCACGCGGTCGCGGTAGGGCGCCAGGCGATCCACCCCGGCGGGCGTCTCGGGCGGTTGGCGCAGGCTTTCCTGATCGGCCAGATCGCGCTTGGCCTGCGCCAGATTGCGCTGCTCGCCGCTCAGTTCCTGTTCGAGGATCAGCCGGCGGTCGCCGTCGCGTGCCTTCTGGGCATCCTCGGCGACGCGCGGGAAATCGGCCGGCGTCGGCCTGGCCGCCGAGCGCGAGCGCGGCGGCGGGGCCGGCATGGCCGTTTCCGGGGTCAGAACCACGGCCTGGCAGTCCTTGTTGACGCGGGTATTGGAAATCAGCGTGCCGCCGTTTTCGTCGACGCACTTGTAAATAGTCTGGGCCGCCGCCGGCAGGCTCGCGGCGGCGATCAGAAGCGCTAATGCAGGTCGTATCATCGTCATCCTTCCTGGCAACCGCCGAAGTGTATCCGTTAATCGACGGCAGCAGGTGGACAAAAAAGGGCGGGAAAACCCGCCCTTGCCCGATACCGCAAGGATCAGCAACTGTAGTACAGGTCGAATTCGACCGGGTGCGTGGTCATGCGGATCTTGTTCACTTCGTCCATCTTCAAGGCAATGAAGGCATCGATCCAGTCGTTGGAGAAGACACCGCCACGGGTCAGGAACTCGCGGTCCTTGTCCAGATTCTCCAGGGCTTCTTCCAGCGAGGCGCAGACGGTCGGGATTTTTGCTTCTTCTTCCGGCGGCAGATCGTAGAGATTCTTGTCGGCCGGATCGCCTGGGTGAATCTTGTTCTGGATGCCGTCCAGGCCGGCCATCAGCAGCGCGGCAAAGCACAGGTAGGGATTGGCGATCGGGTCCGGGAAACGGGCTTCGATGCGCCGCGCCTTGGTCGAGGCGACGTGCGGAATGCGGATCGAGGCCGAGCGGTTCTTGGCCGAGTAAGCCAGCTTGACCGGGGCTTCGTAGTGCGGCACCAGGCGCTTGTAGGAGTTGGTACCCGGGTTGGTGATGGCATTCAGGGCCTTGGCATGCTTAATGATGCCGCCGATGTAATAGAGGGCCATATCGGACAGACCAGCATAGCCGTCGCCGGCGAACAGGTTCTTGCCGTCCTTCCAGATCGACTGGTGCACATGCATGCCCGAGCCGTTGTCGCCGACGATGGGCTTGGGCATGAAGGTGGCGGTCTTGCCGTATTGATGGGCGATGTTGTGGATCACGTATTTCATGGTCTGCGTCCAGTCGGCGCGCTTGACCAGGGTGCTGAAGCGGGTGCCGATTTCACACTGGCCGGCATTGGCCACTTCGTGATGATGCACTTCGACCGGAATGCCCAACGATTCGAGGGTCAGCACCATGGCCGAGCGGATGTCGTGCAGGCTATCGACCGGCGGCACCGGGAAGTAGCCGCCCTTGACGCCCGGGCGATGGCCGGTGGCGCCGCTGCCTTCGTTCTTTTCGCCGGAATTCCAGGCCGCTTCGGCGGAGTGGATTTTCAGAAAGCAACCGGACATGTCGACCGACCATTCGACGCCGTCGAAGATGAAGAATTCGGGTTCCGGGCCGAAGTAAGCGGTATCGCCAATGCCGCAAGACTTCAGATAAGCCTCGGCGCGCTTGGCGATGGAGCGCGGATCGCGGTCGTAGCCACGGCCGTCGGCGGGATCGACGACATCGCAGGTCAGGACGACGGTGGTTTCATCGAAGAAAGGGTCGATATAGGCGCTGTCCGGATCCGGCATCAACTGCATGTCGGAAGCCTGAATGCCCTTCCAGCCGGCGATCGAGGAGCCGTCGAAGGCATGGCCGTTCTCGAAGGTGTCCTCGTCGAAGGCGGAGACCGGCACGGTGACGTGCTGCTCCTTGCCGCGGGTATCGGTAAAGCGGAAATCGACGAACTTGGCGTCGTTTTCCTTGATCAGCTTGATCACGTCTTGCGGGGTTGCCATGAGCTTGGGGTCTCCTAAGAAAACAGGTTGCCGACGGGGCCGGCGGCAATAAAAAATCGCAACGCAGAGGGTTTAGCAGAAAGCGTGCCCAATACCGGCGGTGGCGTTTCGCATTTTGCCACAAGGACATGCAGCGCTTATGCGTTCATTATGCGCACCACAATGGCGCACAAAAGGAAAAACGCACTAACTTGGTGCAACGCAAGCATTCAGATGAATCGCGCGGATCGCCGGATGTCCCGCCAGCCGTTCCGCCAGGGCTTTCTCGGCCTGCGCCAGGGAAAGCGCTTCGGTCAGGTGTGCCAGATCGACATAGACCTCGACCTCGATTGCGCCGCACAGATAATGCAGCACGATCCGCCGCGGCGGCGGCAGCTCGGCCAACAATTCCTGCAACTCGGCCAGTACCGTGGCGCGCCCGGGCAGGCCGGCAAGCACGGCTGGGTCGGTCGCCGGGTCGGCCTCGGGATCGATGTGCACCAGCACGTCGAGCACGTCCGGTTGCTCAGCGAGGACGCGGATACGCGCCGTTTCGGCGATGCAGTGGCCTTCCGAGACGCTGATGCGGGAATCGACCAGCACGTGCACGTCGACCAGCGCCTGGTGCGCCATGCGCCGGGTGCGCAGATCGTGCACACCGAGCACGCCGGGCGTCGCCAAGAGGCACTGGCGGATGGCGACGACGCTGGCTTCGTCGAGGCCGGTGTCGATCAGTTCCTTGATCGCCCCCCAGGCCAATTGCCCGCCCATGCGCAGGATCATGAAACCCATCAGGGCCGCCGCCAGCAGGTCGAGAAAGCCCCAGCCGAGCAACGCGCCGCCGATGCCGACCACGACGACCAAGGCCGAAGCAGCGTCGGCCCGGGTGTGCAGGGCATTGGCGATCAGCAATTGCGAACGCAGGCGGCGGCCAACGGCGATCAGGTAGTGGTACAGCCCTTCCTTGGCCAGCACCGTGGCCACGGCCGTCCACAAGGCGATCGTCTCGATCGACGGCAAGGCTTCGGCATGTTGCAGGCGAATGCCCGAGTCCCACAGGATGCCGGCGCCGACCAGGATCAGCGCGACGCCAAGCACCAGGGTCGCCGCCGTCTCGATACGGGCATGGCCGTAGGGATGGCTGGGGTCGGCCGGATGGGCGCTTTTCCGGCTGGCATAGATAACCAGGAAATCGGACAGCAGGTCGGAAAAGGAATGCAGGCCGTGGGCGATCAGCGACTGCGAGTGGGCCAGCCAGCCGACCACCAACTGCGCCGCGGTCATCACCAGATTGACCGCGACGCTGACCCAAGTCGCACGCTGCGCCACGGCTGCGCGCGCCGCTGGCGTCATCTGCATCGCT
The DNA here is from genome assembly GCA_031260295.1 of Azonexus sp. Taxonomy (GTDB): domain Bacteria; phylum Pseudomonadota; class Gammaproteobacteria; order Burkholderiales; family Rhodocyclaceae; genus Azonexus. The sequence continues at coordinate 83,151 of JAIRKE010000054.1, forward strand.
TGCCTGTCTGCCTGTGCCATTTCTTCTGTCCTATATACTGATAGGTTCCAATTCTAGCAGCCGACGATCATGGGAAAGCTCAGCGAACTCCTCACCCTGGCCCAGACCCGTGGCCGCGCCCTGGAACGTCCGTACCAGGGCGAGCTGATGCCACGCGAAGCTTACGAACTGTTGCAACTGGCGCCTGGCGCGACCCTGGTCGATGTCCGCACGCGCGCCGAGTGGGATTGGGTGGGCCGTGTTCCCGGCGCCGTCGAGATCGAATGGAACCAGTACCCGGGCGGCATGCGCAATCCGCATTTCGTCGCCGAACTGCGGCGCCGGGTCGATCCCGAGGCGCTGGTGCTCTTCCTGTGCCGTAGCGGCGTGCGCTCGATTGCCGCGGCGACGGCCGCCAGCGATGCCGGCTACAGCAGCTGCTACAACATTCTCGAAGGCTTCGAAGGCGACAAGGATGTCCACGGCCGCCGCAACACCATCGGCGGCTGGCGCCGTGCCGGCCTGCCCTGGCATCAGGGATAATTGCAACTTTGCGCCATTACGCCCTGTCACGATCCAGCATGCAAACCGCCCCCCTTTCCTTCGCCCCGTTCAACGCCCTTGCCGACGCCGATTGCCAGGAACGCATCCGCGCCGCCCGCGCCAAGCTCGGCAAGAAAGCCGTGATTCTCTGCCACCACTACCAGCGCGCCGACGTGTACCAGCACGCCGACCTCACCGGCGATTCGCTGAAATTGTCGAAGCTGGCGGCGCAGACCGATTCCGAATACGTCGTCTTCTGCGGCGTGCACTTCATGGCCGAGGTCGCCGACATCATGACCGCGCCGCACCAAATCGCCATCCTGCCCGACCTCGCCGCCGGCTGCTCGATGGCCGACATGGCCAACCTAGCCAAGGTCGAGCGTTGCTGGCGCGAACTGGGCGAAGTGCTCGACGTCGAGGCCGAAGTAACGCCGGTCACCTACATCAATTCGGCCGCTGACCTGAAAGCCTTCTGCGGCGAACACGGCGGCATCGTGTGCACCTCCTCGAACGCCGGTACCATCGCCCAATGGGCCTTCGCCCAACGGCCCAAGGTGCTGTTCTTCCCCGACCAGCACCTCGGCCGCTGGACCGGCCACCAGATGGGCTTCCCGCTGGACGACATAGTGGTCTGGGACCCCGATCTGGAAATGGGCGGCCTAACGGCGGAGCAAATCAAGCAAGCGAAAATCCTGCTGTGGAAGGGTCATTGCTCGGTACACCAGATGTTTCAGAAGAGCCACATCGACACTTTCCGCGCCAAGCACCCGGACGGGCAGGTGATTTCCCACCCGGAATGTAATTTCGCGGTCTGCGCCGCTTCCGACTATGTTGGCTCGACCGAGCACATCGTCAAGACCATCAAGGAAGCGCCAGCCGGCACGCGCTGGCTGGTCGGCACCGAACTCAACCTGGTCGACCGCCTGGCCCGGGAAGTGCTGCCGCAGGACAAGATCGTCCAGTTCATGGCAACCACCATCTGCATGTGCTCGACGATGCAGCGCATCGACCCGCAGCACTTGGCTTGGACCCTGGAAAACCTGGCTGACGGCAAGGTGGTCAACCCGATCCAGGTGCCGGCGCACGAGGCCCGGCTGGCCAAGCTGGCGCTCGACCGGATGCTGGCCATTTCATGAGCCAGCCGACGCTGCATATCACCACCTTCAACATCCACAAGGGCTTTTCGCAATTCAACCGGCGGATGATGGTGCACGAGCTACGCGAGCGTCTGCGCCATCTCAATCCCGACATCGTCTTCCTACAGGAAGTCCAGGGGCTGCACCTCCACCACGCCGAGCGCCACCACGACTGGCCGGAAACGACGCAGCACGAATTCCTCGCCGAGGACGTCTGGCAGGCCACCGCCTACGGCCGCAACATGCTCTACGACCACGGCCATCACGGCAACGCCATCCTGTCGCGCTTCCCGATCCTGCACGCGCACAACCAGGATGTCACCCACCTGCAATTCGAGCGGCGCGGCCTGCTGCACTGCCGGATCGAACTGCCGGAAGGTCCGCCAGCCCATTGCGTGTGCGTACACCTGTCGCTGTTCGGTTATTCCCGGCGCAAGCAGGTAACCGCCCTGGCCGACTACCTGAACCGCATGGACGAGCCGACAGCGCCGCTGATCATCGCCGGCGACTTCAATGACTGGGGCAACCGGGCCGGCAAACTGCTCGAAAAGAGTCTCGGCATGAACGAAGTGTTCAGCCACCTGGAGCGGACGCCGGTGCGCAGCTTCCCGGCGGCGATGCCGATGTTCCGCCTCGATCGCATCTATGTGCGCGGCTTCGCGGTGCAGCGCACCGAGGTCCACCACGGCCAGCCGTGGTCGAAAATTTCCGATCACGCGGCGCTGTCGGCGCACCTCGCCCGGCATGGCGATTAAATACCTGGCCGGCAACCGCCTGACGCTGCTCAACTCGGGCGCCGAGTACTTCCCCGCCCTGCTCGCCGCCATCGAGGCGGCGCATAGCGAAATCTTCCTCGAAAGCTACATTTACGCCAACGACGAGGTCGGCCTGCGGGTCAGCAATGCCCTCTGCCGCGCCGTCGCCCGTGGCGTCGTCGTCAATGTGATCGTCGACGGCTTCGGCGCCCGCAATTTCACTACCGATTTCCTGCCACAACTGACCGCCGCCGGCGTCCGCGCCATGCTCTACCGGCCCGAACTGGGCAGCTTTCTCGGCCGCTTCCGCTTGCGTCGCCACCGCCTGCGCCGGCTGCATCGCAAACTGACGGTAATCGACGCCCGGCTGGCTTTCATCGGCGGCATCAACATCATCGACGACGACAACACACCGCCGGGACTGCGCCCGCGCTACGACTACGCCGTGCGCGTCGAAGGCCCGCTGCTCGGCCCGATCCACCACGCCGTGCAACGTATGTGGGAAATCGTCGCCTGGGTCAATTTCAAACACCGCTACCGCCTGCCATCACCGACAACGCCAGATCTCGCCCCGCGAGGCTCGCAGCGCGCCGCCCTGCTGATCCGCGACAACATCCGCCACCGCAACGACATTCTGCACGCCTATGTGGACGCCTTCGCCGCGGCACGCGAGGAAATCCTCATCGCCAACGCCTATTTCCTGCCCGGTGTCCGCTTCATCCGCGCGTTACAGGCGGCGGCCCGGCGCGGCGTGCGCATCACCGTGCTGCTCCAGGGCAAGACCAACCACCCCTTGCTGCGCTCCGCCACCCAGGCGCTGTACAGCCTGCTGCTCGAACAGGGCATCCGCATCTTCGAGTACGAGAAGAGCTTCCTGCACGCCAAGGTCGCCGTTATCGACGGTGAATGGGCCACCGTCGGCTCGTCGAACATCGATCCGTTCAGCCTGCTGCTGGCCAAGGAAGCCAACCTGGCGGTGCTCGACCGCACCTTCGCTGGCCAGTTGCGCGCCAGCATCGAGGCCGCGATGCTGGCCGGCGCCCGGGAGATGCGCCGCGAAGACCTGACCGGCCAACCCTGGCATTCGCGCCTGCGGCGCTGGCTGAGCTACGGCGTCGTCCGCGTCCTGGTCGGCATCACCGGCTACGGCCAGAAGCACTGGCGGGCCGACGAGGAAACAGCCTCCGTCACTCCAGAAGAGCAGTAGGCCGCTGACGTGGCAAGGGATGTCCGACTACAATCATGACCGCTTGACCATGACTTCCAAGCGCCTCCAACTCGAAGGGATACCCCATGAGCGGCCCGACTACCGTCCTTGTTTCTCCTGGGCAGATACTGGCCGTGCTGCTGGCCGCTTCCGCCATCCGGGCAGCGCGGGCGGTGCATCAAGCCCATGCCGATGCGGCTGCCTTGCGCCAGGCGCACGATCAGGAGCGCCGGACCGATAGCCAGCGGCAAGCCGGCGCGCATGAACAGGGGCTGGCGGCCATGCTGGCGCAGGCCGATGCGGCCGAACAGCGGCTGGCGCAACTGGCCGAATTGAGCCAGCGCCTGGGCGATGAACAGGCGCTGCAAGCGGCGCGGCCCGTACGTCCGCAGAGCAACGATTACCTGTCGCTGGCCGATTACGTGCGCGCCATCGAAGTCTTCGCCGCCGATGCGCAAGGCGTGCTGATGACGGCCCTGGCCGAATGCCCGGCCGAAGGCGACGAGCCGGGCGCGCTGGCCTCGTGGCTGAGCGCGCCCGCCAGCCAGCCGGATGTCGCCGCAAGCCTCGCGGTGCGGCTGCTGCGGCGCATCTCGCACCTGGGGCCGCCGCCCGCCGACATTCAGGCGCTGGCCGAAGAACTGGAGCGCACCGCCGATGGCTCGCGGGCGCAGCTTCTTGCCAGCGAACTGCGCCGCCGCATCCAGTTGCATGCCGAAAAAACCCTGCAAGACGAGGTGCGGCGAGCACAGGCGCTGGTCGTGGAGCAATCCTTGCAGGATCTGGGCTACCAGGTGGAAGAGATCGAAGACACGCTATTCGTCGAAGGCGGCGTGGCGCACTTTCGCAAAAGCCACTGGGGCGATTACATGGTGCGCATGCGCGTGGCGCAAGACGGCGACAGCATCAATTTCAACGTGCTGCGCGCCGTGGACGCCGATCAGGTTGAAGGCGAAACCAGCGTCCAGGATCACCTGGCCGAAGACCGCTGGTGCGCCGAATTCCCCGTGCTACTCAAAACGCTGGCGGCGCGCGGCGTGCGCCTGGAAGTCACGCGCCGCCTCGAAGCGGGCGAACTGCCCGTGCAGCGCGTGGCAAGGGATCGGCTGCCGCGCTTTGCCGAGGAAGAAGCTGGTATTTCCGCCGCCGCGCCAAGGCTGATGGAGCGACCTTTGCCGTGAACGAGCGGATCATGTTCGGGATAGCACGTCTTTTGCGGGGATGGGCGAAGATCAAGTTCCGTCTGCTTGGGCATGCGACGATCGAAGACATCAATGGGGACAAGTTCAAAGAAGTCATATCCGCGCTCCAATCCCAAGGTTGGCGAGTCACTTCGAGGTATTTCAACTTCGACGCAGGCATTGACTATGACTGCATCCGTATGCGCCGAGGCTTCGCAACGCTGAAGTGCGAGTGGGATAATTGGTCGGAATGGAGCATTGAGGGTTCTCGCACCATCATTGAAAAGATTGCAGCCGAGAATGCCTTGACGGTAACTCACGCTTGGCGCTGGAGCGCTTATGACCCCGCAGGCGGGAATGAAACCTGACCTCAGCGATTTTTTGCCACCCTGGAGCGAGTGGGTGTGAGTGTTTATGCGGGATTACGCCACGCTTCATCCCATTCAATTACGGGCAAGTATCTCGTGCTTGGCCCATTTCGAAACCAGGGCGTGAGCGCATGAAATTCCTTCGCGCATTGGCTATCGTTGTTGCCGTCATGTTTTTGACCGGTTTCCTGATTCACGTAAGCGGTTGTGCGAATAGGGCGTTTTATTACCCCACGAAAACCATTTACAGCACACCTGACCAAGCAGGTATTTCCTATGAGGCGGTAACCTTCAAGAGCGCCGACGGTACCAAACTCACGGGCTGGTTCATGCCGGCAAAGGATGTTGCAGATTCGCGCCAGGCCAAAGGCACGGTCATTCATTTTCACGGCAACGCGGAGAACATGACATCACACTGGCAATTCGTCGGCTGGCTGACAGCGCGTGGTTTCAACGTTTTTGTTTTCGATTATCGCGGCTACGGCGCCTCAGAAGGAACACCATCGCCGGCAGGTTGCTTCGAGGACAGCAATGCGGCGATAGATTACGTGCGTTCGCGCCCTGATGTGGATCCGACACGGCTGCTGGTTTTTGGCCAGAGTCTTGGCGGTAACAATGCCATCGCAGCAGTCGGTGCGGGCAACCGGGCAGGCATTCGTGCGCTCGCCGAGGAAGCCACATTTTTTTCCTACCCGAGTATCGCCAACGACAAGATTGCCAGCGCAGGGGTGCTGGTTGGCGACCATTACAGCGCAAAAAACTATATCGCAGCCATTTCATCGATTCCGCTGCTGATCATTCACGGCACGGCCGACGAGGTCGTGCCCTATTCGCACGCAACACGCTTGTTTGCCACAGCCAAGGAGCCGAAGCAACTCATCACGGTCGAAGGCGGTGGCCACCTTGAGGCCATGATGCACAAAGAAAGCTTGTACCGCGATGCATTGACGAAGTTTTTCGAGGACGCGCTGGCGAAATGATTGTCGGCGATGAAAGAGAGGAAGCGCATAGCTTATAGGCTGGGATGAAGCCCCGCGTAATCCCGGCAATTCTTGCCACCAAAACATGAAGCCACCCCTACCATGACCGCCCCCCTCCAACCCCGCTGGCTATCCGACGTAGCGCGCACGCTGCCCATTCGCTCGCAGTTCGTCATTTCCGGCAACATCCGCGACACTTTTCTGGCCAGCGTGTCGGGCCAGACGGCTCTGGTGCCGCTTCAGCGCGCGCTGTGGGAAACGCTGCGCGCGGCGGGCTTTGGCTGCATGTTGGTGTATGACCCGGCGGACGGCATTCGCGCCTACCCGGACGCACCTGAGCAGCGCCAACTGGCTGAGCGGCTGTTTGGCCTGAAGCTCTCTGACGGCGCGCAGATGTTGAGCCTGGAATCGCTGACCAACCTGATGCGCAAGCTAACAACCGAGCGTCAGGCGCGTTGCGCGCTGGTGCTGGACTTTGCCTCGCGCCTGACGCGCCAGCCCAGCCAGCTGTCTGATGCCGAGCAGCGCTTTTTTGTGGTCGCGGAAAAGCTTTCGCTCCATGCCGCGCCCATCGTGCCGGTGGCGCCGGTCGAAGGCGGCGGCGCGCCGCTGTTCAACCCGGTGATCTGGCTGCTCAATCGCGCGCAGGATTTGCCCTCGTGGCTCACGCTCGACAGCGAGCGCGTGGCCAGCTTGGTGATCCCCAGGCCCGATTACGAAATGCGCATGGCAGCGGCGCGCCAACTCGCGCCGTTGTTTGCCGGCTTCGAGCAGGCCGCGCCGCCGGCGCGCGAGCGCTTTCTGAAATCGTTTGCCGACGGCACTGAGGGCATGACGCTCAGTGCCTTGGCCGATATCACGCAACTGGCCGGCTGCCAACAGCTGGGCGTGGCCGATATCGAGGACGCCGTGCGCTGCTTCAAAGTGGGTGCGCTCGACAATCCCTGGAAAAAGGACTATCTGCGCGAGAAAGTGCGCGATGCGCAAGCGACGATCGAAGAGCGCGTCAAGGGTCAGCACGCCGCCGTGGTCAAGACGCTGGACATTCTCAAGCGTTCCATCATCGGCCTGACGGGCGCGCAGGCGCGCTCCGGCGGCAACCGCCCGCGCGGCGTGCTGTTTTTTGCCGGGCCGAGCGGCGTGGGCAAGACGGAACTCGCCAAGACGCTGACGCAACTGATCTTCGGCAACGAAAGCGCTTACCTGCGCTTCGACATGAGCGAATTCGCCGAAGAGCACACCGGCGCGCGCCTCTTGGGCGCGCCGCCGGGCTATGTCGGCTTCGACGCTGGCGGCGAGCTGACCAACGCGGTACGCGAAAAACCCTTTTCGGTGGTGCTGTTCGACGAGATCGAAAAAGCGCACCCGCGCATCCTCGACAAGTTCCTGCAAATCCTGGAAGACGGGCGGCTGACCGACGGGCGCGGCGACACCGCCTATTTTTCCGAAAGCATCATCGTTTTTACCTCCAACCTCGGCATTTTCGTCGAAGACGCCCACGGCCAGCGGGTGCAAAACGTCAAGCCCGGCGACAGCTATGAAACCGTGGAAGCACGCGTGCGCGGCGCGATTGGCGACTACTTCAAGTTCCGCCTGTCGCGCCCCGAAATCCTCAACCGCATCGGCGACAACATCGTCGTCTTCAACTTCATCACGCCCGAAGTCGGCGAGCAGATTTTCGACGGCATGTTGCGCAACATCGCGCAGCGCCTGCGCGACGAATTGAAGCTGCGCCTGACCATGACCGCCGACATCCGCAACAAGCTGCTGGCGCGCTGCACGCAGGATCTGTCCAACGGCGGGCGAGGCATCGGCAACGTGCTCGAATCGGCCTTCATCAACCCCTTGTCGCGCGCGCTGTTCGAGCATTCACTGGAAGGCAAGCAAACCGTAGCCGTTACCGGCATCGCCGAGATGGACAAGGTGGTGACGCTGACGTTGCGGGTGGATTGATGGCGGGCGCTGCTGGCCGTAAACCGTGAGCAGCGTGCCCGCGCCTACGGGAGCAGCGCGCGAACGAAGTTGGGCAGGGCCAGCGCCGCGCAGTGCATCGCGCCGTTGTAATACTGAAGGTCGTGGATGCCGCGCTCTTGCAGTCGCGCATCGACGGATTCAGCGCTCAGGCGGCGCGGGTCGGCCTGCTGCGAGCACAGCGCCATCAGCCACAGCCCGCCATACAGCGGCACCGAGGTCAGGTAGGGGATGACGTTGCCGAAAGCCTGGCGCAGGCCGAGCAGCGTCTCGCGGATGCGTTGCGGACTGGCCAGCGGACTGGCGATGTGCAGCGTCATGATGCCGCCTTCGCCCAAGCGGGCGGCACAGGCGCGATAGAACTCCGGGGTGTACAGCAGGGTGGATGGGCCGCCCGGATCGGTGAGATCGAGCACAATCAGGTCGAACGGCTCGGCGCTGGCCTGGACGTAGGCAAAGCCGTCTTCGATTTTCAGCGTCAGGCGCGGATCGTCGAGGCTGCCGCGATGCACACCCTGCAAGTGGCGGCGGGCGACATCGACAACCGCCGGGTCGATCTCCACCAGCGTGACGCGCTCGATGCCGGGGTGCTTGAGCAGTTCCTCGGCCGAACCGCCGTCACCGCCGCCGATGATGAGGACGCGGCGCGGCGCATCGTGCGTGATGGCGGCCATGTGGACGAGATTTTCGTGGTAGAAAAACTCGTCTTTTTCCGACGTCATGAAATGGCCGTCCAGCCGCAGCAGCGTGCCAAAGGATTCCGAGTCATGCACCTCGATCGCTTGCAGCCCCGAATGAAAGGCTTCGCGCCGCTTGGCCGAACGGATGGAAAAACCCCAGTCGGGCGCAAGCCATTCCGTCAGGGCATCCGCCGGGGCGGGAAGCCGCGGTTCAGCCATCCTTGCCGCCTCGCTGGATTTTCTGGAAATGCGCGCGGGCTGGCTCGAAAACGGCTTCGATCAGGTCGTAGAGCTTTTGCGCCTTGGCGCCGTTATCAGTCGTGTAATTGCAGACATACACGTCGATGGTGACGAAGCCGGATTCCGGCCAAGTATGAATCGTCAGGTGCGATTCGGCCAGGATCACCGCGCCGGTGACGCCATGCGGTTCGAACTGGAAAAACCGCTCTCCGACGGAGTTCAGCCCGCTGGCGGCGACAGCCTCCAGGCAAACTTGGCGCAATGCCTCGGCGCGGTTGAACTCCGGCGTGTGGGTATGACAGCCATACCACTCTCCCAACAGATGGATACCGTCCATGCTTTTCTCCCCCTGTGAAGGAAACCCCCTGCCTTCGCGCACCAGAACATCCACGGCGCGAATGGGCGGCAAGAGCACCCACAAACCTCCGGCAAGCCGAAGAAACCACGCATTGTCCTATAAAATGCAGCCGGCGCGCAGCACGAAGCGCCCACTTCGCATCGCCAGAAACGATTTTCGAGTAGCTAGAGGCTTCAGGCACCACCGTAACCCGTGAATATCTCCATCAACAAGGCGCATTTTCCCGTCACGGTGCTGGGGCCGGGGCGGCGCATTGGCATTTGGTTGCAAGGCTGTTCCATCGGCTGCAAGGGCTGCGTGTCGCGCGATACCTGGGCGCAAGAGGCCGGTAGGGTGATGCGCGTGGCGGATTTACTGGACTGGTGCGAAGAGGTTAGCGGCAACGTGCTGGATGGCGTGACCATCAGCGGCGGCGAGCCTTTCGAGCAGCCGGCGGCGCTGGATCGGCTGCTGCGCGGACTGGCGCGCTGGCGCAAGCGGCAAGGGCTGGATTTCGACATTCTCTGCTACAGCGGCTACCCGCTGGCGACGCTGCGCTCGCGCCATACGGCGCTGCTGGGCCGGCTCGATGCCGTGATCGCCGAGCCGTATGTCGATGCGCTGCCGAGCGAGCATCCCTGGTGCGGTTCGTCCAACCAGCAGCCGGTGGCGCTGTCAAAGCGCGGCGAGCAGCGTTATGCGAGTTCGCCCAACCCCGCCGGCAAGCGCATTCAGGCGCTGGCCGATGGGCAGCGCATCTGGTACGTGGGCATTCCCGCGCGCGGTGACATGGCCCGGCTGGAGGCGTTGTGCCACGAGCGCGGGGTGGATTTCGCGCAAGTTTCCTGGAGATCCTGATGAGTGCCGACCTGGTGCGCGTATGCCCCGCCTGCGGCGCTCATCAGCCGCCCGACCGGATGCGCTGCGATTGCGGCACGCTGCTGTTCGGCGTAGACCTGACACGGCCTCCGGCGGCGGATACCGCCACCAGCGCGCCCGAAGTACCACCAGCCACCCCGTCAGCCGCCGCGCAGGTGCGCTGCCCGCATGCAGATTGCGACCAGCCAAACCTGGCGGGCAGCCGCATTTGCCTGTACTGCAATCGCCCTTTGAATGTAGACGCGGCGGCGCCCGCCGCCGAATCCCGAACCGCGCCCGCCCTGCTGCAACTGCCTGCTGCCCTGCGGGCGCGCTACCGCGTGCTGGAAGCGTTCAAGGCCAGCGGCGCGGAGGCAGACATCCTGCTGGTGGAGCGCAGCCCGTCCGAAAGCCAAACCTCGGCCCCCCTGGTCGCCAAGATTTACCGCCAGGGCATCCTGCCCAGTAGCGAGGTGCAGGCGCGCATTGCCAGGGTCGATGCGCGCCATCGCGTCACCATGTTCGAGACCGGGCTATCCGATGGTCACGCTTACGAGGTGATGGAGTATTGCGCGCATGGCTCCCTGCGCCAGCACCTGAACGGGCAGGCGCAGCCCTCGGCCTTCATCGCCGAAGTGATCGGCGAAATGGCCGGCGCCTTGCAGGCCGTGCACGCGGCGGCGCTGGTACACCGCGACGTGAAGCCCGAAAACGTACTGCTGCGCAGCGAGCAGCCGCTGGATCTGGTGCTGACCGATTTCAGCACCGCCTCCGCCATCGACGCCACCCAGCGTTTTACCGGCATGGCGCGCACCCTGCTCTATGCCGCGCCCGAGGCGCTGTCGGGCGTGCTCGACGCCAAGGCCGACTACTGGGCGCTGGGCATAATGCTGCTGGAGATGGCGACCGGCGCGCATCCGTTTCGCGGCCTGTCGGATGCCGTCATCCTGCATCACCTGAGCACGCGCGCCATGGATGTCAGCGGCGTCGCCGACGTCCGTCTGCGCCTGCTGCTGAGCGGCCTGCTGCTGCGCGATCCCAAGCGGCGCTGGGGAGCGCCTGAAGTCAGCCGCTGGCTGGCCGGCGATACGAATTTGCCGAGCGCCACGGAGCGGCATGGCGAACCCGGCTTCGCCCAACCCTACGCCGTGCTGGGCGAACGCTGCACCACGCCGGAGCAGTTGGCCGTCGCCTTCGCCCGGCATTGGCAGGCCGGGGTGGCCGATCTGGATAGCAGCCAACTGCTGCGCTGGTTCACCAATGTGCACAAAGACCAGAACGCCGTGCGCCTGCTGCTAGGGCTGCGCCACGACAGTGGCCTCAACGTCGATCAACAATTGCTGCGCTTCATCCTGCATTACGCGCCCGGCATTCCACCCATGTGGCAAGGCCGGGGGATCGAGTTGCCGGCCTTGCTGGCGCAAGCGAGCCTGGCCCTGCGGGGCGACGAAACCGCCGGCGAGTGGCTGACCCAGCTTTATCGCCAGCGCGTGCTCGACGCTTACGCCGCCGCCGGCAATGCGCAGTTGGCTGAACTGGCCGAGCGCTGGAATGCCGGCGTCGACAGCTTCAATACCGCCTGGCAGGCGTGCGTGGCGCTGCTGCGCAGCCACAACGAAGCAGCAGCGCCCGATCCAGGGCGGGTGGTGAGCTACGACGACGTGGTATACGGCCGGCACGGCAGCGCCGATCCCGCGCCGCCGCCGCCCGCCGTGCTGCACCCGCGCCTGCTGGCGGCGGCCTATGACCCCGCATGGGTCGAGCGTCTACGCGGCAAACTGGCGCGCGAGTGGGCCGCGCTGGCCATGCAGCACCCACGACTTGCCGATCCGGGCGACCCCGGCGCCATGACGCCCGCGCAATTGCTGGCCTGCCAGGCCCTGCTGCCCGAATTGCGCAAGACGGTCGAGCGGCAAACGCGCGAGGAGGCGCAGCGCCGGCAGCGGCAGGAAAAGACAAGTGCTGAACTGCGCACCGCGTTTCGGGCCAATCTGGCAAAGATCGGCATGCACGCGCGCCGGGTGGCTTTCCTGTTTCCCGACACCGTTTCCTTGCGCCGGGCGCTACGCGAGCACGCGGACTTGATGGCACGCATCCGCGCCCACGACGACATCGACGAAGAATGGCTCGCCCTGCGCCGGCAAGCGCTACGCAGCGAACCCGTGGCGCAGCGCCTGCGCGATCTATGCGACCGCCTGAGCGAGCGCGCCACCGCCAACGCCGGCTGGTTCGGCCGGGAAACCTCCACTTACGGCTTCGTAGCACTGTTCGTGTTCTGGATGCTGCGCTTCGTCGGCGGCATACTGTTCCTGCTGGCCACGATTGTCGGCGCTGCCCTCTGGCGCCGCCTGCCCGTGCTGCAAATGGTGCGGGACATCCGCCGCCTGGGCCGGAGCATCCAGCCCGACTCGCGGCAGACAAGGCAGGACTGAGCAAGCCCGCCAAGCGGCCCGAATCGTTCAACGGCCGTTGTCAGCCTGATTCGCAAGCGCAATGGACCCTTGCCGCGGCAGCGCCGCGAAATCCCAGTGTTGCCGCGCCCAGGTCCAGACCTCGGCCGGCCGCGATGACGCCAGTTCGGCCGGCGCGGGCTGGCCAAGAAAGCGCAGGGCGCGGAGCAGTTCCGCCGCCGCCCGGTTGCTGTCGAGGGCCGGCGCCCGCGTTTGTTTCGACAATTTTTCGCCGGCGGCATTGGCCGCCACCGGCAGGTGGGCGTAGCGCAGTTGCGGATAGCCGAGGCAGCGTTGCAGCCAGATCTGGCGCGGCGTCGAAGCGAGCAGGTCGGCGCCGCGCACGATGTCGGTGACGCCCTGCCAGGTGTCGTCGACGACCACCGCCAACTGGTAAGCGAACAGGCCGTCGGCGCGGCGCAGCACGAAATCGCCGACATCACTTTCCAGGCATTGCGCCTGCCGCCCTTGCAGGCGGTCGACGAAAGCCGTTTCCTCATCCGTGACGCGCAGCCGCCAGGCACGCGCTGCCCGCCCCGATGGCAGGCCAGCGCGGCAAATGCCGGGATAAGCCGGGCCGCCGTCGACCGCCGGTCGCATCGCCGAATCGGTGATTTCCTTGCGCGAACAGACGCAGGGGTAGGCTAAACCCGCCTGACGCAAATGCTCCAGCGCGGCGGCGTAGGCATCGAGACGCTGGCTCTGCCAGAGCACCGGCCCATCCCACTCGAAACCGAAAGCCTCCAGCGTGCGCAGGATGTCATCTGCCGCCCCCGGCACATTGCGCGGCGTGTCGACGTCTTCCATGCGCAACAGCCACTCGCCGCCCTGGCAACGGGCGTCGAGGTAGCTGCCGACGGCGGCGACGAGCGAGCCGAAATGCAGCGGCCCGGTCGGCGACGGCGCGAAGCGGCCGCGATAGCCGGTCACGCCCTTACAGCGTCGCCATGTCGATCACGAAGCGATACTTGACGTCGCTCTTGAGCATCCGCTCATAGGCGGTGTTGATGTAGTCCATGCGGATCGTCTCGATGTCCGAAACGATCCCATGCCTGGCGCAGAAATCGAGCATTTCCTGCGTTTCGCGGATGCCGCCGATCAGCGAGCCGGCCAGGCTGCGCCGTTTCATGATCAGGCTGAACACGTTTGGCGACGGGTGCGGATTTTCCGGCGCGCCGACCAGGGTCATCGTCCCGTCCCGCCGCAGCAGTTGCAGGTAGTCCTCAAGCCGGTGAGGCGCGGCGACGGTGTTGAGAATGTAATCGAGGCTGCCGGCGCGCGCCGCCATTTGCGCCGGATCGCTGGATAGGCACACTTCGTCCGCGCCCAGCCGCCGACCGTCGGCAGCCTTGCTAGGCGAAGTGGTGAACAGCACGACATGAGCGCCCATGGCATGAGCGATCTTGACTCCCATGTGACCGAGGCCACCGAGGCCAACGATGCCAACCTTCATGCCCGGCCCGACCCGCCAGTGGCGCAGCGGCGAATAGGTGGTGATACCGGCGCACAGCAGCGGCGCCACCGCCGCCAGTTCCTTCTCGTCATGCTTGATGTGCAGTACGAAGGATTCTTTGACCACGATGTTGTGCGAATAACCGCCATAGGTATTGCCACCGCCGGCGTCCGGGCCGTTGTAGGTGCCGGTAAAGCCGTTCTCGCAATATTGCTCCTCGCCCTCGGCGCAGGAGGCGCAATGGCCACAGCTATCGACCATGCAGCCGACGCCGGCGAGATCGCCGACCTTGAAACGACTGACTCGCTCGCCGACGGCGACGACGCGGCCAACAATCTCGTGGCCCGGAACCGAGGGATAAATCGTGTTGTGCCACTCGTTGCGCGCGGTGTGCAGATCGGAATGGCAAACGCCGCAATAGAGGATGGCGATCTGCACATCCTCCGGACCGGGCGCTCGGCGCGTGATCTCGAAAGGGGCAAGGGGACTGCTCGCCATTTGCGCGGCATAGGCTTTAACCATGACGTTGACCTCCGGGGAAAGGGTTACTGAGGGTTGCTGAAAATCAGGCTGCCAGCATGAGCGAATCGCAGCATTTTTTCCAGAGGCGCGCGCCGCACGGCAAGCGACTCGCTATAACGAGCACATCTACGAAGGTGGTGGTTAGAAAACCCCGTTAACGGCTTGCAACACGTTTTGATGTGCTGGACCGAAGGCCCCGAACCATACAGGGCAATTACTGACTGATGCGAACCGTTCGATGAGGTCAGATGATGACCCAACCGTGCCTGGGGCGTAGTCTGGTTGAACATCGGTCAAGTAGTCGGTGAGGCTCCTCTGATAGGCAAGGTTGTTGTTGGCGCAAGCGGTCATGCGCTCTGACGCCCTGTCGCCATATATGTTTGTGTAGCCGTCCGCCCATTTCAGGGGAAGCCCTTTTGCGAAAACATCCAAGTGACTGATCAACAGTCCGTCCAGCCAACCGGTTACCTCCAGCGCATACCGTAGCAACACGCCGTCTGGATGCCCCCGCCGAAACCGGCCCTGCCAGCCGGCATGGCTGTTGTGCGGTTCCGCCAGGCCATCCAGACTCGAATCCTCCGTGGGAAAAGGTCCGGCGCCGTGGCGTGTCAGGTAGCTGCGCAAGAGGCCCAGATGCTCGACTCTCCCGGCATATCTGTAGCTGCCGGCCATGGCGTTGAGGCGCGGGGGTAGTTGGGGTGTTCAGCGCTATCGCGCGATTCGCGGACTGTCAGCCCCTTGGGATCCATCAGGGCATGACAGCCGCGTTGCATGAAAACTTCATTGCGCGACAGCGCGGCGCGATTCGAGGCGAGCGCCTGATGGGCGCTGTGAGAGTAATTGCCGTAACCCATGATGTTCCTCCTGAGGGCGTTACGCCGAAGTGGGGTTGAAAGGAATGAAAGCCGGCGGTCCAAAGGCTTCACGGGCGGCGGCCTTGAGTGCCTGGTCGACGCCCATTGCTCCCATCCGGGCACACCAGTCGGCATCTTCGCTGCTCTGTCGCAGCAAATCCGCCAAAGGGGCAGGAATGCGGTGTGAAATCGTCGGCAGCTCCTCTCCCCCGCAAAGCAGGAAGCGCACAGTCCAGGCCGCCTGCATGAGGTCGCGGGCAATGGCGTCGGGACTCGCATTCGGCCGGGCGTGCGCCCAGCCAACCAAATGAATACCGTGATCGCGCGGATGCACCAGCCAGTGATCCGCCGAGAGATCGCCATGGGTCCAGCCGCTGGCATGGGCGAAGGACAAGAGGTCGAGAACGCGGCGCCAGATCCAGACGCCATGGCGCGGATCGATACCGCTGCTCTGGTAGCGCAACACGTGGGCGAGGCTGCCCCAGTAGCCCGAGGGATGGCGCAGTACGAGGGCTTCCCGTGCGTGGCCGCCAGCGCCTTCGGTGCGCCCGCAGCCGATGACTTGCGGCAGGCGCTGCGCGTAATAAGCCGCCCCTGGCGCGCGACTCTGTTGCAGCGCACGGAGAATCTCCGCTTCCCGGGCCAGGGTATCGGGCAATGTCGCCGCGTGGGCCAGCTTGAGCGTGACCCGCTCCGGCAAGGGGCCCATGCGTTCAGCAAGGTACGCCTCGGCGCTCTCGCCGATCCCAAGCCGTTTGAGCACCAAGAGATGCTGGCCTTGCCAGCGCACGATGCACGACGTGAAAGCGTAAGCCAGCCGCGCATTGGCCAAGACCCGGGTCTTGGCTTCCTTGAAACGGACGGCCTCCACCACGGATTTGCTGCGCGTCACCGTCGCACTGCAATAGGGGCAGATGACCATGCGCCAGCTTGCTTGCCGGGGCAAGACGCCGCCGCATTGGGGACAGGCAAGCGTGGTGAACAGCATGGCGTCAGCGATCCGTATCGAGATGGAGGAAATGGTCGAGCATGTTGAAATGATCCTCGAAGAACTGGCTTTCCATGCCCGCCAGTTCCGCAATCGGCACCCACTTCGCCTGTGCGGCGTCGTCCGCGCCCATCACTTCCGGCAAGCGGCATGACCCCAGATCAAACCAGTGAGCATGGGTGATGGTCCGGCCACGCAGGCTGCGATCGGGGTGATCGAATACGACGGCGGCTTTGAGCGCCCCTTCCAGCGAGGAGGGCAGCAGGGCGAAGCCGGTTTCCTCGCGCAGTTCCCGGATAGCGCCTTGCAGCACGCGCTCCCGAGGCTCCAGGAAACCGCCGGGAACGGCCCACAGCCCCTTGCCCGGCGAGCGGCCGCGTTCAACCAGCAGCACGTGCTCGCTGGCCGTGACGACGGCATCCACCGTGATAAACGGGCCAACGCCCCAGATCTTCTTGTTCTCTTCAATCGACAGGTGTTCGCCCCGCAACTGGGTGTAGCAAGGCAAACGCGCCCAGCCCTTAAGGTAGTGCACGACGCTAGCCGGCGCCAGCCCGCTCAGCAGCGCCTGGGTAGCCGCCCAATCTTCACTCTCGAAATAGATCTGGCGCAGGGCGGTCGCGTCGATTTCGCCAAATTGCGGCGTCGCTACAAACGCCCAGCCGGGAAAGCGCTGTAGGTAATGACTGGAAGCATCCTTCAAATATCCCACCAGGGCCACGCGCGCGCCGCGCTTCGTCTGCTTTTGAACCGCTGCGGTGACGGCATCACCCCAGCGCCGGTCGTCGTAGTAATCGCGTATCGGCTGGAAGGAAACCCGGGCCTGCGTCACTTCATTCAGCGCCGTCGTCATCATGGCCGCGCGCTCCTCCCAGGTGAAGGGGTTTTTGGCGCTGCGCGCGGCATGGGCCGAGCCGAGGATGACAATCACCCTGTCCGCGCTCTCCAGGGCTTGCACGAGCAATGCGGCATGCGCGTTGTGAAACGGCTGGAAGCGCCCGATCAGGACGGCGATATCGAATGGACGGGCCATAGGGATCTCCGGGTCAAGCATGGTAAGCGGCAATCGGCATCTGGCGGCCGGCGCCGAAGGCGCGGCCACGCAAGCGTAGGATGGGTGGCGCCTGCCGGCGCTTGTATTCGTTGCCGGCGATCAGGCGGCGGATGCGGACAACCAGCGCCTGCCCTTCGGCCGTGGCCACGAGGCGAGCATAGGCGGCTTCCACCTCGGCATGCTCATCCAGACCCAGGCGCCCGCCTTCGATCAGCATCTTGAGGACGGTATCGAGTACCGGATAGGGCGGCAGGCTGTCGCTATCGCGCTGCTCCGGCGCCAGTTCGGCCGAAGGCTCTTTGTCGATGATGGCCTGCGGAATCAGCTCGCGGCCGGCGCTCGCGTTCAGATGGCGGCTCAGCGCGAACACCTCGGTCTTGTAGAGATCGCCAATCAATCCCAGTCCCCCGTTGGTGTCGCCGTAGAGGGTGCAGTAACCGACCGAAATTTCGCTCTTGTTGCCGGTGGTGAGCAGCAGATGACCATAGCTGTTGGAATACTCCATCAGCACGGCGCCGCGCACCCGCGCCTGTAGATTCTCCAGCGCCAGGCCCGCTAGCGCCTGGCCAAAGGCCGTGTGGAAAGCGGACTCGTACTGAGCCACGATGTCCCGAATCGGGTGTTCGTGGAGACGGATGCCCAAATTCCGGCACAACACTTCGGAATCACTGACGCTGCCGGCGCTGGAAAAGCGCGACGGCATGGTAATGGCAACGACATTCTCCGGCCCCAGAGCCTCGGCTGCCAGCGCCAGGGTCAGCGCGCTATCGATACCGCCCGATGACCCGACCACGGCTTGCTTAAAGCCGCAGCGCCGGGCGTAGTCCTGGAGGCCCAGCACGATCTGCCGGCGATAGAACTCCATGACCGGCAGCCCTTCAGCCGCCACCGGCGGCAAGGCTGTGCCATCGGCGGCGAGAAAGCGCTGGCCGTTCCATTGGAGCGTCGTCACCGATTCGGCAAAGCGCGGGGATTCAAAAACCACGCCGGCATCGGGTGCAACCGCGAACGACGCGCCATCGAATACCAGTTGGTCATGGCCACCGACCTGGTTGACGTAGACCAACGGCAATTTGTGACGGCGGCTGGCTGCGGCGAACAGACGGTGACGCTGTTCACGTTGACCAAGATGCGACGGGCTGGCATTGATCGACACCACCAGATTCGGGGCCGCGTCGGCCAGGCGCTTGAAGGGATTGACCGGGTAGTCGGCGCCTTCGTCGTTCCAGCCATCCTCACAGATCAGGAAACCGATACGCATTTGGCCCACGCGTAGCACCTTGGCCACATCGGGCCCCGGTTCGAAATGACGGCGTTCGTCAAAAATGTTGTAAGTCGGCAGTAGCTGCTTGGCATAGCGCAAGACAACCTCGCCATCGCGCAGGACGAGCGCCGTGTTTTCCAGCGGCTTGCCCGAACCGTTGCGGCGGCTTGGCGCCCCGACCACCCAGCACAGCCCCGGGGTCGCCCGCGTGGCAGCCAGCAGAACATCGATGCCATGGATGGCGCGTTCGACAAAATCTGGGTCGTCCAGCATATCGCCGGGCGAATAGCCCGTCAGCGACAGCTCTGGAAAAACCACCATCTGGGCTTCACCCTGCCAAGCCTTCGCCGCCGCCGAGCCCATCAAGGCGATATTGCCCGCGATGTCGCCGATGGTCGGGTTAAGTTGCGCCAGCGTGATACGGAAGTTGCTCATGCGGCACCTGCCTGATGCTTGAAGACTTGGCGGAGATAGGCCAGGAAGGTCTGGTCGTCGCACAGGGTCTTGCCCGGCGAGTCGGACAATTTGGCCACCGGCTGCCCATTGCAGGACATGATTTTCATGACCACATTGAGCGCCTTGTGGGGCGTATCGTTGGACAGGTCGGTGCCGATGCCATAGGCGGTCGGCACGCGGCCGCGGAAACGCTTGTACAGATCGATGGCGCGCGGCAGGTTGAGTCCATCCGAGAAAACCAGGCGCTTGGTCATCGGATCGATATGCAACTTCTGATAGTGCGCCAGCGCCTTCTCCGCCCATTCGACCGGATCGCCGGAATCGTGGCGCAAGCCATCGAAAAGTTTGGCGAAGTAGAGATCAAAGTCGGCGAGGAAGGCGTCCATGCTCACCACGTCGGTCAATGCTATACCCAGATCGCCACGGTATTCTTGCACCCAGCCTTCGAGCGCGGCTTTTTGGAAATCGCGCAGGCGAAATCCGAAAGCCTGGTAGGCCTGCAAGTATTCGTGGGCCATCGTGCCGATGGGCGTCAGGCCGAAATTCTTGGCGAACAGGACATTCGAGGTGCCGCGAAAGTGACCGGGCAACTCTTCCGCCAAGGTACGGACGACTTCTTCATGCCAGACGCCGGAATAGCGACGGCGCAGGCCAAAGTCGAAGAAGATGAAAGGCTCATCAGACGAAACCAGGGCCGCGGACTCCGACTTCACGAAAGCGACCTTGGCGGCCAGCCGGCCACGGGCGGCGGCCATCACCGACGGATCGACCGGCAAGCGGCGGAAGTACAGTTCATTGACAATGTAGAGCACGAAGATTTCGAAGGCCGTCACATGGACCAGCGGCCCGCGCGCCACGACGCGCAGTTGCTCGCCGTCGACGCGCGTCTCGATGAAACGCCGCTGGAAGCGGAAAACCGAAAGAAAATCGACGAAATCGCTCTTGATGAAGCGCAGGCTGCGCAGGTAATCCAGCTCGTCCGGCGCGAAAGTCAGGCTGCACAGCCGGTCGAGCTCGGCGTCAACCGCCGGCTTCAACTCGGCCAGCGGATAGACCGTGCTGTTGCGGCAAAAGAAGGCGTACTCCGCCTGCGCCCCGGGGTGGCTGTGCAACAAGGCCTGCCACATGGTGAATTTGTAAAGGTCGTTCTCCAGCAGGCTGCGGACGACAGGTTCTTGCATGTTGCTACCCATTTTTGTTCTCCTTCAACGATTCGCCAGCAACAACGGCAAGACATCCGACGACTGGGCGATCTGCACGCCACGGCGGCGCATATCCTCGACGAACCCGCAATACTGGGCCTCAAAGCCAGCCACCGGACTCATGCAGTTGGTCAGCAGGATCAGCTTGTCCAAACTGCCTGCATCATAGTTCTCGACGATGTGCTCGGTCGTCGCCTTCACGCAGTGGCTACCCGCTTCCCCGGCAATCAACACCCGGTCCGCCGCCCGCAGCTGCGCCATGAAGGCTTCGTTGAGCTGGGTGGCCGGGTCGGCCGGGTCGGGCACTTCCGCCTGGATGGCGCTGTAGTGCTCAGTCCACGGATTGACGCCCTTGACCACCTTGTTGACGATGCCGCATCGCGCCTCTTCCCAGGCGTTATAGGCCCGCCGCACGGCGTCGTGCACGTTGCCCCCCCAGGTGCCGATTTCGCAGTGCACCGGCCACACCATGTGCACATAGCGGCCATTCGCTTCGAGCTGCTCCAGATAGGCGATCACCCGGGGCAGAGCGTCAGCCGGACGCGGCAGATAACGCCCGGCGCGAACATCGTTGGCACGGATCGGGGTAAATGGCACAACCGCCTCGCCATCGCCTTGCCGCCAGAAGGTCGGGTGGGCGATATCGACATGCTGGTGCGAATCCAGTGTGATCGAGATGTTGCTCAGGCCGGCCCCCCCCTCGCGGATCAAGCGGGCGACGCGTCGCATATCCGCATCGGCGCCGATCACCGGCAAGGCGGGCGCTTGTGGCACGCCACCGAGCACCGGACGCTCGCTCTCGGGAAGATCGCAGAAATCATTCTGCGGATCGATGATGACAAGATGGATATTTTGGGTTGCCATGCTGCTCTCCTGTTCAATCGCGCCAAAATGATCAACGCACGAACCCACTGTAGACTGCTTTGTTCATTATTGCAACTAACTTGTTTGTGGTTGGTTTCCTTTAATTCATTTGATGTAAATAAGGTGCTGATCTTGTTAGGTTTGATATGATTCTAAGGTCAGCCACCCGCCCCGTTGCACACGCCATGTCGCCTATCATCTGCACCGTTGACATTGTCCTGCTGACGTTGCAGCGCGGCATGCTGCACGTCGCACTATTAAAGCGCGACCATGCCCCTTTCGCGGGGGTATTGGCTTTGCCTGGCGGTTACGTGCATGCCGCTGAAGATGCAGACGCCCGTGATGCCGCTGAACGCACGTTGCGCGAGAAAACGGGGATCGTCAGCCCCTACCTCGAACAACTGGCCACCTTCTCTGGGCTCGCCCGGGATCCTCGCGGCTGGTCCCTTTCGGTGACCTACTACGCCCTGGTGCCGGACGACGTCATTGCCGCCGCCAATCGCCCTGAAGTCGTGCTGGTCGCCATCGACAAGCTTCGCGGCCTGCCTTTCGACCATCAGCAAATTATCGCAACAGCCGTTCAGCGCGTCCGCGACAAGAGCGCCTACTCTTCGCTGCCCGTCTATCTCTGCGGCAAGTGCTTTACCCTGCCGCAACTGCAAAGCGTCTACGAGGCAATCCTGGGAGAACCCATCAACAAGGTCAGCTTCCGCCGCAAAATTGACGAACTCGATATCCTGGAACCCATCGAAGGCGCCCTGGAAGCCGGCAAAGCGCACCGGCCCGCGCAGATGTATCGACTCAAGCCGCGCTATGGCCAGCATCTTTCACTGACCAATCGGGCGCTCAATGCCAGGAGTTAGCACTTGATTGCCGCAACCTTGAATACTCGCGTACTGCATGCAGCCATAGTCTTCCGCAAGTAGGGGCTTTATTTGCCTGGAACAATTGATCGCCGGCGAAACTTTTTGTCTTGTCAGCACTCCCAGGACACGAGTGCTAAAATCGAGAAATCTTTCTGAAGGACACACGCTATGACCCAAGCTATGGCGCTTCCCATCCCTGTAGCAGTCGGCAATATCGACGCCTATATCCAGGCGGCGAACCGTTACCCGATGCTGTCCGAGACGGAAGAGACACGGCTGGCCGAGCGTTTCCACAACGAAGACAATGTCGAAGCGGCACGGCAACTCGTGCTCTCCCATCTGCGTCTCGTCATTTCCATCGCCCGGGGCTATCTCGGCTACGGCTTGCCGCACGCCGACCTGATCCAGGAAGGCAACATCGGCCTGATGAAGGCGGTCAAGCGCTTCGACCCGGCGCGCGGCGTGCGCTTGGTGTCGTTCGCCATGCACTGGATCAAGGCCGAGATTCACGAGTACATCTTGAAGAACTGGCGGCTGGTCAAGGTCGCCACGACCAAGGCGCAACGCAAGCTGTTCTTCAACCTGCGCAGCCTGAAGAGCGATTACGAGGGCGTCAATACGCTATCCGGTTCGCAGGCGGCGGAAGTTGCGGCGCGCCTCGGCGTCAAGCGCGACGAAGTGGTCGAGATGGAAACCCGACTGAGCGGCCGCGACCTGGCGCTGGAAGGCAGCCCGGACGATGGCGACGATGCTTTCGCGCCGATCGACTACCTGGCCGATTCGCACTTTGAGCCGACCCGCGTCATCGAAAACAAGGCCGTCGCCCGCTTGCAGGAAGAAGGCTTGCAGGAAGCGCTAGCGACCCTTGACCCGCGCAGCCGGCGGATCGTCGAAGCACGCTGGCTGCATGACGGCGAGGCGGCGACGCTGCACGAACTGGCAGCCGAATTCGCCGTCTCGGCGGAGCGCATCCGCCAGATCGAGGCCAAGGCCCTGCAGAAGATGCGCGGCGTGCTGACGCCGGCCTAAGCGGCGATCACGCTGACAAAGCAAAGGGAGCCGACGGCTCCCTTTGTCGTTAACGCCGCGCTTGGTTCTACTTGCCGCCCTTGCCGGCAACGATGTCGCCCTTGAAATCATTGTCGACCAGCGGTGGCGCGTCGACCTGCGGCACATGGCACTGGGTGCAGTTGTGGCGGGCCGCGGCGGCAGCCGGCAACAGCTTGCCGTCGCGGTCGTAGAAGTGGCTGTCGCCGACCTTCGGCGCCTTCTTCTGCTTATAGGTGTCAGCGCCATGGCAGGTCAAGCACTGGTTCTCCTCCAGCGTGATCTCGTCGAAATTCTCGACGGCATGCGGAATGACCGGCGGCTGATCGCGGAAGGTGCGCGCCACCATATCCTGGCCGCCCGGCTTGCCGCCAAGGTATTTCTTGGCTGCCGGGGCCGGGTCGCCAGCAGCCACGTCGGCCCCGCGTATCGGGACCGGCCCCTGCTGGGCCAGCGCCGGTTGGGCCAGGGTCCAGCAGGCGGCGGCCGCCAGCGTGGCAAATGTCATTTTCACGGTCTGTTTCATGGTGGCGCTCCTCCTCAAACACTCGCAGATCAGTCGGTCGCGGGCGCCGCCGACGGCACCGTCGAAACCGGGTTATTGAAACGCAGGTCGAAGGCGAATACATCCTTCGAGCAAACATCGATGCAACGGCCGCAGTTGGTGCAGTTCGCGGCCAGGATCACCGGCCCGACGCCCTGCGCCTCGCCCTTCAACGCCGGACGGATCACCTGCGGCTCGGGGCAGACTTCGAAGCAATCCATGCAGTCGTTGCAGGCCTGGCGGGCCGGGGCCGAGACGCGCAACAGCGACCAGCGACCGAGCAGGCTGTAAAAAGCGCCGACCGGACAGAGATGGCCGCACCAGCCGCGACTCATCACGAACAGGTCGAATAGGAAGACGGCCAGGACAACGGTCCAGGCAGCGCCGATGCCGAAGATCAGGCCACGGTGCAGCATCGAGACCGGATTGACCAATTCCCACAGCAGCGCCCCGGTCAGTACCGAGCCGACCAGCACCATGCCCAGGATCCAGTAACGGCTGGCCCGCGAAATGTGAGCGCTGCCCTTGATGCCGAGCCGGCCACGCAGCCAGCCGGCGGCGTCGGTGACCATGTTCACCGGACACACCCAGCTACAGTAGAGACGCCCGCCGAATAGCAGGTAGAACAGCGTCACGATAGCCACACCGACCAGCCCCAGGGTTTCCGGCAGGTGGCCGGTCAGCACCGATTGCAGCGCGACAAAGGGGTCGGTCAGCGGCAGGATGTCGAGCGTATAGCTGTAGTTGAGATTGCCCTTGACGATCCAGATACCGGCCAGCGGGCCGAGCAGGAACAGGGCCAGAATGCCGAGCTGCGTCACGCGGCGCAGGATCAGCCAGCGGTGGGCTTCAAGCCAGCCCTTCGCGGCCACTGCCTCGGCTCCGATGCGCTGGCGGCTCATGGCGGGTCTCCCAGGCCCGGCGGCAGGCTCGGGATGGATGTTCCGTCACCTGAGGACAGACTGCGCGCCGGGGGTTCCGTCATGCCCGAAGCCGGATCGTAATGGCCGGGCAGCTTGAAACCTTCCGGCATGCGGTCGGGCATGTCGATCATTTGCGATTCATCGATCAACGAACGACCGGCCTTTTTCTGTTCTTCCCAGCCAATACGGTAGTGGCTGCCGATTTCGCCCTTGGCCAGGGCCGGCGGCAGCACGCGAATGGCCGCTTCCTGCAATACGCAAGCCTGCTCGCACTTGCCGCAGCCGGTGCAGTACTCGGAATGCACTGTCGGCAGGAGCATCGCATGCCGACCGGTGCGCTGGTTCGACTGGTGAACAAGAGTGATCGCCTTGTCGATCACCGGGCAGACGCGGTAGCAGACATCGCAGCGCAGGCCGAGGAAATTGAGACAGGTCTCCTGGTCGATCAGCACCGCGATGCCCATCTTCGCCTCGTCGATGTCGGTCAGCGAGTGATCGAGGGCGCCGGTCGGGCAGGCCTTGATGCAGGGGATGTCCTCGCACATCTCGCAGGGAATCTGGCGCGCCGTGAAATAAGGGGTACCGGTGGCGACCGGCTCTTCTGGTTTGGCGAGGACGAGCGTGTCGTAGGGGCAATCGCGCACACACAGGCCACAGCGGATGCAGGCGCCGAGGAAATCATCCTCGGCCAGGGCGCCGGGCGGGCGCAAGGCCAGCGCCGGCAAGGCCCGTGACTGCTTGGCGTACAGTCCGAGGCCGAGGCCGAGCAGACCGACGCCGCAAGCCATGCGGGCCGAGTCGAAGAGAAACTGCCGGCGGGCGGCATTGCTTTTCGGGGTTGATGCTTTCATATCACTCATGTTCCGGTCGGGCCGGCGCGAACGGGCCCCTTACCCGCCTGCGCCGGCACTTCCCACGTGCCACGTCGAATCGTCAGGCCTTGACCACCTTGCAGGCGCACTTCTTGAAGTCCGTTTCCTTCGACAACGGACAGGTGGCATCCAGGGTCAGCTTGTTGACCATCCGGTGCTCATCGAAGAAGGGCACGAAGACCAGGCCCTGCGGCGGCTTATTGCGGCCGCGTGTTTCCACGCGCAACTGGATCTCGCCACGCCGGGAGGACAGCTTGACCACGTCGTTGCGGTTGAGGCCGCGGCTCTTGGCGTCTTCCGGATGCATGAAGACCACCGCGTCGGGCACCGCCTTGTACAGCTCGGGCACGCGCCGGGTCATCGAACCGGTGTGCCAGTGCTCCAGCACGCGGCCGGTGCACAGCCACAGGTCGTATTCGCTATCCGGTGATTCGGCGGCCGGCTGCCAGGGCAGCGCGAAGGCCACCGCCTTGCCGTCCGCGTGGCCGTAGAAACGCACGCCCTCGCCCTTCGGCACATAACCGTCGAAGCCCTCACGGAAGCGCCACAGCGTCTCCTGGCCATCGGTGACCGGCCAGCGCAGACCGCGCGCCTTGTGATAGGAGTCGAAGTAAGCCAGATCGTGGTGGTGGCCCCGGCCGAAAGCGGCGTATTCCTCGAATAGACCCTTCTGCACATAGAAACCGAAGGCCTGCGACTCGTCGTTCATGTAGTTCTTGATGGCGTGGGCATTGACCTTGGCCACCTCGTCCAATCCCCAGCGGGTGGTGTCCGCATTGGCGAAGAGCACGTCGTACAGCGTCTTACCTTTGTACTCCGGTGCCTTGTCGAGCACCTCGGCCGGCCACACGTCGTCGGTCTTGAAACGCTTGGAGAACTCGATGTACTGCCACAGGTCCGACTTGGACTCGCCCGGCGCCTTGACCTGCTGGCGCCAGAACTGGCCGCGACGCTCGGCGTTGCCGTAGGCGCCTTCCTTCTCCATCCACATCGCCGTCGGCAGGATCAGGTCGGACGACATCGCGGAGACGGTCGGATAGGCATCGGAACACACCACGAAGACCTTAGGATTGCGCCAGCCCGGATAAATTTCATCATTGACGTTCGGACCGGCCTGCATGTTGTTGGTGGTGGTTCCCCAGAAGAAAGCGAGTTTGCCGTCCTTCATCGCCCGCGACTGAGCCACGGCATGCAGGCCGACCCAGTCGGGAATGGTCCCGGCCGGCAGTTTCCAGAGCTGCTCGGTACGCTCGCGGTGCTTCGGATCGGTAACGACCATGTCGGCCGGCAAGCGGTGGGCAAAGGTACCGACCTCGCGCGCCGTGCCGCAGGCCGATGGCTGGCCGGTCAGCGAGAACGGGCTGTTGCCCGGCTCGGAAATCTTGCCGACCAAGAGGTGCACGTTGTAGATCATGTTGTTGACCCAGGTACCGCGCACGTGCTGGTTGAAACCCATGGTCCAGAACGAGGTGACTTTGACCTTGGGATCGGCGTAGGCCTTGGCCAGCAGCTCCAGGCGGTCCTTCGGCACGCCCGAGAGTTCGTGCGCCTTGTCCAGGGTGTACTCGGAGACGAATTGCGCGAATTCATCGAAGCTGATGTCGCTGGCCGCCATCGG
The DNA here is from genome assembly GCA_031260295.1 of Azonexus sp. GTDB lineage: Bacteria > Pseudomonadota > Gammaproteobacteria > Burkholderiales > Rhodocyclaceae > Azonexus. The sequence continues at coordinate 110,363 of JAIRKE010000054.1, forward strand.
GTTGCCCTTGGGCTTGCCTTCCGGGCCGGGGTAGCCGTTGTTGCCGGCGGCCTGCTCCAGCGGGTGATTCGGCCGCAAGCCGTAGCCGATGTCGGTCACGCCCTTCTTGAACCTGACATGCTTGGCCACGAAATCCTTGTTGACCGCGCCATTCTGGATCAGGTAATTGGCGATGTAATTGAGGATTGCCAAGTCGGAGTTGGGCTTGAAGATCAACTCGCTATCGGCCAGTTCGCAGGAACGGTGGGTGAAGGTCGACAACACATGAATGCGGACATGCTTGGCGGTCAACCGGCGGTCGGTGATGCGCGACCACAGGATCGGGTGCATCTCGGCCATGTTCGAGCCCCACAGCGCGAACACGTCGGCATGCTCGATATCGTCGTAACAGCCCATCGGCTCATCGATGCCGAAGGTGCGCATGAAGCCGACAACGGCCGAAGCCATGCAGTGACGGGCGTTCGGATCAAGGTTGTTGGAGCGGAAACCAGCCTTGAACAGCTTGGCGGCGGCATAGCCTTCCCACACCGTCCATTGGCCGGAACCGAACATACAGATGTTCTTCGGTCCACCTTCCTTCAGCGCCGTCCTGACCTTCTCTTCCATGATGTCGAAAGCCTGTTTCCAGGTGATCGGCTGGAACTGGCCGTTCTTGTCGTACTTGCCATCCTTCATGCGCAGCAAGGGCGTCTTCAGGCGATCGTGGCCGTACTGGATCTTCGACAGGAAATAACCTTTGATGCAGTTCAGGCCGCGATTGACCGGCGCCTCGGGATCGCCTTGCGTCGCGACGATGCGCCCGTCGCGGGTACCGACCAGCACCCCGCAGCCGGTGCCGCAATAGCGGCAGACGCCCTTGTCCCAACGCACGCCGTCGTCGCCGCGCGGCTGCTGCGCCAGCGCGGCGCCGGGCACGCCGATGCCGGCCGCGGCGGCGGCTGCCGCAACAGCATTGCTCTTGATGAAATCGCGGCGGGTCACTTTCATGTCCATCTCAGGCCTCCTCATCTGGATCGGTTTCGTACTGGTGATACACCAGCGATGCCGCGAGAACGCCCGGCAACTGGCGGATCGTTTCAAAATGGGAAAGGGTGACATCGTCGCCGACGGATTCGATACTGACGATCATCCGTCCGTCGGCGGCGACAGTATGGACTTCAACACCGGGCAACTCGGCCAGGGCACGCTGCACATCAGCCGATTGCGCCGGCAATGCGCTGACGATGACGCTGGAAATGTGAATGCCTGGAGAAGCCTCTAAGTCCATACCATGCCTTTTTGTCTGGTAGCCTGCGCAGGCTACCCATCCGCCAAGCCAGTTCTTTAGCCTGGATCAAAGCTTCGGAATAACCCCGGTTTTTGTGGGTCAATGTTGACCCAGGTCAACCTGCGGCTCAGCCCGCGCTTGAGTTCATTCCCGGCACAACCCGGCGGATGTTCTCGGCTGTCATGGTCGCCACAGCCGCGACCGAAACACCGCGCAAACCGGCCAGCACGGCTGCGATGCGCGGCAACTCGGCGGGCTGGTTGCGCGCGCCGCCGAGCCAGGCGGGCGGTATGTCGGGAGCGTCGGTTTCGAGCGCGATGGCGCTGTCCGGCAGCGTCGCCGCCAGGTGGCGGATATGCGTCGAACCGCTGAAGGTCATGGCGCCGCCGAAACCGAGGACGAAGCCAAGCTTGATGAATTCATCGGCCTGCTGCCGGCTGCCGTTGAAGGCATGGGCAATGCCGCCGGGCACGCGGATGCGGCGCAGTTGCTTGAGCACGGCGTCGATCGCCCGGCGCGCGTGCACCACCACCGGCAAGCCGAATTCGCGAGCCAGCTTCAGTTGTTCGACGAAGAAAAATTCCTGGCGCTGCGGGTCGACATCGGCGACGTAGTGATCGAGACCAATCTCGCCGACTGCCACCGGCCGCTCGGCAGCCAGCCACTGGCGCAACACGGCAAGATCGCTTTCTTGTGCATTGTTCACGTATAGCGGATGAATGCCGTAGGCGGCCACACAACCGGGATAACACAGCACGCAGTCGCGCACGGCGGAAAAATTGCCGACCGCCACGGCCGGCACCAGCATGCGCTCGACACCGCCGGCCAGCGCCGCGGCATGCACGGCATCGCGGTCGTCGGCAAATTCGTCGGCGTCGAGATGACAGTGGCTGTCGATCAACATCCGAGGAAAGGGAACTCGGGCTCCGGACGCCGCCCTTCGATCAGGTCGGCCAGCGCCACCGCCGAACCGCAGGCCATGGTCCAGCCGAGCGTGCCGTGGCCGGTATTGAGCCACAGGTTGGTGTAGCGGCTGCGGCCAATCAGCGGCCGGTTGGACGGCGTCGCCGGCCGCAGGCCGCACCAGAATTGCGCCGGTCCGGCGCTCTCCAGGCACGGGAACAGTTGGTGAACGCGCTGCAGCAACGCTTGGCAGCGGACCTCGTCGAGTTCCAGGTTGTAGCCGTTGAATTCGGCGGTACCGGCCACGCGCAAGCGGTCGCCGAGACGGGAGAAGACCAGCCGGTGCTCGTCATCGGTCAGGGAGACACAGGGTGCCCGGGATCCACCAGTCAGCGGCAGAGTCACCGAGTAACCCTTGGCCGGGTAGACCGGAATGCCGATGCCGAGCGGCTTGAGCAGCAGTGGCGAGTAGCTGCCGAGCGCGACGACGTAGGCGTCGGCGGTCAGCAGTTCGTCGCCGGCCGGCCCGTGCACGACGACACCGGCCAGTTGGCGGCCGCCTGGCGCCAGCTTGTCGATGCGCAGGCCATGGCGGAACACGGCACCGGCCTCGGCGGCGCGGGCGGCCAGCGCCTGGGTGAAGCGGTGGGCATCGCCCGATTCATCGGCGCGTGTGTAATCGCCGCCGACCAGTAGGTGTCGGGCATCGGCTAGGGCAGGCTCGATCTCCAGGCAGGTGTCGGCATCGACGGTTTCGCGCTCGACGCCGAAAGCACGCATGGTCCGCGCCGCCGCGCAGGCGGCAGCGAACTCCTGACGGTCGGTATAGATATGCAGAATGCCGTGTTCCAACTGGTCATATTGCAACCCCAGTTCGGCGCGCAACAGGCCGAGCTGGCGCCGGCTGTACAGCGCCAGGGCGACGATCGCCGCGATGTTGCGGCGGGTGGCACCGGGCCAGCATTCGCCGAGAAAGCGCAGGCCCCAGGCCAGTTGCGCCGGATCGGCGCGCCAGCGCCAGAGCAAGGGGGCATCCTGGCGCCCCAGCCATTTGCGCAGGCGGGCCAAAACATGCGGATTGGCCCATGGTTCGGCATGCGAAACGGAAATCTGGCCGCCATTGGCGAAACTGGTTTCCATGCCGGCCTGCGGCTGGCGGTCGACCACGGTGACCTGATGCCCGGCTCGTGTCAGGTACCACGCAGTCGTCGTACCGACAACGCCAGCGCCCAGCACCAGTATTTTCAAGCCGGCCTCACGTCTCGCTACCCCGTTCGCGGGCGATGCGGCTGACATCGGGAATATGGCGCATGCCGCGCATCACGGCCGCCAGATGGGTACGGTGGGAAACCTGGATGGTGAAGTGCAACAGCATGAACATGCGTTCTGGATCGGTATCCATCGACACGTACTCGATGTTCGAGCCGGCCTCGGCGATCGCCGCCGCGACTTGGCCGAGCACACCGCGGGTCTTCTTGACCTCGACCTTGATGCGGACGTCGAACAGCTTGCCCTCCTCCGGCTCCCACTCGACGTCGATCCATTTCTGCGGTTCCGCCGAACGCGACCTGCGGATCGTCGGGCAGTCGTGGGCATGGATGACCAAGCCGGTCCCCTTGCGGATCGAACCAACGATCGGATCGCCGGGAATCGGCTGGCAGCAGCGGGCAAGCTGGATGGCCATGCCTTCGGTACCGTGGATGGCCAACGTCATGCCGCTTGGGGTTTCCGTCACTAGGTTCTCGCGCGCCAGCAGGCGGCGAGCAACCACCGAGGGTAGGCGCTTGCCGAGACCGATCTCGGCATAGACCTCCTCGATTGATTTCTGGCCGCCAGACTTGACCAGCTGATCCCAGGCATCGGCCGGAATCGAGATCGGCACCACACCAAGCGACAGCAGTTCCTGGCGCAGCAGGCGCTCGCCGAGGCGGGCCGATTCCTCGTTGCGCATGGTGCGCAGGAAATGGCGAATCTTGCTACGCGCCCGGCCGGTCTTGACGTAGGTCAGCCACGCCGGATTGGGCGTCGCCTGCAGCGAGGTGATGATCTCGACCAGATCGCCGTTGCGCAGTTCTGTGCGCAACGGCGCCAGTTCGTGATTGACACGCGCCGCCGAGCAGTGGTGACCGACATCGGTATGCACCGCATAAGCAAAATCGACCACCGTGGCACCGGCCGGCATGGCCATGATCCGGCCCTTGGGCGTGAATACGTAGACTTCGTCGGGAAACAGGTCAATCTTGACGTTCTCGAAGAACTCGGCGGAATCGCTGCCCTGCATTTCGAGCAGCGACTCCAGCCACTTGTGCGTCTTGACCTGCAGGTCGGCCCCGCTCTCCTCGCTGTCCTTGTACAGCCAATGCGCAGCCACGCCTTCCTGGGCAACGTTGTGCATCTCGCGGGTGCGAATCTGCACTTCGACCGGCGTGCCGTAGGGGCCAATCAGCGTGGTATGCAGCGACTGGTAGCCATTGGCCTTGGGAATCGCCACGTAGTCCTTGAACTTGCCGGGGACCGGCTTGTACAGTGCGTGCAGTGCGCCGAGCGCCAGGTAGCAGGTGGGTACGTTGTCGACGACGACACGGAAGCCGTAGATGTCGAGCACCTGCGAGAAGGACAACTGCTTGTCCTTCATCTTGCGGAAAATCGAATACAGGCTCTTCTCGCGGCCGAACACCTCGGCGCGCAGGCCGGCGCTCTCCAGCTTGCCCTTGATGCCATCGAGAATCCGCGTCAGCAACTCGCGGCGGTTGCCGTGCGCCGCCTTCAGCGCCTTGGCCAGGACTTCCGCCCGGTGCGGATAGAGCAGCCGAAAGCAGATATCCTGCAGCTCACGGTAGAGTTTGTTGAGACCCAGGCGCAACGCGATCGGGGCGTAAATTTCCAGCGTCTCACGCGCAATCCGGGCGCGCTTGTCGGCGCGCATCGCCGACATCGTTCGCAGGTTGTGCTGGCGGTCGGCCAGCTTGATGAGCACGACGCGCAGATCGCGCGCCATGGCCATCAGCATCTTGCGGAAATTTTCCGCCTGCGCCTCCTGATAGGAGGCGAACTCCATCTTGTCGAGCTTGGACAGGCCGTCGACCAGTTCGGCGACTTCCTTGCCAAAGCGCTCGGCCAGTTCCGACTTGGTGGCGCCGGTATCCTCGAGCACGTCGTGCAGCAGCGCGGCGCAAACCGCCTCGGCATCCATGCGCCAGCCGACGACGGCGCTGGCCACGGCCAGCGGATGGGTGACGTAGGGCTCGCCCGACATCCGCGTCTGGCTCGCATGGGCGCGCGCGGCGAAGGCGTAGGCCGCCTTGATGCGCTCTACATCGACCGGGGAAAGATAATCGAGACTATCGAGGAAGACCTGGTAAGCGGGTTCCTCGGGCATGGGTGGCGCAATGGATGGCTGCGAATCCATCAGGCGTCACCGCTGCGGTTTTCAGGCTTGACCGCGATTGAGGACTTCCAGGCCGACCTTGCCGACAGCCATTTCGCGCAGGGCGATCACGGTCGGCTTGTCCTTGTCGACTTCGACCAGCGGCGTCGAGCCATTAGCGATCTGGCGGGCGCGATGAGCGGCGGCCAGGGTCATCTGGAAGCGGTTGGGAATACGTTTCAAGCAATCATCGACGGTCACGCGGGCCATGGAAAACCTCTAAATCAGATTCAGGTCAATCGGGCAAAAAGAACGGCGTGCCGGGCACGCTGCGCCGCCAGGCGCAGCCGGGAGGCGCGCACGACGGCGCGTAGCTCTTCCAGCGCCTGCTCCAGGCGGTCGTTAATAATAGCATAGTCAAATTCGCCGACATGGCGCATCTCCGCCTGTGCCGCAGCCAGCCGCCGGGCGACGACCTCGTTGCTGTCGGTGCCGCGCTCACTGAGGCGACGGGCCAGTTCCTCCATCGATGGCGGCAAGACAAAGACACCGATCGCCTGCGGGAATTGCGCCCGCACCTGCTGCGCCCCCTGCCAATCGATTTCCAGCAGAACGTCGGCGCCGGCGGCCAGCTGCTCGGCAATCCACTTCTGCGAGGTGCCGTAGAAATTGCCATGCACCTCCGCCCATTCGAGAAAGTCGTGACGGTCGATCATGGCGCGGAAGGCGGCGGCATCGACGAAATGGTATTCGCGCCCATCCGCCTCGCCTGGACGCGGAGCGCGGGTGGTGGTGGAAATCGACAGCCGCACCGCCGGCTCGTGTTCAAGCAGCAGGCGCACCAAGGTGGTCTTGCCGGCCCCCGAGGGCGCTGCGACAACATAAAGATTTCCGGCCATGACGGTCTTTCGCATCAGAAGGTGGACGCGGCAGTTCTCATTCCAGGTTCTGGATCTGCTCGCGCATCTGCTCGATCAACAGCTTGAGTTCGATGGCCGCCTGCGATACTTCGGTGACCGCCGATTTCGAGCCCAGCGTGTTAGCTTCGCGGTTGAGTTCCTGCATCAGGAAATCGAGCCGCTTGCCGCAGGCGCCGCCCTGCTTGAGCACGCGCTCGACCTCGTCGAGATGGGTGGAGAGGCGGCCGAGCTCCTCGGCCACGTCGATACGCGTGGCGAATACCGTCACTTCCTGCAGGATGCGTTCGTCGCTGGCATTGCCCAGGGCATCGACCAGGCGCTGCCGCAGCTTCTCGGTAAACAGCGCCTGGGCCTCGGGAATGCGCGGCGCGACCTGGGCGACGATGGCGCGCATGGCCTGCACGCGGTTGCCGATCAGCGCCGCCAGCTTGTCGCCCTCGCGGCTGCGACTGGCGGTGAATTCGTCGAGCACCTCGCGGGCCAGGGCCAGAACTTCGTTGCCGACGGCGGCGGGATCGAGACTCTGCTCGCCGAACATGCCCGGCCAGCGCAATATCTCGTTGACCGACAACGACGACGCCTCGGGCATTTCGGCGCACACTTGGCGGCTCAATTCGCGCAGGCCGGCGAGCAGTTCGCTGTTCAGTCGCGGTTGCTCGCCGCGAGCATTGGCGGCGCCAAGCGCCAAGCGGCACTCGATCTTGCCACGCGACAAGCGGCTGGCCAGCAGTTCGCGCAACGGCAATTCCAGGGCGCGTAGTTCTTCGGCGACGCGGAAATGAAAATCGAGGTAACGCGAATTGACGCTTTTCAGTTCAAGTTGCAGCGATCCGCATTCAAACTCTCGCGTTTTCGCCGCATAACCGGTCATACTACAAATCATGTCGGGCTCTCCAGCTTTACAGGCCGGACAACACGCCCGAAAATGCCTGACCTAGTATCATAACCGCGAGAACAATGGCGCAACAAGCCAATCAGCCGCTGCCCGGCGGCTTTCAGCTGGAAGACTACACGATCGATCGCCAGCTCTCGCTCGGTGGGTTCTCTATCGTCTATCTCGCCGAAAATGCCGACGGCCAGCAGGTGGCGATCAAGGAATATCTGCCCAACAGTCTGGCCCTGCGCGGCACAGGCGACATCAAGCCAGTCATCAAGCCGGAGCACCAGGCCGCCTTCCGCTACGGCATGAAGTGCTTTTTCGAGGAAGGGCGGGCGCTGGCCAAGCTGTCGCATCCGAACGTGATCCGCGTGCTCAACTTCTTCCGCGCCAACGAGACCGTCTACATGGTTATGGAATACGAGCACGGGCGCACCTTGCAGGAATTCATCCAGAAGCACCAGGGGCACATTTCCGAGCGCTTCATTCGCGGCGTCTTCACGCGCATGCTCAACGGCCTGCGCGAAGTGCATTCGCACAAGTTGCTGCACCTCGATTTGAAGCCCTCGAACATTTATCTGCGCAGCGATAACGCGCCAGTGCTGATCGATTTTGGCGCCGCCCGCCAGACTCTGAGCAGCGATGAGCAAATTCTCAAGCCAATGTATACGCCGGGTTTCGCCTCGCCGGAACACTACGGCTCGCGCAGCGATCTCGGGCCGTGGAGCGACATTTACAGTGTCGGCGCCTCGATGTACTCCTGCCTGGCCGGCGGCGCGCCGCTGGCCGCCGACGAGCGCCTGAAGAAGGATGCGCTGGTGCCGGCGATGATACGCTGGGAGGGTTTGTATTCCGACCGGTTGCTGGAAATTATCGACTGGTGCCTGAATCTCAATCACCTGTACCGCCCGCAAAGCGTCTTCACCCTGCAGAAAGCGCTGGTCGAAACCGTGACGCCGCCCTGCCCGAGAAACAACACGCACTGGTTCGGGCGCTTCGTCAATAAATTCAGGAAAGCACGCAAATGAGATTCACGATTTATCAGGAGAGCCGCCAGGGCGGTCGCGGCAACAACGAGGACCGGACCACTTATTGTTACTCGCGCGACGCGCTGTTGATGGTCGTCGCCGATGGCATGGGCGGCCACCACTACGGCGAGATCGCGGCGCAGATCGCCGTGCAGACGCTGGCCGACATTTTCCGCCGCGAGGCGCGGCCGGTGCTGGCCGATCCCTTCCGCTTCCTGCAAAAGGGCATGATCAACGCCCATCACGCCATCCTCGACTACACCGCCCACCACCGCCTCAAGGACACGCCGCGCACCACCTGCGTCGCCTGCGTGATCCAGGACAACGTCGCCTACTGGGCGCATGTCGGCGATTCGCGTCTGTACTTGATACGCAGCGGCCGCACCATCGCCCAGACCCGGGATCACACACGCATCCGCCTGCTGGTGGAAGAAGGGATGATCAGCGAGGCGCAGGCGGCGGTGCATCCCGACCGCAACAAGATCTACAGTTGCCTCGGCAGCCCGACCCCGGCGGAAATCGAGTTCTCGCGCAAGATGCCGCTGGAGCACGGCGACATCCTGCTGCTGTGCACCGACGGCTTCTGGGGCGTCCTGCCCGGCGACATGATCAACACCGCGCTGAAGGGCAGCAACCTGATGCAGGCGGTGCCGGCGCTGCTGACCCAGGCCGAGACGCGCGGCGGCATCCACGGCGACAACCTGTCGGTGGTTGCCGTGCGCTGGGAGCAGAGCTATGCCGATGACAGCAGCAGCTCGGTGTCCACCCAGACCATGGCGCCCGACGAAATCACCACCCGGCTCGACGAATTCGGCCGCAATCCGGCCTACAAGACCGATCTCACCGAAGACGAGATCGAGAAGGCGATCGAGGAAATCCGCGCCGCCATCGACAAATTCAACCCCAGGAAATAAGGAAGGCCCATGCGCCCCAGCCAACGCCAGCCGGACCAGCTTCGCGCCGTCCGCATCACCCGCCGCTTCACCCGCCATGCCGAAGGCTCGGTGCTGATCGAGATCGGCGATACCCGCGTGCTGTGTACCGCCTCGGTCGAGGAAAGCCTGCCACCCTTCCTGCGCGGCAAGGGCCAGGGCTGGGTCACCGCCGAATACGGCATGCTGCCGCGCGCCACGCACACGCGCACGGCGCGCGAAGCGGCCAAGGGCAAGCAGAGCGGCCGGACACAGGAAATCCAGCGCCTGATCGGCCGCAGCCTGCGCGCCGTGACCGACCTCAAAGCCCTCGGCGAACGCCAGATCACCCTCGACTGCGACGTCCTGCAAGCCGACGGCGGCACCCGCTGTGCCGCCATCACCGGCGCCTGGGTAGCGCTGTATGAGGCCTGCGAGAAGCTGGTGCAGGCCGGCAAGCTGGCGGCCAATCCGGTCCAGGAGCACGTCGCCGCCGTCTCGGTCGGCATCTTTGCCGGTAGCCCGGTACTCGACCTCGACTACCCGGAAGATTCCGGCTGCGACACCGACATGAACGTCATCATGACCGGCCGTGGCGGCATCGTCGAAGTGCAAGGCACCGCCGAGGGCGAGCCGTTCACCCGCGAGCAGATGAACGTGCTGCTCGACTTGGCGCAACTCGGCATCGGCCAACTGGTCGCCGCGCAGCAAAGCGCCTTGGCCGGCTGATTATGAAAAAACTCGTCCTCGCCTCGAACAACGCCAAGAAGCTCAAGGAATTGAACGCGCTCTTGGCCCCGCTTGGTTTTGAGGTCATCCCGCAAGGCCAACTCGGCATTCCCGAAGCCGAGGAACCGCACGCTACTTTTGTCGAAAACGCCCTGGCCAAGGCCCGCCACGCCGCCCGGCACAGCGGTCTGCCGGCATTGGCCGACGACTCCGGCCTGTGCGTCAAGGCCCTCGGCGGCGCACCGGGCGTCGTCTCGGCCCGCTACGCCGGCGAGCCGAAATCGGACGCCCGCAACAACGCCAGGCTACTCGCCGAACTGGCCAACCAGTCCGACCGCCGCGCTCACTTCGTCAGTCTGCTGGTACTGTGCCGCAGCGGCGACGACCCGCAGCCGATCATCGCCGAGGGCGAATGGCACGGCGAGATCGTCGATCAACTGCGCGGCGACGGCGGCTTCGGCTATGACCCGCTGTTCTTCGTCCGCGAATTCGGCCAGACCGCCGCCGAACTCGACGCCGACACCAAGAACCGCGTCTCGCATCGCGGCCGGGCGATGCAGAAGCTGATCGAGCGCCTGCCCGAATTGTAGGAAGGCCACGGAGCGCCACGCCGGTAGCCTCAACGTCGCAGCCCGGTACCGCAACCCAATCCATGTCCCGCACCATTCCCATCTTCCCGGCCGCCGCCTTGCCGCCGGCGAGCGCCGACCAGCCGCTGGAATTCCACACGTCGCCGCCGCTCTCGCTCTATGTCCATATTCCGTGGTGCGTGCAGAAATGTCCGTATTGCGACTTCAACTCGCATGAGGCCAGCGGAACGATTCCCGAACGCCAATACGTCGATGCCCTGATCGCCGACTTGCAGGCGGCCCTGCCGCTGATCTGGGGCCGCCCAGTGCTCAGCGTTTTCTTCGGCGGCGGCACGCCCAGCCTGCTCTCTCCGGCGGCCATCGACGAACTACTGGCCGCCTTCCGGGCGCTGGCGATGCTCGCGCCGGAAGCCGAGATCACCCTCGAAGCCAACCCCGGCGCCGTCGAAGCCGAGAAGTTCGCCGGCTTTCGCGCCGCCGGCGTCAATCGCCTGTCGCTCGGTATCCAGAGCTTTGATGACGATCATCTACAAGCGCTCGGCCGCATCCACGGCAGCGCCGAGGCCAAGCGCGCCGCCGCGCTCGCCGCCGAGCACTTCGAGCGCTTCAATCTCGACCTGATGTACGGGCTGCCCGGCCAAACGCTAGCCCAGGCACTGAGCGACGTCGACACGGCGCTAGCCTACGCGCCGCCGCACCTGTCCTGCTACCAATTGACGCCAGAACCAAACACGCGCTTCGCCGCCTTCCCGCCGCCCTTGCCAGAAGCCGACCTATGCGCCGACATGCAGGAAGCCATCGAAGCCCGGCTGGCCACCGCCGGCTATCTCAATTACGAGACCTCGGCCTTCGCCCGACTCGACCGGCAATGCCTGCACAACCTCAATTACTGGCATTTCGGCGACTACCTCGGCATTGGCGCCGGCGCCCATTCCAAGCTGACCCTGCACGACCGCGTGCTGCGCCAGATGCGTTGGAAGCACCCGCCAACCTATCTCGACAACGGGGCGGCCGGACAATGGTTGCAGGAAGACCGGCAGGTCGAAGCAGCCGATCTGCCGTTCGAGTTCCTGATGAATGCATTGCGCTTGGCCGATGGCTTTGCCCCGTCGCTATTCGAACGGCGCACCTCGCGGCCACTGGCAGCAATCTTGCCGCAGCTCCGAGCTGCCGCCGACGATGGACTGCTGAGTATCGGCCCCGAGCGTATCGCCCCGACGGCGCGCGGACGTCGTTTTCTCAACGTACTGCTCGAACGTTTTCTCGATACCGGCACCTGACGGCGGCCGGGCCGGCACATACTGCCCCAACGATCGGTTGACGCAATGCCACCGCTTATGCGCCAATGACAATCGGTTTTTCTCCCGTATCGATATCCTCACCCCGTTTTCCGATCCGCTCCATGCTGCGCGTCCTGAACCGCCCCGAACACCTGATCGCCACGCTCGCCGCCGCCGGTATCCTGATCGTGACCATGGGCACCCGCCAGTCGCTCGGTCTGTTCATCGCCCCGATCGATGAGAGCACCGGCCTGGGCATCGCCAGCATCAGCCTGGCGCTGGCTGTCGGTCAGTTCGCCTGGGGCGCCATCCAGCCGGTGGCCGGGGCGATCGCCGATCGCCACGGCCCGCGCGCCGTATTGATCGGCGGCGTGCTGATCCTCGCTCTGGGCTGCGCCGTCACGCCGTTCATGCACACTGGCTTCGGCCTGATCGTTTCGCTCGGCCTGCTCTCGGCCATGGGTTCCGGTGCGAGCAGTTTCTCGGTGTTGATCGCCGCCATTTCCCATCGCCTGCCGCTCGAAGCGCGCGGTGCGGCCTCCGGGGTCATCAATGCGGGCGGTTCGTTCGGTCAGTTCGTGTTCGCCCCGGTTCTGCAAAAGCTGATCCAGGCCGTGGGCTGGATGGGTACGATGTGGACCATGGCGCTGATGACACTAGCCGCCCTGCCCTTGATCGGCAAACTGACGGGCGGCCAGGGCGTGACGCCGGTGCGCCAGACCCACCAGGCAGGTGGCCTGAAACGAGCCATCGGCGAGGCCGCCCGCGACCGCAGCTATCTGCTGCTGCACGCCAGTTTTTTCGCCTGCGGCTTCCACATCGCTTTCCTGGCTACCCACCTGCCCGGCGAGGTAAAGCTATGTGGCCTGCCACCCTCGGTAGCGAGTTGGTCGCTGGCCATCATCGGCTTGGCCAACATCGCCGGCAGCCTGACTATCGGCGCCTGCATCGCCAAATATCGCAGCAAGTACCTGCTAGCCGCCATGTATGCCTCGCGCACCGTACTGATCGCGCTGTACCTGATAGCCCCGCGCACCGACCTGACCTTCTACCTGTTCGCCGCCGGCATGGGTTTCACCTGGCTGGCCACCGTGCCGCCGACTGCCGCCATCGTCGGCAAACTGTTCGGCATCCGCTACCTGGCCACGCTGTTCGGCCTGACCCTGTTGAGCCACCAGACCGGCGGCTTTCTCGGCGCTTGGCTGGGCGGCCTGGCCATTACCCGCTTCGGCGACTTCGGCTGGATGTGGTACGCCGACATGACCCTGGCCCTGCTCGCCGCCCTGCTCACCCTGCCCATCCGCGAAGCCCTCGTGGTACGTGTACCGGCTCCGGCCGCGGCCTGATTCAACCCAACGAGAGATATCCATGAGCCGCTTGCGCCCCGAACTGACGATTGCCGACTTCAATGCCCGCGGCGCGAGCTACCTGCCCGGCGAGCTCGGCATCGAGATGACCGCCCTGGCGCAGAACACCGCAGCCAGCCGGATGCCGGTGCGACAATTGCACTTTGCGCCAAACGGCTTTCTCCATGCCGCCAGCGTCGTCGCGCTGGCCGACACTACTTGCGGCTACGCCACCATCGCCCACCTGCCGGCCGGCGCCGAGTCGTTTACCACCATCGAACTGAAGAGCAACCACCTCGGCACGGTGCACGAGGGTGCCATCGCCTGCGTCGCCATGGCGCAGCATCTCGGACGCAACACCCAGGTCTGGGACGCGGTGGTCAGCGACGAGGCCAGCGGTCGCCGAATCGCGCTATTCCGCTGCACGCAGATGATCCTCTGGCCGAAAGGTTGAACGGCTTCAGCTGATATCACCGTCGACGTAGTACCAGCGCCCGTCCTGGCGCACGAAACGGCTGAGTTCGCGCAACCGCTGGCCGCGCCCGGCGATGCGATAGCGGGCGACGAACTCGACCGTGGCATGGCTGTCGTCCTGCTGCTGGTGGTGACGCACCTCCAGCCCCAGCCATTGAGTGCCGGCCTCAGCGGCCAGATGCAGCGCCGGCGGCCGCGTCGACGGGTGCCAGGTAGCCAGCAGATAATCTTCCAGCCCCCAGCACGTAGGCGCAGTAGCGCGAGCGCATCAACGCCAGCGCCGTGGCTGCCGCTTCTCCGCCGTGCGGGCGGGCGCAGCAGTCGGCATAGGCCTGGCCGCTGGCGCAGGGACAGAGGGTCACGTTGCCGCGGGCTGCTCGCCGCCGAGGGCCGCGACCAGTTGCGGCAGGAAACGCGAGAGTTCACCGGTCATCAGCGCGAAATCGGCGTCGAACTGCTCGTCGGCCCGCTCGGCGTTCTTCTCTGCCTCTTCCTTCAACAGGTCGAGAAAAGCCAAGCGCTTGACCTCCAGCTTATCGCTGAGAACGAAGGAAATGCGGTCATCCCAGGTCAGCGCCAGCTTGGTCGGCAGCTTGCCGGCGGCCAGGTGGGCCTTGATTTCGCCGCTGATTTCGTCGCCGAGCGGATGGCGGACGTAACGCACGGCGGCCTTCTCCTCGCCGACCGCCTTCAGTTCGCAATCGCGGTCGATGGTGAAGCCGGCCGGCCCTTCGCCGCCGGCCAGCCAGCCAGCCATCGCCGATTGCGGCGAGGATTGCGTGTGCAAGGGCTTGAGCGGGAATTCGTCGAGACAGTGGCGCAGGTGCTCGATCACTTCCTCAGCCTTGGCCGGGCTGGCGGCATCGATGCTGCACCAGCCGCCCACCGGGTCGAGCCAGACGAAAGTGCGGCGCCGGCGGGTGAAGGCACGCGGCATCAGTTCCTCGGTGACACGCTCGCGCAATTCCTTCAACTGTCTGCGGCCGGGCGCGTAGCCCTGCTGCTCTTCCATCGCCGCAGCCCGCTCGGCGACTTCCTCGTTAATCACCGATGACGGCAACAGGCGTTGCTCGACGGCCAGCGCGATCAGCCATTGCCGGTCGAGCGCAAAAACCAGCGCCCCATCCTGGCGCGGCGACACCCAGCCACGGCTCATCGGCTGGTTGCTCGGGCACTTGCTGAAAGGGCCGCGAGCCAGTTGCTCCTCGAAGCGGGCGAGGTCGATATTCCACGGCGTCGGCAGACGGTACAACTGAAGATTCTTGAACCACATGTTTCTGACTCTCAAAAGGAAGGCCGGCTCCGGCGGAAGGCGGCAAGGAAGGAGGGCAGCGGCCGTGGCGAAGCAGGCGGCCAAATCGGGACGGGAGTTTACCAGCCCGGAAAATAAGGCGTCGAACGTGATTGATTTCACGGACTTATTTTCCGGCGCGGTTGTATCCTTTCCCCATGCAATAGCAAAGATCCACGGGAGAATTATTCATGCTGCGCACTTTCGCCAAAACCCTGCTCGCCTCGCTACTCTGCGCGGCAGCAATCAGCGCCTCCGCCGCGCCGATCCTGATCAAGGAAAGCGGCCTCGGCAACGGCCAATGGACCAACAGCCTGACGCTGCCGATGCAAAGCACCCCCGCCAACTACTGGGCCGGCCTACAGACCTTGGTCATCGACAATGCCGACACCGTACTCGCCTTCTGCGTCGACCCCTGGGAACTATCGCCGACCAGCAACCAGAGTTATGAGACCGGCGATCTCGCCGGCATTTTCGGCAGCAGCACGGCAAACTTCATCAACGAACTGTATTCCAAGTTCTACGCCAGCACATTGGAAAACACCGTTGCCGGGGCCAACGCAGCGGCCGGCTTTCAGCTCGCACTGTGGGAAATCATCGCCGATCACGACTTCAAGCTCGACGGAACCGGTTTGGTGGCCACCAATGCCAAAACCAACCAGACCATCGTCGGCATCGCCAACGAGATGCTGAGCCAGCTCAACGGCATTCTCGGCGACGACCTCTACAGCTTCACCTTCTACACCAGCGGCGCATCCAACGGCGAAGGCAGCAGCAAGGGTTTCCAGGACTATCTGGTAGCCACCAAGGTACCGGAACCCGCCAGCGCCCTGCTGCTGGTCACCGCCTTGGGTGGCCTGCTGCTCCGGCGTCGCCAGAAATAAGTTACGCATCACCAACCCCGTGCATGGGGTGTAAAAATGGGGACCGAGGTCCCCATTTTTTATTTTGCCGCGCCAGACAGGTTCTCCGCGTCGGCTCAAAGCTTACGGAAGATGCGATAATCGTGCGTCGAATGTGATCGATTAGCGGATTTTTTCAGCCCCGTAGCATGCTGTCGCCAAAATATCAATAACGACCCGAGGGAAACCCATCATGACTCACATCTTCAGCAAAACTCTGCTTGCCTCGCTGCTCTGCATGGCAGCGGTCAGCGTCTCCGCCGCACCAATCCTAGTCAAGACAGTCGAGCAAACCAACGGCCGATTGACCAACAGCCTGACACTGCCGATACAAAGCGGCGCCGCCAACTACTGGGCCGGTTCGCTCACCTTGGTCATTGACGATGTCCATTCCGTGCTTGCCTTCTGTAGCGATCCTTGGGAAACAACATCGAACATCAACCAAGTCTACGACACCAGCAGCCTGGACAGCGTTTTCGGCAGCACCAAGTCGAACTTCATCCGCGAACTGTATTCTGAGTTCTATGAGAGCACGCTGGAAAAAACCGTCGCCGGTTCCTACGCGGCGGCCGGCTTCCAGCTCGCGCTATGGGAAATCATCGCCGATGGCGACCTGGTGCTCGACGGAACAGGTCTGGTGCGTAGCAACGCCCTGACCAACCCGATCATCGTCGGCATCGCCAACAACATGTTGAGCCAGCTCGACGGCATCCTCGGCGGCGAACTCTACGATTTCACCTTCTACACCAACGGCATGGTCAACGGTCAAGGCGACATCGAGGGCTATCAGGATTTCCTGGTCGTCAGCAAGAAGCCGAACAACGAGGTGCCAGAACCCGCCAGCACCCTGTTGCTGGTCACCGCCCTGGGCGGCGGCCTGCTGCTCCGGCGTCGCCAGAAGTAAGTCGCGCTTCACCTCCCGCGCATGGGGTGTAAAAATGGGGACGTCAGTCCCCATTTTCATTTGGCCGCATCCAGCAGATTTCCCGCGCCGGCTCAGCGCTTGCGGAAGACGAGATCCCAGACACCGTGGCCGAGACGCAGACCACGGTTTTCGAATTTGGTCAGCGGCCGGTAATCCGGGCGCGGCGCGAAGCCGGCCAAGCCGGCCGTGGAATCGGCTTCGAGCGCGGCGGCCAGCGCCGCTGGCGTCGGGTCGGCGACACTGTTTGCCAGGCTGACTTCGCGGCCGAGCACGTCGAGCATTTGCAGCGCGTAATTCTCCCAATCGGTCGCGCAGTGCAGGAAGCCGCCGGGCTTCAGGCGCGAGGCCAGCAGCGCCACGAAGGGCGGCTGGATCAGCCGGCGCTTCTTGTGCCGCGTCTTGTGCCAGGGATCGGGAAAGAAGACGTGGATGCCGTCGAGGGAGGCTTCCGGCAGCATGTCGCGCGCCACTTCGACGGCATCATGATGGCCGATGCGCAGATTGCTCAGCTTGTTCTCGGCGATCAGCTTGCACAGCGCGCCGACGCCCGGCACATGCACTTCCAGCCCGAAATAGTCGTTCTCGGGATGGGCGGCGGCGATTTTCGCCGTCGTCTCGCCCATGCCGCAGCCGATTTCGAGAATTTTTGGCGCTGGGCGGCCAAAGACCGCGTTCAGGTCGATCGACCCCGGCCGGTAGGGAATGCCGATTTTCGGCAGCATGTCGTCGAGGTGGCGCTGCTGCGCTTCCGACATGCGTCCGGCGCGGCGGACGAAGCTCTTGATGTGGCCGTGGCGGCCGGCGATGTACTCGCCTTCCTCGCCCTCGGCTGCAGGGTGGATCAAAGGTGCACGGCCAATTTTTTGGCCCTCCTCCCCGAGGGAGGAAGCGCCGCCTTCGGGCGGCCGGGCAGCGGCGCTCATGAACCGATCAGCCCGGCGGTCGGCGACGATGGATCGGCCGAATAGAGTTTCCTCGCCATGCGTCCGGCAAGGAAAGCCTCGCGCCCGGCCTCGACGCCTTTTTTCATAGCGCTCGCCATCAATACCGGATTTTGCGCATGGGCGATGGCGGTGTTCATCAGCACGCCATCGCAGCCGAGTTCCATGGCGATGGTTGCATCCGAAGCGGTGCCGACGCCGGCATCGACGATGACCGGCACCTTTGCGTTGTCGATGATCAGGCGCAGGTTCCACGGATTCAGGATGCCCATGCCGGAGCCAATCAGCGAGGCCAGTGGCATCACCGCGACGCAGCCGATTTCTTCGAGCATCTTCGCCTGGATCGGATCGTCCGAGCAGTACACCATGACCGCGAAGCCTTCCTTGACCAGCGTCGCGGCCGCCTTCAGCGTCTCCGGCATGTTCGGGAACAGGCTTTGCGGGTCGCCGAGCACTTCCAGCTTGCACAGCGGATGGCCGTCGAGCAGTTCGCGCGCCAGACGCAACGTGCGCACCGCATCGTCGGCCGTGTAGCAACCAGCAGTGTTGGGCAGGATGGTGAAGCGCGACGGCGGCACCGCGTCGAGCAGATTCGGCTGCCCGGCGTCCTGACCAATGTTGGTGCGGCGGATGGCAACGGTGACGATCTCGGCGCCGGAGGCGTCGATGGCCGCGCGCGTTTCGGCGAAATCCTTGTACTTCCCGGTTCCGACCAGCAGGCGGGAACGATAGGCCTGACCGGCAATGGCGAGTTGATGCATGTCTGCGTCCAATGGTTGATGTAAATTGCCAGCCGGCCGGACCTTTGCCGGCGCTTGGCTAGCCGCCCCCGACGGCGACGACGATTTCCAGGCGGTCGCCACCGGCCAGCGGCGTGGTCTCATGCTGGCTCCTGGGAACGATCTCCCCGTTGCGTTCGATGGCGATGCGCTGGCCGGTGTAGCCGAGCTGTTCGATCAGGCCGGCGATGGTCAACGGGTCGGGAAACTGGCGGGCTTCGCCATTGATCAGGAGGTCGGGCATCAGCTTATTTTAGCAAGCCGCGCGGCTTGCGCGGGGCGTGGGTAAACAAGCGGTCGTACACCCCGTTCGGCAACAGGCGCAGCAGCTTGGCGACGATGCCCATCGGCCAGGGAATCACGGTATAGCTGATACCGCGCTCGATGGCCGCGGCGAAGCGCGCGGCGGCCCGCCCGGCGGGCATCAGGAAGGGCATGGGGTACGGGTTGACGGCGGTCATCGGCGTTTCGATGTAGCCGGGAGCGATGGTCACTACCTTGATGCCGGCCGGCCGCATTTCCAGGCGCAGGCTTTCGAGGTAGGCGATAGCCGCGGCCTTCGACGCCGAGTAGGCTGCCGCTCCCGGCAGGCCGCGGATACCGGCGACCGAGGCAATGCCGACCAGCCGCCGTTCGCCGCCTGCCGCCCGCATGGCCGGGATGAATGGGGTAAAGGTGGCGGCCATGCCGACTACGTTGATGTCCATGATGCGGCGGAACACCGCCAGGTCTTCCGCGTGCTCGGTCAGCGTGCCGGCCGAGACGCCGGCACTGGCGATGACGATATCCGGCGCCCCGAAGCGGGCGATGAAATCGGCGGCGGAGGCGTGCAATGCCGGCGCATCGGCGACATCGAGCGGATAGCAGGCATGGCCGCCGCCCAAGCGCTGATCCAGGGCCGCCAGCCGTTCACCGCGCCGGGCCGCCAAGCCGAGCCGGGCGCCGCGATCGGCGTAGTAAACGGCAAGCGCCTCGCCGATACCCGACGAGGCGCCCGTGATGAAGACCTTGAGCGTCAATTACTTCTTGCCAGCCTTCTCGCTCCGCGCCTTGGCGATCAGCTTGTCGGCATTGGCCAGCATCTCGTCGAAACTCTGCCCGCCGGCCAGGTACTTGCCGTCGATGGCCAGCGCCGGCACGCCTTCGATCTTGTAGGCCTGGGACAGTTGGTCGCCACGGCGGACCTTGCTGTTGACACCGAAGGAATTGAAGGCCTCGGCGAATTTCTTCTGGTCGACGCCGTTCTTGGCCACCCATTCCATAATGTTGCGCTCGTCGTACAGGTTCAGCCGCTGCTTGTGTACCGCCCGAAACACTCCACCGTCGAGGCGAGCCAGATCGCCGGTGATCTCCAGCGCGTAATAGAGCCTGGCGATGTTGCCCCAGGCGGCGCGGCCGAACGACACCGGCACCCTCTTGACGACCACGTCGGCCCCCTGCTTGGCCGCCCACGGACCCAGCAGCGGTTGCAGGTCGGCACAGTGCGGGCAGCCGTAGCTGAAGAACTCGAGCACCTCGATCTTGGCCGGATCCTCGGTCGGCTGCGCCGGAGAAATCAGGGTGTAATCCTTGCCAGCGGTCTGGGCCTGCACCGGAACGGCAAGGGCGATAGCGGCGGCAGCCCCGGCCAAGGCGCTGATGAAACGGCGGCGGTCAAATTTCATGCATGGCTCCTTATTTGGCTAACAGGGCTTCGATGCCGGATTTGGCAAGCTCGGCCCGCGTTTTGTTCAATTCATCGATCCGCATGAACGGGCCGACGCGGACACGATACAGCGTCCGCTCCTCAATCATCACCTGCTGCACCACGGCCTCGATGCCCATGAAGGCCAGCTTGGCCTTCTGGTTGTCGGCATCCTGCGCCGTGCTGAAGGAACCGACCTGGAGGAACAGCGGCACCTTGCTGTCCTTGGCCTCATCCTTTTTCTCTTCTTTCTTCTCGTCCTTCTTTTCTTCCTGCTTCACCTCGGCCGGAGCGGGCACTGCGTCGGTCTTGCCCGGCAGGATGTCGTAGAACTGGAAACGCTTCTCCGGCACCGGATCGCCCGGCTTGCCCGGCAAGGCCAGCGGCTCGCCCTTGGCGCCATCCGGCCGGCTGGCCGGCTGCGCTTGCTTGGTGGCGAAGGGCAGCGGCGAATTGTTCATGTACCAGACGACGCCAGCGGCAATGGCAACGCCGAGTACAAGGCCGATGAACATGCCGATCAGCGTACCGCCGCCGGACTTCTTCCGGGCTGGCGGGTTCTTGCGGGATTTCGTGTCGCGACTCATGGGGATTTCCTTACATCGATTCCGGGCAACTGACGCCGAGGATGGCGAGGCCGTTGCGGATCACCTGGCGCACGGCCAAGGCCAGGGCAACACGGGCGTCACGCAGGGCAGGATCGTCGACCAGCATGCGCTCGGCGTTGTACCAGCCGTGGAACTCCCCGGCCAGGTCCTTCAGGTAGAAGGCGATCAGGTGCGGCGCCAAGTCGCGGGCGGCGTTCTCGATCACCTCGCGGAACTGCGCCAGTTGGTTGGCGATCGCCAGTTCGCGCGGGTTGTCGAGGCGGGCGAGGTCACTTTCGGCGAGCGCGGCAAGGTCGCCCGACCACTGGTTGAGCACCGAACAGATGCGGGCGTGGGCGTACTGGATGTAGTAGACCGGGTTCTCGTTAGTCTGGCTCTTGGCCAGATCGAGGTCGAAATCGAGATGCTGGTCCGACTTGCGCAGGGCGTAGAAGAAACGGCAGGCATCGTTGCCGACCTCGCCGCGCAATTCGCGCAGGGTGACGAATTCGCCGGAGCGGGTGGACATCGAGGCCTTCTGGCCGTTGCGGTAGAGCACAGCGAACTGGACCAGCGCCACCTGCAATTTGTCGGCATCAAGGTCGAGCGCCTTGACGGCGCCACTGACGCGCGGAATGTAGCCGTGGTGGTCGGCACCCCAGATGTTGATAATCCGGTCGAAGCCACGCTCGAACTTGTTCAGGTGGTAGGCGATGTCAGAGGCGAAATAGGTATACAAGCCGTTCTCGCGCTGCACGACGCGGTCCTTCTCGTCGCCGAAAGCAGTGGATTTGAACCAGCGAGCGCCGTTCTGCAGATAGAGATGACCCTTCTGCTCCAGCAGATCAACGCAACGGGCGACCAAGCCGGTGTCGAAAAGCGCCTTCTCGGAAAACCAGACGTCGAAATGCACGCCAAACTGTTCCAGGTCGTCGCGGCCATCGGCCAGTTGCTCGGTCAGCGCGTGCTGATGCACATAGTCCCAGTCCGCCCCGAGCAGATCCTTGGCGCGGGCGATCAGCGCATCGAGATGCAACTCGCGCTGCTGCTTGGCCTCGTCGTCGCTGCGCTCGGCTTCCGGCAGGCCCGGCAGTCCAGCCAGCACGGCGGCGGTCGGGCGCAGGTACTTGTCGCCGTGGGCATGCTGCAACTGCTCGGCCATCGCCCACACATAGTCGCCCTGATAGCCGTTCGGCGGGAACGGCACGGCCGCGCCGTGCTGCTCCAGGTAGCGCAGCCAGGTCGACAAGCCGAGGATATCCATCTGCCGGCCGGCATCGTTGACGTAGTACTCGCGGGTGACATCCCAGCCGGCGAAGCTCAGCAGGTTAGCCAGCGAAGCGCCGTAGGCGGCGCCCCGGCCGTGGCCGACGTGCAGCGGTCCGGTCGGGTTGGCCGACACGAACTCGACCTGGACCTTCTGCCAGCCGCCCAGCGGCGAGCGGCCAAAACTCTCGCCCTCAGCCAGCACGGCGCGGACGACACCGAGCTTGGCACGCGGATCGAGGGTGAAATTGATGAAGCCAGCACCAGCGACCTCTGCTTTGGCCACCAGCACCGACACCGGCAATTCGGCCAGCAACTGGTTGGCAATCTCGCGCGGGTTCTTCTTCAGCGCCTTGGCCAGTTGCATCGCCAGGTTGGTGGCAAAGTCGCCATGCGTCGAGCCGCGCGGGCGTTCGAGATGAATCGGCAGATCGGCGGAATCCGGGGCGACGCTGGCGAGCGCCTGGCGGATCAGGGTGGTCAGTTGCGATTTGACGTCGTGGGCCATTGATGGACGGCGAAAATTCAAAAGAGTTGATTATACGCCGCCGCAGCGGCCTAATCCCGCTCGGCGAGCACCGACCAAGCGGCCAGCTTCTCGGCATAACCGCGCGCGGCATGAGCCGGGCTGGTGGAAGGCAGGCGGCAGCCTGGCGGCGACACCCCGGCAAGCCGTGGCAAGACATGACGGCGAAAGGCCGTTTCGGCAGCGCCGCCGTTGAAGTAGAGGCGCACGATCCCCGGATGGGCGGCGAAGAAGGCGGCAAAATCGTTGACTTGCACCGAGCCGGGAACGATGTCGGCATCCAGGCTGCCGCGCCGCTCGCAGACGGCGATCACGTCCCAGAGCGCGATGCCGTTTTCTTTCAGCCTTTGCAGGCGCTCTTCGTAGGGCAGTTCGGGGCCGGCGCCGAAAAGCCCGCCCATGATCGGCCAGAAGGCATTGCGCGGATGGGCGTAATAGCGCCCCAGATCGAGCGAGGCTTGCCCCGGCATGCTGCCGAGAATCAGGATGCGGGCGTCGGCGCGGGCCGCGAACGGCAGCCCGCGCAGCAAGGGCTGTGCTTGCAACTCAAGCGCCCATGACGCGGTTCTTGCCGGCGCGCTTGGCCAGGTACATGGCGCGGTCGGCGCGGCGGATGGCGTCGGCGCCGGACTCGCCCGCCTGCAACTGGGCGATGCCGGCGCTGAAGGTGATCAGAATCTTCTCATTGCCTGACAGGAAAAAGGTTTTCGTCAGTTCGCGCTGCAGGCGCACCATCGCCTCGATGCCGTCGTCGAGGCCGGTGTCGGGCATCAAAATCACGAATTCCTCGCCGCCATAGCGGGCCAGCGTGTCGCTCGGGCGCATGTTGGCGCGGGCGACCTTGGCCAGGTGAACCAGAGCACCATCGCCGACATCGTGACCAAAGCGGTCATTGAGTTTCTTGAAGTTGTCCACGTCGAGCAAGCAAAGCGACAGCGGTGAATCCTTGCGCCGCATACCGGCGATCTCGCGGGCCAGCGCCTCGTCCAACCCCTTGCGGTTGAGCGCGTCGGTCAGCGGATCGTGGCGGGCCAGCAGGCTGGCATTGTCCAGTTCGAGATGCAGTTGCACCAACTCAGCCTCGGTGGCCTGCACCTTGTCCTGCAGGCTCTGCAATTCCTGGCGGGAATAGGCGGTCTCCTCGACCATGCCCCGGGTAGCGGCAACGACCTCATCGAGCAGCGGCGCCAAGTCTTCGACGCGCTTGACCCCGGCAATCTGCCGGGCGCTCTGCTCGACCTTGCCCTGGAAGCTGACGCTCGACGCATTCATCGCCGCCAGACGTTCGACGAAGGCCGCCAGCATCTTGCGCATCTCCTCTTGGGCCTCGACCGAGCGCTGCTTAGCCTCGCCCTGCTTGACCATCACGTCGCGCAGGCGCCGCCCCATCTCGTCGAGGTGACGCAAGGTCAGCGGTGGCGCGACGACGGTCAGCAGGCCGTCGACCTGGCCTTTGAGCCAGCTATCGTCGAGGCTCAGCTCACCGATATTCCCGATGATCAGGTGCAACAGCTTGAGCAGCGCGGCCTTGATCTCGCCCTGCTCCTCGGCGGCGAAGCGGATCAGGTGCTGGCAATCGGCTAGCAAGCCCTGCAGCTTCGGCACGTTCACCGGCATCTCATGCAGGACGGCAAGCAGGTCAGCGAACAACTCGCCGATCTGCGGATTCTCATCGCCCAGTGCCGGTTGCACGCTTTCGACAAAGTGCGTCAAGGGCGCCACCAACGCCGCCGGCAGCGGCTCGGGGAGCGGCGCGGCGGCGTGCAGACCGGCAATCTCGTTGTAATAAGCCAGATAATTCGCCGGCGTTGGCGAGGCCTGTTCCCGCACCATGCGCTTGAGTGCCCGGCGGGCAATTTCGTAAGGGGTTTTCGGTTCGTTCATCGCAGCATCCAGAAACTTCGGCAACGCCCGCCAACAGGCAGAACGGCGCGCCGGGAGGCATGGCGACAAGTTTAGCGCATCCCGGCGGCGACCGTATTGACGCCGGCGACGACTGCTAGAATCGGCAATCCGCCCTGGAACCGCTCACCCCATGCGCCGCTCCCGCTCCGAATTCCTCGACCTCCCCGGCATCTGCCTGCACCTGCGGCGCTGGGGCAAGCCCAACGCCCCGACGCTGTTCCTGCTGCACGGCTGGATGGACGTTTCGGCCTCGTGGCAATTCGCCGTCGACGAACTCTCCCGCGACTGGAATATCGTCGCCCCCGACTGGCGCGGCTTCGGCCCATCGCAGTGGCTCAAGCGGCCGTATTTTTTCGCCGAGCACCTGGGCGACCTCGAAGCCATCGTCGACCACGTCGCGCCGGCCGGCCCGGTACGGCTGGTCGGCCACAGCATGGGCGGCATCCTTGCCGCCCTGTACGCCGGCATCCGGCCGGAGCGGGTCGAGCGCCTGGTTTCCTGCGAAGGCTTCGGTATCGCGCCGACGGCGCCGGACATGGCGCCGCAACGCTATCGCCAGTGGCTGGATCAATTGCGCGCGCCGCCGCGCATGCACGTCTATCCAGACCGCGCCGCCTTCGCCCGCCGGCTGCTGAAGAGCGACCCGTATCTGCCGCCCGCGCGGGCCGATTTCCTCTCCCGCCACCTGGCCCGCGTCGGCAGCGGCACGACGCGCGCTGGCGAACAGCGGCACGGCGTCATCTGGAATGGCGACCCATGGCACAAAGCCATGTCGCCCTATCTGTTCCGGCTGGAAGAATCGATGGCCGTCTGGCGCCAGGTACGCTGCCCGGTACTGTGGGTGGCCGGGCGCCAGTCGTGGATCGTGCGCGACTACGCCAGCCGACCCGGCGACTGGGAGGCGCGCCGCGCCTGCTTCGCCGAGCTGCGCGAGGAATGGATCGAGGAGGCCGATCACATGTTGCACCACGATCAGCCGGCAGCGCTCGCCGGCCTGATCGAGGAATGGTTCGCCTGAAATTCTCGCCACCGCGAACGACAAACGAACTGGCATAATTGGAGCATCAATGCCATGCCTATCTTCCGCCCGCGCCCACTCCTGTCGTTGATCGGCCGTCGCCTCCGGCGCAACGGGAGCGCCCGCAAGCGCAGCGAAGACGCCTTGGCCGAATCGCTCGGCAAGCTGCGCGAAGCGCGGGAAGCGTTGCAGCTCTACACCAAGATCTTCGAGCACAGCGGCGAGGCGATCATGGTTACCGATCGCGACAACCGTATCGTCGCCGTCAATCCGGCCTTCGTCCGGCATACCGGCTACTCGCTAGAGCAGATCGCCGGCCAGAATCCGCGCCTGCTGGCTTCCGGGCGCACGCCGCCCGAAACCTACGTCGCACTATGGACCGCTCTGCAGGACAAGGGCTACTGGCAGGGCGAACTGTGGGACCGCAACCGCAACGGCCGCATCTACCCGAAATGGACGACTATTTCGGCAATCCGCGACAAACACGGGACGACCACCCACTTCATCGCCAGCTTCACCGACATCAGCGAGCGCAAGGCGGCCGAGGAACGCATCGAGAACCTCACCCACCGCGACAGCCTGACCGGCCTGTTCAACCGCCACAACCTGGAAATCCGCCTGTCACAGGCACTGCTTTCGGCGCGCCGGGAAGATCAGTTCCTGGCCGTGCTGCTCATCGACCTCGACCGTTTCAAGGTCATCAACGACACGCTCGGCCACCCCGTCGGCGACCAGTTGCTGATCGAAGTCGCCCAGCGTCTGCTCGGCTGCGTGCGTGAAAGCGACATCGTCGCCCGCCAGGGCGGCGACGAGTTTGTGGTCGTGGCCAACACGCTCGACTCGCCAGCCATGGCCTCGCTGGTCGCCGCCAAGATTCTGCACGCCCTGGCCCAGCCCTACGACATCGGCACCGATCGCCTGCACACCAGCCCGAGCATCGGCATCGCCATTTTCCCCGGCGATGGCGAGGACGCCGCGACGCTGATGAAGAACGCCGACGCGGCGATGTATCACGCCAAGGAGCAGGGTCGCAACAACCTGCAATACTTCACAGCTGAACTCAACGCCGCGGCCAGCGAGCGCCTGCGGCTCGAACGCGAGCTGCGCCTGGCGCTCGAGCAAAACCAGTTCGAGCTGCACTACCAGCCGCAATTCGCCGGCGACGCCAGCGATTTCGTCCGGCCGCAGGCGGTCGAGGCCCTGATCCGCTGGCGCCATCCGCAGCACGGTCTGGTGCCGCCCGATCGCTTCATCCCGGTGGCCGAGGAATCCGGGCTGATCGAAGCGATCGGCGACTGGGTGCTGGACGAGGCCTGCTGCCAGTTGGCCGAGTGGAAAGAGGCCGGCATCGGCCCCCGGCGCGTGGCGGTGAACATTTCCGTGCACCAGTTGCGTAACGCCGGTCTGGTCAAGCGGGTTGGCGAGATCATGCAACGCTACCACCTGGCGCAAGACGAACTGGAACTGGAAATCACCGAATCGGTGGCCATGAGCGATCCGGCCAGCGCCATCGCGCAATTGGATGCTTTGCGCCGGCTGGGCGTGATGCTGGCCATCGACGATTTCGGCACCGGCTATTCCTCGCTGGCCTACCTGAAGCGGCTGCCGATCCAGGTGCTCAAGCTCGACCGGGCTTTCGTCCGCGACATCGAGACCGACGAGAACGACGCGGCGATCAGCGCCGCCACGCTGGCCCTGGCCCACAGCCTCGGCCTCAAGGTGGTGGCCGAAGGCATCGAGACCGAGGGCCAGAGCCGCTTCCTGCGCGCCCACGGCTGCGACTTGCTGCAAGGCTATCTGTACGGCCGCCCGGAACCGGCGGCAACCCTGGCCGCCCGCTGGAGAGTTGCCAGTACCAACGTTTGACCCACAACCACAAAAATGTCACTTGAATTTCGCGTCGCTGACCGGGCTGATGCCGGACAAATTGCCGCTCTCGTCAACAGCGCCTATCGTCCCACCACCCAGGATGCCGGCTGGACACACGAAGCGCACTTGGTCGCAGGCGATAGAATCACGGCCGAGCAAGTGCTTTCCCTGTTTGACCAGCAGTCCGCGATTCTGCTCCTGTGTGCCGCGGCAAAAATCGTGGCCTGCGTGCACGTCCAAGGCGACCAGCCGGGCACTGCTTACATTGGCATGCTGGCAACCGACCCCAAACGGCAAGCTCAAGGTCTTGGCAAGCAAATGCTTCGTCATGCCGAGGCGTATGCCACCGCGCATTTCGCGGCTATGACGCTCAATATGACGGTTCTGTCGTCGCGACCAGAACTCTTGGCCTTCTACGAGCGACGCGGTTACGCTCTAACCGGGGAGATCAAGGAATATCCATTGTCTGCCGAAATCGGGCGGCCCTTGGCTCCGGACATTCACCTACTCGCGCTGGTAAAAACACCGCCTAAAACTTTGGCGTCAGGACTTTAGCAACTCCTCGCGCGCCCCGAGCCAGCGCCGCAGGTGCGCTGCGGCCAGGGTTGGATGGGCGTTGAGCATTTCCTCGGCAACGGTGCGCGCCAGTTCGACCAGCTCGGCGTCTTGCTCCAGGTCGGCGTAGCGCAACAGCGGCACGCCGCTCTGGCGGGCCCCGACGAACTCGCCTGGACCGCGCAACTGCAAATCCCGGCGGGCAATTTCGAAACCATCGCTGTGCTCGAAAATGATCTTCAGGCGCTGGCGGGCAACCTCGCCCAACGGCCCGGCATAGATCAGCACGCAGCTCGATTCGTACCGGCCGCGTCCGACCCGGCCGCGCAACTGGTGCAGTTGCGACAGGCCGAAGCGTTCGGCGTGCTCGATCACCATCAGGCTGGCATTGGGCACGTCTACGCCGACCTCGATCACCGTCGTCGCCACCAGCACATCGATGCCACCGGCGGCGAAAGCGACCATCACCGCCTGCTTGTCGCCAGCCTTGAGCCGGCCGTGCACCAGGCCGACGCGCAGGCCCGGCAACTCGGCCGCAAGCTGGGCGTAGGTTTCCTCGGCGGTCTGCAACTGCAAGGCCTCCGATTCCTCGATCAGCGGGCATACCCAATAGGCTTGGCGGCCCTCCTCGACATGCTTCCTAACAAAACCGACCACGTCGGCACGGCGGTTGTCGGCAACCAGCCGGGTCTTGATCGGGGTGCGTCCGGGCGGCAATTCGTCGAGCACGGTAACGTCGAGGTCGGCGTAATAACTCATGGCCAGCGTGCGCGGGATCGGCGTTGCCGACATCATCAATTGGTGCGGATTCCCACCCTTCTTGCGCAGGGCCAGCCGCTGGGCGACACCAAAGCGGTGCTGCTCGTCGACGATGGCCAGGCCCAGGCGGGCGAAATCGACGCTGTCCTGGATCAGCGCATGGGTGCCGACCACCAGTTGCGCTTCGCCTGCCGCGGCCGCCAGTTGCTCCCGTTTAGCCTTGCTTTTCAGGCTGCCAGCCAGCCAAGCGACGCGCACGCCGAGCGGCTGCAGCCAGTCGCACAACTTCAGATAGTGTTGCTCGGCGAGGATTTCGGTCGGCGCCATGAACGCCGCCTGCCAGCCGGCGGAAATCGCCTGGCAGGCGGCCAGCGCGGCGACGATGGTCTTGCCGGCCCCGACATCGCCCTGCAACAGGCGCTGCATCGGGTAGGGCTGGGCCAGATCGCCGCCGATCTCGGCCAGCGCCCGCGTCTGCGCCCCGGTCAAACCGAAGGGCAGGCTGTCGAGCAGGCGGGCGCCAAGATCGTCCCGCGCCCGCAGCACCGGCGCGCCTTGGTCACGGCGGGCGAGATAAGCGCGGCGCAGGGAAAGCTGCTGGGCCAGCACCTCATCGAACTTGATCCGCCGCCAGGCCGGGTGCTGGCGCGCCTGCAAGGCATCGCGGTCGGCATCCGGCGGCGGCATGTGGAGAAAGCGCAGGCTGCGCGCGAAACCGGCCAGTTTCAGGCGCTGGCGCAGTTCATCGGGCAGGGTGTCGGCCAGCGTGTTGGCTGATTCGGCCTCGGCCAGCGCCGCGCCGATCAGCTTCTGCAAAGTGCCATTGCCAACCCCGGCGGTCGTCGGATAAACCGGCGTCAAGGCCGCCGGCAGCGGCTCGCCTTCGGCGATTTTGCGCAAGCGCGGATGCACCATCTCCAGCCCGAAAAAGCCACCGCGCACTTCGCCAAAGACGCGGATGCGTGCGCCCTCGGCCAGCATCGCCTGTTGGCTCGGGTAAAAGCTGAAGAAGCGCAGCGTGATCTCGCCACTGGCATCGGCAGCGCGCACCACCAACTGCCGGCGCGGCCGAAACTGCACTTCGCTGTGCCGAACAGTCAGTTCCAACTGCACCGCCTCACCATTCAGGGCGCGCTCCACCGAGGTAAGGCACGTTTCGTCCTCGTAGCGCAGCGGCAGGTGTAGCAGCAAATCGGCCTCGCTGTGGAGGCCGATCTTGGCGAGTTTCTTGCGCAGCGCCTCAGCGGCGCGGATCGGGGCTGGCGCTCCGCCCGTTTCCATCGCCTAAATTGACCGGCACGCCCGCCAGGGCGCGTCCGGGTTGAATGCAATGTTGCACCTGCACGGCTCCCAAGCGGTTGTTTTGGATCGCATTTTTCCTGGTTTTGAGGCGGTGCCTAACCCGAAAAGTGGTGCCCCAATGTGGGACACCTTCGGGGCGGATCGTACCACTTGACGGCCAAGCCGTCCGAGGCGAACGCCAGAAACGGATTCCCGACGAAAACGGGAAAACTTGACTTGGCACACTTTTCGTTCTGTTTGTACCACTTACTTGGACGCCTAATGGGCGTCCAAGTAAGTGGGGCGGCATCCGTTTGGCATTTGTTTTTCCCTCTCATTCAACTGTCGTTGAATTTTGAGGAAAAAACAAATGCCAAACGGATATCGAAGACCCGTAGCGAAGCGGAGTGGTCGTAGAAGCCCCACGGCGGTTTTAGAAGGCACAACGATGACATCAGACAAGGCGGCAGCAAGGGAAAGGGTGCAACGGTCGAGTAACAAGCCCAAGACAACAAAATCCTACGTCAGCCTGACCAAACACCATTTGGATCGGATGACGAATCAGGGATTGAAGATCACGGCCAAAGGGATTGCGGATTACATGAAGCAATTGGCGTATTCGGGGGAATTGACCAAATCGAGTTGGTACAAGTTGCGGTGTGCCTTGGCATCGACGCAGGAATTGGGTGGGTTCAAGGATTCGGCGGAACGGTTGCGGGCGTTGAAGTTTCCCACGGACGCCAAACCGAAGCCCCGTCCCCGTCGGGCCAAAGGTATCGACGGGGACGATTACGCCACGCTGCATCGGGAGTTGGCGGAAAAGGGGGACTCTGTGGCTTGGGCGTACCTGGTGTTGGCTCGGCATTTGGGCTGTCGCCCTGCCGAAGTAATCAACATCGCGGGAGAGATCGACGGCAACGCCACGTATTTCATCCCATCGGCAAAAAAACGGGCGGACGGTCGGGGGCTGGATCGGTTTGTGGAAATCACAGACCAACGGGCGTTGGCTGAGGTGCGCAGGGCGTTTAGCATCGTCCAAAAAGTGCCTGCTACACAACGGAAGAACCTGCATAACGTCGCGCGAAAACGAATCGCACGGACGGCGGCGGGGTTGTGGCCACGCCGGGCCGTGTTGCCGACCCTATACACGTTGCGGCATCAGATGGGGTCGGATTTGAAGGCGTCGGGAATGAGTGAGGTGGAATGTGCGGCCATCATGGGCCACCAATCGACCCGAAGCATCGGGGTATATGGATGGGCCAGGGCGGGGCGTGGTGCCGTCTCGGTGCGTCCGACGAGGGAGACCTTGGCCAGGGTACGCAAAATTGATCCGCGTGGCTCTGTGCCCGTTAAAACGCCCTTGGCGGGGGTGAAACCTCGTGGGCTTCGTCCAAATGATTCTTGACGTGGTATTGGGGGCTTCGCGCCCCCAAACCCCTGTCTTGAATGGGCCTTTCCTGCAGTCCCCCCCAAAAGGTCCGGGAGGGGGGACGGGGGGGCAAAGCCCCCCGGAAAACGGGGTTTTGGGGTTTGGGGTTTTTTGAGCGTAAGCGACCACCGCCCGCCCCCTGGGGGGCGAGGCGGAAGGGGGGCATCTTAAAATCTTTTTAAAACCTTTTTTTGCCTTTTAAAAACCTTATAGGCCCGGCAAACCCGCATGAATACTAGGTTTTTTGGGGGGTATTCACCTCAAAACCGGGGTGCATTCACCTCAAAACCGGGGTTAAAACACCTCAAAAATGGGGAACCTCACCTCAACAAAGAAAAAATTCGCCAATTGGGGTGAAAACTTGACAAGGATTTTCTGATTGCTAGATTGAGTTATCCATTTATTTTGAAGACCACTCAATGAAAAAAAATAGCAGCATTACCAAGCCTGACGCCATTGACGTTACCCGCTGGGACGGCGGAAGCGTGATTATGTCCAACGCCCTGAGTGCGGGCGTGCATAGGCTGAATCTTGAAGGCAAGCAGTCGCTTTGCCTGGCTATGGCCCAAATCGACGCCGGGAAAGCTACCACCGACGATAGGGGGGCATTGTGCGTGGAATTTATCGCGCAGGAATTCCACGAGTATTACCCTGTGTCAGAACATCACGTTTACGAACGAATGAAAGACGGCGTTGACAACATTTTGAAAGCTAAAGTTTCCTTCATGGACGGCAATGAAAAAGTGCATTGGCCGTGGGTGATGGAAGCTCGATACATTGATGGGGAAGGGCGGATTGCGATCGAGTTCAATCCCAAGCTCACCCCGCACATCACACGTGAAATGTCAAAAATGGGAGGATACACCCTCTACAAACTCAAAGCCGTTTCACCGCTTTCGTTTTACCCGTGGAAAATTTACGAAATTCTTAGCCAATACAGATCGACGGGATGGCATGAAATGGAATTGGACGATCTGCACGAACGGCTCGGAACACCGCCCACATATCGCAAAGACTTTTTTAAATTCAAAGAAAAAGTGTTGAATAATGCGGCTAAAGAGTTGTTGGAAAAATCAAAAGTAGCGCTGACGTTTGAAGCGATCCGCACGTATGGCAGGCGGTACAAAAAAATCAAATTCACTTTCCAGGACGTTTTCACCGCACAAGAAGAAGCCGAAAAAGCCATCAAGCAAGCACAGACACAGGCAATACAGCCTATCAATAACGTTGCCCCCCCGCCCGCCAAAAACGGCAAGCGTGAGGCTATCGCGTGGCTATAACGTGTTTTTTCGGATAGAGTCGGCTGAAGCCACACCAGAAAGGAAATTACCATGCCCCGCAAACGCACCGTACCCAAAGATGTCGCCGAATGGCAAAAAGAAACTGAGCGAGAAATGAGCTATGAGGAATACCTTTTGGGCGGGTACTCACTCAAACCTCAAGAGGATATGAAAATGTTTAGGGAGGTGGAGGAACAGGCTCGGGCGAATTTGCGCCCAGGCGAAACCCTGCCCGAAGATTGGCTTGGTGTGGTGGAGGTGTCGTTGCGAGATCCGAATCCTCGCTTTTTGCAAACATTCTTCCAGAGTTGACAGCGACAGCAATAACCGGTTGAATGGTTTTGTGTTTCAGCCACGACGCAGGCAAAAAACACCGCCCCACCTGATGACAAGACCAGGTGGGGTACCTTATTTTCGTTTACCGCCGTGTAGGCGGTTTAGAAAACTTGTTTCGTAATTTAAAAAGAATTACTTGCGAGTTCTTTTTATGCGTCGCTTTCCATTTTTCGCTTTTGCCCTTTCCCTTGCCCTGTTCTTTCCCGCCTTGGCGTTCGCCGAAGCCGCAGGAACGGGGTTTATGCACGTCGTCGATACCGATGTCACGGTGGGTTGTTTCCTGAATCCGCTGTTTGGCTCACTGGTCGATATGCCGGGGGCCGTGTGTGCCCACGGAGGCGGTTCTGGCGACCCGATGAGTGGCATCATTGGGCAACTCAACACCGCGATTCTGATCGTCGGCGGGGTGTTGCTGTCCTATGGCTTGATTGTCGGCACGATGCAGACCGCCCACGACGGCGAACTGCTCGGCAAGCGCTGGTCGTCAATGTGGGTGCCGATTCGGACGTCTGTGGGCACCGCCTTTATTGTGCCGCTGGGCCAAGGCTACTGCGTCATCCAATACCTTGTGATGTGGATGGTGCTTCAAGGCATTGGCGCGGCAAACCTCATCTGGGGCGAATACGCCACCCACACGGCGGACACCCTGCCGCCCATGTCGGCCATGATTGGCACCGCCAAAGGCAACCAGATCGGCGTCACGGTGTTACGCCAGGAATTGTGTGCGGCCGTCCTTAACGGGGAAGTGGAAAAAGCCAAAAAAGACCCCACGATGAAACAAGCCATTCTCACGTACCTTGGGGACGAATGGCCCACGTTCGCCATCAAAACCGTCGATTCAGAGGCCGAGCTGGATACCAACGACAAAGTGTGTGGCGTCAACAAATTTGTTGACCTTAACAAAACGAAGGATCCTTCTCTTTCCACCGAGTTCATAGGGGCCGTCGTCACCGGTTCCAACCTGCCCGCCCGTATCCAATCGTGGTTTGGCAACGCTCAGGCGGCCCAAGAATTCCAAGCCGCCATCGATGCAGAGCACCAAGCCGCCTTGGTTAAGCTGCAGGGCAAATTGCGTCCCATTGCCCAAGCCATTTACGCCAGCGCCGACGAAAAAAGCACTGCCAATTTTCAGCAGCAAATCGGCGCCGCCATCGACGCCTACAACCAACAACTGGCGGCCAAGGCCAAAGCCTTTTTTGACGCCACCAACAACCCCAGCGCCGTGGCCCAAAACGCCACCAAAGACGGCTGGGGTTCGGCGGGGGC
>JAIRKE010000029.1 GCA_031260295.1 Azonexus sp.
CGGGCGTGGATTTCCTTGATGCGGTCGATGGCCAGGATGTCGCCGGTCGGCTTCTTGGTGAATTTGTAGGCGCCGTGGCTGGTGCCGATGGCGATGGCCAGCGCGTCGCAGTTGGTCTGTTTGACGAAATCGGCGGCCTGATTGGGGTCGGTCAGCAGTTGTTCGCGGGTCATGTGGCCCTCGGCACCGTGGCCGTCTTCTTTGTCGCCCTTCATCGTTTCCAGCGAGCCGAGCACGCCCAGTTCAGCCTCGACCGAGACGCCGATGGCGTGGGCGAACTTGACCACTTCGCGCGACACGGCGACGTTGTATTCGTAGGAGGAGGTGGTCTTGCCGTCGGCTTCCAACGAGCCGTCCATCATCACCGAGGTGAAGCCGGAGCGGATCGCGGACATGCAGATGGCCGGACTCTGGCCGTGATCCTGGTGCATGACGATGGGCAGATGTGGGTAGGCTTCCAGTGCGGCCAGGATTTGGTGGCGCAGGAAGGGCTCGCCGGCGTATTTCCGGGCACCGGCCGAGGCCTGCATAATGACCGGCGCATCGATCTGGCTGGCGGCTTCGCAGATGGCCCAGACCTGTTCCATGTTGTTGACGTTGAAGGCGGGCAGACCGTAGCCGTTTTCGGCGGCGTGATCGAGCAATTGGCGCATGGAGACGAGCGGCATGGTGTTCCTCTACTAATGTGGTTTGATGATTTCCTAGATGAGCCAGATGGTTTGAGCAGCGTAAGGGTCGATCATCCTGGCTCTTGCTATAGGAGGTTATGGCACTGCTGCTGGAAGTGGCGTTCTTGATCCGAGGTTAGCCTGTAGGTTGCGGCGATGCGGCTTGCGCATTCTCTTTGCAAGCCGACCGAGCCCCGATAGCAGTCAACTTTCCGCCGTGCCTCATCCGATGGGGTCAAACGAGTTGTTGCAGTGATCTTCTTCAGGCAGGCGTGAATTCGGTTATGGGTATCCGGGTCATCGGCGCTGGCGCTGGCTCTCACGGGTTGGCCGAGCGTCGCATGCGGCGCAGGCTCGGCTGTGCGCATCCGCTCGCGTTGGGCGATGAAGTTCTTTTGTCGTTTGAGATCAGCTTGGGCGGACTCGACCGAGGCCGAGTTGATGCGCTCGCTACGCATGATCGCGGTAGCTACAGTACCGTCCGCACAGGGTGACGACGACACAACGAGGCTTCCGTTGCCGCTCCGGCATTTATAGGCGTCAGCGTAGGCCGGCGAGTAGGTCAGAACCAAGGAAAGCGAGAGAAGTAGGCAAGTCCGCATGGAGATTTCTATTTCAGTAGCTTGGATGACTTTTGATTCTAGTTGATTTGGTGTTCGCCGACGCGGACGATCTTCAGCGTGTTGGTGCCGCCGGTAGAGCCGATCGGCTCGCCGATGGTCAGCGCGATCAGTTCGCCCAGTTCGACCACGCCGCGATCGATCAGCAGTTGCTCGGCCTCGGCCAGCAGACGGTCGCGGTCGGCGGCTTGCGGCTGTTGCATCGGCAGCGGGCAGACGCCGCGATACAGCGCCATGTGGCCGACCGCCGTGGCATCCGGCGTCAGGGCGTAGATCGGCACGCCGCAGTTGAGGCGGCTCATCCACAATGCGGTCGAGCCGGTCTGGGTCAGCGCCGCGATGGCCTTGACCTTGAGGTGGCTGGCGGTCCAGATGGCGGCCATGGCAATCGACTGGTCGATGCGGGTGAATACGCGGTCGAGGAACTCGCGGTCGAGCGTTATCTGTGCCGAGCGCTCGGCCTCGACGCAGATGCGCGCCATCGATTCCACCGTTTCGACCGGGTAGCTGCCGGCGGCCGTTTCGGCCGACAGCATCACGGCGTCGGTACCGTCGAGCACGGCGTTGGCCACGTCGGAGACTTCGGCGCGGGTCGGCACCGGCGAGTGGATCATCGATTCCATCATCTGCGTGGCGGTGATGGTCAGTTTGTTCTTGTCGCGGGCCAGGCGGATCATGCGCTTTTGCAGGGCAGGCACCGAGGCGTCGCCGACCTCGACCGCCAAGTCGCCACGGGCGACCATGACGCCGTCCGAGACGTCGAGAATCTCGGCCATGTTGTCGACGGCCTCGACGCGCTCGATCTTGGCGATCAGCAAGGCGCTGCTGCCGGCGGCGCGCAGCAATTGGCGGGCCATGGTCATGTCGGCGGCGCTCTTGGGGAAGGAGACGGCGACGAAATCGACGCCGATCTCGGCGGCGGTGCGAATGTCGTCCATATCCTTGGCGGTCAGCGCCGGTGCGGTCAGGCCGCCGCCCTGGCGGTTGATGCCCTTGTTGTTGGAAAGCACGCCGCCGACCAGCACCCGGGTATGGATTTCATGACCGCGCACGGCGACGACTTCCAGCTTCAGGCGGCCATCGTCGAGCAGCAAAATGTCGCCGGCGGCGACGTCCTTGGGCAAATCCTTGTAGTCGAGGCCGACGCGCTCCGTGTTGCCGAGCGGACATTGGGCGTCGAGGACGAAGTTGTCGCCGACATGCAGCGCGATCTTGCCCTGCTCGAATTTGCCGACGCGAATTTTTGGCCCTTGCAGGTCGCCGAGGATGCCGACGGTACGGCCGACCTTGGCCGCAGCAGCGCGGATACCTTCAGCCCGTACCCGGTGGTCGTCGGCCGTGCCATGCGAGAAATTCATCCGCACCACATCGACCCCGGCCCGCACTAGCCGTTCGAGTACCTCCGGCGAAGATGAGGCGGGGCCGAGGGTGGCGACGATTTTGGTATGACGTAGCATGATTTTGTCCAGGTCTCGCGTTGTGGTGAGCAAGGCATGAGGATGCCAGATTTAGCTTTGAAAGACATGACGGGACAGGCCGTCAGGCCGATTACTTCAGCATGGCCGCAGCGTCGCTTCGTTGCTGGCCGCTGTCTCTCAATGCTTGAAACAGCGCGGCGACCTTGGTTTCGTCCTTGATGCCGGGGGAAATCTCGACGCCGCTCATCAGGTCGATCATCCGGGCCTTTGTCTGGCGAACGATTTGCGCCGCGTTTTCGGGAGTGATGCCGCCGGCGAGAATGGCCGGGCAAGTGGCGGCATGCCGGAGCCGCTGATAGGCGGGCAGGTCGGCTGTGCCGCTGTGGCTGGCGTTATTGGGCGTGCGTGGGTCGAAGAGCAGGGCATGAACACCTGCCGCGCAGAAATCCGCCGCTGTTTTTTCCAGATCGGGCGTGTCCGGGAAAAGCGCCTTGATGACTTTGATGCCTCGCTTTTCCAGTTCGCCGACGAGGCATGCCGTATCCTCAAGCGTTTCGCCGCCGTGCAGTTGAATAAAGTCCGGCTGCGTTGCCGTGGCAATACGCAGCACATGCTCCGGCGATCCGCCGGTGACGACACAGGTTTGCGTCGGTTTGCCGACGGTTGCTATCAGTTCCTTGGCCTCTGCCGCGCTCAGGTTCCACGGAACCGGGCGCGGATACTCGACGACGAAGCCGACCATATCCGCGCCGTGCCGTATGCACATTTGCACATCCTGCGCACGCATGAGTCCGCAGATTTTTACGATGGGGCGCAAGGGGTAGCTCTTCTTTCAACCCGGAGTGATTGATACATGGCGTCCATGTCGCCTGCCTGCCACAGTGCTGTGCCGACCAGAACCGCATTGGCGCCGGCGGATGCCGCCAGCTTTGCATCCGCCGCCGACAGAATGCCGCTTTCGCTGACCAACATTGCGTTGGCGGGCGCGCCGCAGGCGAGCGTGGCGGTGCGGCCGGGTCCGCCGTTATCCCGTTCAAGTGAGACAATGTTGCGGTTGTTGATGCCGACCAGGCGGGCGCCCAAGCTGTTGGCCAGGTCCATCTCCTGTGCCGTGTGGACTTCGACGAACGGCTCTATGCCCAAGGCGAGCGTTTTTTCATAGAGCGCCCGCAAGTTTTTTTCGTCCGTCGTCGCGCAAATCAGCAAGACGGCCGCCGCGCCGAGTTCTGCCGTTTCGAGAAGCTGGTCTGTGTGGGTGATGAAGTCTTTTCTCAGTACCGGCACATCGACGGCCTGCACGATGGCGCTGAGCAACTCGATGCTGCCGCCAAAGCGTTCACTCTCGGTGACGACCGACAGTACGGGGGCGCCGCCGCGAACGAGCATTTTTGCCGTCTCCACCGGGTCGCGTCCGCGCAACAGGTCGCCCTCTTTGGGCGAAATGCATTTGATGTCGGGTATGACGGCGACTAGCCCGCGTGCGTTTTCGGCGGCGATGGCGGCGGAAAATCGCCCGGGAAACCGGGCGCTCATGCAGCGGCCTTGAAACTGCTGGACATCTCCTGCAGTTCCCGCAATTTCTTTGCCGCCGCGCCGCTGTCGATCAACTCGCCTGCCAGGGCGATCCCGGTGCGGAAGTCGTCGGCCTTGCCGCCGACGATCAGCGCGCCGGCAGCATTCAGGACGATGGCGTCGCGCCGGGCGCCCTTGACCTTGCCCGAAAAAACGCCGTTGATCGTTGCCGCATTGACTTCGGGCGCGCCCGTTCTGATGTCATCGAGGACGCAGCGGGTCAGGCCGAAATCCTCCGGTTCGATCTCGAAGGTGGTGACTTCGCCGTTTTTCAGATGATTGATCCGTGTTTTACCCAGCAGCGAGATTTCATCCAGACCATCCAGGCCGTGCACGAACATGGCGTTGGTATAGCCCAGTTCCTTGGCCACGAAAGCCACGGTGTCGAGCAATTCCGGTCGATAGACGCCGAGCAGATGCCGGGGGGCGAAAGCGGGATTGATCAGTGGCCCGATGATGGAATAGAAAATGGTCTTGATGCCCAGATCCTGTTCCGGTGGCAACACCTTGCCCATGACCGGATGGAAGAGCGGCGCGTAGAGAAAGGCGATGCCGATTTCCTCGATCATCTTTTCCACCTGGCACGGCTGCAAATGGATATTGATGCCGAGCGCCTCCAGCACGTCGGCGCTGCCGGAGAGGCTGGCGATCGAGCGGCTGCCGTGCTTGGCGACGGGAATGCCGGCCGCTGCCGCGACCAGCGCCGTCGCCGTCGAAATGTTGAAGGTGGATAGCCCGCCGCCGGTGCCGCAGGTGTCCATCATCTCGCCGGCCACCTTGGGTTGCAAGGGAATGCAGTTGGCGCGCATGGCTTTGGCGATATAGGCGATTTCCTTCAGCGACGCGCCTTTCATCAACAAAGCCACCTGAAAGCCGGCAATCTGGATATCGCTGACCTTCCCTTCATTGATGGCGGCAATCAGTTCGGCCACTTCCGCTTCCGTAAGCTCTTGATGAGTCGTGATTTTTCCCAGAATTTTCTTGATCAAGATGCTTTCTTCCCTTGCTTGCGAGTCACCCCGGGCAGAAGCCCGGGGCTGGTTTGGACGCCTTCGGCGCCGGTAATGAACGCGGATTAACCCCGGGCTCTTTCTTCCAGAACTGCGATCGCCGGCAGGGTCTTGCCTTCGAGGAATTCGAGGAAGGCGCCGCCGCCGGTGGAGATGTAGCCAACCTCGTCGTGGATGTGGAACTTGGCGATGGCGGCCAGCGTGTCGCCGCCGCCGGCGATGGAAAAGGCTTCCGAGTGGGCGATGGCCGAGGCCAGCATCTTGGTGCCGCCGGCGAACTGCGGCAGCTCGAAGACGCCGACCGGGCCATTCCAGACGATGGTGCCGGCATTGGCGATGATTTCCGAGATCTTGGCGGCGCTCTTCGGGCCGATGTCGAGAATGCGGTCGGTGGCCGTTACGTTGTCCACCGGAATCTTGTTGGCGCGGGCCAGGGCCGAAACCTCGTCGGCGACGACGACGTCGGTCGGCAGCGGCACTTCGGCACCGCGTGCCTTCATGATGTCCATGATGGCGTGGGCTTCCTTGACCAGGTCCGGCTCGGCCAGCGATTGGCCGATGCGCTTGCCGGAGGCAAGCAGGAAGGTGTTGGCGATGCCGCCGCCGACAATCAACTGGTCCACCTTGTCAGCCAGCGACTTGAGGATGGTCAGCTTGGACGACACCTTGGCACCGCCGACGATGGCCACCAGTGGGCGCTTCGGTTCGCGCAGAGCTTTGGAGAGGGCGTCGATTTCGGCGCCCATCAGCATGCCGGCGCAGGCCACCGGCGCGTACTTGGCGATGCCATGAGTGGTCGCTTCGGCGCGGTGAGCGGTGCCGAAAGCGTCATTGACGTAGACATCGCACAGCTTGGCCATCTTCTGCGCCAGTTCGTCGTTGTTCTTCTTCTCGCCCTTGTTGACGCGGCAGTTTTCCAGCAGCACGACCTCGCCCGGCTTGACCGTGAAGCTGCCGTCGACCCAGTCGGTGATCAGGCGCACCGGCTGCTTGAGCATCTGGCCCAGGCGCACGGCGACCGGCATCAGGCTGTCCTCGTGGTTCAACTCGCCTTCGGTCGGACGGCCGAGGTGGGAGGTGACCATCACCGCTGCGCCGTTTTCCAGGCAGTACTTGATCGACGGCAGCGAGGCGCGGATGCGGGTGTCCTCGGTAATGTTGCCGCCTTCGTCCTGCGGCACGTTGAGGTCGGCACGGATGAACACGCGCTTGCCGGAAACATCGAGGTCGGTGAGTTTGATGACGTTCATGGGTTCCTCCTGAGAATCGGTTAAGGGGCGGCTGCGGACATCCAGCGTTGCGACCAGTAGTCGGCCACTTCGAGCATGCGGTTGGCGAATCCCCACTCGTTGTCGAACCAGACGAATAGATTGACCAGGTGGGTGCCGGCGGTCCGCGTCTGGCTGCCATCGACGATGGCCGAATGCGGGTCGTGGTTGAAGTCGATCGAGGCATGGGCCTCGGCGGAATAGGCAAGGCGCTTCTGCAGGGGCCCGGCGGCGGCCTCGGCGAGCAGCGCGTTGAGGCTGTGGACCGAGACTGGGCGGGCGGTGGCGATGGTCAGGTCGATCGCCGAGACATTCAGCGTCGGCACGCGGATCGCCTTGGCCTGCACGCGCCCGGTCAGTTGCGGCAGAAGCCGCTCGACACCGCGAGCGAGGCCGGTAGAGACCGGGATGATCGACTGCATCGCCGAGCGGGTGCGACGCAGGTCGCTGTGGTGGTAGCCGTCGAGCAGCGGCTGGTCATTCATGACCGAATGCAGCGTGGTTAGCAGCGTCTGCTCAATGCCGACTTCGCGGTCGAGCAGGGCGAGCAGCGGCACCACGGCATTGGTCGTGCACGAGGCGGCGGAGACCAGGCGCTCGCCGCCGTGCAGCGTTTCCTCGTTGATGCCGGCGACGATGGTGGCGTCAACATCCTCGCCGCTGTGAGCGGGATGCGACAGCAAGAGACGCGGGCAACCGGCGGTGAGAAAGCGCTGCAGTTCGTTGCGTCGGCCGTAGGCGCCGGAACATTCGACCAGCAGGTCGATACCGGCCGCCCGCCAGGCGACCGCTTCCGGCTCGCGGAAGTGGCTGATAGCGATCGGCCGATTATCGATGACCAAGCCGTTGTCGCTAACCTCGACCCGGCCGGTGAAGCGCCCGTGCGTCGAGTCGAAGCGGGTCAGGTAGGCCATGCTGTCGAGGTTGGCCGGCTCGTTGATGGCGACTACCTGCAAGCGATGGGTCAGCGAAGTTTCGGCCAGCGCCCGCAGAAAACAGCGGCCGATCCGGCCGTAGCCGTTGATGGCGAGACGAAAGGGGGGGCGCGAGTCGGGCACGGCGGCCAAGTGATGATGATGAACTTTGACATTTTACCGCGTCGGCGCGGCAAATCGGCGTCTTGGCGGCATTTCCGGCAGGCTCGCAGTGTTCGAGGCGCAGATTGCGGGGGCGGCGGCCGAGAACGGCCACAAAATGGCCCGTGTCAAGCCCCTTGTGCAAATTGCATAGGACTTAAAACCCTTTACAGGACAGTGGGTTAGCTTTGTTTTGGGCTGCTTGGCAGGATCGCGACATTGTGGGCTAGGTGCCACATAGGAGCGGCGGGAAGGAAAGCCGGAGCGCACTGCATCGGCCGCTTTCCAACGTTAGGCCGGCTTGCTTCTCTTCATAATGGCCCATCAGAGCCATCAGTGCGGCAATGACGAGCTTCATTGCGATCTCCTTTCCTCGTTGCCAGACAGATCTTCGGTCAGGCTTGGAAGGACGCCCAACGCTCTGTAGACCGCGATGAACTGCGCCTGCGCTCTGCCTTGGCTCGACACCATGTCGCGCCGGGCCTGGATGTCCGAGCGCTGTGCGTCGATGACGTTGAGAAAATCGGTCAAGCCAGCGCGCTCCCTCGCCTGAACCAGCTGGTAAACCTCGGCGCTGCTTTGCGCCCTGAGCGCCAGGCGCTGCTGCCGCTGCTGCTCGGCGGCATACGCGGTCAGCGCATCGTCGATCTCCTGCCATGCCCGCAGGACGGTGCGTTGAAAATCAATCGCGGCTTCCTGCTGCTTCAACTCGCGCAGCTTGACGGTGGTGCGCCGCCGGCCACCGTCAAAAATCGGCAGGTCGATGCTTGGCCCGATGCTCCATAAGCGGCTGCCCCAATCGCCGAATTTCCCGGCTTCATAAGAGTCCAGGCCGGCGCGCACGCCCAAACGAATGCTGGGATACAGCTGCGCCTGCGCTTCTCCGATGGCCGCCGTGCTCTGGTGCAGGCGGGCCAGCGAGGCGCGAATGTCGGGTCGCCGGGCGGCCAGTTCGGAAGGCAGGCCGAGCGTGTATTCCGGCAGAACGGGGGCAGCGTTCGCGCCTTCCGTCGTCGCCAGCATTTGAGACAACTCACCGGGGTGAAGCCCCAGCAGCAGCCCGATGCGATTCTTGGTTTGCGCTTCCTGCTCCAGCAAGGTTGGCAATTGCGCTTCGAGATTCGCCAGTTCCAGCCGCTGCCGTTCCAGATCGACATCGCCCACCAGTCCATGCTTGCGTCTGGATGCCATCAAGCGGATACGCTCGCGCATGGCGGCGATGTCGTCGTGGGTGAGCTTCGCAAGCCGCTGGGTTGTCCGCAGGGAGACATAGGCGCCGGCCAATTCACTGGCGATGGAAACCCGTGTTTGATCCAGCAAGGCTGCCGATGCGGCAGCATCGGCGTCGGCGCCTTCGACAGCCCGGCGCACGCGGCCCCACAGGTCGATCTCCCACGAAAGATCAATGCCGGCCTGATATTGCGTAAAGGGCGCGGACAGCGCGCCGGCAAGCGCATCCCGATTGTCTGGCGCGATGATGTCCAGCACGCGATCGCCAGCGGCGTATTCGCTCTGGCGCTGCCGATTCATGCCCGCTTGCAGCCTGACATCAGGCCCTTGCTGGCTACCCGCCACGTCGCGCAGCGCGCGGAACTGCGCGTAATGCAGCGCCGCCGTGCGCAAATCCGGGTTTTGCGACAGTGCCTTTTGTTCCAGTTCGTTCAAAACGGGATCGTTGAACGCTTCCCACCAACGGCTTTGGGGTGAACCGGGTTTGCCGACGCTGCGCGCCAGTTCGCTGCCCGCGCTGTTCCAACTCGACCAATCATCGGGCGCGGGCGTTTCAGGTGGTTTGAAGTTTGGCCCCACCGTTGTGCAGGCCGTCAACAGCGCAGCCAAAACACTGCCGATCCATAAGCGTGACCGGATTGATGAATATGTTTCAGACATAGCTTTCCTCATTACGCCAGTCGATTGCGGAACAGCCACGTTGCGATGGGCAGCGTCACCAACGCAACAATCGCCATAGGCCAGAAAGCGGTGGCAACGTCCTGCCAACCCGCGCCTTCCAGATACACGCGCCGAACCAGGTCGATGGCGAAGCGCAGCGGGTTGGCATAAGTGACGATCTGCAATGCCCATGGCATGTTGGTGATCGGCGTGACCAGACCGGACAACAGCATCAGCGGCATGATGGAGACGAAGGCATAAACCATCGCCTGCTGCATGTTGAGCGACAGCGCGGAAATGGATAAACCAATGCCGACGCAGGACGTGGCGAACAGCGCCAGCCCGGCATACAAGAGCAGCGCCGATCCATTGAAGGGAATGCGGAACCACCATAGAGACACCGCCAGAATCAGGCTCGCCTGTACCAGACCAATGAAGATCGAGGGCAGCGCCTTGCCGATGAGGATTTCCATCGGGCGCAGCGGCGTGACGAGCAGTTGATCGAAAGTGC
Organism: Azonexus sp.; assembly: GCA_031260295.1. Lineage (GTDB taxonomy): Bacteria > Pseudomonadota > Gammaproteobacteria > Burkholderiales > Rhodocyclaceae > Azonexus. The sequence goes on from JAIRKE010000029.1 coordinate 10,034, forward strand.
CCTGTTCGCGTTCTCTGGCAACCGACAGCGACGCGAGCAGCAGCGTTTGAATCATGCTCAGTGCGGCAATCAGGGCCGGGATGATGTTCCAGCGCGATTCCAGATTGGGGTTGAACCAGGCGCGGGTTTCGATGCCGACTTGGGAAAGAACGACATTGCGGGTTGCATTGGCGCGGATGGCATTGAACTGCGCGATCAAGGCAGACAAATGACCGGCGGCCATGTTGACGGTGGTTGAATTGCGTCCGTCGAGGATCAGTTGCAGCGGCGCGCTGCCGCTCGATGACAGGCGGCTGTCGAAATCCGAAGCGAAGTGCAGCACCAGCAGCGCGTGGCCCTCATCAATGACGCGCGCGATGTCACTCTCGTTGCGCAGGCTCGCGGCATGAACGAACACCCCGGAGCCGTCGAGCCGCGCGATCAGTTCCCTCGATGCCTCGCCGTTGCTCTCATTGAGCACGGCATAGGGCACATGGTTGAGGTCGTAAGTCGCCCCATAGCCGAATACCAGGGATTGCACGATGACCGGCACGATCAATATGACGCGATTGGCCGGGTCTTTGAGGATCGCCAACACTTCCTTTCTGAACAGAAAGGCAATGCGGCGCAGTGTGGCGGAAAAATGGCTCAGTACGCGCATGGCTCAGTGATCCAGACTCTTGCGGGTACGCAACCAGGCGGCGGTGATGAGCACCACGGCCTCGACACCCAGGATGCTCCAGTTGCGCAGGATCAGCGGGAAGTTGTCGCCAGCGAGAAAACTCATCTTCGCCAGTTCGACGAAGTAGGTGGCGGGAAGAATCGACGCTACGCGCTGGATGCCGATGGGCACGTTGTGCAGGTCGAACAGGAAACCCGACAGCATCAAGGCTGGCAGGAAGGTGGCGATGACCGCGATCTGGCTCGCCAGAAACTGGTTGCGCGCGGCAGCGGAAATGAACAGGCCCAAGCTGAGTGCGACGATCAGGTACAGCATTGAACTGACCAGCAACACCCACAGCGAACCATTGAGCGGCAGTGCGAACAGACCCAGCGCCGCCGCGACGCACAGCAGTAGCCCCAGCAGGCCGACGCAGAAATAGGGAATGATCTTCGCCAGCAGAATTTCGAGCGTTCGCACCGGGGTCACGAACAGGCTTTCCATCGTGCCCCGTTCCCATTCGCGGGCAATGACCATCGAAGTCAGAAAGCCGCCCACCAAAGTCATGATGAGCACGATCAATCCCGGCACCAGATACCAGGTGCTGGAATTGGTGGCGTTGAACCACATCCGGTCGATGATCTGCACACCAGCCGCAGGCCCCATGCGCCCCGCTCGATCCGCTTGACGTTGCCCCCAGCCGGCGATGGCTGCCGAGACGTAGGCGCGCAGGCTCGCCGCCGTTGCCGCGTCCGTTCCGTGGAGCACCAGTTGAACCGTAGCATTGCCTTGGGCCAAACGGTACGAAAAATCGACGGGAATGCGAACGATGGCATCCACCTGGCGAGCGCGCATCAAGCCTTCAGCGTCGCTCATCGCCAGCACATAGGTGGGTTCGATGTAGTCTGAGCCGCCAAGTCCGGCCACCACGTCGCGAGCCGTGGGTGAGCCATCTTCGAGCACGATGGCGACGTTCGCGTGGCGGATGTCCAGAGACAAGCCGTAGCCGAACAGCAGGATCAACAGAATCGGCAAGATCACGCCGATGGCAAGGTTGCTGCGGTCGCGCAGCAACTGGCGAAACTCCTTGACCGTGAGCGCTCGCAGGCGACGCCAGAAGCCGCCAGATGGCGCATGGATGGCGCGGGTATCTGGATGGGTCATCAAGCCACCGCCTTTTCAGTCGTCGGCTTCTGGCTGCGTGCCTGTTCAACGATGCCGATGAAAGCGGTGTTCATGTCAGCGGCATCCGGCACTTGGGCGCGCACCTCATCGGGCGTGCCGATTGCCAGCAAGCGCCCCGCGTCCTGAATCACGATGCGGTCGCAGTATTCGGCTTCTTCCATGAAGTGCGTGGTGATGACCACGGTGGTTCCCGCCTCCGACAGCGCCGTGATCCGCCGCCAGAATGCGCGGCGTGCAAGGGGATCAATGCCGCTGGTCGGTTCGTCCAGAAACAGAATGTCCGGTTGGTGCAGCAGAGCGGCGGCCATCGCCAGCCGCTGTTTGAATCCGCCCGGCAGTTCGCCGCTGGGCGAATGCTGGTGTGTCGCAAGATCGAACTCGTCCAGCACTTGTTCGATGCGCTGGCGCAACCCGGCGCCTTGCAGTCCGTAAGCGCCGCCAAAGAACGTGAGGTTTTCGACGGCGGACAAGTTGCCGTAGAGGGCGAATTTCTGCGACACGTAGCCCACGCGGCCACGCGCTTCGGCACGGGCGGTACGCAGGTTGTAGCCGGCCACTTCCAAGAAGCCGCTGGTGGCTGGCAGCAAACCGCAGAGCATCCGAAACGTGGTGGTCTTGCCTGCGCCGTTCGGCCCCAGCAGACCGAAGATTTCTCCGCGTTGCACTTTGAAGGAGGTACTGGCGACCGCCACGAAATCGCCGAAGCGTCGCACCAGATCGCGGACTTCAATCAACACCGGGCGCTCGCCATCTTCTGGCGTCGTTGCAACGGAAGTGCTGGGCGTGGCGAAAATTGAAGATGCGGCGGCGGCAGACTGTGCGTGCAGCAACGTCATCACGCCATCTTCCAGACATGCGGGCACGGCCTCGCTACGCTCATTTCCCAGCAAGGCGGCAATGTCCGCATCGTCGGCCTGCGCGGCGCGAATGAAGCGCACCGCACCGCCCACGGGAACCGCATCGACGATATTCACCCGGTCGTCGATCAGCCGCGCCTGTAAGGTTCGCGCCAGCACGCCGGACGGGGGATGCGCTACGAAACAGCAACGATCCGCCGGTTCGCGCAATGCCTCCGGTGTGCCTTGCGCCAGCATCTTTCCATCGTTCATCACGATGACGTGCTCGCAGCGTTCCGCCTCGTCCATGTAGCCCGTGCTGACGATGACGGACAGCCGTTCCTCATCGACGAGTTGCTGGACGATGCGCCACAACTCACGGCGCGACAGCGGATCGACGCCGACCGTCGGCTCATCGAGCAGCAGCAAATCCGGCGCGCGCACCAGCGTGCAGGCCAGCCCCAGCTTTTGCTTCATGCCGCCAGACAGTTTCCCGGCGGGACGATGGGTGAAGCGGGCCATGTCAGTCATGGTCAACATGCGCTCGAAGCGATCACGGCGCACGTTCGCAGGCACGCCATGCAGATCGGCATAGAGATCGAGGTTTTCCTGCACGCTCAAGTCCTCATACAGACCAAAGCGTTGCGGCATGTAGCTGATCCGATCCTGCACGGCTTGCGGGTCGCGCTTCACGTTGATGCCCAGCACGACAAGCGTTCCCGCATCCGGCTTCATCAAGCCCGCCACCATGCGCAGCAAAGTCGTCTTGCCTGCGCCGTCGGGGCCGACCAAAGCGGTGAGTTGGCCGAGAGGAATACCGAGTGAGATTCCAGCTACAGCGGGCTTGCCTTTCCCTTCCTTGAAAGACTTGAGCAAATCCGCCGCTTCAATGGCAAGCCCGTCAGCGAGCGCGACACTCATGGTCAGCGCCCTTGTGCAGCCTTGGTTTGCAGAGAGACCGTGGCCGGCATACCCAGCCGCAACCTGTCCTGCGGATCATCCACCAGCACGCGGATTTCATAGACCAGACTGGTGCGCAATTCCGGCGTCTGAACAGACTTGGGCGTGAACTCCGCGACGGATGAAATGAAGCCGATCTGCCCCGGCAGCGTCTCACCCGGTAAACCGTCGATGCTGATCTGTGCCGGCATTCCAGGCTGCACTTGCGCCAGTTGCACCGCATTGACGTAGGCGCGAATCCACTTCGGCTGCACCAGCGCCAAGGCATAGACGGGCCGTTGCGGCGATGCCATATCACCCGGTTCGGCCAGCCGCGAACGCACGACGGCATCGCTGGGCGCTTTCAACTCATGCAGCGTAATGCGATGTTCCAGCACGGCCAGCGCATCGCGGGTCAGTTGCAACTGCGCGGCGGCTTGATCCACGTCTTCCTTGCGTGGCCCGATCTGCGCGAGGCGCAGCGCCTGCGTTTGATCGTTGAGTCTGGCCTGTGCCGCCTTGAGTTGAGCGGCGACGCGATCGCGCTCCTGACCGCTGACGGCGCGGTCTTGCGTTTCGTCGGCTGCGGCCCGTACTCGTTTGAATTCCTGCTCCGCCAGTTGAACATCGGCCTGCGCCGTATCAACACGCGCCTGAGCTTGCGCCACCTCTTGCGGACGGGAACCGTTGCGTAAGCGCAGCAACGCTTGTTCATTCACCGCGATCTGTGTGCGGGCCTGCGCTGCTTGCAGTTCGAGCGTGCGGGAATCCAGTGTTGCCAATACCTGACCCGCTTTGACTTTGGCGCCTTCATCCACGAGCATCGTGTCGATGCGTTCACTGTCCTGAAATGCCAACGACACCTGCCGAATATCCACGTTGCCGAACAGGGTTAGAGTGCCTTGTCCAGTCGATGCCGTGCGCGCGCTCCATAGCCATCCAGCCAATGCGGCGAGCAACAACGCAACCAGCGCGCCGATGGCAATCCGTTTATTCATCAAGTGATCTCCGACTTGGCTGTGGAAAACATTATTCTAATTCAATTTGAATTTCAACTATGCTAGCATGAAACCGTTATGAACACGACGATCAAGAAAAGGGGGCCTCGTGCCGATGGCGATGCCACCCGCGCCAACCTGCTGGAAGCGGCAGGTCAGCTCTTTGCGCAGTTGGGATACGCCGGGGCGTCAAACAAGGCGATCTGTGAAGCGGCGGGGGCCGATTTGGCAGCCATCAACTACCACTTCGGTGGCCGCGAAGGTCTGTACCGCAGCGTTCTGCTGGAGGGTTACAGCCAGCTCGTGGATATTGCCGCGTTACGGGAGATTGCTGCGCGCAACTGCACGGCAGAGGAAAAGCTGGCCGCCACGTTTGGTTTGATCGTCGATCGGGCGAAAGACGAGCGCGGCTGGCACGGACGTGTCTTCGCGCGGGAAATCCTGGCACCCTCTGCGCATACAGCAGATTTGGTCAAGGAGGGTATGGCTCCACGCTTCGCGCTTCTCGGCGAACTGGTGGCTGAAATCACCGGCTTGCCGCGCACGGACCCTGCTTTCCTGCGTTGCATGACCAGTGTCATTGCTCCCTGTTTAATGATGCTGGTGCTGGATCGGGAAACGCCTAATCCGTTTCGCGCCTTGCTCGAACAGCCTGCGGAACAACTCAAGAGCCACCTCACTGGCTTTGCTCTGGCAGGATTGCGAGAGGTGAGTGTCCCAACCGGGGGCGATCAATCTTCAGTTAGAGCAACTCGGGGGACGCTGACGAAAAGCAGGCCGGGTACGTCGGCAAGAAAGCGGTGACGATTGCTGGGGGGATGATCTTTATCGTCGGGCGGTCTTCTTGCGGCTATATCCCCATTCCCCGTTGTTGCCCTAGTTGAGTTTGATTCTTGCCACAATGACTCCTCAGAAAGCCCCGTTTCCAGGAGCCGTATGGGAGCCACGCGGATGGAAACCAGATCAGGTTTCAGAAAGCACCGGCATATGATGGACTCGCTAAGTTATTGATAAACCTGTTGTATCTGGCTTGGGCGTAGTCCAGCGAATGACCGGGCTATCGCCACCGTGAAATAAAAAAACCGCCGGCGGGACCGGCGGTTTTGTCTAGCGCTATCGCTGCTTACTTGGCGGCCATCCAGACACGGGCAGCGTCGAGCATGCGGCAGGAGTAGCCCCATTCGTTGTCGTACCAGGCCAGCACCTTGACCAGCACGGAGCCGTCTTCACCCTTGATGACGCGGGTTTGCGTCGCGTCGAAGGTCGAGGAGACGGTGGTGTGGTTGAAGTCCGACGACACCAGCGGTTCGTTGTTCACGGCCAGGATATTCTTGAGCGGGCCGTTGGCGGCCTGGGTCATCAACTCGTTGATTTCTTCCTTGGTCGTGGCGCGTTCGGCGGTGAAGGTCAGGTCGACCAGCGAGACGTTGATGGTCGGCACACGCAGTGCGAAGCCGTCCACCTTGCCGACCAGTTGCGGTAGCACCAGGCCGACGGCCTTGGCGGCGCCGGTCTTGGTCGGGATGATGTTGGCGGCGGCGGCGCGGGCGCGGCGCAGGTCCTTGTGGCGGACGTCCACGGTGACCTGGTCGTTGGTGTAGGCGTGGATGGTGGTCATCAGGCCCTGCTTGATGCCGATGTTGTCGGCCAGGATCTTGGCCACCGGAGCCAGGCAGTTGGTCGTGCAGGAGGCGTTGGAGACGACGCTGTGCGCCGCTTTCAGATCGCCTTCGTTGACGCCGACGACGATGGTGGCATCGACGTCGTCACCGCCTGGCGCCGAGATCAGCACGCGCTTGGCGCCCTGTTCGAGCAGCGCGGCGGCCTTGGCCTTGGTGGTGTAGGCGCCGGTGCATTCGAGCAGGATGTCGACGCCGTGCGTGGCCCAGTTGACGCCCTTCGGATCCTTGGTCGAGTAGAACGGGATCTTCTTGCCGTCGATGACGATGACGTTTTCGCCTTCGGTCGTCACCGAGGTGGCGAAGCGGCCGTGCGTGGTGTCGTACTTCAGCAGGTGGGCGTTGGTCGCCAGGTCGCCGGAAGCATTGATGGCGACGACCTCGAACTCGTTCTGCAAGCCTTGCTCGTAGATGGCGCGCAGCGTGCACCGGCCGATACGACCGAAACCATTGATAGCAACCTTGATAGCCATAGTAGCTTCTCCTCTGTGGTAAATCAGGACAGCATCGCCTTGGCGGCGGCGACGACGTTGGCGACGGTGAAACCGAACAGGTCGAACAGCTGGCTGGCCGGGGCCGACTCGCCGAAGCGGTCGATGCCGATCACGGTGCCGTGCAGGCCGACGTACTTGCGCCAGAAATCCGGGTGGGCGGCCTCGATGGCGATGCGCTTCTTACACCCGCCGTTGAACACGGTCGCCTTGTATTCGGCGCTTTGCCGGTCGAAGACGCTGGTGCAGGGCATCGAGACGACGCGCGCGGCGATGCCTTCGCCGGCTAGCGCGGCCTGGGCGTCGAGCGCCAGCTTGACTTCGGAGCCGGTGGCGATCAGCGTGATCTGCGCCTGGCCGCCAGCGGCTTCCGACAGCACGTAGCCGCCCCGGGCGATGTCGGCGTCGGCGACCTGCTGGGTGACCGTCGGCAGGTTCTGGCGCGACAGGGCCAGCACGCTCGGGCCGTCGGTACGTTCGACGGCGGCCATCCAGGCGACGGCCGTTTCGGTCGCATCGGCCGGCCGCCAGACGTCGAGATTCGGGATCAGGCGTAGCGACGGGATCTGCTCGACCGGCTGGTGCGTCGGGCCATCTTCGCCGAGGCCGATGGAATCATGGGTGTAGACCATGATCTGACGCTGCTTCATCAGCGCCGCCATGCGGATGGCGTTGCGGGCGTAGTCGGAGAAGACCAGGAAGGTCGCGGTGTAGGGAATCAGGCCGCCGTGCAGGGCGAGGCCGTTGGCGATGGCGGTCATGGCGAATTCGCGCACGCCGTAATAGCAGTAGTTGCCGCCTTCGGTCCGGGTCACGCCCCGGCTGCCCTTGACCAAGGTCAGGTTGGAGCCGGCCAGGTCGGCCGAGCCGCCGAAGATTTCCGGCACGGCCGGGACCAGCGCGGCGATGGCATTTTGCGAAGCCTTGCGGGTGGCGATGTTCTCGGCCTTGGCGCGGGTCGCGGCGAGATAGGCGGCCTTGGTCGCTGCCCAGGTGGTCGGCAGTTCGGCCTTCAGCACGCGGCGCTCGAATTCGGCAGCGGCAGCCGGGAAGGCGTCGCGGTAAGCGGCGAAGCGCCGGTCCCAATTTTCCTGGAAGACGGCGCCGGCCGGTTTGCGGTTCCAGGCGGCGTAGACGTCGTCGGGCACGACAAAGGGGGCGTGCGGCCAGCCGATGGTGGCGCGGGCGGCGGCGATTTCTTCTTGGCCGAGCGGGGCGCCGTGGCAGTCGTGCGAGCCCTGCTTGTTCGGCGCGCCCATGCCGATGATGGTCTTGCAGCAGATCAGGCTGGGCTTGTCGGTGACGGCCTTGGCGGCGAGCAGGGCCGTCTCGATGGCATCGGCGCTGTGGCCGTTGACGCCGGCGACGACGTGCCAGCCGTAAGCTTCAAAGCGCTTCGGGATGTCCTCGGTGAACCAGCCCTCGACGTGGCCGTCGATGGAAATGCCGTTGTCGTCCCAGAAGGCGATCAGCTTGCCCAGGCCGAGTGTGCCGGCCAGCGAGCAGGCCTCGTGCGAGACGCCTTCCATCAGGCAGCCGTCGCCGAGGAAGGTGTAGGTATGGTGATTGACGATCTCGTGGCCGGGCTGGTTGAACTCGGCGGCCAGCACCTTTTCGGCCAGCGCGAAGCCGACGGCGTTGGTGATGCCTTGGCCGAGCGGCCCGGTGGTTGTCTCGACGCCCGGGGTGTAGCCGAATTCCGGGTGGCCTGGGGTCTTGGCGTGCAACTGGCGGAAGTTTTTCAGGTCGTCAATCGAGACGTCGTAGCCGGAGAGGTGCAGCAGTGCGTAGACCAGCATCGAGCCGTGGCCGTTCGACAGCACGAAGCGGTCGCGGTCGGGCCACTGCGGGTTGGCCGGATTGTGCCGCAGGTGGCGGCGCCACAGCACTTCGGCGATTTCCGCCATGCCCATCGGCGCACCGGGGTGGCCGGAGTTGGCCTGCTGCACGGCATCCATGGCCAGGGCGCGGATGGCGCCGGTCAGGGGGGAAAACTGGGGGAGGGTGGCGACGCTCATGGTGCTGAAATTCAAGCTACGAAAAAGCCGGGATTATCCGGGAAACAGCCGCTTTTGTGTAGCGCCGCGTCGCCGTTCGGCCGCTGCGAAGCGGCCGGAAATGCCTTCGTCACCGCTCAAACGGCATGGTAGGCGGCGGCACGCTCGACTTCCTGGCGCGAGCCGAGAATGACCGGCACGCGCTGGTGCAGGTGCTCGGGAACGATGTCGAGGATGCGCTGGTAGCCCGTGCTGGCGCCGCCACCGGCCTGCTCGACCAGGAAGGCCATCGGGTTGGCTTCATACATCAGGCGCAGTTTGCCGCCCTTGTCGCGGACTTTCTCGTCCATTGGGTACATGAAAATGCCGCCGCGGGTCATGATGCGATGCACATCGGCCACCATCGAGGCCACCCAGCGCATGTTGTAATCCTTGCCCAGCGGCCCGCTGCGGCCGGCGACCATGTCGTCGACGTAGCGCTGCACCGGCGCTTCCCAGAAGCGGCGGTTGGCCATATTGATGGCGAATTCCTGGGTTTCGGCGGGAATGCGGACGTTTTCCCGGGTCAGTACGAATTGGCCCTGCTCGCGGTCGAGGGTGAACACCACGACGCCGTCGCCGACGCTCAGTACCAGCAGCGTGGTCGGGCCGTATACCGCATAACCGGCCGCGACCTGGGTGCTGCCCGGCTGCAGGAAGGCTTGCTCGGCCGCTTGCGGCGTGCTCAGGTCGGCACCCTCGGGGCACTTGAGAACCGAGAAAATGGTGCCGATCGAGACATTGACGTCGATGTTCGAGGAGCCGTCGAGCGGGTCGAAGGTCAGCAGGTACTCGCCCTTCGGGAAACGGTGCGGCACCAGATGCGGCAGGTCCATTTCCTCTGAGGCCATGGCCGCCAGGTGGCCGCCCCATTCGTTGGCTTCGAGTAGGATTTCGTTGGACAGTACGTCAAGCTTCTTCTGCGCCTCGCCCTGGATGTTGTCGCTGCCGGCCTCGCCGAGCACGCCGCCCAGCGCGCCCTTGCCGATGGCGACGGAAATGGCCTGGCAAGCGCGGGCAACGACTTCCAGCAGCAGCTTGAGGTCGCCGGTGATGATGCCCTTGTGGCGTTGTTCCTCGGTCAGGTAGCGAGCCAGCGTGCGCTGTGGCATGGGTGTTCCCCCGCGAAGTCGAAAACGAGAATTTTACCGCGCCGGGTAGCGGGCGTGCAGGAAGGCGAAGGCAGCAGCGCTGTTCAGCGGCTTGCTGAACAGGTAGCCCTGGACCTCGTCGCAGCCGTTGCCGCGCAGCAAGTCGTGCTGGTCGTCGGTTTCGACGCCTTCGGCGATGACCTTGAGGCCGAGCGAGTGAGCCAGCGCGATGGTGCCGAAAGCGATGGCACGGTCGTTGAGGTCGTACTCGATATCGGCGACGAAAGAGCGGTCGATCTTCAGGCGGTCGATCGGAAACAGCTTCAGGTAGGCGAGCGAGGAGTAGCCGGTACCGAAGTCGTCGATGGCCAGTGTCACGCCCATACGGCCCAAACTCTGTAGGATGACGATGGCTTCCTGCGGATTTTCCATCACCGCGCTTTCGGTGATTTCCAGTTCCAGCAGTTCCGGCGGTAGGCCGGACTCGGCCAGCACGCCGGCCACCGTTTCGCGGAAATCGCGCCGGCGCAGTTGCCGGGCCGAGACGTTGACGGCCATGCGCAGCGGCCGCAGGCCGGCGCCGATCCAGTGCATCATTTGCCGGCAGGCGTTGAGCAGTACCCATTCGCCGATCTCGACGATGATCCCGGTTTCCTCGGCGACCGGGATGAAGCGGTCCGGGGCGATCATGCCGTCGGTCGGGTGCTGCCAGCGCAGCAGGGCCTCGACGCCGGTCGGCTCGCTACTGCCGGCGGTGAACTGCGGTTGGAAGTACAGCGTCAACTCGTTGCGGGCGATGGCGTGGCGCAGCTTGCGTTCGATGTCCAGGCGTTCGCTGGCGATGCGGTTCATCTCGGCGGCGAAGAACTGGAAGTTGTTCCGCCCGGCCGCCTTGGCGTGGTACATCGCGGTGTCGGCGTTCTTCAGGATAGAGTCGCCGTCGGTACCGTCGTCGGGGAAGATGCTGATGCCGATCGACGGGCTGGTGTGCAGTTCGTGGCCTTCGGCCTGGATCGGTAGCGACAGCGAGGCGATGATCTTGTTGGCGATGATCGCCGCGTCGGCCGGCATGGCGATGGCCGGCAGGATGACGACGAACTCGTCGCCGCCCAGGCGGGCGACATAGTCGGTTTCGCGGATGACGGCGGAGAGGCGGCAGGCGACTTCGCGCAGCATCTCGTCGCCGACTTGGTGGCCGAGCGTGTCGTTGATGATCTTGAAGCGGTCGAGGTCGATGAACATCACCGCCATGCTCCACTGGTGCCGGCGCGCGTCCGGCAGCAACTGGGCGAGGCGCATCAGCAGCGCCAGCCGGTTGGGCAGACCGGTCAGCGCATCGTGCTGGGCAATATGGCGCATCCGCGCCTCGGCCTGGCGGCGCTCAGTGATGTCGGCGAGGATCCAGATGTAGTTGCTCGGTGCGCTGGACTGCCGATCGTCGACCCGCGTCGCGCGAATGCCGACCGGGATGTTCTCGCCGCTCTTGCGGGTGACCTCCAGTTCGCCGCTCCAACTGCCGCGCTGGGCGATGTGCTCCTGCAGGCTCTCCGGCGTTTCTGGTTGGACTAGGTTGATCAGCCCGAAAACCGTGTGGCCGATCAGTTCGCACGGCTCGTAGCCGGTGATCTGGCCGGTGGCCGGATTGACCGAAAGGACGCGGTGGGCATCGTCGGTGAAGATGACGCCGGCCGGCGTGTGCATGAACACCTTTTGCGCCAACTGGTCGCGCTCGGCGCTGCTGCGCTGCTCGGTGATGTCGGTGCAGATCGAGACGAAGCCGCCGCCGGCCAGCGGGATGCCGCGAATGTCGAGGGTGCGGCCGTTGGGCAGAGTACGCTCGTGGCGGCGGGCGATCGGCTTGCGGGCCCGGGCGATCAGTTTGTCGACCAGGGCTTCCGGGTCGCCCGGGCCGTATTCGCCGCGCAGCGCGTCGAAGCGGAAGATGCTTTCGAGACTGACCGGCGACGTTGCCGTCAGCTCCTCCGGCAGGTCGAGCAGGCGCAGCGCCTCGCGGTTGTGCAGCACCAACTGCAAATCCTTGTCGAACAACGCAATGCCGGTAGGCAGGCTGTTGACGACCTTGTGCAGCAGCTCCTGCTGCCGGCGCAGGCTTTCTGCCTGCGCCTTGTATTCGCTGATGTCGGTGCCGGAAACGACGAGGCCGGCCGGCGCGCCGTCGATGCGCAAGGGCTCACAATGGATGCGCAGGCTGCGGCCGTCGGGGCAGATGTGCTCGAAACACTGGGGCAGGAATTGCCGAGCCCCGTCGGTCAGGCTGCGGATATGGGTTTCCGCATCGCCAGGGTCGAGATTGTCGTGGCCGGCAAGGGGGCGGAGCAGGTCGACGAAATAGGTGCCGGCCTGCAGGTTTTCGGGCGGCAATTGCAGCAGGTCGCTAAAGCCTTGATTCCACTCGCGCAGTTGCAGATGTTCGTCAAAAATGCCGACGCCTTGCGGCAGGCTGGAGATGACGATTTGGCGCTGGCTGGCCTCGGTGGCGGGTGACGAAGAAGCGTCCAGGGGATCCAAGTTGTGCTGCTCAGCAGGTTGACACTTATAAATAATAGCCGAATGCAGCGGCCGAGGGGGGCTTGTCGATTTTCCCGGTTTACTCCCGCCACTTGATCGAACAACCGATCGAGGCCTGTTGGACGGCCGGCCCCTGGCCGCTGGCGGCGATCTGGCACATCGCCTGGAACAATTCGCGGGGGGCATCCGCCGCTGCCGGGGCACGGCCCGAGGCGTCGAGCCGGCCGCGGTACTGCAACCGCAACTCGGCGTTGTAGCCGAAGAAATCCGGCGTGCATACCGCGCCGTAGGCCCGGGCGACCTGCTGCGAGGCGTCGTGGAGATAGGGGAAGGGAAAGCCGAGCTCGCCTGCCCAGCGGCGCATTTCCTCCGGTGAGTCGGCGGGATAGGCGACGACGTCGTTACTCATGATCGCCACGCTGCCGATACCGTGTCCGGCCAGTTCGCGGCAGTCGCGGATCAGGCGGTCGATGATCGCCTGGACGTAGGGACAGTGGTTGCAGATGAACATCACCAAGAGGCCGTTCGGGCCGCGGCAGTCGGCCAGGGTATGTGGCCGGCCGGCGGTATCGGGTAGCGCGAAGTCGACGGCGGGCTGGCCGAAGTCGCAAACGGGTGGATTCAGGGCGACCATGCGTGTGCACTCCAAAAGGCATTGCCCCCATAATAGCAGCGATGAATTTGCCCCGTTTTTACTGCCGAGAAGCCCTTGCCCCCGGGGCCCGCGTCGAGCTTCCCGCGCCGGTTGCGCGCCATGCCGTGCGCGTGTTGCGCTTGCCGCCGGGCGCCCCGATGCTTCTGTTCGACGGCCGTGGCGGCGAATACCTGGCCCATATCGAGCGCATCGAGCGCGACCGTGTGCTGGCCGAGTTGGCCGACTGGCGCGATGTCGAGCGCGAGTCGCCGCTGGCGGTGACGTTGGTGCAGGCGCTGCAAGCCGGGGAGAAGATGGATTTCACCATCCAGAAGGCGGTCGAGTTGGGGGTGCGTGACATCGTGCCGGTGACCAGCCGGCGCAGCGTCCTGCGCCTGGCCGGCGAGCGGGCCGGCAAGCGCGTTGCCCATTGGCAGGGTGTGGCCGCTGCCGCTTGCGAGCAGTGTGGGCGCAACCAGGTGCCGCTGGTGGCGCCGTTGGAAAATCTGGAGAACTGGCTGGCGCGGCCGGCTGACGGAGCGCTGCGGCTGATGCTGGCACCCGATGCGCAACAGACACTGGCGGAATTGCCGCCGGCCGGCTGCATCCAATTGCTGATCGGCGCCGAAGGCGGCCTCGATCCGCAGGAAGTCACCGCCGCCGGCCAGGTCGGTTTCCAGGCCGTGCGCCTAGGGCCGCGTGTGCTGCGCACCGAGACGGCGGGTCTGGCAGCGCTGGCGGCGCTGCAATTGCTATGGGGCGATTTCGGGAAGGGGTAATGGATGTTTGAATCGGCGGAGTTGGGGCACAAGATCGACAAGGGCACCTTCAAGCAGGAGGCGCCGAAGTTGCGCGCAGCCTTGCTCGACGCGCAGTACGACATGCTGGAGAAGAAGGAATTCCCGGTCATCATCCTGATCAGCGGCGTCGATGGAAGTGGCAAGGGGGAGACCATCAACCTGCTTTATTCATGGATGGACCCGCATCACATCTCGACGCTGGCTTTCTCCGGGCCGACCGACGAGGAGCGGGCGCGGCCGATCATGTGGCGCTACTGGCGCGCCCTGCCGGCGAAGGGCCAGATCGGCATTTTCGCCGGCTCGTGGTATTCGCAACCGATTACCGACCGCATCAATGGCGACTTGCGCCGTTCGGAACTCGATGCGCGCCTGGCCGGCATCAACCAGTTCGAGGCGATGCTGGTCAACGAGGGGGCGCTGATACTGAAGTTCTGGTTCCACCTCTCGCGTGAGGGCCAGAAGACGCGCCTGAAAGCGCTGGAGAAGAATCCCAACACTGCTTGGCGGGTGACCAAGGAAAGCTACGAGCGGCTGAAGACCTACGACAAGCTACAAGAGGTCGCTGGCCATGTGCTGCGCGTGACCAACAGCGCCAAGGCACCGTGGATCATCGTCGAGGGCACGGACGATGAGTACCGCTCGCTGACCGTCGGCCGTATCGTGCTCGATGCGTTGCAACGCCGGCTCAAGCAGGAAGGGCGGACCATGGTGCCGGTCGCACCGCCGATCGTGCAGCCGATTGACAACAGGAATGTGCTCAGTGAACTGGATTTGACGCAAAAACTGGGCAAAAAAGATTACGAGAGCCAGCTTGCCAAATATCAGGGGCGGCTTTCAGAATTGGTACGCGATCCGCGTTTTGTCGGCAAGCGTTCGCTGGCGCTGGTGTTCGAAGGCTCGGACGCGGCTGGCAAGGGCGGCAGCATCCGCCGCATCGCGGCGGCGATGGACGCTCGCCAGTACCAGATCATTCCGACCGCCGCGCCGACCGAGGAAGAGCGCGCCCAACCCTACCTCTGGCGCTTCTGGCGGCATGTGCCGCGCACTGGTCGGGCCGCCATCTTCGATCGCTCCTGGTACGGCCGGGTGCTGGTCGAGCGGGTCGAGGGCTTTTGCAGCGAGGCCGATTGGCTGCGCGCCTATGCCGAGATCAACGATTTCGAGCACCAGTTGGTCGAGGCCGGCACCGTGGTCATTAAATTCTGGTTGCAGATTTCCGCCGACGAGCAGTTGCGCCGCTTCCAAGAGCGCCAGGACACCAAATTCAAGCAATTCAAGATCACCGACGAGGACTGGCGCAACCGTGATAAATGGGATGACTACGTAGCGGCGGCCTGCGACATGGTGGACCGCACCTCGACCGGCCTGGCGCCGTGGACCACGGTCGAGGCCAACGACAAGAACTTCGCCCGGGTCAAGGTGTTGAGGACGGTTTGCGAGCGGCTGGAACTGGCGCTCAAGGACGAACAGGAGAAATACAAAAAACAATGAGCGACACTCCTTACGACGAGCACTTCGTCTCCTGGTTCCGGGCAGTTACCCCCTACATCAATACTTTTCGCGGCAAGACCTTTGTCGTCGCTTTCGGCGGCAAGGCAGTCGCCAGCGAATTCCTCAAAACGCTGGCTTACGACGTCAACCTGCTGGCTAGCCTGGGTATCCGCTTGGTGCTGGTACACGGGGCGCGGCCGCAGATCGAGGAAGAACTGCGCGAGAAGAATCTCGAATCGGTCTATCACCGCGGCTATCGGGTGACCGATGCGCAGGCGCTCGATTGCGTGCTTGATGCCGTCGGCAGTGTCTATCTCGAAATCGAAGCAATTCTGTCGCAGGGCCTGCCCAACACGCCGATGGCCAACAGCCGGATCCGCGTCATCGGTGGCAATTTCATCATCGGCCAGCCGATCGGTGTGCTCGACGGCATCGACATGCAGTACGCCGGCAAGGTACGCAAGGTCGACGCCGACGGCATCAACGCCCAGCTTGGTCTGGGTAACATCGTGCTGCTCAACTGCGAGGGGCCATCGCCGACCGGCGAAATCTTCAACCTGCAAATGGAAGAAGTGGCTGAAGCCGTCGCCGTCGCCGTCAAGGCCGACAAGCTGGTGTTCCTCACCGACAGTCGTGGCGTCACCGACAAGGGCGGCGAATTGCTCGATGCCATGACCGCCGACGAGGCGGACAAAATGCTCGGTGGCAGCGATTGGCTGTCGTCCGACATCCGCCGCTATCTGCCGTGCGGCTGCCGGGCGACGCGCGCCGGCGTCGGCCGCGTGCACCTGATCGGCTATGCCCAGGACGGCGCCCTGCTGCGCGAACTGTTTACCCACGATGGCGTCGGTACCGTGATTACCCGTGAATCGCTGGAAAACATCCGCGAAGCCAAGCCGGATGACATAGCCGCGCTGATCGCCCTGATCGAGCCGATGGAGCAGGAGGGCATCCTGGTACACCGGCCGCGCGAACTGCTGGAGCGTGAAATCGACTATTTCTCGATCATGCTCCACGACGACATCATCGTCGGCTGCGCCGCGCTGTATCCGCATTCCGATGAGGATGCCGAACTGGCCTGCCTAGCCGTCAGTCACGAGCACCGCGAATGGGGCTATGGCGAGCAGTTGATGAAACGCATCGAGCGGCGCGCCAAGAGGCTAGGCATCAAGCGCCTGTGCGTGCTGACCACGCGCACCGAGCACTGGTTCGTCGAGCGCGGCTACCGGCTCGGCACCGTCGACGACCTGCCGGCCAAGAAGCGCGACATGTACAACTGCCAGCGGCGCTCGAAGGTCTTGTTCAAGACTTTATAATGACCACTGTCACCCCTTTCAGCACGGAGCAACACATGGCACGTACCATCCATTGCATCAAGCTCGGCCGCGAAGCCGAGGGTCTTGATCTCCCTCCCTACCCGGGCGCCCTTGGCCAGCGCATCTTCGAGCACGTCTCGAAGGAAGCGTGGCAGCAGTGGATCAGGATGCAGACCATGATCATCAACGAGAACCGCCTCAACCTGGTCGATGCGCGGCACCGCAAGTACCTAGCGGAACAGGTCGAGAAGCATTTCTTCGGCGATGGCGCCGACCAGGTTGAAGGCTATGTTCCGCCCAAGGCTTGAGCCGGCGGTAGCATTGGACCAGACGAACGGCCCCACTTGTGGGGCCGTTTTCTTTTCCGTAATGGCGTGGTGTTTGAGCGGTGGGCGGGGTCAACCGAAGCGACGGACGCCGGCGGCCGTGCCGAGCAGCAGCACGTCAGCCGGGCGGATGGCGAACAGGCCGTTGGTGACGACGCCGACAATCTGATTGATCTGTGCCTCCAAACCTTTCGGGTTGCTGATCGCGAGGTCGTGCACATCGAGAATCAGGTTGCCGTTGTCGGTAACGAAACCCTCGCGCAGCATTGGCCTGCCGCCCAGTTTGGCGAGTTCGCGGGCGACGTGGGCGCGGGCCATGGGAATGACCTCGACCGGCAGCGGGAATTTGCCCAGGGTAGCGACCTGCTTCGAGCCGTCGGCGATGCAGACGAAAGTGGTGGCCACTGCGGCGACGATCTTCTCGCGTGTCAGCGCGCCGCCGCCGCCCTGGATCATGTTCAGCCCGCCGTCGATTTCGTCGGCGCCATCGACATAGACCGGGATACGCTCGACTTCGTTGAGGTCAAGCACCGCGATGCCATGTCCCTCGAGACGCTGGCGGGTTGCTTCAGAGCTGGCGATGGCGCCGCGGTAGCGACCTTTCAGCGGCGCCAGTGCATCGATGAAGAAATTGGCCGTCGAGCCGGTGCCGACGCCGATGACGCTGCCCGCTGGCGCGTGCTCCGCCACGTAGTCGGCAGCGGCTTGGGCGACGGCCTGTTTGAGTTCGTCCTGGGTCATGCCGGTCTCTCCTGAAAGCGATTATTGCCCGCCATTCTACCGGTGAGTCGCCTCAGCCCGAAGGCTGGGGCTTGCGCTTGCGCCGTGGTCAAAAAAGTTTAACTTTCAGCAGGGCGGGGAAATACTAAACTACACATACTGTTTCCAATCAGGAGAAAACAATGACCGAAGCAAGCAGCAAAACTCAGGGGGCTGCCAGCGGCGCAGCCGAACCGGCAGCCAGGCCGGCCAAAACCACTGCCACGCCGCCAGCGTCGAAGGGGAAGGCGGCTGCTCCGGCCGCCGCCGGCAAGCAGCCCGCGGCGTCGGTCGGCAAGGCTACGGTCCCAGTGCGCGCGAAGCCGGCACGGCGCTCGTCGCCGGTCGACGAAACGGTGGACAAGCATCGCAAGGTGCTGGCCGAGGCGCTGGAACAGGCGCAGGCGATCCAGTACGACGCGCCGCAGCATCTGAAACCGGCCAAGGCCGAAAAGCTGGCGAAAGTCGAGAAGCCGACCAAGGTGCGGAAGGCGAAGCTGGTGCGTGACAGTTTTGCCATGCCGGAAGCCGAGTACGCTCAGATCGGCGAACTGAAGAAACGCCTCGGCGGCGCCTTCAAGAAAAGCGAATTGCTGCGCGCCGGCGTGGCCGTGTTGTGCGCCCTCGACGATGCCGAATTACTGGTGGTCATGGGGCATATCGAGCGCATCAAGACTGGGCGTCCAGCCAAGAAATAAGGCTTGGTCGAAGCCGGCCCGTTCCCTGGGCGCCAAGAGGCGGTTGTGATCTTGAGCGCCTGGGAATGTTCTTTCGCCGCTGCGGCCTGCCTGCCGTAGAGGGTTATTAGTTCTTGGCGCCGGGCTTGCGGCCGGGGGAGGCCGACGGAATGTAGCCGGCGATGCGGCAGAAAATGCCCTCGACCGGCTGGCCGTCCTTGAACGTCGTCATGCTGCAGGTCGAGATGGCCCTGCTGGCTGACAATTCCTGCAACGACTCGCGCACTTCCTGTAGGCCGATGCCGGTGCCTTTGGCGATTTCCGCGTCGAGCGCCTGGCCGTGCTTTTTCAGGTGCGTGAGGATGGATTCGGTGTGCATGGGAAGCCTTTCTCGAAATGCCGACAGTTTTGCTTCTGGCTAGACGGCGCATGGGCGCCGCCGGGGCAGGATGCTGCTGTTCGGGGGTACTGCCGCCACAACCGGAGATCGGCCGCAGTGCCCGTTACAGATCGCCATGGCGACATCGACGCGAGATCGGAAGAGGTCCGTTTGGCATCGAATGACCATCTGGCGGACCGCACATTATAGCATAGACTTGGTCGGTATGGCTTTCGATCTGCTTGATTGTTTGGTAATCCGGTTGCAAAAACTGTTTGTCGAGCCAGGGCCGTGGCTTGCAGGTGTTCCCGTTCTGAATAAATGCGAGAAAACGGCCCTTGATCCCTCGAGATCTCTGCAATTCTTAGAGCCTGTTCACGATCTTGGTGCTGTTGTAGGCTGAGCGGTATGAGAAAGAGTTACCCCAGTGATTTGAGCAAAGAAGCGTTTGACCAGATCAGGCCGTTGCTGGAGAGCGTGCGCAAGCAGACCAAGCCGAGGACGGTGGATTTATACGAAGTCTTCTGCGCAGTGCTGTACCTGTTGAAAAGTGGCTGCCAATGGCGAATGCTGCC
>JAIRKE010000028.1 GCA_031260295.1 Azonexus sp.
AAACGCAACGAATTACACACCTTCGCCGTTATGCCCCAGCGCTGGGTAGTTGAGCGTTCGTTGGCCTGGATCGAGAAATGCCGGCGTTTGTGGAAAAACTGCGAGCGCAAACTCAACACCAGCTTGCAGTTCGTCCTCCTCGCCTTCCTGGCGCTTTTGCTCAGAAGATCGTGAACAGGCTCTAAGGGTGACCTTGAATTTCTCTTCCCTGCCGCCTGCCAATACTGGCTCGACGTCGGCGTCAAGGCGGAGCAGTTGAAAGGCATAAAATTTGATACCGGCTCCGTGTCCGAATACGGTTGGGACACCTTGGCGGTAGCCAGCGGCAAGCAGATTACCTTCTCGAGCATAGGCTGGGGCTGGGATTGGTTCGTGGATACTACGCCCTACAGCCATGAGGAGTTTGGCCCAGGCAGCGCCTACACCGGATTCGAGGCTTTGCTCGGCAGCGCCGCCGATGGCAATATCGATGTGCTTTCCGTGTTCATTCACGAAATCGGTCACGTCATAGGCCTGGGCCATGACAAGCTGCTGAGCAATTACGACGTGATGTCCCCGGCCCTTTACACCGGCACGCGCCTGCTGCCGGTTCCTGGCAACCTTGCCAACATTGGCAAATTGACCACTGCGAACCCACTCACGATGGATGACCTGCTTAAATCGTGGATGGTCGAAGGCGACGAGGCAAACGCCTGGCATGATGGCATTCTGGCCAGCGGGGAAGCTTTGGACACCGTCCAACTGGTCGGCTATGTCGACATCGGTCAGGGCATGGATTCGCAGATCGTGGGTAGTCTCAACGCCTGAACAACCTTGCAACCCGGACAAGACAATAGGCAAGGCTCGATTCAACAGCAGGTGACCGCCACCCGCAGGAGCGCGCCCATGCTGGGCGCACAAGGTAGAAACCCCGGTCTTTCCAGACCGGGGTTCTTGGGGAAACAAATATTCCCATCCGTCTCCTACATCCCGTACATCTCCACCAGATCGACCCCAACGAGCGTCACGTCGGCAAACGCGTAGCTCGCCATCTGGCAGGAAGCGTCGGCGAAATGATCCTGAATCGTCACGCTGTCCGATTCCCCGTAGAGAATCGTCAGATCATCGCCACGCCTCAGCAGCGTGATCTCATCCGACTTCACATCCAGGAAACGAACGGTGTTCGCCCCCAGATTGTCATGGATGAGATCCTGACCATCGCCCATCGAGAAGACGTAGATGTCATCCCCGGCACCACCGATCAGGATATCGTTGCCGCCGCCCCCAACCAGCACGTCGTCACCGCTGCTGCCCATCAGCACCATGCCCGCGCCCGTCGAATCGAATACCCCCGTATCCACCAAGGTATCCAAGCCGACAACGACACGGTCGACCACCGTGGCCGTAACCTTGACCGCCACTTCCCCGCTGAACGTGGGCAGAATCCACATCTCCAAACCGGCAATGCTCACCGCGCCCGTCACCGGATCGACCGTGCAGACATAATTGCCGTCATTCTCCATGGGCAGCGTCCAGCTTCCGTCGCCGTTGTTCGTGCCCGCCGACAACAGCACGCCATCGGGAAGGGAGACCGTGATGCCGGTCACCTGTTCCGAATGATCGATGTCCGTCGGCGTCACGGTAATGGCTTTGATCGGACAGACAGTCATGCTCTCCTGGCTGACCGTTTCGTAGCTGACCGAGCGGACGACGAAATCGTCGTAATCCCTGATGCTGCCATTCAGGTGCCACGACATGCCGGGGGCGGTGAACTCGATGCGCGAGATCAGCGTGCCATCGATTGCGATCGCCACCGGCGTATCGACGCTACTTCCCTTGCCGAGGACGGTTTCGGCAAAAATGAGGTTGTTGTCCCCATCGTAGGCCATGACCCGAGCGTACTCCTGGGTGTTGAGCTCGCGCAGGGCGACGTTTGCCTTGGCGACGGGGGCGTCGAAGGTCACGACCAGCTTCTCGGAGGTGTTGGTGGTCGGGTTGTACGATATTTCCCCCGCGGCATCGCCGGGATTCTCACGGGGATCTTCGTACCGGCCCACGCCGATTCCCCCGCCGAAGGTTGCCAGCACGCCCGGATCGCCATTCGATTTGAAGCCCTTCACCGTGTAGCCCTGATCCGTCCGGGTGTGGTTGCTGGTGTCGATGGTGAACCACGCCGATGCCGATCCAGATTCTGTTGGCTCGCCGAGTTCGACGGTGATGATCGGCTGATCGGCGACTGGCGTGACCATGATGTCCAGCGTGCTGCTTGATCCGCTGCTGGTGGTGTAGCGCACTTGCGGCACGGCACCGGCATAGTCCGGGGCCGGCGTGAAGCTGTAGTCACCATTGCCGGCTAGGGTCAGCGAGCCTTCCGTGAAGGTCGCGGTGTCGCCCGCCGTGTAGACGGTGGCGTCGCCATCGATCTGGAAGCTCGTGACCTCGCCTGGATTGGTGTCGTTGGCGAGGACGTTACCGGTGAGGATGCCGTCCTCTGCCACTTCGGCGCTATCCGGCAGCGTGATGGGGAGTTGCGGATCACTGTCGGACGTGACTTCCAACATGAATAGCTGGCTGGCCGAGGCGCCGGCCAGGTCGGTGGCTGTCACGCGCACATTCAAGCTGCCGACATCGCCATCGGCCGGGGTGCCGGTGAAGGTTTTGGTTTCGGCATCGAAAGTGAGCCAGGCCGGCAGGGGACCGCCGTTGTCCAGGGTGGTGCTGTAGGTCAGTACGTCACCAACGTCGATGTCGTAAAAACTGCCGACCGGTACCGTGAAGCTGAAGGGGGCGTCTTGCTCGGCCTGTTGGTCGGACAGCAATACGCCGACTTCCGGCGCGTCGTTGGCGCCGTGGATGGTCACGGTCAACTCGCCGCTACTTTGCATTACGCCGTCGCTGGCGAGGTAGGCGAAGTGCTCGGTCACGGTTTCGCCGGCGCCCAGTCCCTGAACCTTGGCCGAGGCGTTGTCGAGCGTGTAGCTGTAGCTGCCGTCGGATTGCAGGGTCAGGACGCCATATTCGCCAGTTCGGATGCCGGGGTCGGCGACTTGAAGCACATCGCCGTCCGGGTCGTGGTCGTTGGCCAGCACATTGCCGGTGGCGGTGGTCTGGCCGTCCTCGGAGACTTCGGCGTTGTCCGGGGCGGTAATGGGGGCCTGGTTCTCGCCGCCAGCGGACGTGATTTCCAGCGTGAAGCTCTGGCTGGCCGAGGCGCCGGCCTGGTCGGTAGCGGTAACGCGCAGTTGCAGGTTGCCGACATCGCCATTAGCCGGTGTGCCGGTGAAGGTCTGCGTTGCGGCATCGAATGTCAGCCAGTCGGGTAAGGGATCGCCATTCTCCAACGTGGCCGAGTAGCTCAGTACATCACCAGCGTCGACGTCAGTGAAGCTGTCGGCCGGCAAAGTGTAGGTAAAAACACTGTCTTGCTCAGCCTGTTGGTCGGAGAGCAGCGTGCCGACGGCTGGCGCATCATTGACGTTTGCTACTTCCAGCATGAATAGCTGGCTGGCCGAGGCGCCGGCCGGGTCGGTAGCTGTCACGCGCAGTTGCAGGTTGCCGACATCGCCGTTGGCGGGGGTGCCGGTGAACGTCTGCGTTTGTGCGTCGAAGGTCAGCCAGGCAGGGAGCGCGCTGCCATCGGCCAGTGTCGCCGAATAGATCAGCGCATCGCCATCCGGATCGGTAAAGGCGGCGGCAGGAAGCGCATAGCTGAAACTGGCGCCCTGTGCCGTCATTTGGTCATCCAGCGCCGTCGTCAGCTCCGGCGCCCGGTTGGTCGAGCCGATCGTCAGGGTGATGGTTTGGCTGGCGGTGGCGCCGTAGTTGTCCGTGCCCCACAAGACAAACTGCAATGTGCCGGCGTCACCCGCCTGCGGCGTGCCGTAGAGTGTGCCGCTCGCCGCGTCGAATTGCAGCCAACCCGGCACGGCAGAACCATCCGGCATCTCGATGCGGTAGGTGATCGCATCCCAGGCATCCGGGTCGGTGATGGCGTCGGCCGGCAGCGTGTAGTCGAATGCCGTGCCAACCATGCCGTGCAAGGCAGGTACCAGCGTGCCGACCGTCGGTGCGTGGTTGTTGATCGTCACGCCATCGAGCACCATCTGAATCATCGCCTGGTTCCAGACGACGCCGTTGGCGAATTCGATATGCTCGAAGTTCCCGAGCAAACCGCCTTGAATAAGAACGGTGTCGCCCTGATCGCCGTAGCCGATTTGTACGACAGACACATAAGCGACACCATTCCAGGCGCTGCCACTGACAAACGACAGGCTCTCCGGCAGGATGCCTTCGCCAAAGCAAATGACATTACCGCCCGATGCTTCCACGACAATATCCTGCCCGTCGCCCAGGTTGAAGACATAGGTGTCGGCGCCATCCCCACCGACCAGATAGTCATTGCCGGTGCCGCCGATCAAGGTATCGTCGCCGCCACCGCCAGACAAGGTATCATTGCCGGCCCCGCCATCCAGATAATCATCGCCGTGGAATTCGGCGGCCAGTGCGTTGTCATCGCCGATCAGATAGTCGTCGCCATCGCCACCGATCAGGGTGTCGTTGCCGCCACCGCCAATCAAGGTGTCGTTGCCGGCGCCCCCATTCAGGTAGTCGTCGCCGTGGAACTCACCGGCCAGTGTGCCGTCATCGCCGGCCAGATGGTCGTCGCCATCGCCGCCGATCAGAGTGTCGTTGCCGCCACCGCCAAACAAGGTATCGTTGCCGGCCCCGCCATCCAGATAGTCGTCGCCGTGGAACTCACCGGGCAGGTCACTGGAAGAGGCATCGCCCGCCAACAAGTCATTGCCATCGCCGCCCAGCAAGGTGTCGTTGCCGCCGCCGCCATACAGCGTGTCGCTACCTGCCCCCCCTTCCAAGAGATCGTTGCCGTGGAACTGACCGGCCAGGTCGCTGACGGCGGCATCGCCCGCCAGATAATCATCGCCGTCCCCGCCCAGCAGGGTGTCGTTGCCGCCCATGCCAAATAGGGTGTCGTTGCCGGCGCCGCCCAGCAGCAGGTCATCGCCGGCGCCGCCGGTCAGCTGGATGGGTTCGGTCGTGTCGGGGCCAAAGAAGTGATCCATGAACTGGGTCCAGCTCAGTGTCGCGCCGCTCAGCACGAATTCGGCGATGGCGCCCTGGGCGCCGCCCGCGATCCACAGGCCCTGGGTTTTGCCGCTCCAGTACAGGATCAGGTTGTTGCCATTGCGGCTGACCAACAGTTCGTCAAGGCTTACATCCAGTTCCAGTCGGTTGGCGCCTTCTGTGTCGTCGATGGTTTCCAGCGTGTTGTTTTCTACGGGCGCGTCCGTAGCGCCGATCCGGTAGGTGTCGTCGCCCGCGCCGCCCGCCAGGTAATCTCGACCGCCGCCGCCGATCAACAGGTCGTTACCGTCATCCCCGTATAGCGTATCGTCGTCGGCACCGCCATCCAGGGTGTCGTCGCCCGCGCCACCTTTCAGGACATCCTTGCCGGCGCCACCGAGCAGCAGGTCGTTGCCGTCATCTCCGTACAGCGTGTCGTCGTCGGCGCCGCCATCCAGGGTGTCGTCACCCACGCCGCCTTTCAGGACATCCTTGCCGCTACCGCCGAGCAGCAGGTCATTGCCGTCTTCTCCATACAAAAAGTCGTCGCCCGCGCCACCATCCAGGGTGTCATTGCCGCCGCCGCCATACAAGGTATCGTTGCCGGCACCGCCATCCAGATAGTCGTCGCCGTGGAACTCGGCGGCCAAGTCGTCGTCATCGCCTTCCAGATAGTCGTCGCCATCGCCACCATACAAGGTGTCGTTACCGCCGCCACCGATCAACGTGTCGTTGCCGGCACCGCCATCCAGATAGTCGTTGCCGTGGTACTGGCCGGGCAGCAAACTGGCATCGGCATCGCCCTCCAGATAGTCGTCGCCATTACCGCCAAACAGCGTGTCGCTGCCACCGTCACCCCACAATATGTCATCGCCTTCGCCGCCATCCAGATAATCATTGCCGTGATCTTCCAGCGGCCCGTCATCACCGACCAGGGTGTCATTGCCTTTGCCACCAAACAGGGTATCGTTGCCGGCGCCACCGACCAGGACGTCGTCGCCATCCTGGTCGTTGTCCGTCCCGTCGCCGCCGATCAGGATGTCGTCGCCGTAGCCGCCAAACAGGGTGTCGTTGTCCAGTCCGCCGATCAGCAGGTCATCGCCGGCCCCGCCGTGCAAAATGTCGTTGCCCGCTCCGCCGTCGAGGGTGTCGTTTTCTCCGACATGGGCAAGCTCCGAGGTGGTGTAGCCCGGACTGCCAGGAGAGGGGACTTGGGTGCCGTCGGTGGTGTTGTAGCTCCATCTCCTGAAGTCGTAACGGCCTTGGTTATCTAGCCCTGCCGACCAGCCTTCGCTAGTGTCGCTCTTGGCCGTGGCGCTGGTGATGGTCATGTCGCCCCACATGAAATCATCGCCAGCGCCGCCAAACAGGTAGTCTGCGCCCCGTCCGCCGGCCAGGACGTCGCTCTTGTCGGTGCCGATGATTTCGTTGTCCGTGGCATCGCCACCGAAGAGGGTGCCTTGGGCGCCTTCGACGACGCGCACCGGCGGGGTCTTGGGGGTCGGCGGCTCGGCCCCTTCCAGCGTGATGCCCAACTGCCCCGGCTGCCAATTCTTGATGAACATGCCGCCGTCCGGGCCCTGGATGCTGAGACGCTTCGTGGTGACGCCGTTTTCTGTCCAGTCGGTCAGGATGTAGGTAATGGTGCCGCTGCTGATCTTTTCTTGCCAGACCATGCCGGAGTCACCGACGGCTTTGCCGACTTTGAGCTGGATGTTGTCGTAGACGATCTTGCCCAGGCCATCACTGTCTTCAATGGTGTCCCAGCCGTCGCCGCTGTAGAAGTAGTAGGTGTCGGTGCCCTGGCCGCCGATCAGGGTATCGTTGCCTTTGCCACCGTAGAGATCATCATTGCCGGCATTGCCTTCCAGATAATCATTGCCAGCGCCGCCCAGCAAGGTGTCGTTGCCGCCGCCGCCGTAGAGATGGTCGGAATCGCCGCTGCCGTTGAGGGTTTCGGCCGCGTTCGAGCCGAAGACGATCTGGTGGTCGTACAGCGAGACGCCTGAACCATCGATGGCCAGCTTGAGCGGCGCGCCGCCCGGTTTGAGCGACATATCGATGAAATCCCAGTTGCCGTTGACGGTGTCGGTGTCCCACTCACTGCCATAACTCTTGTCCGCAAGATCGAAGCGCAGTTTCCATTCCAGCATGGCGGCGCGGTCTTTGAGGTATTGCTCGGTGAGCGTGCCGGTGCCGGTATCCGGATCGTAGAGGTCGAGTTCGCCGTTCTGGTTTTTCGTGCTGTAGTCCAGCGTTGGCAAAGCGACATGACGTAGCTTTACCAGAGCGTAGCGATAAGCCAGCGCATTACCGGTATCGGCCTCCGCCAATGCGACAAAATCAGCCACGGCCTCGATGTTATCTCCGTAACCGTCCAGCCCGATTGCTATACCGATGGCCTTCGCGTTGAGCAGATGGTTCATGCCCCCGCCAGTAATCAAAGCCGGCTGGGGTTCATAGGGAAGGCTTCCGTTATTCGTGTTTTCTTTCCAGCGACTATCAATGCCTTCCTTGCCGATGTTCGTGAAAGTCACCAGCAGGGCATCCCGGAATTCCTGCGGCAGGCTCTCCCATTGGCCGTCGTAGGCGTTCTTGCTTATGAAGAAGGCCTCCGCTTCCTCTTTCATGTATAGGCCGTACAGTTTGGCGGTAAGTTCTCCATCGGGATCTGCCAGATCTGCCACGAGCTGGCTGTAATTACTGAGATAACCGGTCAGATCCAACGCGGAATACTCCGCCTTGTTGGCATGCTTGACCACCAAGTCAATCGCCGTGGAAATCTTGAAATTGCCGTAGCCAACGTCGATCAAGGCCGGATTCGCAACCTTGTCGAGCGGATTCGGAGCGCCCTTGAATTCTTTTGCCTCTGTGTAAAGCGCCTCCCATTCCGCATGGGTTCGCGTTGTCAGCGCGTTCTCCAGCAAGATGGCCAAGGCTTGCGGCAATGGATAAATTGCCAGCACCGCCAATGCCTCAACAGGATCGATCCCCGATTGGGCGTAATCGTCGAGAAGCTTATCCGTGGGTCCATACGCCGTATTCTCCTCGGCCATCGCGCCAGCAATGGCGCCAGCAGAAATGCCGAGAATATTTGCTGCATTTATAATGGATGGACGTATATATTGGCCTCCAATATATCCCAAAGCTTGTGCGCTATATGTTTCATTGGTAGCACCATTCAGATAGGTGGTAGTTGCCATGAAAATCTCCTTGTAAAAAGTGGATAATGTGCTAGCGACTGCTACACATGCGGATGAACCATTGCGGCTCAATTTGGTGGAAAACACACTCACCGCGCTCCCAAGAGACAGGAAGGCGATTGAGTGAAGGAAGAACACGAGAATGTTGAGACACACCTAAGTGGTTCACTGGCCCTAGCAATTCATCCATTTCGATACGTGGCGGTAGAGGGAAAAAATAATAGTCTTTCCAGATAGTACCAAATAACAATGTATTCCGGCGATAGGTATGATCGTCCATCTGTTTTGGATGGTCAATTCGCGGGGTACTTGCCGGTCTTATGAGTAATGTGCCATGTTGACGAATCAAAGCCCGGCCGTGCCCCTTGTTAATTTCGTTTATTATCTTTTTATCCGTTTCTATGGAGTAGGGATCAGGCAACCATACCCCTCTTGCATCAATACTATCAATCCCCGCCCGCTTGTATACTTCCAGCGTATCGCCTTCCAGAAACCACAACGAAGCATCCTTATCATCTTGGAGAGGGTATTCGCGGAAACGACGCACCGCCTCAACAAAATCCGCTCGGTTCGCCTTGAAGTTCTCGATCATTCGCTCGTCGTCTGGAAGCGGGTTATATATCTTAATGTAGTAATATCCAGCCGCGCCAAATACTAGCGCGAGACAAGGCATCAAAAGCCAACGCAGGCAGCGAAAAGAGGTCGGCTTAAGATTATTTTCCATCATATTTGAGTCCTCTCAAAAATTAGAATCAATTCAAATTGAAAGATCATCTTCGCTTTAATTTCTAAATGCCTTCAGAAATCAAAGCGAAGCCAATACGAAAATGGGTCGGCTTCACTTCTATTTTTTCCGTTGCCGGTGACGAAAGCGAAAAGCAGCGAAAAGGCAGCGAAAAGGGGTCGTCTTCGCTTTAATTTCCTGTTTCATGAATTCCTCCTCAAAATCCAAACTCGATCTGTTCTTCACTTCCCACCGATTTTTCCCTCACCGGCCTTCCTCGCTTCGGCAGGGTTCGGCGCACTCCCGTCATCACGCTCACCTTGTCTTTAAATCGGTCGTTACCCAATGGAGCACTCTGGTTGATCGCTTGCCGTATGTCGGCAATGGCCTCTTCCTCCAGTTGCGGTCGGAACAGCTTCCGATAATCGGCAGCACGTTCCTCTTCATTCTTGCCAAGGGCGTGGTAGAGCGGGTGCTGAATCAGATGTTCGCTTGGCTTGCCATGTCCGTTCGTCCGGTAGCTCGACCACGGGTAATGCACCGGGTCTTCAACTATTCCCGCCCTGACGGGATTGAGTTCGATATAGCGCATACAGGCAAGCAGGTAATCCTCGGCTTGGATCAGGCTGGATTTGTAGCGCCCTTCCCAGAGCGTGCCAGTACACTTGTATTGGTGGTTGATGTACTGGACATAGCGCCGACCAATGGACTGCATGAGCTTGGCGATGGCGTTTTCATCTCTCGGCGTCATGAGCAGGTGGACGTGATTGGTCATCAACACATAAGCATGAATATCGCAGCGCCAATCGGCAGCCGACTTCCATAGCCAATGGAGGTAGCACTGGTAATCCTCCTCGGCAAAGAAGCAAGGCTCTCGATTGATTCCGCGCTGCACGATGTGCTGCGGCATCCCCGATAGTTTCATGCGCGGGCGACGTGGCATGGCTGGTTTATCTCATTGAAAATAAAGCGAAGCTGACCCCCATGGCACTCTTGACGGCCTTCTCAAGTTCCACCAGCTTCTCGTAATAATCACGACGCGCGTCGAAGTCGCCCGCGTCGATCATTGCGCCGCTCGGCTCCGTGCGCTCCACGGTAACGTTTTCGCCCTTGATCGCCTTGGTCAATTTCTCCAGAAGCACCTCATAACTTTCCCCGGTGGTGGCGCTGGCCGCTTCGACTACCTTGCCGGTATGCCACGCGGTCAAGCTGCCGTTCATCCGAACCATCAGCGCCTGAATCGCCAGCCCATCCATCAAATGGCCGATGTCATGGGAAACCCTTTCCGTCGTGATGTACTGCTCGGTCGTGAATGACTTCCCGGTTCCATTGCCGGAAACGCCATCCCAATCATCACCGGGAATCGCGTCTTCGCTCTCGATGGTGATGACCCGTCCCACAAAGCTGCTGGCCGGTGGCTCATCCAGGTAGGGCGCGAACAGCTTATTGATGAATTCGTTGGTCAGTTTTTTTCCGTTGGTCGGCAGCGGCACGCTGGGAAAAAGATTCGCGAGACCGAGATCCGGGTCATACCCCGGCGCATTGAAGGTCACCGCGCCATTGTTGAACAGCGTGGGGAACAGCCGGGCGCCGATGGCGGCGAGGTGACCGCCGAGCGAATGGCCGGTAAGCGTCAGGTTGTCGCCATAGTTGATCAGGCCCGAGTTCTCGTCGGGACCCAAACCCTCGCCGGTATAGCTCTTGGTCACCCAGATGAACTTGGGCGGCACGCCTAGCGCGGTCACGTAATCGCCGGAATGCTCCGCCGGGGTCGGCGGAATCAGGCCGGTATGGATTTCCAACTGGAGCACATCGTTTTTTCCAGCGGGAGCCATCAGACATTGGACGAAGTTGTAGAGGCTCACGGCTTGCGTGATGGCCATGCCGTATTCGCCGAGTTCTTGAAGGTCGGCTTTGAGCAGGTCGGTGTAGGCTTGCCAATCCCAAGGGGCTATCCATCCAAATTCAGGTTCCGTTCCTCGGATGGCGAGGACTTTTTCTAGCTTGCCATCTTCCCCTGTCCGCTGAAATAGGGTGGCGGCGAAACCGGAGGAGTCGTTGCCTTTGTGGCCGTTTTGGGGGACGGTCCAGACGGCGGAACCAGAAGCTTTCGCCTGATCGGAATCTTTATCAAAAATTTGGTTGGCAAGTGCTTCAGGAAGCCTTCCATCCCCATCGGCTTTTGCTGCTATTGATGCGCCATCAAGGCTATCCAAATCCACATAGGCAGCGGTAGACAGCACGGAATACTCGTAATAATCAATAAGTTTAGACATTTTGATACTCCTTTAAGAATGTGAAGCGGGTTTTAGTACAGACTGCGGAAAGGGTGGTTGCGGGGTACTAAGCGGAGATTGCGGGCCGGGGCAAACCTTGGGGTAGCTACCGAACAAGCCGATCCAAATGGCATCCACCATGGGATACCATCGTCGGATGGTAGTACTACGGCCAAGTATTTCTCCTGTTTGACTATCAATCACTTGGCGCTCCGTTTTTTCGAGCCGCCAGCCGATTGGCTCTTCGTAACGATGGCGTGTTGGCCGGTGGTGATATACAACGTGATATCGTGCCTCGGGTTTATCCAAAAGAGTGACAATGACTTTGTCATCGACGCGCTCTAGGTGACGAGCACCGCCGTCAGTTAGTAGGTTTTCAAAGTAGCGAAAACCTTGCTTTTCAAAGTCTGCTAACTCTGTTGGGTTATTCGGAAATTGCGGCCCTAAGCTAACTTTCTGGCGTTCATATATGCTGGTGGCGGCATTCAAATACCCTTCCACCTCCACCGTCCGATAAACCTTCACCCCCGCATCCTTGCAGGCTTGATGGAAATGCCAGGCAATCCAGGCTTCTTCCGCCCAAGGCAAAGCCAACAGGACCAATGCCGGTGGTGCCAACATCCACCAGCGCCATCGGAAGTCTTTGAGCTGCCGCCCCAGAAACAAGGCAACCGACCCAATGGCGAACGAATAGATCACAATAATGGCAAGGCCAAATGGTGTGATCTGGAATGCGCTCATACAGATCTCTCCGGCCATTTGCGATAGCGAAAACAGCGAAAATGGGCGCCGCTTTTATTTCTCCCGTTCATCTCATTCTCCTTACAAAATGCAATCAAGAAACAACCCACGATTCTCAAGCCAATGAGAACCGTGGTTTATTTCCTGCCACCATCCAGCAAGCGTAGGGCCGTAGCTTGGGCTGAGCACAGCGACAAGGCCGCAGGACAGCCGAAGGCTGGTCCCGCGCAGCGGGATTCGGCGAAGCCGAACAACCCCGACACCCGCCAGCGGAGAAAGCGCCCCGCCCTTGAGCGGTTTTTGGCATCGGCGTTGACGCCGATCCATAAAATCAATGAGTTACAAAAGTCACTTCCGCGTCTTTCCTGAGAAACGAGAGGGAACGACAGTCTGCTGACCCGAATGTCGCGTGATTGGCAGGGATGCGCCGCTTGCCCTCTCCCGGCCTTCGGCCACCCGTCCCCGCGATGGGGGACAAGCGAGGGGAAAAATGCAAGCACTTGAACAGCGCGGTCGCTTGCCATGATCAGTTTTTGAAATCGGCGTTGACGCCGATTTTTAAAAATCAATGGCTTACAAAAATCACTCCCACAAAACGAGGCATCCTCGCCTTGCTCTGCCATGGGCACCATGGCGCCCATTGGGCTTGTCTTCACTTCAATTTTCATCATCGCAGCCTCTCGGACGTTGTCTCTATCCCGCACGGTCAAGGAAGCGAACCCCAACGCCCATGCTCGCCCCGGATCAAATGCTGGCTTGCAGATCCGCCAGCGAAATCATCAGGGTCATGTCGCTGGTCGGAGATGGCAAGAAGCCCATCTCAAGATAGAACTGCCTGGCGTCATCATGGATGGCGTGAACGATCATGCCGCGTATGCCAATAATGTCGGCGGCGGCCATCACGCGCTTTGCCGCGTCTTGAACCAAGCCGCGGCCCAGGCCACGTTTCTGGAAACGTCGGTCTACCGCAAGCCGCGCCAGCGTCACGACGGGAATATGTTCCGGCATGTTGCGCCGCAAGCGACCGGTGGCTTCACGGACGGCAATGTTGCTCGATGCCAGCGCGTAGTAGGCGATCACCCGGCCATCTTCAGCGACGACATAGGTACGGCTCGCGCCGCTGGCTTGATTGGCGCGAGCGCGCCGTTTCAACCAGTCATCCAGCAAGACAACGCCCGAATCGAAGGCGTCGAGGGCATGATGCTCGGCAAGCAATGTCGGCGCCTGTATCGTCATGGCTGCTGCCACAGCGGTTTTGCCTGCATCGTGGCGCGAAGCTTGGCGTTGGGCTGTGGCGGCCGGTCGAGCATTTCGAGAAACTGCTCGTACCGCTCACGGCTTACCTCGATGATGGTCTGGTCGAGGATGGCGTCTTCCGCGGCTCGCCGGGCCGCCTCGATAACGAAGTCGGAACGGCTACGACCGAGCATCATTGCGGCATGGTCGATCAACGAGCGAGTCTCGGTACGCATCCGCAAATTGACCGCGTGCAGTTTGGATTCAGGCTGGTGTGCATGGCTTGGCATGGGAATTCCTTTCGAGGGATGGAGAACGGTAGTATCGCGTCATCCTAGCACACGCCAGATACACAACGTGTACCAAATGGCGCATATGGGCACAGATGGCAGACAGCTTCTTGTTGTGCTTGTTGTGCAATGAGGGACAGGCTTTGTTCCATGGCCTGCTTGGGCGAGAACTGGCGATAACGATCCCGGAATGCATTGGCCGCCTGTCGATAGTGCGGCTTGTCCAGCAGTTCCCGCAACGATGCGGTGGCGCTGTCGGCGTCGAGCCGGCCGTCAAGCAGCTTGCCTGCGCCCAGCAGTTCGATGCGTCGTGCGAAGAACATCTGCTCGACATGCCGGGGTCGCATCGCCAAAGGCACGCCCGCCAGCAGCGCCTGGGTCGAGAACCCGCTATTGCCATAACCAATTGCCAGATCGGCATGTTCGAGCAATGGCGGTAGATCGACGGGCGCCAGCGCAATACGCAACCGTCGTGTGGCAACACGTTTCACCGCCTCGGGGTCCATCCCAGGAACGACACACAACACATCGGCATCCAGTCGGGCCAGCGCCTGAAGTATTGCGGCGAACCCCGATACCGTGGGGCGCAGATAAGCCAAAATTTTTGGCGCCTCCCCGTGCTGCCAAGCGACACGCAAGGCTTGGGGCAGCGAGACGATGGGACCGACATAGCGTCCCTCCGGACGCTCGCCATAGTGATCGAGTTCGGCAAACGTATCCAGGATATCGGCCGCGCCGAACATATCGCGCAGGTGTACGGTCGCCGCATGTCCCAGCGCCTTTTGCGCCGCATCGGTCACCCGGTTGAGCCGTACTTCGGCGGCGCTCAGGGTTTCTTCGGAAATCGCCTCCCAAGGCCGAATCGAAGGCCACGGTGAAACGGCGGGCGGAATCGCAAAGCCGTTGCCAATCGCCAGATGAGGGATACCCGAAAGATGCGCCGCCAGCATGGCCGTCGGCGCGTGGTCGGTAACCAGTACATCGGGTCGGGCCAGCGTAAATATTCCTCTCCAGGCGTTGAGCCGCGCCGCCACATCCCGCGCATCGGCAAAACCGCTGGCATTCAGCACGTCAGCATAGTTTACGGGTGGCCTATGAACCGCGATACCCGGCGGTGTCATGGGCACGGGCAGCACTGTGAACGCTTGCCCGATATAGCGTCCAGCCGGCAGCCGAACATCCTTGAGTGCCAGCGTTACCGCGTGCCCGCGCTGGCGCAAGCCTTCGGCCAATTGCTGGCAGCGGGCGAGGTGCCCGAAGGCCTCGCCCATTTCCCATGCGATCAGTACGCGTGCCATGGCTTCAGGATCAGGTCGTTGCTCGCCTGGGGGATGCTGGCTTGGGTCTTCATCTTCATGAGTTTGTTTATCCCTTCATTCAATCCCGCCAAGCCTTATGCGAAAAGTGTGCGAAAAGGCGAAAAGGGGTCAGCCCGCGTAGCTTGGGTAGAGCACAGCGACAAGGCCGCAGGCCGCAGGACAGCCGAAGGCTGGTCCCGCGCAGCGGGATTCGGCGAAGCCGAACAAGCCCAATACCCGCCGGCAAAGAAAGCACCGCGCCCAGGATCGGTTTTTGGCATCGGCGTTGACGCCGATTGTTTGAAATCAATGAGTTACAAAAATTGCTCATGATTTCGGGCCGGGCTTTCTATCGCGCTTACTGCCAGGCCAAGCAGCCGGTTGTAGCCGGCCAGCCCTTGGGCCAGTGAATAACGGGCGGCGATGTCGCGCCTGGCCAGCCGGCGCAGGGGGAGTTGCGTTGCCGGGTCGTTCAAGGTCTCGACAATGCGCTCGGCAATCCCTGGGTAGTCGAAGAAATCCACCAGCCAGCCGTTCTCGCCGTGGCGGATTACTTCGCGCACCGGCGTCGTGTCGGCGCCGATGACCAGGCAGCCGCTGGCCATGGCTTCGAGCATCGACCAAGAGAGCACGAAGGGGTAGGAGAGGTAGACGTGCGCGGCGGAAACTTGCAGGACGCGCCGGTAGCGCTCATACGGCAGTTTGCCGAGGAAGTGGGTGCGGTTTGGGTCGAGCGCGATGTCGCGGCTGAGTTTTTCCCGCCAGTGGGCGGCGTCCTGGGGGCGCTGGCCGTAGCTGACGTCGTCGTCGCCGACGATCAGGGCTTGGCAGTTGGGGTGCCGGCGCTGGGCGATGGCCAGGGCGCGCAGAAAGCTGTGGATGCCCCGGTAGGGTTCGAGGTTGCGGGCGACGTAGGTGATGACCGGATCGCCGGCTTTGACCCGGGCGCCGTTGGGCAGGGTGAAGGTCGCTTGCGGATCGGGGCCCAGGCGCTCGGTATCGATGCCTTCGTGCAGCACGTGGATTCGGGGCTGGAAGATCGGCGGATGCACGCTGCGTTGCCAGGCGGTTGGACAGACGCTTTCGTCGCACAGGGTCAGGTTGAGGGCGTGCAGGGCATTCCAGGTACGGATACGGGCGTGGTTGTTGAGCGTCGCGGGGAATTCGGGGTCGAAACCGACATCGGCGCCGTAGGCGTTGTAGTACCACTCGCAGAGGTGGATGAGGCGGGTGTCCGGGAAGACGTCGCGCAGGTAGAGCGTGTCGCCCCAGCCGGGGTGGGCGAGGACGACGTCGGGGATAAAACCTTGGCGCTTGAGTTGCAGATAGGCGCGGGCGGTGGCCTGGCCGGCGCGCACGGCGTGTTCCATGGGGCGCAGGTAGGGATGGCCGCCGGGTTTGCCGTGGGGTGTCCGGTAGCGCAGATGATTCAGACCCGGAATACCCGGCGAGCGGGTGCCGCCCAGACCGACGATGCGCAGGTCTTCACGCTGCGCCCAGTGGGTGGCTAGGTGGCGGAATTGGCCAGGGAAATTGGGGTGGACGAGCAGGATGTTGTGCGGCTGTTGATGCTCGTTTACTTTTGTTTTTTTCTCCATCACGGTTTTCTAACTGTCGGTTTCAAGGTTTTCAGCACGCTAGAGCAGTTTTGGTTCAGGTGCATACAATTCCTAGCGCCGCCGCCCCCCAACCCAGCCTTCCCCCGCACGCGGGGGAAGGTGCTCGTTCCCTCCCCCGTCCCCATCGGGGACGGGGGAGGGTTAGGGTGGGGGCAACAGCCGGAGAAGAAAGCGCCGCACCCAGGAGCGGGTTTTTGCCAATCGGCGTTGACGCCGATGTTTGAAATCAATGGCTTACAAAAATCACTCCCGAGTCTTTCCGGGCCAGCGAGAGGGAACAACGCTCTGCTCACCATTGTTCTTTCATCCGCTGAACCAGGTTTTCGAGTTCGGTAAAGAAGTTTCCGGCGGTATCTTCCGGGAGGTTGTCCGGGAGGTTCACTTCCATGCGGACTTTCTTCTTGTCGGAACCCGGGTAGCGGATGACGCAGAGATTGCCAATCTTTGCTCGGCCATAGTGAATCTGGCTGGCCCGCTCTTTCGTTGCCTTGGCCGGCATGCTGTTCATTTTTCGGCATTCTTTCTGAATGCTTTCCGTGAGCTTTTTGACGGAGAGATGTTCCGATACCGTTTTCTCGGTCAGCCAAAGGGCTTTGTCTTCGCCGAGGGTTGAGACCGCATGCTTCAAGAGATCGGCGAATTCGGCGGATATCTTGTCCGGGTCTTGCGCGGCGATGTCGAGGATGGCCGGCGGCAGTTCCTTGAATGCCTTGAGTTTGAGCAGCTTGCGCGGGGTGTTGAAGCCCATGGCCCGCATGATTTCGCGCTTGCCGTAGCCTTGTGCCTCCAGATCGGCGACCAGCGCGGCGCGATCCATGTCGGTTTCTGGTGCGGTGTTGTTGTAGATGCGGCTGAGGCTGACCAGGGTCAGGGGATCATGCGGGTTGAGTGCCGGATCGACGATGGCGTCCAGGGTGGGCCAGCCCAGGGTCTTGGCTGCCAGATAGCGGGTGACGCCGGAGACGATCAGGTATTTCCCTTGCGCTTCTCCTTCACCGGGATAGACCCGCAGGGCTTCTCTTTGTTGATGCGCGGAGAGGGATTGGGCGATTTCTTGTATGCGCGCTTCGGTTCGGAATCTTCGGGCGTTGTAGGGTGAGGAGACAAGCAGGTCGAGAGGGATTTTCTGGATCGTGGCCTCGGACATGGCGGAAATCTCCTTTACCGGGTGGTCATCAAGAGAAGAAAGCGCCATGCCCATGAGCGGGTTTTGCGAATCGGCGTTGACGCCGATTATTTGAAATCAATGGGTTACAAAAATCAGTCCCAAGTCTTTCCTGGCCGACTTGTCTCCAATGGCCGTCGTTGCCCCTGTTCATTCGCCTTTCCTTCTGTTCTTCTGTTGCGATTCGATCAGCATTATAGACGTGCCTATAGGCCATTGCCCATAGGCTACACCACCGTGACATTCGCTGTATGGCGGATTCGCAACTACCTACTGTTGGTCTGATCTTCGGTGACGTTCTTCGTCGCCACCGTACAAGGTTGCAGGTATCGCAAGAAGAACTTGCGTTTCGGGCTGGCGTCGATCGGACATTCGTGTCCCGAATCGAGCGCGGCGTCCGGCAACCAACGATTACGACGCTCATCGGATTGGGCATTGCCTTGGAAATATCTGCCGCTGAGTTGGTGCGAGAGGCTGAGGCCGAGTATCTGGGGCGGCTTTATCCGCACCGCCAAACCGTGCCAGATGGAAAGCCGGCATTTTCAACTCACGAGCATGTGAAGTAAATATGCGGTCAAGGTAGTTGGCAAGAGGGCGGGTGGCATTCATGCTTAGTCCGCTGGACTCGACAGGTGCGCCCGGCACGCAAAAAGGGGCGTATTCGACATGTTTTTTGTCACCACTGCACCCTCCTAAAAGCTGTTTTTATCCAGCATCCGCTCACGGCGAAGACATGACTCGAACATGAACCGCCGAGCATGTCAAAAGAAAACTTGATGACAATCGCGGCTGCTCTGCGGATGACGAAGAGCAGCGGCGTTGGGTGAATGCAAATCACATCCTAAGTATTCCTTAATTTGCCGTCAAGCAAAAACTAAGAACCTCTGAGTATCTTTGTTTTTGCCCCGCCGATCCATGCTCGATGTTCCGGTGTTCTCCTTGCGCCTGAAGGCTGCCCGGCTGCGTCGGGGTTTGACGCAGATGCAACTCGGCGTGCTCGCGCAGATCGACGAGTATTCGGCTAGCGCCCGGGTCAACCAATATGAGCGCGGCAAGCATCTGCCCGATTTCAACACGGCCGAACGGCTGGCCGATGTGCTGGGCGTGCCGGCCCCGTATTTCTATGCCCGCGACGATAGACTGGCGGCGTTGCTGCTGACCTGGAACAGGTTAACGCCCAGCGCGCAAGGCGAATTGCTCGCCACTGCCGAATCCTGGCAGGCAACACCGGAAGACAGATAGTTTCGCTGATGGTGTCGTAACCGTCGGGTAGGTATCCGAGCCAAAGCCACCTTCAAGGGTTTCGTGGAGCATCCCGGACTATCTCGGAAGTGATGTTATTTTCCGATGCAAAACCGGCTGAAGATGACACCGAGCAGATCGTCGGCGGTGAATTCGCCGGTGATTTCACCCAGCGCCTGCTGAGCCAGGCGCAGTTCCTCGGCGAACAGTTCCAGCGCCGGTAAGGGGCCTTCGACCACGGCCCGAGCGGCGGCGATGTGTTCCTGGGCGGTAGTGAGCGCTCGCAAATGGCGCTCGCGGGCGATGAATACGTCTTCCGCCGGATGCCAACCGGCGATGCGCAGCAGTTCGGCGCGCAGCAGGTCGATGCCCTGGTTGGCTTTGGCCGATAGCGAAATGGCGACGGCGTCGCCGTGGGCATCATGCTCGGCATGGCGTTCCGGCTGGCGGTCGGCGAGGTCGATCTTGTTGTAAACGGTAATGCGCGGCAGTTTGGCCGGCAGGCGGGCGAGGATTTCCCGGTCGGCGTCGGTGATGCCACTGCGGGCGTCGACCAGCAGCAGCAGCGCGCCGGCCCTGGCGATTTCCTGCCAGCTTCTTTCGATGCCGATGCGCTCGATTTCGTCGTCAGTGTCGCGCAGGCCTGCGGTGTCGATGATGTGCAGCGGGATGCCTTCGATCTGGATGGTCGAGCGCAGGGCATCGCGGGTGGTGCCGGCGATGGCAGTGACGATGGCCAGTTCGTCGCCGGCCAGGCGGTTGAGCAGCGAGGATTTGCCGACATTGGGCTGGCCGGCGAGGACGACATGCAGGCCGGCTTGCAACAGGCGGCCCTGCCCAGCCCGGTCGAAGACTTCGGCCAGCTTGAATTGCAGGCGTTCGAGCCGGCCGAAAGCGTCGGCGGCTTTGAGGAAATCGATGTCCTCCTCGGGAAAATCGAGCGTGGCTTCGACCAGCATGCGCAGGTTGATCAGTTCTTCGGTCAGGCCGTGGATGGCCCGCGAGAACTCGCCTTGCAGCGAGCGCACGGCGGAGCGGGCGGCGCTGGCGGTAGCGGCGTCGATGAGGTCGGCGACGGCCTCGGCCTGAGCCAGATCCATCTTGCCATTGAGGAAGGCGCGGCGGCTGAATTCGCCCGGCTCGGCCAGCCGCGCACCGAGATCGAGGCAGCGGGCGAGCAGCATTTGCAGCACGACCGGGCCACCATGACCTTGCAACTCAAGCACGTCCTCGCCGGTGAAGGAATGCGGATTGGGGAAATAGAGCAGCAGGCCGCTGTCGATGGCGCTGCCGTCGGCAGCCCGGAATTCGGCCAGGGTGGCGTAGCGCGGCTTGGGCGTCTTGCCGCACAGCGCCAAAGCAAAGGGCAGCAAAGCGCTGCCCGAGATGCGAATAACGCCGACACCGCCACGGCCGGGCGCCGTGGCGATGGCGGCGATGGTGTCGGTGTTCACACTTTAGGCTTTGGCGTCGTTGGCCGCCTTGCCACCGGCGTCGATCATGCGGGTGATCTGCCACTGCTGGGCGATCGACAGGATGTTGTTCACCACCCAGTAGAGCACCAGGCCGGACGGGAACCAGAAGAACATCACGCCGAAGATCAGCGGCATGGCCATCATCACCTTGGCCTGGATGGGATCCGGCGGCGTCGGGTTGAGCTTCATCTGGATAAACATCGAGGCCATCATGATGATCGGCAGGATGAACCAGGGATCGGGCGCGGCCAGATCCTGTATCCACAGAATCCACGGCGCGCCGCGCATTTCGACAGCGCCGAGCAGCACCCAGTAGAGAGCAATGAAGACCGGAATCTGGATCAGGATCGGCAGGCAGCCGCCGAGCGGATTGACCTTCTCGGTCTGGTACAGCTTCATCATTTCCTGGTTCAGGCGCTGCTTGTCGTCGCCGTAGCGTTCCTTGAGCTGCGTCAGGCGCGGCGTGAGCACGCGCATCTTGGCCATCGACTTGTAGGAAGCGGCCGACAGCGGGAAGAAAATGAGCTTGATGATGATGGTCAGGATGACAATGGCCCAGCCCCAGTTGCCGACGATGCCATGGATGAATTGCAGCGCCCAGAAAATCGGCGCGGCGATCACCGTCAGCCAACCGTAATCAACGACCAGAGGAAGGCCCGGCGCCACTTGCTTGAGCGCTGCCTGCTCCTGCGGACCGGCGAACAGTTCGACAGAGGTGGTGGCGGTAGCGCCAGGCGCGATCTCGGCCATCGGCACGATCAAGCCGGCCTGGTAGATGTTGGTACCGTCCAACTTGCGCGCGTAGAACTCGCGCGCCGTCTTTTCGGGCGGCACCAAGGCAGCAACAAAATAATGCTGGACCATCGCCACCCAGCCGCTGTCGGCAGTCTTGGCGAACTTGGCACTGTTGTCGGCGATATCGGCAAACTTCAGCTTCTGGTACTTGTGTTCCTCGGTATAAACAGCCGGACCAGTAAAGGTCATAACCATTCTCGACTCGCCTTCCGGCGTTTCGCCGTCGCGCTGAATCTGGAAATAAGCATGCGGCGCGATCGGCTGCTCGCCGGCGTTGGTGACTTCCCAAGCGACGTCGATCAGGTAGGAATCGCGGTGGAAGGTCAGAATCTTGGCAATCTTGTCGCCATTCGGACCGTCGGCCTCAAGGCGAACTTGCAAGGTATCGGCGCCGTCGGCCAGAAG
Source organism: Azonexus sp. (assembly GCA_031260295.1). Classification (GTDB taxonomy): domain Bacteria; phylum Pseudomonadota; class Gammaproteobacteria; order Burkholderiales; family Rhodocyclaceae; genus Azonexus. The sequence goes on from JAIRKE010000028.1 coordinate 21,531, forward strand.
GTTCGGGCCGGCGACACGGCGGAAAGTCGAGCGATGCGTCGGCAGGCCGTCGCCAATCAGGCCGCTTTGCGCGAAATACTGGTGCTGGGCGTCGAACAGGACGAAATTCTTGTCCTGATTGTTCTTCTCCTTGTAGTTGAACAGTTCGAGGCGGACGATGTCGCCGCCCTGGGCCGAGATGGTGGCTTCCAGCAGGTCGGTGGTGACAATGAAGGTTTCGGCGGTGTTGGCTGGAGCCGTGCTGGTGCTCGGCGCAGTCACGCTGCCGGCTTGCAAGCCGGCGCTCGGGCGCGGCGCATCGCCACTGGCGGCGGCCGTCGGAGCGCCGGCGGCGGCGACTTCGGCAGCCGGTTTCGGCTGGTTGTACTTCTGCCAGTTTTCCCACAGCAGGAAACTGGAGAGTGTGAAGATGATAACCAGGATCAGGCGACGAGTGTCCATGAACAGCCCATGCAATCAATCATTTAACGAATCAGGGTACCGGATCGTACCCGCCCGGATGCCAAGGATGGCAGCGGCAGATGCGCTTCGCACCCAACCAGCTGCCTTTAACGGCACCGTACTTCCCTACTGCCTCCGCCGTATATTCCGAACAACTCGGAACATAGCGGCAGCTCCGCCCCAAGAATGGGCTGATCGCATACTGATAAACGCGGATCAAGCCGATTAATAGGCATTTCATGTTGTTTCGCGCGGCCCTGCGAAGCGCCGCAGTTTCGCCAGCAAGGCGAGAAAATCCTCGACCAGGAGGCCGGCGTCAAGCTTTCCCGCGGATTTTTCTGGTTTCGCCGCCAGGCGAACCACCAGATCGCAGGCCGGTAATTCGGCACGACGCTGGCGGAACTGCTCGCGCAACACCCGCTTGCAGCGGTTACGGTCAACCGCCCGCTTCAGGAGCTTCTTGCCGACCACCAGGCCAAGCCGGGCATCGGTTTCACCGGTAGCCCGCGGCTGGTAATGCAGCATCAACAGCTTGCCGCGAATAGCCTTTCTGAAACCAAAAACGGATGAAAACTCATCCGTTTTTGTCAGGCGATAGCGTCTGGCGAAGCTTTGATCCACCTCGCCGAACGTCCGGGTCAAACGCCCAGACGCTTGCGGCCCTTGGCGCGGCGAGCAGCGATCACTGCCCGGCCACCTTTGGTACGCATACGAACCAGGAAGCCATGAGTGCGCTTGCGGCGCACGACCGACGGTTGATACGTGCGTTTCATGTTGGTAATCCCTTGATGTGCTAAGAAAAACACGCAATTACACCGTGTAAACCGGCAGCCTGTCAAGATCAATTATTTTCAATAGCTGTGGATAACTTTTCGCATGAAGAGTAGAATCGGTCCCTTCGCAAGCTGCCGGAAGAAGCCGGCAAAGCGACTAAAACAGTTTTAAAATCAAATAAATACAAACGCCTGCTGGACATGCTTTTTCCGGCGGGGAGGAGCGTCGTCGTCAATGGCCGGTTTCTGGGAATCCTGTTTGCAACGCTTTGAACAGGAACTGCCTGCACAGCAGTTCAATACCTGGATCAAGCCGCTGCGCCTCGAAGGCGAGAGCAGCGCCACGGAGGACGGGTTGCGCCTGGTCGCGCCCAACAGCTTCATCCTCAAGTGGGTACGCGATCGCTATCTGGCGCGCATTGAAGACTACTCACGCAGCTTCTTCCCGGCGCCGGTCAACATCGCCCTGGTCATCGGCAACGGCCGCGCCAGCCCGCCGGCCCGCAGCGAGGCCGCCGACAATACGGCGCCGCCCGAAGCGCCGGCCAAGACGGTCAAGCCCGCCAGGAGCGAAGAGAAAGCGCGCAGCCGCAACAGCGGCTACGAGAAGTCGCGACTATTCCCAACCTTCACTTTCGATAACCTGGTAGTCGGCAAGGCCAACGACTTGGCGCGCGCTGCCGCCATCCAGGTCGCCAATAATCCGGGCGGCGCCTATAACCCGCTGTTCATCTACGGCGGCGCCGGCCTCGGCAAGACTCACCTGATCCACGCCATCGGCAACACCATCGTCGGCGAGAATCCGGACAAGGTGGTGCGCTACGTCCATGCCGAGGATTACTACTCGGACGTGGTGCGCGCCTACCAGCAAAAATCCTTCGACAGCTTCAAGCGCGTCTACCGTTCGCTCGACGTGCTATTGCTCGACGACGTGCAGTTCTTCAACGGCAAGAACCGCTCGCAGGAAGAATTCTTTTTCCTGTTCAACGCGCTGATTGAAGCCCGCAAACAGATCATCATCACCTGCGACACCTATCCGAAGGACATCAATGGTCTCGACGATCGTCTGGTAACCCGCTTCGACTGGGGCCTGACGGTGCAGATCGAGCCGCCCGAGCTGGAAATGCGCGTCGCCATCCTGCAGAAAAAAGCCGAAGCCGAAGGCATCCGCCTCGACGACGAAGTTGCCTTTTTCATTGCCAAGCACCTGCGCTCCAATGTCCGCGAACTGGAAGGGGCGCTGAAGAAAGTCTTGGCTTATTCCTCCTTCCACGGCCGCGTGATCGCGCTCGATCTGGCCAAGGAAGCATTGAAGGATCTGATCGGTTCGGTACGCAATGTCGGCATCGACAATATCCAGAAGACAGTCGCCGACTATTACAAGATCAAGGTTGCCGACCTGTTCTCCAAAAAGCGCACGCGCGCCATCGCCCGGCCACGGCAACTGGCCATGTGGCTGTGCCGTGAAGTCACCTCGCACAGCTTCCCGGAAATCGGCGAGGCCTTCGGCGGCCGCGACCACACCACGGTCATCCACGCGGTAAAGACCATCGATTCGCTGCGCCTGAAGGAAAACGAGCTGAACCACGATCTCCACGTATTGTTGCAGGTGCTCAAGGGATGAACGCTGTCGACAAGTCTGTGGACAAGCTGTCCGCGTTTTGTGGAGCGAACGCGCTTTTGTCCTTTGTGGGAAAATTGTCCAGATTTGATCCACAGCCCATTCAGAGGCTTTCCCAGAGCCAAAATTTGATCGTAACTAACTGAAAATAATTAATTATTTCATGTTATCCACAGAATTGTTCTCGATATAGTTTACAAAGGAAGTTAACTTATGGTTCTTATTAAAAGCCAAAGAGACACGCTCCTCGCCCCGCTACAGTCCGTGTCGGGAATCGTCGAACGGCGTCACACGCTGCCGATCCTGTCCAATGTGCTGCTGGAAAAGAAGGGCGAGCGGCTGACGCTGCTGGCGACTGATATCGAGATCCAGATCACCACCGTGACCGAGGGCGCAACCGGCGATGGAGATGGCGCTGTAACTGTCGGCGCCCGCAAGTTGCAGGAAATCCTGCGCTCGCTGCCGGACACTGCTGAAATCAGCTTGCTGCTCGAAGACAGACGTCTCCAGGTTCGCGCGGGAAAGAGCCGCTTTAGCCTACAGACTCTACCGGCTGACGATTTCCCACGAATGACGCTGACCGAGGGCGATACCCAGCAGTTTCAGATGACGCAAAAGGACTTCCGCCAGTTGCTGGGCAAGACCCAGTACAGCATGGCCGCCCAGGATGTCCGCTATTACCTCAATGGCTTGCTATTGCTGGTCGAGGGCAAGGAATTGCGCGCCGTCGCCACCGACGGCCATCGCCTGGCCTATGCCAGCGTCGCCATTGATACCGAGCTGCCGCGCCAGGAACTGATCCTGCCGCGCAAGACCGTGCTTGAATTGAACCGCCTGCTGGTCGACAGCGACGAGCCGTTGAATATCACGTTGGCCCCGAATCAGGTGCGTTTCGCTTTCGGTTCGGTGGTGCTGGTCTCCAAGCTGATCGATGGCAAGTTCCCGGATTACGAGCGGGTGGTGCCGGCAGCTTTGCGCAATCACATGACGATGGCCCGTCAGACGTTGATGCAGGCCATGCAGCGTGCCGCCATTCTGACCAATGAGAAATTCCGGGGTATTCGCGTGGTACTCGGCGACAATAGCCTCAAGTTGATTGCCGCCAACGCCGAGCAGGAAGAGGCGCAGGAAGAAATCGAGGTCGATTACAGCGGTGAGGCCATTGATGTCGGCTTTAACGTTGGCTACCTACTCGACGTACTGAACAACGTCCATACCGATGAAGTGCAGTGGAGTTTCAACGATGCCAGTTCCAGTGCCCTGATCACGGTGCCGGGCAATGACCGCTTCAAGTACGTCATCATGCCGATGCGTATTTGAATGACATCATATTTTCTGGTTGATCAGAGGGCCGTCCGCCGGGCGGGCCTGTTTCACGTGGAACATAATCAATGAGCGAAGAGAACAGCGCACAAGGCGCCGCGCCGGCCTACGGCGAATCCAGTATCCAGATCCTCGAAGGCCTGGAGGCCGTGCGCAAACGTCCCGGTATGTACATCGGTGATACCTCGGATGGGACCGGCTTGCACCACCTGGTCTTCGAAGTTGTCGACAACTCGATCGACGAGGCGCTGGCCGGGCATTGCGACGACATCATCGTCACCATTCATCCTGACAACTCGATTTCGGTCATCGACAACGGCCGCGGCATTCCGACCGGCGTCAAGATGGACGACAAGCACGAGCCTAAGCGCTCGGCTGCCGAAATCGCGCTGACCGAACTGCACGCTGGCGGTAAGTTCAACCAGAATTCCTACAAGGTTTCCGGCGGCCTGCACGGCGTTGGCGTTTCCTGTGTCAATGCGCTGTCCAAGTGGCTGCGCCTGACCATCCGCCGCAATGGCAAGAAACACTTCATGGAATTCTGTCGTGGCGTGCCGGTCGATCGCGCCATCGAGATCCGCGACGGCGTCGAAATCTCGCCGCTGAAGATCACCGGCGACACCGAGAAGCGCGGTACCGAAGTGCATTTCCTCGCCGATGAGGAAATCTTCGGTCATGTCGAGTTCCATTACGAAATTCTGGCTAAACGCCTGCGTGAACTGTCCTTCCTCAATAACGGCGTGTCGATCAAGCTGGTCGATCAACGTTCCGGCAAGGAGGAACTGTTTGCCTTCGCCGGCGGCGTGCAGAGTTTCGTCGAGTACATCAACCGCACCAAGAGCGTCCTGCACTCCAACATCTTCTACTCGGCCGGCGAGGCCAAGACAGCCGATGGCGCCATCATCGGCGTCGAGGTGGCGATGCAGTGGAACGATTCCTACCAGGAACAAGTGCTCTGCTTCACCAACAACATCCCGCAATCCGACGGCGGTACCCACCTGACCGGCCTGCGCGCGGCGATGACCCGGGTCATCAACAAATACATCGACGAGAACGAGATCGCCAAGAAGGCCAAGGTCGATATCTCCGGCGACGATATGCGCGAAGGTCTGGCTTGCGTGCTGTCGATCAAGATGCCCGACCCGAAATTCGCCTCGCAGACCAAGATGAAGCTGGTCTCTTCCGAAGCGCGGCCGGCTGTCGAGGAAGTCGTGGCGCAGAAGCTTGCCGACTTCCTGCTCGAACGCCCGGCCGACGCCAAAGTCATCTGCGGCAAGATCGTCGAAGCCTCGCGGGCCCGCGAGGCGGCCCGCAAAGCGCGGGAAATGACGCGGCGCAAGGGCGTGCTCGACGGCGTCGGCCTGCCCGGCAAGCTGGCCGACTGCCAGGAAAAAGACCCGGCGCTGTCGGAAATCTACATTGTCGAGGGCGATTCCGCCGGTGGCTCGGCCAAGCAGGGCCGCGACCGCAAGTTCCAGGCGATCTTGCCGCTACGCGGAAAGGTGCTCAACGTCGAGAAAGCCCGCTTCGACAAGCTGATTTCCTCCGAGCAGATCGTCACGTTGATTACCGCCCTCGGCACCGGCATCGGCAAGGACGATTTCAACGTCGAGAAACTCCGCTATCACCGCATCATCATCATGACCGATGCCGACGTCGACGGCGCTCACATCCGCACGCTGCTGCTGACGCTGCTTTACCGCCAGATGCCACAACTGATCGAGCGCGGCTACGTCTACATCGCCCAGCCGCCGCTGTACAAGGTCAAGCATGGCAAGACCGAGCGCTATCTGAAGGACGACCAGGAATACAACCAGTTCCTACTCAACATGGCGCTAAGCGAAGCCGCGCTGACGCCGCGCGCCGACGCCGAGCAAATCAGCGGCCCGGCACTGGAAGCCCTGGCGCGTAACTGGCTGGCCACCGAGGCCGTCATCGACCGCCTGTCGCACCTGATCAACCCGGATGTGTTGCAGGCCGTTGTCCGCCACAACCTTGCCCTCGATCTGTCGAGCGAAGCCGCCGCCTGCGCCAGTGCTGAACTGATTGCTACCTACGTCAACCACGGCACGCGCATCCTCGCCAAATTCGACGACATCCAGGAACGCTGGATTCTGCGCGTCGAGCGCATGCACCACGGCAACCTCAAGGTTGGTCTGATCGACGAGGATTTGTTGCTCTCCGGCGATTTCATGCAATTGAAGCGTACAGCCGAAACCCTAGCCGACCTGTTCGGCCCCGGCGCCGTCATGGCCCGTGGCGAGAAGAAGCAGGCCGTCGCCAACTTCGGCGACGCCATGAAGTGGCTACTCAACGAAGTCGAGCGCGGCATCAGCAAACAGCGCTACAAGGGCCTCGGCGAAATGAACCCGGAGCAGTTGTGGGAAACCACGATGGACCCCAAAGTCCGCCGCCTGCTACGCGTGCAGATCGACGATGCCATCGCCGCCGATGAAATTTTCACCACGCTGATGGGTGAACTGGTCGAACCCCGCCGCGCCTTCATCGAAACCAATGCGCTGAATGCGCGGATTGATATTTAGAGGCTATTGTCGGGTGACACAGAATGAGTTGAGCAGGTTCTGCGGGTCAATACATGGCGCCATCGGTGGCTAGTTTCTTGGACGAATTATCTTAGATTCGTATACAAAACGCTCTCCCGGAGTTAATTTGAAATTGCAATCTTCTGCCGGAAGGCCATTCAATTTCAACAGAACAATGGCTTCGCTCTTCTCTGCAAGATCATCAAGCATTCTTTCTTCAAGCTTCTCCAAATGCGATAGCATGTGCAGAAACCCCGTTAGTACTTCATCACAGTCATTCAAGAGTTGTGTTTTGGAATCCTCCACAGACCGGATATTCAGCATCTGAATTTCCGAGTGTGCTGCCTGTGAGTTCCTTAGCTTGTTCACTAAATCTATGTGATCCATAGTGCAATAGTCGAACTCAAGGCACAAGCGAAATGGGTATGCTAAAGAGCCAACCATCGAGACAGAGTGAGGTTCCTTCCCGTTCTGCCTTTTGCAGCTTGGGCACTGGGACTCAAGCAAAGCGCCAAGCGCCATACGCTTGTACTGTGCCTCAGGGAATTGAGTACAGTAGAGCAATTGCTTGATCGCGACTTCACATATCCTTGCTGCGTACAGAACTACTTCGTTGTATAAACGGAGCCGCTCTATCTCCGCATCCACCTCGTCATGGTCCGGTGTTTGCATGGTGGCGTAGTCGTGAAAGGCATTAACAATTCTGCCCATTATCAGCGTAAGCGACACCCCGCTGAATGTATAAGGATTGGTGTAACTGCCTCTTGCGTGTAGGTCAGTTGTTGACGCAATTGAAAGCGACCCACGTTGCATCAGCCAAGCTCGCATCTCCTTAGCGAGGGGCAAAAAATTGATACCCACGATCTGTTCGCCTATCCAGCGAAACGCTTGGGGACGGTAGTCCCAAGGTTGATGTGCACCATGCCACTCTCGCCGTGGACGTTGATTCGTGCTACCGGTGTCATTCATGATCGTAGAGTACTCCAGTTCCCCCAACTACCAATGTTCTAGACAGCCCATTGTTGACCGATACGGACTGACTAACGAACATCAGCAAAGGCCGATATCCGGCGCCATGCCGGGGGCAACAAGCAGCATTTCAGCCAATCCAACCATATGAGGCTCCGCATTTTGCGGTCAGCAAAGCGGATAGTTACCTGCGTCGGGGAGGAATCGCCTCGGGTGGCATTCCCGATCTGGCAAGCCCATATCACTGGCTCAGAAGACCACCGGGGACAGAAGGATCAAGCCATAGTACCATCTCGCATAATTGTTCAAAAAAATAGCCGCCTGGGGGATATGTGAAAGCTACAGAAGCAAATTTGCTTAAATTTCTAAAGAAATCGCCCCAGTTCGTCATCCCGATCTATCAGCGCAATTACTCGTGGACCGAAGAACAATGTCGGCAGCTTTGGGCAGACCTGTTGCGTGCCGGTCGCCACGAGAATGTGGTTGCGCATTTCATCGGTTCAATTGTCTATGTCGAACGCGGCTTATCGAACGTCGTCCAGCAGGAAGCGTTGTTGGTCATCGACGGGCAGCAGCGGTTGACTACGTCGACGCTCCTTATTGCTGCTCTTGCCAAACACTTTGAAAACAAGGGTATCGCTGAACTGTTGGAGACTTTCTCTGCGAAGAAACTTCGCAACTATTACCTCTTGAATCCCGACGAAGAAGGTGCACGCCATTTCAAGCTGCTACTGTCTGAAACCGACAAGGAAACATTGTTGGCGATTCTTCGAGGCTCGCCTATACCTGCCGAAAGCAGCACACGGATTAACGAGAACTACGCGCTGTTCCAGCAGTTGATTGGGCAGCATGAAAATGAGCTAGAGGCTATATGCCAAGGCCTCGCCAAGTTGGTCATTGTTGATGTTTCACTCGACCGCTCGCAAGACAACCCGCAGTTAATTTTCGAGAGCATGAACTCAACTGGCCTTGAGTTGAGTCAAGCCGATCTTATCCGCAACTTCATCCTCATGGGGTTGGAGCCGAAGCTTCAGACCGAGCTGTACAAAAGTTACTGGCGTCCGATGGAGAAGGGATTCGGGCAGGCGGCCTACGCCGTTCATTTCGATGCATTCATGCGCCACTACCTGACGGCGAAGATGGGCGAAATACCCAATGTGCGCGAGGTTTATACCGCGTTCAAGGCCTACGCACGATCGGGCGATACTCGGGATCTCGTCGCCGATATTCACGCGTATGCGAACTACTATTGTGCCATCGCGCTTGGCTCGGAATCTGACTCGTCGTTGAAGCAAGCATTCCATGACCTCCGCGAGTTGAAGGTAGAGGTTTCCTACCCCTTCCTGCTCGATGCCTACAACGATTACAAGCATGATCGTCTTAGCGCCGACGAATTGGTGCAGATCGTCAGAATGGTGGAGAGCTACGTTTTCCGACGGGCCATTTGTGCGATTCCCACCAATTCAATGAACAAAACGTTTGCAGGCCTGTCGCGAACCCTGAAAAAGGACCGCTACCTCGAAAGTGTCAAGGCCGCATTCCTCTTGATGCCGTCCTACCGACGCTTCCCCAATGACGAGGAGTTTCAGCGTGATATCAAGTTGCGAGACCTTTACAACTTCCGCAGCCGTAGCTATTGGCTGCGCCGTTTGGAGAACCACGGCAAGAAAGAGCGTATTGATGTTGAAAACTACACCATCGAGCACATTCTTCCGCAAAATGAATCGTTGTCGAAGGAATGGCAAGCGGAGCTAGGCCTAGAGTGGCAACATATCCAGCAAACTTGGCTACATACCTTGGGGAATCTCACGCTGACCGGATACAACAGCGAGTACCGAGATTTCCCATTCGCCTATAAACGCGATCAAGTCGTCGACAAAGACGGTAACCTGATCGGGTTCGCACATAGCCCACTAAAGCTCAATTTTGGCCTTGGGAAAGTTGAGGCTTGGAATGAGGATGCCATCAAAATGCGTGCTGACAGGTTGGCACTTGAAGCGACGAAGGTATGGGCATCGCCACAGTTGCCGCCCGATGTATTTGACGCTTATCGACCGGCAGCAGCCAAAACGGGGCAGCAGTACAGCATCAGCGATCACTCGTTCCTCGCCTCTGGCTTGATGCGGGAGTTGTTTGATCTATTCCGTGAAGCTGTCCTGGCGCTTGATCCCTGTGTCACCGAAGAATTCTTGAAGCTGTACGTTGCCTACAAGGCAGAAACAAACTTCGTCGACGTCGTCCCTCAGGCAAAGCGTTTGCGTCTTGCCATCAATATGCCCTTCCATGAGATTGACGATCCTAGGGGGATTTGTCTCGACGTAACTAATCTTGGCCGCTGGGGCAACGGCGATGTTGAAGTAGGACTTGCCACCAAGGAAGACTTGCCTTACGTCATGGGGTTGGTTCGGCAGTCGTTCGACCGCCAAATGGGTGGTCCCCAAGATGCGTAAATAAGGTAATCATGGCCTACAACGGACAAGAAACATCGCAGATGTATTGTGACCCAGCAAAACTTGCTCAACTTGTCCGGCTATCCGGTCCGATACAGAGAGAAAAACAATGCGAGTAGTAGTACAGCGGGTCAACGAAGCAGCGGTGTCGGTGGAGAACCGGGAGGTTGGTCGGATTGGCAGGGGGTTACTGGTGCTGGCTGGGTTCGAGGCTGTCGATGGCGATGTAGATCTTGACTGGATGGCCGGCAAGTTGGTGCGCTTGCGCCTGTTCGCCGACGCCGACGGGGTGATGAACCGTAGCGTGCGCGATGTCGGTGGCGATATCCTGGCCATTTCACAATTCACACTGTTTGCCTCGGCGAAAAAGGGCAACCGGCCGTCGTGGAGTCGGGCGGTACCGGGCGAGTTGTCGCGACCGCTGTTCGAGCGTTTCGTCGAGCGGCTTTCGGCCGGGCTGGGTAAGCCGGTACCGACCGGAGTGTTTGGGGCCGATATGCGGATTGCCTTGGTCAACGATGGGCCGGTGACGCTTTGCCTTGATTCGCGCTCGCCGGAATAGCCAGTAGTTTCAGCCAGTCAGAGCGGCGCGTAGCGCGGTGAGGCCGGCCAGGCCGCCGCAGGCTAGGCCAAGGGCGCGGGTCAGGTCGGGTACTTCGGGGGCGGCGGGGTTGATGCGGATCAGTCGGCCGCCGCATTGCTCGGAAAAACGGCGCACGCTGGGGATGGCGGTGCCGGCGCCGATTTCGATGCAGACCAGGCGGTCGACGCCGGCCAGCCAGTCGTCCAGACGTTGGCGCTGCTGTTCGCTGCGCCGCTCGACCCAGTGCCAGTCATTGAACATCAGGATGTTGGGCCGTGCCACGGCGCCGCAGTGGGGGCAGGTCGGGATGGCGTTGCACAATTGGCAGTGTTCGACGTCGACATCTGGATGGAAGTCGTCGGCCGGCCAGATGGCTTCCCGGCAAGGCTGGGTGCATTGCAGGTGGTGGATGGAGCCGTGAATCTCGTAGATTTGCTCGGGCGCGAAGCCGGCTTTCTGGAATTGGCCGTCGACATTGCTGGTGAATACACGCAGGCCGTGCCGCAGCGGTGCGGCGATTTCGCGCAGCAGGGCGAAGCCGGCGTGCGGCGGGGTGTGCCGGTAGCGTTCTAGGCGGTGGCCGTAGAAGCCCCAGGCCAGCGCCGGGTCGTGGGCGAAGGCGGCGGGATTGGCGATCGACTCGAACGGGATGCGGGCGCGGCCGAGCGCCGGGTAGTGCCGCCAGAAGCCCGCCGTGCCGCGAAAGTCGGGCAGTCCGGAATCGACTCCCATGCCGGCGCCGGCGCAGACCAGCAGGGCATCGGCGCTGCGCAACCAAGCGGCGGCGCGGGCCAGCGCTGTGGCGTCAAGTGGGGACGGGGTGCCCTCCTCGGTCATCGCCGTCTCAATTGTCACGTTTCGGGTGGATTAGCCCGCCGGGGTGGCCTTCCGGGATTTCGCGGTGCTCGTAGATTTCCTGGAGCCGGAATTCGAGGTCGGTCAGCGCGCCGTTTTCGTCGGCGTAGATGTCGCGGATGTGCAGGATGTCCGGCAGCGCCTTGTGGAAGGCTTGCAGCAGTTGCGGATCGAAATGCCGGCCATTTTCGTGCTTGAGGATGCGCAGCGCTTCGTCAAGGGGATATGCCGGCTTGTAGGGGCGCACCGAAACCAGCGCATCGAAGACGTCGGCGATGGCGACGATGCGCCCTTCGAGCGGGATGTCGGTGCCCTTGAGGCCGCGCGGATAGCCGCTGCCGTTCCATCTCTCGTGGTGGTTGAGGGCGATGACGCGCGCTGTTTCGAGCAGTTCGCTGTCATGCTTGCCGATAATCTTGGCGCCCATCAGCGGGTGTTGGCGCATGACTTGCCATTCTTCGGCGTCGAGCGGGCCGGGCTTGAGCAGGATGGCGTCGGGAATGCCGATTTTGCCGATGTCGTGCATCAGCGCGGTGCTGGCGATGATGTCCGTGGTTTCCTGGCCGAGGCCATGCGCTTCGGCGATCAGTCGGACATAGTGGCTCATGCGCAGGACGTGGTTGCCGGTCTCGTTGTCCTTGAATTCGGCGGCACGGCCGAGGCGGCGGATGATCTGTTGGCGGGTGGTGAGCAGTTCGGCTGTGCGCTGGCGGACCATGCGCTCCAGTTCGCGTGCTTGGTCGTAGAGGGCGAGGTGGGTGCGCACCCGGGCTTTGACGATGGGCGGGCTGATCGGTTTGGTGATGTAATCGACGGCGCCGATGGCCAGGCCGCGCTCTTCGTCGGCGATGGTGCTCATGGCGGTGACGAAGATGATCGGGATGTGCCGGCGGTCCGGGTTGGCCTTGAGGCGGCGGCAGATTTCCAGGCCCGAGAGGCCGGGCATCATGATGTCGAGCAGGATCAGGTCGGGCGGTTCGTCGGAATAGACGATTTGCAGCGCCTTCTCGCCGGAGGTGGTGACGCGGACCCGGTAGTCGTCGACGAGGGTTTCGCTGAGCAGGTCGATGTTTTCCGGGACGTCGTCGACGACCAGGATGCTTTGCTTGGGCAGCAGGGAGGACATGGCTTCTCCGCTCACAGACCGGCGACGTGGCCGATCAGCGTATCGAGGATGGCGGCGGCTGCTTCGAATTCGTATTGGTCGATCAAGCGCGCCAGTTCGTCGACCTGGTCCGGATCGGTGCTCTGCCGTAGGTTGTCGGCGATGGCGGCAAATTCGCGGAGGGAAGCGGCATCGGAAGCTTCGATCAGCTCGCGTAGATGTTCCAGGGCCGTGCGCAGGGCTGCCGGATCCAGTGGCGGCGCGGACGCGGCGGCGGCTTGGGCCGGCGTGGCGTGGTCGGCGATTGCCGCGAGCACCGCCTGTAGTTCCTCGGTCATAGCCGCCAGCAGATCGTTCGGGATGGCGGCGTTCGGCGTTTCCTTGAGCCGGTTTTCCAGCGCGCCGGCTTGGCTGGCCAGGCGGTTGGCGCCGAGATTGCCGGCCAGGCCGCGCAAGGTGTGGGCGATCAACTGGGCAGTCGCAGCGTCGCCGGCGGCCAGGGCGCTCTCCAGACGATTGACAACATCGCTCTGGGTGTCGCGGAAACGGGCGGCCAGACGGGCGTAGAGCGCGCGATTGTGCCCGAGGCGGGCCAGTACGCCGGCGAGATTGAGCGTGGCGTCCGGCTCATCCACCACCGTTGTCTCGGGCATGGCCCTTGCTGGCGCGTCGCTGCCCAGCCAGTGGGCCAGTGTCGCGTGCAGGACGGCGATGTCGATCGGCTTGGCGATGTGGTCGTTCATGCCCGCCGCCAGGCAGCGCTCGCGGTCGCCGGACAGCGCGTTGGCGGTCATCGCCACGATCGGCAGGGCATGGCGGCCGAGTTCGCCGCGGATGTGCCGGGTTGCCTCGTAGCCGTCCATCACCGGCATCTGGCAATCCATCAGGACCAGATCGAAGTCCTCCTGGCGCAGTCGGGCCAGGGCTTGCTCGCCGTGCTCGGCGGTACTGACTTGCAAGCCGATGCCGACCAGAATTTCCTCGGCCAGTTCGCGATTGACCTCGTTGTCCTCGACCAGCAGCACGCGCTGTCCGGCGAAGCGTGGTGTTTGGCTGGCATCCGGGCCGTGTTCGGCGGGCGCGGCATGGTGCAGGGCGGCCATGATGCTGTCGAGCAACGACGAGGCCGTGGCTGGCTTGTCGAGGATGGCGTCGACGGTCAGGTCGCCGAGGGCGACCAGCAATTCGTCGTGGTCGTAGGCGGTGGTCATGATCACCGCTGGTGGCTTGCTGTCGCTGTGGCGTAGCGCCGCCAGCACATCGACACCGTCCATGCCCGGCATCTTCCAGTCCAGCAGCAGCAGGCGGAAGGGGCGCCCGGCCAAGCGGGCGGCGGTGATCTGCTGCAGGGCCTGGGCGCCGCTGGCGGCGTCCTGGCTCTCGATGTCCAGGCTGCCGAGCATGTGGGCGAAGACTTCGCGGGCGCCGGCGCTGTCGTCGACGACCAAGGCCCGCAATGACGCGGGCAGGCTGGTGCTGGAGGCCGGCACCTCGTCGGCCAGGCCAAACGGCAGTTCGAAAGTGAAGCAACTGCCGATGCCGGGTTCGCTGCCGACGCCGATTTCGCCGCCGAGCAGGCGGACGATGCGCTGGCAGATCGACAGGCCGAGGCCGGTACCGCCGTACTTGCGGGTGGTCGAACTGTCGGCTTGGTTGAAGGCGGTGAAAATACCGGCCACTTGTTCGGCGGTCATGCCGATGCCGGTGTCGCGCACGGCAAAGCGCAGTCGGACGCCATCGGCCCAGCGGTCGTCCAGGGTCACGCTGACTGTGATGTCGCCGCGTTCGGTGAATTTGATGGCGTTGCCGACCAGGTTGGTCAGTACTTGGCCCAAGCGCAGCGGATCGCCGACCAGCCGGTCGGGCACGTCCGGGGCCAAGTCGAACAACAGTTCGAGGTCGTGCTCGCGGGCTCTCAGGCTGCTCAGGGCGGCCAGGTCGCGCAGGCTGGCCTCGAGGCTGAATGGCACCTGCTCGACGTGCATCATGCCGGCCTCGATCTTCGATAGATCGAGGATGTCGTTGATGATGCCGAGCAACCCCTTGGCTGCTGCTTCGACCTTGCTCAGATAGTTGTGCTGGCGCGCTGTCAGTTCGGTCTGCTGGGCCAGATAGGTCATGCCGATGATGGCGTTCATCGGCGTGCGGATTTCGTGACTCATGTTGGCCAGGAAAGCGGCCTTGGCCGCTGCCGCCGTCTCGGCCACGGCGCGCGCCCGATCGGCCTCGCGCTCGGCGTCCTTCTGGGCGGTGATGTCGACGATGACGCCAATCAAGCCGCCCGGCGCGCCGTCCGCGGCGTGGAAGGTACTCACCGCGTAGAGGGTGTCGCGCAAGCTGCCGTCGGCGCGGCGCATCGCCTTCTCGTGGACGAGGCGACCGCCGCTGGCAATGATCGCTTCGCCCTCGGCCTGGAAGGCGAGGCGGTCGGCTTCCGGCAGGTAGTCGAGCTCGAGCACGCGGCGGCCGATGATCTGGCTGCGGTCGATGCCGAAAAATTCCTCATAAGCTTTGTTGCAACCAACAAAGCAGGTATTCGCCCCCTTGTAGAAGATGGGATTGGGAATGGTGTCGAGCAGGGCGTTCTGGAAGGCGGACTGGCGGATCAGTTCGGCCTCGATCTGGCGCCGGTTGGTAATGTCGAGTACGGTCAGCAGCAGGTGGTCGACGGCGCCGGCAGCATCCGGCACGGCGACGACCTGGACGTCGCCCCAGCGCGTCGCGCCGTGGCGGTCGATGAATTCGAATTCGCTGCGCAGGCAGGTGCGTTCGCCGCTGGCGATCTCGTTCAGCGTCTGCTGCAAGCGGCTCGCCTCGGGTGGTGTCAGGCCGAGGCCGGATTGTTCCCCCAGGGCCGCCAGCGATTGATCGAGGAAGGCAGCAAAGGCCGGGTTGACTTCGTTCGGTCGCTGATCCGGGGTGAGGCTGACGATGCCGACGGCGGCGTTGTCGAAGATGGCGTGGAAGAAGGCTTCACGCTTTTGCAGGCTGTCCTGGCTCTGGCGCAATTCCTGGGTACGCTGGGCAACCGTCTGCTCCAGTTCGGCCGCCGCCTGTTGCATCGCCTGACGCGATTGCAGCAGCCGCTGGCGCATGGTTTCCAGGCCATCGGCCAATTGCGCGACCTCGCGCCAGGGAGCGGCGGTGCCGACCGGCTGCTCCAGTTCGAGGCGGCCGATGCGCTGGCTCTCGGCGGTCAGTGCCGCCAGCGGCTGGCCGAAACGGTGGGCGATGCGGATCGCGACGACGACGCCGAGGGCTAATGCGAGCAGCAACAGCAGGCCGAGGACGAGCAGATCGCTACGATTGATCGGCACGAAATCGGCGAGCGGAGCGACGACGCCGAGCCAGACGCCGGTGCGGCGGTCAGTGCTGCGGGTAAACAGGCTCAACCAGGTGCCCTCCGGGCGGGCGAAGGCATGCAGGTGGCGCACGGGCGCCGCCTCGGCCTGCCACAAGCGATAGGCTTCGGCCAACTCGGGCAGGCCGAGTTCGTCCGGCTGCTTGAGCAGAGCCTCTTTGAGTGCCTCGGGGGTAGCGAAGCGGGCGCCGCCCGGCGGCGCGATCAGGCGGCCATCGTCGAGCAGCAGCGCGCCGTGGCCGTGGTGGCCGATGCTGAGCTGGGTGGTGAATCCGGCGATATCGCTGAGGCGGACATCGTGAGCCAACACATAGCTTGAGCCGTCGGCCCCCTGGTAGCGCATCGCCGCGGTGACGCCGGGTTCCTGGAGGGTGAAGAAGATGTAGGGTTCGGTCCAGTACACCGCCGGGGCGCCCGCGTGGGCCATGGCGCCCTTGAACCACGGCCGCTGGCGGGGATCGTAATCGCGCTCGCGGACTTCAACCGAGACGATTTCCCGCGCTGAATTCCAGTGGATCCAATAAGTCTGCTTGCCCCAGGCGTCTGGATTGCTGATGCGATTGGTCCAGCCGCCCTGGCCGTCGAGCAGCAGGTAGAACTCGCGCCCCGATTCGTGGGCGAAGAGAACCGCGTTGATCTCGTTTTGGTGCGCCAGGACGGGAAAGAAGAATTCGTTGAAGCGCAGTAACTGGCTATGGTCGATCTCGCTGGCGGCGCTCCAGGCCTGGCCGCTGCGCAGGGTCCTCTCGACGTTGTCGAGTAGCCGCGTATAGCGGCCTTCGAGTTGTTCCGAGGCAAGCCGCAATTGACCTTCGGCCAGGCGATAGACGGTCGGCTCGCCGATCAACTGGACGATGGCGATGGTGAAGGCGGCCAGTGCGGCGAGAATCAACAGTCCGATGCGTAGCACCAGACTGTTGGCGAATCCCGATTTTCCCGATGACATGCCGCGCAAAGTATTTCTCCCGCCGCTGTGGCCTGCCGGAAAATGTCGGGTGAATGCAGGCCGGCCTCATAGGATAGCCTGAGCGACACCGGTCCGGCAAGGCGGTTCAGGGCACGACGATGAGATCGGCGGGGCGACCGCCGATGAATTCCAGGCGACGGTTCAGTGCTTCGGTGACGAACAGACGGCCGTCGGCGTCGACGCGCAGCACCTGGTCGGCGCCCATTTTTTTGGCCAGCCTTTGCCAGTGCTCGGGGCCGGCGATGAAGATCGGCTTGGAAACGACGTCGGACAATGTGCCGGCGTGCGGCCCGGCCGGCAACAGCACGGTGACGGCCTGGGTGTGATCGGCCGGATAGCCACGGCGCGGGTCGAGCAGATGGGCGTAGCGCTGGCCGTCCACTTCGAAGAAGCGCTGGTAGTCGCCGGAGGTGCCGATCGCCTCGCCGTCGTGAAGTTCCACCGTGGCCAGCGGTCCGGGCTGGCGGGGATGCTGGATGCCGACCCGCCAGGCGCGGCCTTTACGGTCGCCGAGCGCCAGCACATTGCCGCCGATGTTGATCAGCGCGTTCTGGATGCCTTGCTGGCGCAGGATGGCAGCGGCGCGGTCGAGGGCAACGCCCTTGAGGTAACCACCGAAATCGAAGGCGACATGGCGCTTGCGGCTGTGCACCGTGGTTCCGTCGACGACGATGTCGGCCAGCGATGGCCGCTCCGCCAGCCAAGCGGCAATAGCCGATGGCGGCGGCAGTTCGGCCTTGAATTCATCGGTCTGGAAGCCCCATAGGTGGATCAGTTCGCCGATACCGGGGTCGAACAGATAGTCGCCCTGGGTGCTCAGTTGCTGTGCGTCACGGATCAAGTCGGCTAGTTCAGGACTGACCGCGTGCGGCCGGCCGGCGGCGATGGCCGCGTTGAGTTCGGACAGTTCCGACGGTTGCCAGGCGTGGTAGGCCCGGTGCATACGGTCGAATTCGCCGAGCACGGCGGCAATGGCCCGGCGCCCCTGTTCCGGTTCGGCGCTGGCGACGATGATCTCGACACGGGTGCCGAAGACGTAGGCTTGTTGCTCCTGCAAGGGCGTGCGGCCGCAGGCGGCGAGCCAGAAGGCGAGGAGCAGGGTTAGCAGCGGCCGCATGCCGCAGTTTAATTGTCGGCCGGTGCCGTGCGCTCCAGTTCGACAGCGGCGGCCAGGCAGGCCAGCCGTGCGACGACGCCGTAGGCGTAGAAGCGGTTGGGCGGCGAGTCGGGATTACCGCAGCGGTAATCGGGCAGGTTGCAGCCGGTTTCGAAGGCCAGCGGCTCGAAGCGCATGCCGGGTGTGTTGAGGTTCTCATCCTTGCCGCGGCCGGTATGCACGCGATAGAAGCCGCCGACGACGTAACGGTCGATCATGTAGATGACAGGCTCGGCGACCGCCTCGTTGACCGTCTCGAAAGAATGCACGCCCTCCTGGATCAGCACCTCGGAGACTTCGAGACCCTCCTTGACCACGCTCATTTTGTTGCGCTGCTTGCGGTTGAGCGCGATTACCTCATCGGCGTCGCGTACCGTCATCACACCCATGCCGTAAGTACCGGCATCGGCCTTGACCACCACGTAGGGGGTTTCGTCGATCGCGTATTCTCGATATTTCTCGCGGACGATGTCGAGCACGGCGGCGACGTTGGCGGCCAGGCATTCCTCGCCCTGGCGCTCGTGGAAATTGACGCTGTGGCAGACCGAGAAGGCCGGATTAATACGCCACGGATCGATGCCAATCTCGCGGGCAAAATCGTTGGCCACCTGGTCGTAGGCGGCGAAGTGGTTGGATTTGCGGCGCACCGCCCAACCAGCATGCACCGGCGGCAGCACGACCTGTTCGTCGAGTCCCTGCAGGATGGCCGGGATGCCGGCCGAGAGGTCGTTGTTGAGCAGGATGGCGCACGGCTCGAAGCCGGCGATGCCAAGCCGGTTGCCGTTGCGCAGCAGCGGTTCGAGCAGCAGTTGCTGGCCATTGTCGAGATCGATCGGGGTCGGACCGGCGAGATCGGGAAGCAGCGAGCCGATACGCACGTCGAGGCCGGTCTGCTTGAGCACGGCGGCAATCTGCGCGACGTTTTGCAGGTAGAACGGGTTGCGCGTGTGGTTTTCCGGGATCAGCAGCAGGCTTTTGGCTTCCGGGCAGAATTTCTCGATGGCGGTCATCGCCGCCTGCACGCACAACGGCAGGAAAGCCGGGTTGAGATTGTTGAAGCCGCCGGGGAATAAGTTGGTGTCGACTGGCGCCAGCTTGAAGCCGGAATTGCGCAGGTCCACCGAGGAGTAGAAAGGCGGCGTGTGCTCCAGCCACTGACCGCGCAACCAGTGCTCGATCTGCGGGCTGGCGGCGAGAAAACGGCGCTCCAGTTCGAGCAGGGGGCCGTTGAGGGCGGTGGTGAGGTGGGGAACCATGGGCTGTCTTTCGCGGCCGGGCGGGCGAGTCGTTTATCGGCCAGCATGTTACACCGCGCTCCGGCAAAAAGCTGCCAGGGGCCGACCAAGCCCTTGAAAACAGGTAGAATTCTGCCCTTTGCTTTCATATCGGATTCACCGTGCTCGTCGCCGCCAATATCACCATGCAGTTCGGGGCCAAGCCCCTGTTTGAAAACGTCAACGTCAAGTTCGGCGAGGGTTATCGCTACGGCCTGATCGGCGCCAACGGCGCCGGCAAGTCCACCTTCATGAAAATTCTTTGTGGCGCGCTGGAGCCGAGCGCCGGCAACGTGTCCAAGGACGTCATCGAGCGTATGGCTTATTTGCGCCAGGACCAGTTCGCCTACGAGGAGATGCGCGTGCTCGACGTGGTGATGATGGGCCACGAGGAACTGTGGAACGCCATCCAGGAGCGCGACGCCATCTACGCCAACCCGGAGGCGACCGAGGACGACTACATGCGCGCCGCCGAACTGGAAGGCAAGGTCGGCGAGTACGACGGCTATACCGCCGAAGCCCGGGCCGGCGAACTGCTGCATGGCGTCGGCATCCCGACCGAGCAGCACGACGGCCCGATGAGCGCCGTGGCGCCGGGCTGGAAGCTGCGCGTGCTGCTGTGCCAAGCACTGTTCGCCAGCCCGGACATCCTGCTGCTCGACGAGCCGACCAACAACCTCGACATCAACACCATCCGCTGGCTGGAGGACATCCTCAACGAGCGCGAGTCGACGATGGTCATCATCAGCCATGACCGCCACTTCCTGAACCAAGTGTGTACCCATATGGCCGATCTGGACTACGGCAAGATCCAGGTCTATCCGGGCAACTACGACGACTTCATGGAAGCCTCGGCGCAAGCGCGCGCCCGCCAGCAGGCGGCCAACAGCAAGGCCAAGGAGCGCATCGCCGAGCTACAGGAGTTCGTCCGCCGCTTCTCGGCCAACAAATCCAAGGCCAAGCAGGCGACCAGCCGGATGAAGCTGATCGACAAGCTGAAGCCGGAAGACGTCAAGCCCTCGTCGCGTCAGTACCCGTGGATTCGCTTCGACTACGACGAGAAGCAGAAGCTGCATCGCCAGGCAGTCGAGATCGATAACCTGTCCTTCGCCTACCCGGGCGGCGAACGCAAGATTTTCGACCAGCTGACAATCACCATCAACGCTGGCGAGAAGATCGCGATCATCGGTGAGAACGGCGTCGGCAAGACCACCTTCCTCAAGCTGCTGATGGGCGAATTGCCGCCGCAGCACGGCACGCTCAAATGGGCCGAGAAGGCCAATCCCGGCTACTACGCTCAGGACCATAGCGCCGAATTCGCCGGCAGCCAGAGCCTGACCGAGTGGATCGTCGGCTATGCCCGCGCCTCGGTCGAGGAAGGTGGCGACCTGGAAACGCTGGTGCGCGGTACGCTGGGCCGCCTGCTGTTCTCCGGTGACGAGGTCAAGAAGCCGGTCAACGTCATCTCCGGCGGCGAGCAGGGGCGCATGCTGTTCGGCAAACTGATGCTGTCGCGGCCGAACGTGCTGGTCATGGACGAGCCGACCAACCACCTCGACATGGAATCCATCGAAGCCCTGAATACCGGCCTGGAAAAATTCCCCGGCACCCTGATCTTCGTCTCACACGACCGCGAATTCGTCTCCTCGCTGGCGACACGGGTGTTCGAGGTCAAGGGGGATGGGCGGATTGTCGATTACCTTGGCGGTTATGAGGATTACTTGGCGAGCCAGGGCGTCGAGTAAGGCCGGAGCGGCGGGGAAAGCCCCGCGTGGAGTGTCGGAATTCTTTACAGTTGGCCGGCTGCCAAGCCTGCCAGGGCCGTAGAGTCCCGGAACAGGCTTGGCATGCTAATTGTGTAAGTCTATGATTTTATTGTATTGCGATGCGATGCAATACATTGCCTGGCACGAAATTTGCTGTTTATTCCCCCGTTCTTTTTTGACAAACCACGGAGGGAAAATGCATAAACCATCATTCACGATCAAGCCGATGATTCTGTCTATCGGCCTGTTGAGCCTTGCCGCTTCATTCACGGCGCAGGCCGCGCCGGTCACTTATGGCAACTACACTCTGGATGCCGAATACATCGTCGGCGCCAGTTCCGGCCCTAAGCAGGACGGGATGAGCGATTCCGGCGCCGAAGCATGGAGTAATTTAGAGGTCTATGCCCACCCGAATGGTGCGAATCATTACTCGGGCAGAGGTAACTCGCTTGGCAGTGAAGTTGACTTCCATACCTACGGCTACGACGATTCCTACTACCAACACGGCGTCAATTTCGGAGCGGAGGTTCAAGGCTACGGCAGCTTCTACGCACTTACCTCGGTGAATTACAGTACCGAGTACAAAAATACCACCGATATGGCGCAGAATTTCATCTTAAACTTTGGCGTGCAGGAAGGCGAATTGGGTATTTACGGGCTTGGCGCAGGCGTGGCCGATCTGCTATTGAGTATCCGCATCAATGGCGAAGAGGTTGCGCTTAGCAAAACGACCTTGACTCAGGACGCTTCGGGTGGGCGCAGTTGCACCAGCAATGGCTTTGGGCTGCTGGGCGATTATATGGACTGCTCGGCAGAATACGCTAAAAGCATTATTGCGGGTCCCCGCAGCTATACGCTGGACCTGGAAGCGCTGGGCCTAGATCTGATCGGTGCCGGCGAGATCTTAACCTTCGATTACGAGATCACCGCGACGGTCTACGGCGATCTGAGCAACTGGTGGGGGGAGACGGGGAGTACAACCTACCATTCGTATACCTGCGACGAGTGGGTGCCGTGGCACTCGGGGGATGTGTTGCCTGTGGGTGCGAAGATGCTATCGCAACATGATGGTGTGTATTGCGCGTCCGGTCATTACGAAGTCTTTGATACTAATTCGGAAACTGGATATGCGATTGCCCGCTCTGGAGATCCGCTCGGTAATAGTTGGGTGCCGGGGGATGGGCCATCGGCTGGTTTCAATGGCCGCTTCGTCGATCCCAATCCGTCCTCATCCGACGTACCCGAGCCGTCCAGCGTGGCGCTGTTTGGCTTGGCGATCGCCGGGCTTGCGGCCATCCGCCGCCGCCGCGCCTGATCTTGGCAAGCCGTGGCCAAGCGCCCACGGCTAGGTCGGTTGAAATCAAGACCCCGCTGCGGCGGGGTCTTTTCATGGCGTTCCGAGAATCAGGCGTACAGCGCCTTGAGCGCTACATCCGGCGCGTTCAGCTCGTAGGTTGGGGTTCGCCTTTGGCTCACCCCCACCAACCACTTCCCGGCCTGCGCCTCGTTTCTCGTAGCCCTACGACCCGTGCTTTGTTTTCCGCCACCAGGGCGCGAATGATGCGCGCACAATCGATGTCTGGATTTGATGTACAGGGGGCGGATGCTACCATCGCCTGATGCAACTTGAACGTATCCTCCACCGCCACGGCTTCGGTACGCGCAAGGAGTGCCGCGCTCTGATCCGCCATGGGCGGGTCGCCGTCGCCGGCCAGACCTGCGCCGATCCTTTTGCCGAATTCGCTACCGATGGCCTGATTTTTTCCGTGGATGGCGTCGACTGGCCTTATTGCGAGTTCGCCACGCTGATGCTCAACAAGCCGGCCGGCTACGAATGCTCGCGCCAGCCGCGGCACCATCCCTCGGTATTCGAACTGCTGCCGCCGCCGTTGCGCCAGCGTGGCGTGCAGCCGGTCGGCCGGCTCGATGAGGACACCACCGGCCTGCTGCTGATCACCGACGACGGCCAACTCAATCACCAGCTATCTTCCGGCAAGCGCAAGGTGCCCAAGGTTTACTTGGCAACGACGAAACATCCGCTGGACGACAAGCAGATCGAGCGCCTGCGTTCCGGCGTGCTGCTTGCCGACGAAACGGCGCTGATCGCGGCGGTTGGGGCGGAGCAGGTGGGCAGCCATTGCCTGCGCCTGACTCTGACCGAAGGCAAATACCATCAGGTCAAACGCATGGTGGCGGCGGTCGGCAACCGGGTCGAAGCGCTGCATCGCGAGGCAGTTGGTGACCTGGCGTTGCCGGACGATCTGCCGTCCGGCCAGTGGCGCTGGCTGACTGCCACCGATCTGGCTCGCCTAGGGGTGAATCAGTGACCCTGACCGAAATGCGTTACATCGTGGCCCTGGCGCGTGAGCGCCATTTTGGCCGGGCAGCCGAGGCTTGCCACGTCAGCCAGCCGACGCTGTCGGTGGCGATCAAGAAAGTGGAGGGGCAGATCGGCGCCGTGCTGTTCGAGCGGAGTGCCAGCGATGTGCGTATCACCGCCTTGGGCGAGCGCATCGTCGACCAGGCGCGGCGGGTACTCGAAGAGGCAGTGAAGCTGGAGGAAATCGCCAGTGCCAGCGGCGACGCGATGGGCGGCCAGTTACGCGTCGGCATCATCTACACCATCGCCCCCTACCTGCTGCCGCAACTGATTCCGGCGCTGAACCGCGAGGCGCCGGCCATGCCGCTGTTCCTCAAGGAGGATTTCACGGCCAACCTGATTCCGGCGCTGAAATCCGGAGAGCTGGACGTGATCATCATCGCCTTGCCCCTCGCTGAACCCGGACTGGTCGCCCAGCCGGTGTACGACGAGCCGTTCCGCGTCGTCGTGCCGGCCAGGCATCCCTGGGTCGGCCGTCTGGACATCCCGGCTGCTGAACTGGAGGGCCAGAGCCTGTTGCTGCTTGGCCAGGGCAATTGCTTTCGCGACCAGGTGCTGGAATCCTGCCCGCGCCTTGGCGACCAGGGGGCGCAGGCGCACATGCTCGAAGGCAGTTCGCTGGAAACCATCCGCTACATGGTGGCCAGCGGCGCCGGTGTGGCGGTGATGCCGAGTACTGCCGCCGATCCGCTGATCGAGCGCGAGCCGCTGGTGCGCGTGCTGCCCTTCGCCGGTCAGTCGCCGTCGCGCACGGTCGGCCTGGTCTGGCGGGTGACCTATCCGCACACGCAGGCCATCGACGTACTGCGCGCCGCCGTGCTGTCCTGCTCACTGTCCGGCGCCACGGTACGGCGGTAGCGCGCCAACCCGGTTTCACGTGAAACATTGCGGCGGGTAGCGCCGTAACGCTGGCGCTCAGGCTTTCGCTGGCTTTTTCGCGGCCAGTTTCTTGGCCGCCGGCGCCTTTTTCTCAAATTCGAAGCCAACCTTGCCGCCGGCCGTCACCAAATAGGCCGAGAACTTGCGCCGTGTGCGGTTCGAGACAAATTCCTTCAACAAATCGGTCTTGCCGTCGGCCAGCAGCTTTTTCATCTGGGCGGCATCCACCGGCTGTTGCAGGATGATCTTGCCGGAGCGGAAGTCGCAGGACTTGGCCGGGCCGACCGATTTTTCGCAGACGTAGGCGGTGCCGTGCTCGAATACTGGGGCGGCGCATTTCGGACAGGTGCCGAGGCTGTCCTGGCCGGAGAAGTCGACCGGCTCGGCCGACTCGTCGCCAGCCTTGTCCTGGCCGAAGTCGAATTCCGGCTCCATGTTGTCGTTGAGCTTGATGGCGGCGGTGAAGCTGCGCCCCATCTTGTTACGGAAGCCGGTCAGCGGCCCGATTTGTTTTTCGGTGAGCAGGGTGTCGATCTCGGCCGGCTCGAACTGGCGGCCGGCGACGATTTTCCACAGCGCGTAGTCGCAAGCGCCGCACTGGAACTTCTTGTAGGTTTCGCGAATTTCGCCGCCGCAGCGCGGGCAGGGGGCGGTCAGCACGCCGAAGTCGCCGGGAATGGTGTCGGCTTCGAAGGTTTTGGCGCGCTCGACGATGTGGCGCGTCATTTCGGCGATCTCACGCATGAATTCCTGGCGCGTGAATTCGCCTTTCTCGATGCGGCCGAGTTTCCATTCCCAATCGCCGGTCAGTTCCGGCTGGGTCAGTTCGGTCACGCCGAGGCCATTGAGCAGCGTCATCAGCGAGAAGGCCTTGGCGGTGGGGATCAACTCGCGCCCCTCGCGGTGGATGTACTGCTCGCCGATCAGGTTCTCGATGATCTGGGCGCGTGTCGCTGGCGTGCCGAGGCCGCGGCCAGCCATCGCCGCCTTCAGTTCCTCGTCGTCGACCATTTTGCCGGCGCCTTCCATGGCCGACAGCAGTGTCGCTTCCGAATAGCGCGGCGGCGGCTTGGTCGTGTTGGCCTTGACGGTGACTTCCTCGGCCTTGACCTTTTCGTCCTTGGCCACGGCGACCAGGTTGCCTTCGTCGCCTTCCTGGCTTTCTTTGCCATGCACAGCCAGCCAGCCGGGATTGACCAGCACTTTGCCTTCGGTCTTGAAGGGATGGCTTTCGACGCGGGTGATGCGCGTGGTGACCAGGTATTCGGCGGCCGGGAAGAAGACGGATAGGAAGCGGCGGACGACGAAGTCGTACAGCTTTTGTTCCATCTCGTTGAGGTGCTTGGGCGCCTGCGGTGTCGGGATGATGGCGAAGTGGTCGCTGATCTTGGTATTATTGAAGATGCGCTTGTTTGGCAGCACCCAGTTGCGCGCCAGTATCTGGTGGGCGAATGGCGAATAACGGGCGAGCAGCACTTCGTCGTGACCTTTGCCGGCCCCCTGGCCGGTGAGTACGGTCAGGGTTTCCTTGACCGTCGGCAGATAATCCTCCGGCAGGCAGCGCGAGTCGGTCCGCGGATAGGTCAGCACCTTGTGCTTTTCGTACAGCGCTTGCGCCAGCGACAGCGTGGTTTTGGCCGAGAAGCCGAAGCGAGCATTGGCTTCGCGTTGCAGGCTGGTCAGATCGAAGAGCAGCGGCGACAGGCGGTTTTCCGGCTTGGTTTCCTCGCTGGCGACGCCGGGTTTACCCTGTGTCGCGGCGCGGATCGCCTCGGCGCGTTTTTCTTCCCACAGGCGGTCGGCGCGGGCGTGTTCGTCGTCTTCCTTGCCCTTGTAGCCTTCGTCGAACCATTTGCCGGTATAGCTGCCGGCGCGGGCGGCGAATTCGGCCTCGACTTCCCAGTAGGAGCGCGGCTTGAATTCGCGGATCTTCTTTTCGCGCTCAACGACGATGGCCAGCGTCGGCGTCTGCACGCGGCCAACGGTGGTCAGATGAAAACCGCCGGTCTTGGAATTGAAGGCGGTCATCGCCCGCGTGCCGTTGATGCCGACCAGCCAGTCGGATTCGGAACGGCACACGGCGGCGTCGCCCAGGCCCTGCAATTCGTGGCCGGCACGCAAGTGCGCGAAACCGTCGCGGATGGCGCCCTGGGTCATGGATTGCAGCCACAGGCGCTGCACCGGTTTGCCCGACTTGGTGTGCTGGGCGATGTAATTGAAGATCAGCTCACCTTCGCGGCCCGCGTCGCAGGCGTTGACCAGACCGCCGACGTCCTTGCGTTTGATCAGCTTGGTCAGCAATTTCAGGCGCGCCTCGGTTTTCTCGATCGGCGACAGCGCGAAATGCGGCGGAATCACCGGCAGATGGGCGAACGACCATTTACCGCGCTTGACCTCGAATTCCTCTGGGCAGGACAGTTCCAGCAAATGGCCGATGGCCGACGACAAAATGTAAGTTTCGCTCTCGAAATAGTCGTCGTGCTTGGTGAACCCTCCCAGCGCCTTGGCGATGTCGGCGGCGACGGACGGTTTTTCGGCGATGATCAGCTTTTTGGTCATGGAATTTGCCTATTGAATGCCGGCGGATGATAAGTGGCCGGCGAGCAGCTTGGCAAGCTGTGCTTGGGCCGGCGATCAGGCCAGGCGCTGATAGCGGTTGCCCGGCAGGCAGGCGATGCGGCCCGCGAGTTCGAGCGTCAGCAATTCGCCGAGCAGGCGGTCGGCGCCCAGCTCGGTACGGGCCACGAGTTCGTCGAGCGAGCAGGGATCGTGGCCGAGGGCGGTAATGATCGGATGGCTGTTGCTTTTGGCAATGCTTGGCTCGGAAGGCGATTCCGCTACCAGATCGGTGAATTCCTCAAGGATGTCGGCTGCCGACTCGACCAGCTTGGCGCCCTGTTTGATCAGTTGATGGCAGCCGCGGGCGAGCGGCGAATGGATCGAACCGGGAATGGCGAAGACCTCGCGCCCCTGTTCGGCAGCCAGGCGGGCGGTGATCAGCGAGCCGCTCTGCGGCGCCGCCTCGACCACCAGCACGCCACGCGTCAAGCCCGCGATGACCCGGTTGCGGCGAGGAAAGTTGGCGGCCAGCGGCGACGTGCCGAGCGGAAATTCGGAGACGATAACGCCCTGTTCAAGAATGGCCAGCGCCAGGTCGCGGTTGCCGGCCGGGTAGAGGCGGTCGGCGCCGGTGCCGACGACGGCGATCGTCGGGCCGCCGCCGCTCAGGGCGCCGCGGTGGGCGGCGGCATCGATGCCCAAAGCCAGGCCACTGACGATCGGCAGGCCGTGGACAGCCAAGGTGCGAGCGAAGCTTTCCGCCGTCTGGCAACCTTGCGGCGTGGCGTTGCGGCTGCCGACAATGGCCAGGCCGCGCCCTTGCAGATGCGCCGGATCGCCGCGCAGGTACAGCAGAATCGGCGGATCGGGAATTTCCAGCAGGGCCGGCGGGTAATCGGCATCGGCCAGGGTGATGATGACATTGCCGGGTTGCGCGGCCCAGGCCAGGCTGCGTTCGACGAGATCAGCGGAATCATGTTCGAACAGCAAGTCGGCGCGGCTGCCGATGATGCCGCGCACAGCCAAGGGACCGGCGGCGAAAACGGCTTCGGGTAAACCGAAAGCGGCGAGCAGCTTGCGCTGGGACTCGCCGCCGATGCCGGGAATCAGGGTCAGCCGCAACCAAGCGGCCAACCCCGTCGGGTCGCTCACGGATTGCGGGCTGAGTCGCCGACGATGACTGATTTCGAGGATTCGACGACCAGCGCGTAGGCGATGTGGTCGAAGGTACGGAAAACGAAGGCCAGCGCGTAGCGCTCCTCGGGAATTGGCGTCGAGCTGCGCCGGCCATCCTTGTCGATGGCGACCGAGACACGGTTGCGGTACAGCGCCAGGACGTGACCAATTTCCAGGCCATCATTGGCACCACGGTTCAGGGCGATGACCGAGTGGGTGCCGCCCTCATCGACGCCGCCGTAGATGGAGACGACCTTGGCGCCGATCTCGCTATCCGGCCGGTGCGGCACGTAGGAAATGATTTCCGGCGGCGGGGCCGGCAGCAGGCGGTCGCCGCGGCCGACTTCCTCCTTGGCCTGGACGACGCGGATGGTCGCCGGCTCGCCCGGCTTGAGCAGCCTGGCATGGCCGAGGAAGAAGGCTTCATGGGCGATGACCTCGCCGCTATCCGGATCCTTCAGCGGCTTGCCGGGACGGAACAGGTGCCATCTCTCGACGCTGGCGTCGGGAATGCCGCTGACGAAGACCTCATCGCCGCTGCCGGCAAACATGCGGTCTTCCGCCGTGGCGACGATGATCGCCTGGCTGACTTCGCTTCCGGGTTCGAGAATCAGCGGCTGGGAGATGAACGGTTCGATGATGTTCGGCGGAATGCTCGGAATCACCTGCTCGATGGCTTCGCTATAGATTCGCGGCTGCAGCCTGCCGCTGCCACTGCCGCCGCCAACGCTCTTGGCCTGGCGCAGGCGCGGCGTGTCTTCCGACAGATCGAGCAGGATCACGTCGCCGGGATAGATCAGGTGGGGATTCTTGATCTGGTCGCGGTTCATGCGCCAGATTTCCGGCCAGCGCCACGGTTGCTTGAGGAATTTGCCGGATATGCCCCACAGGGTATCGCCGCGGACGACGATGTGCCGGTCGGGCGGGTTATCCACCAATTCAAGCGGCTCGGCGGCGGATGCGCAGGCTGCCGTCACGGCCAAGATGAGCGCGGATATAATGCGAACCATAGTCGTAACCTCATATGCCGGAAGAACGCAACGCGCCCGATGCTATCACGTCGTGCGCCGTTTCCCAATCTCGGAATCGCTTTAGATTCTGCACGTAATAACCTAAGCGAGCAAGCTTTTATTCCATTCCACTCATGGCTCTTCTACCCATTTTGCGTTTTCCCGATCTGCGCCTGAAAAAAATCGCGGCTCCCGTTCTCCGAATCGACGACACGATCCGCAAACTGGCCGCCGACATGGGCGAAACCATGTATGAAGCTTCGGGCATCGGCCTGGCGGCGACCCAGGTTGACGTGCATCGGCGCCTGGTCGTCATCGATGCCTCGGAAGAGCGCAACCAGTTGCGCGTCTTCGTCAACCCCCGGCTGACCCACTGCGAGGGTTTGCAAAGCGGCGAAGAGGGCTGTCTGTCAGTGCCTGGCATCTATGACAAGGTCGAGCGCGCCGAGCGCGTCACCGTCGACTATCTCGATCTCAACGGCCAGCCGCAGTCGCTAGTTGCCGAAGGCCTGCTGGCCGTCTGCATCCAGCACGAAATCGATCATCTCGACGGCAAGGTGTTCGTCGATCACCTGTCGCGCCTCAAGCAATCCCGGATCAAGGCCAAGCTGGCCAAGCAGGCGCGGGTGACGGCATGAGGCTGATCTTCGCCGGCACGCCGGAATTCGCCGCGCAGGCGCTGGCCGCCATCGTCGCCGCCGGTCACGAGGTGGCGCTGGTGCTGACCCAGCCGGACCGTCCGGCCGGACGCGGCATGAGCTTGCAACACTCGGCCGTCAAGCAAGTGGCGCTTGCTCACGGCCTCGCGCTATTCCAGCCGCCCAGCCTCAAGGATGGCGCAGCCCAGGCGCGGCTGGCCGCCGTCGACGCCGACGCGATGGTGGTCGCCGCCTACGGCCTGATTCTGCCGCAAGCGGTGCTCGACCTGCCGCGCTTCGGCTGCCTCAACATCCATGCCTCGTTGCTGCCGCGCTGGCGCGGCGCGGCGCCGATCCAGCGGGCGCTGCTGGCCGGCGATGACGAAAGCGGCGTCTGCATCATGCAGATGGAAGCTGGACTCGACACCGGTCCGGTGTTGCTGCGCGAAGCGCTGGCGATCGCCACCGACGAGACGGCGGCGACCTTGCACGACAAGCTGGCGGCGCTTGGCGCGCGGCTCATTGCTGATGCCCTCGACCGTTTGCCAATGCCGGCCGCAGCGCAGCCGGCCAAGGGCGTGACCTACGCGCACAAGATCGACAAGGCGGAAGCGATCATCGACTGGTCCCACCCGGCGGCCAAACTCGACCGCCACATCCGCGCCTTCAATCCCTTTCCCGGCGCCCAGGCCCGCTTCGCCGGGCAGCCGGTCAAGCTGTGGCGAGCCGTTGCCGTGACCGGCAGCGGCGAGCCGGGAACGATCCTGACCGTCGATCGGCAACAGATCGTCGTCGCTTGCGGCGACGGCGCGCTGGCCGTCAGCGAATTGCAAAAGGCTGGCGGCAAACGCCTGCCAGTGCAGCAATTCCTTGCCGGCCACCCGTTGCAGGTCGGTCAGCGCTTCGAAACGGCAAGCGAAGCCGTCTAGGGCGTTTCACGTGAAACGCGCTGGCGTAGCCGGATTTCGATAAGGCGCCCGAGGCGGTAACCGGCTTCGGCCAGACGCCGGTCGGCGGTGGCGTGCGCCTGCCGCTGGAATTTCTCGTCGATGATCGGCAACAGGCTGCCGGCCTGCCGTGGGTAGGCGCTGATGTGCAAATACCGGCTCTCCTCGCGCCACAGATCGGCATCACCCTGCGCCGGCGGTCGGCGTTCGGCCATCAGGCGGGCGGCCTCACGGCGTAATCGCTTGCCGCGCAATGAGGACGGGCCGGGCAGATCGTCCCAGTAGGCGTGCAGGGTGAGTAGCGGCTGGCCGGGCTTTAGCGCGTTCCTGACAGTGATGCGGGTGCCCCCGCCGTCGGCGGCCTTGCCGACGTGCAGCGGTTGGTGCAGGTCGCCGACCAGGTGGGTCAGCCAGGGCAGGGCATAGGTGATTTCGGCCGGATCGTCGGCGGTACCGAGCAGGCGGCCCAAGCGCTCGACTTGGCGGTCGAGCTGGCCCTTGACCGGGCGGCCGGCGGCGTCGAGGTCGACATAGTGCCAAGACTTGTGGCGGCGCGAATCGTAGCGGCCGGCCAGCGGTGGTGTCGGTTTGTCGCGGCCTTCATCGTAATAGCGCGGATCGTTGCGGATGCTATCGGCCCAGGTCGCGGCCTCGGCGAATATCGCATCCGCCCCCTGGCCGCCGACCCGCTCACGCCAGCGGCCGTAGTCGGGATGGGCGGTGAGGGCGGCGCCGACGAATTGGCGGCTCGGCGTCGACAATTGTTGCCAGGCAATGACGGCGACCAGGCGATGGCCGGCCGCATTCCAGGCCGCCGCCGACGAGCAGCACAGCAAGATGCACAGAAAGATGGGAAGACGCCGCATGGGCGCATTATGCCGCGTGCGATAATGCCGGCCTATGTCCCGCTTGCCCTCCGATTCCCTTGCCTTCGCCCTGCTCCAGGCAGCCCGCATTCATCTCGCCGTGCTCGCTGGGCAGAGCCTGGCCGAAGGGCAACTTGGTCGCATCGAGGCCGTTGCCCGGCCGGCCGTCCAGGATCTCGTCTACGGCAGCCTGCGCCGTTACGGTCGCGGCGATTTCCTGCTTGGCCGCCTGCTCAGTCATCCGCTGGTTGCCGAGGAAATTCGCTGCCTGCTGCTGGTTGCCCTGTATCGCCTGGAAACCCGGCCCGAGGCGGCGCATACCGTGGTCGACCAGGCGGTGCGGGCGGCCGGTGAGCTGGCCGGTGGACGCTTTGGTGGTCTGGTCAATGGCGTGTTGCGTAATTATTTGCGCCGCGAGACCGAACTGCTCACCGCGCTGTCCACCGACCCGCTGGCCAGCAGCCAGCATCCGGCCTGGTGGCTGGCCGAATTACAGCGAGCCTATCCCGGAGATTGGTCGGCCATCGTTGCCGCCGGCAATACGCCGCCGCCGATGGCCCTGCGCGTCAATCCGCGCCGTGGCAGCCGTGCCGAGTACTTGGAGCGCCTGGCCGCCGAGGACATCGCCGCCCGGCCGCTCGGCGAGGCTGGTCTGGCGCTGGATCGCCCGCTGCCGGTGGAGCGTCTGCCGGGTTTCGCTGCCGGTCTTGTGTCGGTGCAGGATCCCGGCGCTCAGCGCGCCGCCGAATTGTTCGATCCGGCGCCGGGCAGCCGCGTGCTCGATGCCTGCGCGGCGCCGGGCGGCAAGACGGCGCATCTGCTCGAACGCGCCGATATCGATTTGCTGGCGCTCGATCTGAAACCGGCCCGTTGCCGGCGTGTGACCGCCAATCTCGAACGCCTCGGCCTCAATGCCGCAGTGCTGGCCGCCGACTGCGCTCGTCCCGATAGGTGGTGGGACGGCCGGCCGTTCGACGCGATTCTGGCCGACGTGCCGTGCACGGCCAGTGGTGTCGTGCGCCGCCATCCCGATGCCAAATGGCTGCGCCGGGCGGAGGACATTGCCAGTTTCGCCGCCAGCCAGGCGCGCATTCTCGATGCGCTCTGGCCGCTGCTGCGGCCGGGAGGTAAACTGCTGTATGCGACCTGCTCGCTTTTCCCGGCGGAAAACGGCGAACAGGTCGCGCGCTTTCTTGCGCGCCAGCCGCTGGCTCGCCGCTGCCATGAGGAACAGCTTCTTCCCACTGCCGAACACGATGGCTTCTATTACTGCCTGCTCAACAAACCTGCCTGAGCGTGCAACCAGGCGCCTGCGCCGCTGGCTGCTGCTGTT
Organism: Azonexus sp.; assembly: GCA_031260295.1. Classification (GTDB taxonomy): domain Bacteria; phylum Pseudomonadota; class Gammaproteobacteria; order Burkholderiales; family Rhodocyclaceae; genus Azonexus. The sequence goes on from JAIRKE010000028.1 coordinate 54,506, forward strand.
GCCATTTCTGCTGGCGCCGCTGTTGGCCTGGGCGGCGGAGATCGAGGTAGTCAACCCGCAGATTGTTTACGGCGAGGATGGTTACGCGCTGTCCGCCGATTTCCGTTTCGAGCTGCGGCCTCGTCTGGAAGAGGCGGTGGCACGCGGCGTCGTGCTGACTTTCGTCGTCGATTTCGAAATGACCCGCGAGCGCTGGTACTGGTTCGACGAAAAGGTGGCCGCCCGCTCGCAGACCACCAGCCTTTCCTACCACGCGCTGACGCGCCAGTACCGCTTGTCTTCCGGCGGCTTGCATCAGTCCTTCGCTACCCTCGGTGAGGCGCTGGCGGTGCTGTCACGGCTGCGCAACTGGCCGATTAGCGATGGCGGCGATCTGTCGCTACGTCCTGGCGAGACCTACCAGGCGGCGCTGCGGATGCGGCTGGACATCAATCAATTGCCGCGCCCCTTCCAGATTTCCGCGCTCGGCAACCGGGACTGGAACCTGGTTTCCGACTGGAAGACCTGGACGGTGTCGCTGCCAGTGCCGACGGAGGCTCCGTGAAACGCCTCTTGGCAGTCGTCGGCGCCCTGGCGGCGGCGGTCGGCGGCATTCTGTGGTTCCTGCTGCTGCTGTCGACGGCTGCCGACACGGTCATCTTCTCGCGCCACTATCCGTTGTTGATCGGGCTCAACATTCTGCTGGCGCTGGGCATGGTCGGTCTGGTCGGCTGGCAGTTGCGTACGCTGTGGCGTGATTATCAGGCCCAGGTCTTCGGCTCCCGCCTTAAATTGCGCTTGATGCTGATGTTCGGCGTCATTGCCGTGCTGCCGGGAGCGCTGGTCTACGGCGTCTCGGTGCAGTTCGTCACGCGCTCGATCGAAAGCTGGTTCGACGTGCGTGTCGAGAAGGCCCTCGAATCCGGCCTACAACTCGGCCGCTCGGCGCTTGATTCGTTGCTCGACGATCTCGGCGATAAAGGCCGCGCCATGGCCAGTGAGCTGTCCGACCTTCAGGAGGCTTCCCGCCGTTCGGCGCTGCTGCGCCTGCGCGAGGAGCGCGGCGTGCAGTCGGCGGCTTTGTTCTCGGTCGGTGGCCAGTTGTTGGCCAGCGCCACCGCCGACCTTACCAGCCTGCTGCCGGAATTGCCGACCACGGCCCAACTCAAGCAGGCGCGCAACGCGCAGTCGCTGAATACCGTCGAAGGCGAGGGCAGCCAGCTTTTCCTGCGCGTGCTGGTGCCGGTGGCGGCGCGCGGTATCTTCGACGAGCCGCGCATCCTGCAATTGATCAACCCGGTGCCGGAAAACCTGGCGTACAACGCCGAGGCGGTGCAGGGTGTGTATCGCGATTACCAGGAATTGCAACTGGCGCGCCAGGGATTGACCCGCATCTACGCGCTGACGCTGACGCTGACCGTGCTGGTCGCCCTGTTCGGTGCTTTCGCCCTGGCCTACGTGATGGCCCGCCGGCTGGCGGCGCCTCTGCATATCCTGGCCGAAGGTACGCAGGCCGTCGCTCAGGGTGACTTCTCGCCGCGCCAGGCGGTGTATAGCGGCGACGAATTGGGCGTGCTGACCCAGTCCTTCAATCGCATGACTCGCCAGCTCGGCGAGGCGCAGCGCGACACCGAGCGCCACCGGGCGGAATTGGAGGCGGCGCGCGGCTATCTCGAATCCATCCTGGCCAACTTGTCGGCTGGTGTGCTGGTGTTTGACCGCGACTTCAGGCTGCGCACGGTGAACGAAGGTGCGTGCACCATTCTTGGCGAGGATTTCGTGGATCTGATCGGCTTGCCGCCAGAAACCTGGGTGCGCCAGCAGATTCTCGGCGAATTCATCCGTGCCCAGTTCGCCGCCACCGATGAGGCCGAATGGCAGGCCCAGCTCGAACTGGAACGCGTCAACGGCATGCCGCAGGTGCTGCTGCTGCGCGGCTCGCGTCTGCCGGCTGGTAGCGGTGGCGACGTGGTGGTATTCGACGACGTGACCGGGCTGATTGCCGCCCAGCGCAGTGCTGCCTGGGGCGAAGTGGCGCGCCGCCTGGCGCACGAGATCAAGAATCCGCTGACGCCGATCCAGCTTTCGGCCGAGCGCCTGCAACTCAAGCTGGCCAACAAGCTGGATAGCGCCGACGCCAGCATGTTGACGCGCGGCACGCAGACCATCATTACCCAGGTGCAGGCGATGAAGCGCATGGTTGACGACTTCCGCGACTACGCCCGCCTGCCGGCGCCGGTCGTGGCGCCGCTCGATCTCAACGTGCTGATCGGCGATGTGCTCGGGCTCTACGAAAGCTCGGCCATCGCCATCGACACCCGGTTGACCGAGGGCTTGCCGCCGGTGCTCGGCGATGCGACGCAGCTGCGGCAGATTATCCACAACCTGTTGCGCAACGCCGAGGACGCGCTGGAAGAGCGCAGCGACGGGCGCATCGAGATCGTCACCGCGCCAGCCGAGCGTTACGTCCGGCTAATCATCGGCGACAATGGTCCGGGTTTTCCACTCGAACTGCTGCCGCGCATCTTCGAACCCTACGTGACGACCAAGTTGCGCGGCACCGGCCTGGGGCTGCCGATCGTCAAGAAGATCATCGAGGAACACCTGGGTATCATCGAAATCAGTAATGCGCTGGAGGGCGGTGCGCGGATCGACATCCGTCTGCCCCTGGCGAGGGAGGAGGAAGCCAAACATGGCCATCATTCTGGTCGTTGACGACGAAGTCGGAATCCGCGAACTGCTGTCGGAAATCTTGATCGACGAAGGCTACGACGTCCGTCTCGCCGAGAACGCCGGCGCTGCCCGGCGCCACCGTAACGAACTGCGCCCGGATCTGGTGCTGCTCGACATCTGGATGCCCGATACCGATGGCATCACGCTGTTGAAGGAGTGGCATGCCGCTGGTCATCTGAACATGCCGGTGATCATGATGTCCGGCCACGGCACCATCGATACCGCGGTCGACGCAACGCGCATCGGTGCCGTCGACTTCCTGGAAAAGCCGATCGCCCTGCAAAAGCTGTTGAGTTCCGTGCAGAAGGCGCTCAAGCATGACAAGCTGCCGCAGCGTCCGCTGCTGACGCTCGATGCCTTTGGCCGCTCGACCTTCGTCAAGGAATTCAAGCGGCGCCTCGAACAGGCTGCGGCCAAGGCGTCGGTACTGCTGCTGCGTGGCGCTATCGGCGGCATGGCGGAAATCTGCGCGCGCACCCTGTTGCCGCCGCGTGCGCCGTGGCTCGACCTGTCCGGGCTAAGTAGTGCGCTGACCCAGGAAATGCTGGAAAAGGCCAGCGGTGGCGTGCTCTTCGTGCCCGACTTGGCGGCGCTCGGCAAGATGCAGCAGATGAACCTGGCCTTCGCCATCAATCATCTCGATCGCCTCAACCTGCAACTGGTGGTGGCCACGATCAAGCCGTTGGCCGCCCTCGGCGAGTCCGGCTGGGACAGCAAATTGCTGGCCCGCTTGGGCGAGGTCTGGGTGGCCTTGCCGTCACTGGCTGGTCATGCCGATGAGGTGCCGGAGATTGCCAGCCTGCTGCTGACCAATTTCGTCGAGCGCGGTGAAGTGCCGCCGCGGCGTTTCGCCACCGGCGCCCTCAATGCGCTGCGCACGCTGCCGTGGAAACAGGCGGCGGAAACCAGTTGGAGCGATCTCTATGCGCTGGTGCGCAATCTGGCGCTGACGGCGCTGGACGAGGAAGTCTCGGCCGAGGACGTGACCCGCGTGATGCCGCCGGAGGCCGGCGAGAGCAACGAACTGGCGTCGCTGTTGCCGTTGCTTGAGCAGCCGCTGCGTGAGGCGCGCGACGCCTTCGAGAAACTCTACTTCGAGCATCACCTGCGCCGCGAGGGGGGCAATATGACCCGGCTGGCCGAGCGTTCCGGGCTGGAACGCACCCACTTGTACCGCAAGCTGAAGCAGCTCGACGTCCGCCTCGGCAAGCGGCAGGACGACTAGACGGCGGGCCACCGAGGGGAGAAGGAGGGGTCATGAAAGTCATCATTCTCGGCGCCGGTCAGGTCGGCACCAGCGTGGCGGAAAGTTTGGCATCCGAGAAAAACGACATCACCGTCGTCGATTTCGATGGCCCCCGCTTGGCTTATTTGCAGGAACGCTTCGACCTGCGCACCGTGGTTGGCAATGCGGCGACGCCGTCGACGCTGCGCCGAGCCGGGGCTGAGGATGCCGACATGATCATCGCCGTGACCCAAAGCGACCAGTCCAACCTGGTTGCCTGCAAGCTGGCGCATGGCGTGTTCAACGTGCCGACGCGGATCGCCCGCTTGCGTTCGGAGGATTTCCTGCAGGATGAATCGCTGCTGTCGACCGACCATTTCGCGGTCGATTTCGCGCTTTGTCCAGAGCAGGTGATTACCGACTACATTCGCCGCCTGGTCGAGTTTCCCGAGGCCCTGCAAGTGTTGAGCTTTGCTCGCGGCCGGGTCAGCCTGGTCGCGGTGCGTGCCTACGAGGGCGGCGCCCTGGTCGGCAAGCCGATCCGCGCCTTGCGCGACTTGCTGCCGATCGAGACGGACGCCCGCATTGCCGCCATCTTCCGCCGTGACCAGCCGGTAGCGCCGGAAGGCGATACCGTCGTCGAGGTTGGCGACGAGGTTTTCTTGCTCGCCGCCGCCGAGAATATCCGGCTGGTGCTGCACCAGTTGCGGCGCATGGTCCATCCCGTCCAGCGCATCATGATCGCTGGCGGCGGCAATATCGGCATCCGCTTGGCCAGGTCGCTGGAGGATCGCTACGAAATAAAGCTGCTGGAAAGCAGCCATGATCGCGCCGAACTGCTGGCCAACGAGCTCGACAATACCCTGGTGCTGCTCGGCGATGCCACCGACGAGCAATTGCTGAAGCAGGAAAACATCAGCGAGATGGATCTGTTCCTCGCCGTGACCAATGTCGACGAGGACAACATCATGGCTTGCAGCCTGGCCAAGCGGCTCGGCTGCAAGCGCGTGGTGGCGTTGATCAATCGCCGCGCCTATGCCGAAATGATCGAGGGCGGGCCAATCGACATCGGTATCTCGCCGGCTCAGATTTCGATCAGTACCCTGCTTGCCTACGTCCGCCACGGCGACGTGGCCGAGGTCCATTCGCTGCGCCGGGGCGCGGCGGAGGCGCTGGAGGTGGTGGCGCACGGCGACCGCAAAACCTCCAAGGTGGTTGGCCGGCGCGTCGACCAGATCGACTGGCCGAAGGGCGTGACGGTGGCCGCCCTGGTGCGCAATTTCGACAAGCCCATCGTCGTCGGACAGACCGATGACTGGACTTCAATTACCCGCTACGGCGAGGTGGTGATCGCCCACCACAATACGGTGATCGAGGCCGACGACCATGTCATCGTGTTCTGCACCCGCAAGAAACTGGTGCAGAAAGTCGAAGCCTTGTTCCAGGTCGGCATCCATTTCTTTTAGCGTGCCGCCGTGACCCGCTTCGCTCCCGTCTACAGCGCGCTCGGCCTGATCCTGATGCTATTCGGGCTGACTCTTCTGTTGCCGCTCGGCTTGGCCCACTGGGGCGGCGATGGCGCGGAGAAGAGCTTTGACGTGGTATTCCTGCTCACCGTGCTGTGCGGTGCTTTTCTGTGGGTCCGCTACCGCCGCTGCAAACATGATCTCAAGGTGCGCGACGGCTTCCTGCTGGTGGTGCTGGTGTGGACCGTGCTGCCCATATTCGGCGCGCTGCCGTTCATGTTGCAATTGGGCCTGTCGCATACCGGCGCCTACTTCGAGGCCGTCGCCGGGCTGACCGCAACAGGGGCAACGGTCATCAGCGGCCTCGACCAGTTGCCGCCGTCGATCAACCTGTGGCGTTGCTTGATGCACTGGCTGGGCGGCATGGGCCTGATCGTGCTGGCTGTCGCCATCCTGCCGCTGCTCGGCATCGGCGGCCGGCAGATGCTGCAAGTGGAAATTCCGGGGCCGATGAAGGATTCACGGATGACGCCCCGCGTCGCCGAAACCGCCAAGGGGCTGTGGCTGGTTTACTTCGGTATCACCATCGCCTGCATCCTGGCCTACCGCTGGGCCGGCATGAGCTGGTTCGATGCCGTCTGCCATTCCTTCTCCACCGTCTCGCTCGGCGGCTTCTCGACCCACGACGCCAGCATCGGCTATTTCGATTCGGTTGCCATCGAGTGGATCACGATCGTCTTCATGATCTTCTCCGGCATCAACTACGCTACCCATTTTGTCGCCTTCAAGGGCCACTCCCTACGCGCCTACGCTCGCGACCCGGAAGCCGGCTGGTTCATCGGCGTATTGGCGATTAGTGTCGTTATCCTCTCCAACTACATCTGGAAGGACGGCGTTTACCCCGACATATCCACGGCATTGCGGCACACCCTGTTCCACGTCGTCTCCATCGCCACCACCACCGGCTACTCCACCACCGACTACGCCCAGTGGTCGATGTTCGCCGGCCTGTGGCTGTTGTTCCTGTGCAGCTTCGCCACCAGCGCCGGATCGACCGGCGGCGGCATCAAGATGATGCGCGCCCTGCTGCTGTACAAGCAGGTGTACCGTGAACTGGTCCGCGCTATGCACCCGGCGGCGGTCTACAACGTCCGCCTCGGTGGCCAGACGGCGCCGCAATCCGTGCTCTTCGCTGTGTTGGCCTTCGCCTTCGTTTACATGGTCTGCATCGTCACGCTGACGCTGGTGCTCTCCTTCACCGGGCTGGATACCGTCACCGCCTTTTCCGCCGTCGCCGCCAGCATCAACAACCTCGGCCCCGGCCTCGGTTCGGTCGGACCGTCAGGAAACTATCAGGTGCTGGAGGATTTCCAGGCCTGGGTCTGCATCTTCGCCATGTTGCTCGGCCGCCTGGAAATCTTCACCCTGCTCGTCGTGCTGACTCCGGCTTTCTGGCGCAAGTAATCCTGATCTGTGCTGACCTGCGCCGCGGAAAGGCGGATAATTCCGCCTTTCCGATTTTCCTGCCGGAGTCCGACGTGAGCCGACCCAAGAACGATACTTTCCTGCGCGCCTTGCTCAAGGAGCCGACCGAGTACACGCCGCTGTGGCTGATGCGCCAGGCTGGTCGCTACCTGCCGGAGTATTGCGAGACGCGCAAGCGGGCCGGTGATTTCCTCAAGCTGTGCAAGTCGCCGGCCCTGGCCTGCGAGGTGACGCTGCAGCCGCTGGCGCGTTACGACCTCGACGCCGCCATCCTGTTCTCGGACATCCTGACGGTGCCGGACGCCATGGGCCTCGGCCTGTATTTCGCCGAAGGCGAAGGGCCACGCTTCGAGCGTCCGCTGCGCGAAGAATGGGCAATCAACAACCTGAGCGCGCCGGACTCCTACGAGCATCTCGGCTATGTGATGGACGCAGTCGGCGAAATCCGCCGTGCGCTGGATAACTCGGTGCCGCTGATCGGTTTCTCCGGCAGCCCCTACACGCTTGCCTGCTACATGGTCGAAGGGCAGGGCTCCAGCGATTTTCGCCACATCAAAGGCATGCTCTACAACCGGCCCGATCTGCTGCACCGCATCCTGTCGGTGACTGCCGATGCGGTGACCAGCTACCTGAATGCCCAGATCGATTCCGGCGCCCAGGCGGTGATGATTTTCGACACCTGGGGTGGCTCGCTGTCGCATGCCGCCTACCGGGAATTTTCGTTGGCCTACATGCAGCGTATCGTTGCCGGCCTGCAGAAGGAGAAGGACGGCCAGCGCATCCCGTGCATCGTGTTCACCAAGAACGGCGGCCTGTGGTTGGAACAAATCGCCGCCATCGGCTGTGACGCGGTCGGTCTGGACTGGACCGTGGACATCGGCGAGGCCCGTCGCCGCGTCGGCGACCAGGTGGCGCTGCAGGGCAATCTTGACCCCAACGTTCTGTTCGCAGCACCGGAAATTGTCGCCGCCGAGGCGCGCAAGGTGCTCGACAGCTTCGGCCCCGGCAATACCGGCCACGTTTTCAATCTCGGCCACGGCATTTCGCAATTCACGCCGCCGGAAAGCGTCACCGCATTGGTCGAAGCCGTGCATGGTCACAGCCGCCTGTTGCGCAAATAACCGTCTTGCGCAGTCAGGATAAGGCGGGACTTATACACAGCGAAGCATTCTGTTCCGCGCGGTTTTTGACGAAATTCGCTTGACAGTTTTTGCTTTTGTCAAGCCATTGAAAATAAAAGAAATATTTTTTTGCCCAATATTTCGGCAGAGTAGGAAACTCCGCTGCAACCCGCGATCCTGCGTGTAGTCGGAGTTGTAATCCACAAAATTATCCACAGAATTTGTGGACAACTTACGCCCCTCGATTTATGACGGAGCGATACACCTGAATCCGGAGATTCGCCGGTCCCGCCATGCCCGTATTCCGCGTCGCCCTCGATCTGCCGCTGCATCGCCTGTTCGACTACCTGGCGCCGGAGACGGCAGGCCGGGACGACATCGGCCTGCGGGTCCGGGTGCCCTTCGGACGTGGTGAGCGGGTCGGCGTCATCATCGATGTCGCGGCCAGCGGCGCATGGCCGCTCGAACAACTGAAAGCGGCCGGCGAGGTGTTGCGCGATCTGCCGCCGCTACCATCGGATTTCTTCGCTCTGTGCTCGTTTGCCAGCACTTACTATCAAGCTCCGCATGGTGAAGTGGTGTTGCAGGCTCTACCGGCCGGGCTGAAACGCTGCGCTCCGCCAAACCGGCGTTCGGTCCGTCCGCCGCTGCCCGGCGAGCCACCGTTGGCGCTGCCGGACCTGACCGCCGAGCAGGCGGCGGCCGTGGCGGCGGTGGCGTTGGATGCCGGGTTCTCCGTCCATCTGCTGTACGGCGTCACCGGCAGCGGTAAGACCGAGGTGTACCTGCGCCTGATCGAGCGCGTGTTGGCCTGCGGCCGTCAGGTGCTGCTGCTGGTGCCGGAAATCAACCTGACGCCGCAATTGGAGGAGCGAGTGCGCGCTCGCTTTCCGCAGCGTACCGTGGTTGCGCTGCACAGCGAACTGGCTGAGGCGGCGCGCGAGCGCAACTGGCGGGCCGCCTTCGTCGGTGGTGCCGATATCGTGCTCGGCACCCGCTTGGCCATCTTTACCCCGCTGCCGCGGCTCGGCCTGATCGTTGTTGACGAGGAGCATGATCCCTCCTTCAAGCAGCAGGACGGCATGCGCTACTCGGCCCGCGATCTGGCCGTGGTCCGTGCCCGCCAGGTCGGTGTGCCGGCCGTCCTCGGTTCGGCGACACCGTCGCTGGAAACTTGGGCCAACGCCGGTGGTGGCCGTTACCGGCGGCTGACGTTGAGTGAACGGGCCAATCGCCAGGCCACGTTGCCGCAGATCCGCATTCTCGACACCCGCCGCCTGCCCTTGCACGAGGGCATCGCCGCGCCACTACTGGCAGCCATCGATGAGCGCTTGGCGCGCGGTGAACAAAGCCTCGTCTTCCTCAACCGTCGCGGTTACGCGCCGGTGTTGGCCTGTCCCGCCTGTGGCTGGGTTTCGCACTGTCGGCGCTGTGCTGCCAACCTGGTGCTGCACTTGGCCGACCGCCGTCTGCGCTGCCACCATTGCGGCTTCGAGCAGCGCATCCCGTCGGCTTGTCCGACCTGCGGCAATCAAGACATCCACCCCTTTGGCCGTGGTACCCAGCGTCTTGAGGAATGGTTGCAGGGCAAGTTCCCGGCGGCGCGTATCCTGCGTGTCGACCGCGATTCGGTGAAGAGCCGCAAGCAGTGGGAAGTGATGCTCGAACGTATCCACAGCGGCGAGGCCGATATCCTGGTCGGCACGCAAATGCTGGCCAAGGGGCACGATTTTCCGAAGCTGACGCTGGTTGGCGTGCTCGGTGCCGATGCCGCGCTGTATGCCGCCGACTGGCGGGCGCCGGAGCGCCTGTTCGCACAGCTGATGCAAGTCGCCGGGCGGGCGGGGCGGGCCGAGCTGAAAGGTGAAGTAGTGATTCAGACCCAGTATCCCGAGCACCCGCTATTCACCGCGCTGGCCGTCCACGACTACGCCGGTTTCGCCGCCAGCCAGTTACAGGAGCGCGAACAGGCCGGTTTCCCTCCCTATGCCTTTCAGGCCGTGCTGCGCGCCGAGGCGCCGCAAATGGCCGACGCCATCGCCTTCCTGAAAGCCGCTGCGGCACTGCCGACGGTGGCGGCGCATGGCGAGGTGCTGCTCTACGACCCGGTGCCGATGCGCATGGCACGCCTCGCTAACCTCGAACGCGGCCAATTGCTGGCCGAGTCGCTGTCGCGGCCGGCGCTACAGGCCTTCCTGCCGCAGTGGCGGGAAGCCATCGAGGGCCTCAAGGCGCCGGCGCGGCTGCGCTGGCATCTCGAAGTCGATCCGCTGGAATTCTGAGCGACCGGCGCTCGGCAGTACCTGCTGGGGAGCCGCCTGTCGGTCTGGCCGTCTCAGCGCCGCTGGGGGCGGCAGCTAGGCGGTGCCGAAAGTCAGGAAGTAGGCGCTAGTCAGCAGACCGAGCGCATTGTCTGGCAGGCTCAACTCGTTGGCGATGACCGGCCCGAGCACGGCATTGACCATGCGGTACGGGTAAGACAGGAAATGGCCAGCGGCAAGGGGCAGGAACAGACGGAAAACCAGGCGGCGCAAATCGGGTTAGCTCAAACTTATTCCGGTTTCACGTGAAACGCCGGTGGCGCTACGTTGGTTTGGTGCCGCAGCCAAGTCAAGCGCTGCTCGATCTTGTTTCGCCAATGGGCGGCGATGCCTTCGCTCGCTGCTAGACGCGCCAATTCGACCAGGTCAGGACGATGTTGCGCCCATAGCGCCATGGCATCCGCCAGGATCGGGTTGTCGCTCGCTGCTTTCTCCAGCAGCAATTCGTCACCCGGTGTCACCTCGCCCGCCGTCAGCACGCGCCAGTACCAGCCGGTCAGACGCTGTTCACCGATGAAAGCGGCCATGCCCTCGCTGCCGAAACGCTCGTCGATCTTCCAGCATGGCGTGCGCGGCTGGCAGACCTGCAGCCGGGCGCCGCCGAAGCGCCAGATATCACCGACGCGCACGCTGCTTTCGTCGAGGTCGGCGGTCGACAGGTTCTCACCCATGCTGCCAGGGACCAATTGCCCAGCAGCTTCGGGAAAGTGCTCGGCCAGGCGGACGTAATGGGCGGCCGGGTAAAGATGCACCGCCTTCTCCGGCCCGCCGTGCACACGCCGGTCGGCTTGGACATCGCCGGCGAAACCTTCCTGGCCGAGTGTCAGGCGGTTATGCACCGGTTGCTTGTAAATGCCGGTTGGCCGGCCGGATTCGGGCAGCGACCGGATGCCGCCAATGAATAGGGAGATATGTGCCATGAAACGGCGATTGTGCCATCGAGCGGGCGTTTGCCATAGGCCGGGTAGCGGGGGAAATTTCTCGTAGAGTCCGCCGCCGAGGACGATCACATCCGTGCCGAACAGATTGATGGCCCTGGCCCTCGCGGGTGTCATCGCCGCCCGGCGTGATGATCTCGATCTTGCTGCCGCCGAGATCAATGCCAAGGCACATGCCCTAGACTCGGACGGCGACACCCTTGACGTTGCCGTAAGTAGTGGTCAGCGTGCGCAGCACGCTGGCGCCACCTTCGAGCAGCAGCATGAACAGATTGCGCTCGGAGTACAGGCAGACCGGCTGGTCGATCTCGTACTTCGCGGCCATTGCTGGCGATAGGTAAGTGAAGCGCTGCTCGATGGGTAGATCCAGGCCGGGGTAGCCATCACCCAGTTCCGAATGCAGGCCGAGGATGGAGAGGTACAACTTGCCGCCGATCCTCAGGCGCAGCAGCAGCTGGCGGAGGGTGGCGCGGGCCTGGTGGTAGGGCAGGCAGCACAGGCCCCGGCGCACAACGATAATGTCGTACGGGTCGCCGGGCAGATCGGTCGGCATCTCGCTCAGCGCGCAGGGAACGAAACGGACATTGTCTTGCACGCCAGCGGCCAGCGCCCGGTTCTCCACTTCCCGCTGATGGACTGGCCGGTCACCGACGGTGACGCTGGCGCCGAGGCGGGCGAACTGGATGGCTAGCTCGCAACGTCCCGCCGGGAAGACGAATACCGACACGCGCCGATCGATGCGCTGGCGCTTGACGCACTCCTCCAGCGCCAGACGCTCGTTCTCGTCGTGACAATTGGCGATGGGATTGGCGCTAAGATGATCGTCCATGGTTGTTCCTCTCTCCGTTCCCTTTCATTTTGCATGAAGGGTGGGGGGCGTGACAACCGATTGAAGGTCCACCAGGAGCCAGTTCATGATTGTTACATTTACTTCCAGCGAGACCGGCGAACTGCTGATGTTCGCCGCCGTGGCGCGTACCATCTTGCAGGTGCTGGGCAAGGAGACGAGCGCGCGCGGCACGTTCACGCGGGACGAGATGGCTCCGGCCGCCGTTGCGCTACGTCAGGCGGTGGCGCGGGCCGCCGCAGCAGAGGAGGGTGTCGCCGAGGACGAGGAGGAAGAGGAAAAAGGGGCGAACAAGGAGCCAGTGATCACCCTCGGCCAGCGCGCTTGGCCGTTCATCGACATGCTCGAACGCACCGGGCGCAGCGGGCCGGATGCTCACATCGTCTGGCAGGCGGCCGCCGATTTCTGAGCGGCGGCGGGCTTGTCTCCGATGCAACGCGGTCGCGCTTGTCAGCAATTTGCCGCCATCATCACGGCGTGAACAAGCGCCCGCCGCTGTTTTTCCTGATGCCGACGCTGATCGCGGCGTCGGTCTACGCTGCCGAGGTGGCTGTCGACGTTGGTCATGGTCGGCTCGACGGCGGTGCCATCAGCGCCCGTGGCCGTTCCGAATTCGATTTCAACCGGCAGTTCGCCGAAGTTTTCGCCGCAGCGCTGGCACAGCGCGAGTTGGCGGTGCGTCGCATCAATTTCGCCGGCGACATCGGCAGCCTGGCCGAACGCCCCCAGCAGGCGATTGGCGCTGATTTCTTTCTGTCCATCCATCACGACTCGATCGGCGAGAGTTATCTGCAACGCTGGGAGCAGGATGGCGAGGAAATGACCTATACCGACGCCAAGCGAGGCTTCGGCCTGTTCGTCTCGGCGCGCAATCCAGATCTCGCCACCAGTCTGCGCTGCGCCTCGGCCATCGGCGCCGTGCTGCGCCGCAACGGCTTCCAGCCGTCGCCCTGGCACGGTCGCACGCATCTGGTCGCCGACGGCGAAAACGGCGTCTGGTACTACGACAATCTCGTCGTGCTATACCGCGCCACGCTGCCGGCCGTGCTGTTCGAGGCCGGCGTCATCAAGCACCGGGAAGAGGAACTGGAACTGCTCGACCCGCAACGCCAAGCCCGGATGGCCGACGCGGTGGCAACCGGCATCGCAGCCTGCTTATCGATTACAGAAATACCGGCTCGGGATTGAGGTCGACGGCGAATTTTTCGCGCACGGAGGCTTGCACGGCGGCCATCGTGCGCCGCACATCGGCGCCGTTGGCGCCGCCGTGATTGACCAGCACCAGTGCCTGTTTCTCGTACATGCCAACCGGCCCGAGCGCCTTGCCCTTCCAGCCAACCTGCTCGATCAGCCAGCCGGCCGCCAGCTTGACCCGGCCATCCGCTTGCGGGTAACAGGGCAGCACCGGGAATCGTTGTTTCAGCGCGGCGGCAACCTCGGGCGCGACCACCGGGTTGTGGAAGAAGCTGCCGGCATTCGGCGCGACGGCTGGATCGGGCAACTTGCGCCGACGGATGGCGATGATTGCCGCTGCGATGTCGCGGGCCGCCGGCGCTGCGATGGCGCGGGCCGCGAGTTCCTCGCCGACCTCACCGTAAAGGGGATTGGCGCGCCAAGCCTTGGGCAGTCGGAAGACGACGCTGGTGATCGCCAGCCGCCCGTTCAGATGCCAACCCTGCTGCTTGAATAGGCTGTCACGGTAGCCGAAGCGGCACGCTTCGCGGTCGAAGGAAACAAAGTCACCATGCGCGAAATCCCAGGCAGTCAAAGTGTGGAAGCACTCACTAACTTCGAGTCCGTAGGCGCCGATGTTCTGGATCGGCGCGGCGCCGACCGTGCCGGGAATCAGGCTCAGGTTTTCCAGCCCTGGCCAGCCTTGGGCCAGCGTCCACTGCACGAAGTCATGCCAGTTCTCACCGCCCCCGGCCTCGACATACCAAGCCTCGGCATCTTCGCCGAGCAGGCGGCGGCCAGGAATGGCCATGTGCAGGATCAAGCCGTCGAAATCGCCGGTCAGCACCAGATTACTGCCGCCGCCGAGAACAAAGCGGCGTCCGGTGGCAAGCACCGGATCGGTTAGTTGCGCGGTCGCCGCGACCTTCAGGTAGCGCGCCGCCTTGCCCGGCAGGACCAGGGTATTGGCGGCGCGCAGGTCGACGTCAGTCTGCATCACAACAATGGCGCCAGCCAGTATTTAGCCTCCTTGAGCGTCATTCCCTTGCGCCGCGCCCAATCTTCCAGTTGATCCTCCCCGATCTTCGGAATGGCGAAGTAGGCTGCCGCCGGGTGGCCGATGTAAAAGCCAGCGACCGAGGCGGCCGGGGTCATGGCGCAGGATTCGGTGAGGTTCATGCCGGCATTGCCCGGTGCGTCGAGCAGTGCGAACAGGGTGCGCTTGGCGGTGTGGTCGGGGCAGGCCGGGTAGCCGGGGGCCGGGCGGATGCCTTGGTATTTTTCGGCGATCAGCGCTTCGTTGCCGAAGCGCTCGTCCGGGGCATAACCCCAGTAGTGAGTGCGCACTTGCAGATGCAGCCATTCGGCGGCGGCTTCGGCGAGGCGGTCGGCCAGTGCCTTGAGCAGGATGGCCGAGTAGTCGTCGTGAGTCCGCTCGAACTCGGCGAGGTGGGCCTCGATGCCGAGGCCGGCGGTGACGGCGAAAGCACCGACGTAGTCGCGCGGGCCGACGAAATCGGCCAGGGCCATGTTATGCCGGCCAGCCGGTTGCTTGTGCTGCTGGCGTAGGCCGACCCAGTGGGCCAACTCGACCGTCCGCGCTTCGTCGTTGTAGATGACGACATCCTCATCGTTGCCGCTGGCCGGGTAGAGGCCGAACACGGCGCGGACGGACAGCCACTTCTCTTCGATGATGCGGGCCAGCATGGCTTTGGCGTCGGTAAAGAGCTGGCGGGCGGTTTCGCCGACGGTGGGGTTATCGAGGATGGCCGGGTAGCGGCCGGCCAGATCCCAGCTCTGGAAGAAGGGCGACCAGTCGATCAAGAGCGCGATGTCTTCGATTTCCAGATCGAGCGCCTGACGGCCGATCTGTTGCGGTACCGATGGCGCCTGCTCTGTGTTCCACGTGAAACGGTTGGCACGCGCTTCCGCCAGCGATACTAGCGTGGCGCCCTTGCGGCCAGCGTGCTCGCTACGCACGTTTTCGTATTCGGCGGCGATCTCGGCGAGGTAGCCGTCGCGCTGGTCGGCCGACAGCAGCTTGGTAGCGACGCCAACGGCGCGCGAGGCGTCCGGCACGTAGACGACGGCGCCTTCGGTGTTGGGGGCGATCTTGATCGCGGTATGGGCGCGGCTGGTCGTCGCACCGCCGATCAGCAGCGGCTGGTTCAGGCCCTGGCGCTTCATTTCGGCGGCGACGTGCGCCATCTCTTCCAGCGATGGGGTGATCAGGCCCGACAGGCCGATCAGGTCGACCTGGTGCTCGCGGGCGGCGTGCAGGATATTCTCGCACGGCACCATGACGCCGAGGTCGATGATGTCGTAGCCGTTGCAGCCGAGGACGACGCCGACGATGTTCTTGCCGATGTCGTGCACGTCGCCCTTGACCGTGGCCAGCAGGATGCGGCCCTTGGAACCTAGGCCGGAGCGGGCCTTCTCGGCTTCGATATACGGCACCAGGTGGGCAACCGCCTGTTTCATCACACGCGCCGATTTGACGACTTGCGGCAGAAACATCTTGCCGGCGCCGAACAGGTCGCCGACGTGGTTCATGCCGTTCATCAAAGGCCCCTCGATGACGGCCAGCGGCGGCTTGCCGGCGGCTTCGAGCTTGGCCCGAACCTCCTCGGTATCGGCGACGACGAAATCGGTGATGCCCTTGATCAGTGCATGTTCCAAGCGCTTTTCGACCGGCAGTTGGCGCCAGGAGAGATCGGGGCCGCTGTCCTTGGCCTGGCCTTCCTTGACTGTCTGGGCGAACTCGACCAGCGCTTCGCCGGCGCTGGGGTGCCTGTTCAGCACCACGTCCTCGACCTTGGCGCGCAGCATCGGCTCCAGGTTGTCGTACACGCCCAACATGCCGGCGTTGACGATGCCCATGGTCATGCCATTGCGGATTGCGTGATACAGGAAGACGGTATGGATGGCCTCGCGTACCGGGTCGTTGCCGCGAAAGCTGAACGAGACGTTGGAGACGCCGCCGGAAACGTGGGCGTGCGGCAGGTTCTCCTTGATCCAACGTACTGATTCGATGAAATCGACAGCGTAGTTGTCGTGCTCAGGAATGCCGGTGGCGATGGCGAAGATGTTCGGATCGAAAATGATGTCTTCGGCCGGAAAACCCATGCCGGTGAGCAATGTGTAAGCGCGGCTGCAGATCTCGGTCTTGCGCGCATAGGTGTCGGCCTGACCTTTCTCGTCGAAGGCCATGACGATCACCGCGGCGCCGTAGCGGCGAGCTAGGCGGGCATGCTTCAGGAAGGCGGCTTCGCCTTCCTTCATCGAGATGGAATTGACGATGCCTTTACCCTGGATGCACTTGAGGCCGGCCTCGATGACTTCCCACTTCGACGAATCGATCATGATCGGCACGCGCGAGATATCCGGCTCGGAGGCGATCAACTTGAGGAATCTGTCCATCGCCGCGACAGAATCGAGCATCGCCTCGTCCATGTTGATATCGATGACCTGGGCGCCGTTCTCGACCTGCTGGCGGGCGACGGCCAGCGCGTCGTCGTAGCGGCCTTCGAGAATCATCCGGGCGAAGGCGCGCGAGCCGGTGACGTTGGTGCGCTCGCCGACATTCACATAGAGCGAGCCGGGCAGTACGTTGAACGGCTCCAGCCCAGACAGGCGCAGGGCCGGCTCGATGGCCGGCGGCCGGCGCGGGGCGACCGCGGCCACCCGCTCGGCGATGGCGCGGATATGCTCGGGCGACGTGCCGCAACAGCCGCCGACGATATTGACGATGCCACTCCGGGCCCAGCTTTCGATCTCGTCGGCCAGTTGCTCCGGCGTCTCGTCGTAGCCGCCGAAGGCATTGGGCAGGCCGGCGTTGGGATGGGCCGAGACGTAGCAATCGCAGACGCGCGAAAGTTCCTCGACGTACTGGCGCAATTCCTTGGCGCCAAGCGCGCAATTGAGGCCGAAGGAAAGCGGCTGGATGTGGCGCAGCGAGTTCCAGAAAGCCTCGGCAGTTTGGCCGGAGAGCGTGCGGCCGGAAGCGTCGGTGATGGTGCCGGAAATCATCACCGGCCAGCGCCGGCCGGCACGCTCGAAGAACGCTTCGATGGCGAACAGCGCGGCCTTGGCGTTTAGCGTGTCGAACACCGTCTCGACCAGCAGGATGTCGGCGCCGCCCTCGACCAGACCCGTGACAGCCTCGAAATAATTGGCCACCAGTTCGTCGAAGTCGACATTGCGGTAGCCGGGGTCGTTGACGTCCGGCGAGATCGACGCGGTGCGGCTGGTCGGGCCGAGCACGCCGGCGACGAAGCGCGGCTTGGCCGGATTTTTCTCTGTGTATTCGTCGCACAGCCGGCGAGCCAGCGCGGCGCCCGCGAAATTCAGCTCATAGACGATCTCGCTCAGGTTGTAGTCGGCCTGCGAGACGGCGGTCGAGTTGAAGGTACAGGTTTCCAGGATATCGGCACCGGCTTCCAGGTAGTCGCGGTGGATGCCGCCGATGATGTCGGGCCGGGTCAACACCAAGAGATCGTTGTTGCCCTTGAGATCGTGCGGGTGGTCGCGGAAGCGCTCGCCGCGATAATCTGCTTCCTGCAACCCATGGCGTTGGATCATCGTGCCCATGGCGCCGTCGAGAACGAGCAGGCGTTGGGCGAGCAGGGCGGAAAGTTCGCTACTACGGTCGGCTTGAATCATGATTACCTCGGCAAGACGAAAACCGGGGACGCCGCAGAAACAATCGGCGTCACAAACCGGGGTTTGCGAGCGCCGTTGGTCGTTGCCGAGCCTGGCCCCGTGTGTAGGTAGGGTCGCAACGCTCCTCGGCAGAGGCGCTAGTTTACCGGCCGCCTTGGCGACTGCCAAGGAGGTTGATTTGCTTGGCCGGCGATGGCAAGCGAGCGGCGGATTCGCTCATCCTCTCGGCCGGCAAGGACCTCACCGCCAAAGCCGCCCAGGCCAGCAGCGAACAGTCTTCCTCCTAACCTTCCGGCTCCACCCGGCGCGACGTCTTCTTGACCAGATCGGTTTCGCTGTCGAAATGCACCATGAAATAGGTTTCGCCCATCACCGGCACGCCTTCGATCCGCCACTCCCAGATCTCCTCGCCCAAATTGCGGAAGACCGTGTGCGAACCGGGTGCGCCGAGCAGGCGGCGAATCTCGTGGCGGTTCATGCCGGGCTGGACGCGGACGTAGTTGGCGTCGTTCAATACTTGATCCAGACGGCTGACCACCTGCTGCCGGTCGAAGCTGATCATGTAGCAATGCACGCCGTTCGGCTGCCGGCTGTATTCCCAGGTTGCCGTGCCGTCGTCGTTGCTGAACCGATAGCCGGGCTCGCCCATGCGTTCGAGCACTTCGGCGGCGGTGGTGACGCCGGGCTGGATTTGCGGCAGGTTGACTGCGTCGCAGGCGGGCAGCAGGGCCGCCGCCAGCAGGCTGGCGAGGGCGGCGAACAATCCGGTCTTGGCCATGTCGAATTCCAGTGGTCGGGTAAGGCTGTAACTGTAGCCGGGGTTGCCGATTCAAAGAAAGCGCCCGGCGTTTGCCCCTACTCCGGCAACGGCCGTAAGCGACGGTGAGCCAGGGCGGCCAGGCCGCCGAGCAGCATCAGGCCGGTCATGCCGAGCGCCAGGCTGAGCGTCGCGCCCCACAGGGCCGGCGCAATGAGCGCCGCGGCCAGGCTGTTGAAGGTTGATTGCAGGCAGGTCTGGCAGGAGGCGGCGAGGCCGCGTTGGGCCGGGAAGGGGTCGAGCGCCAAGAGGGTTAGGCTGGGCGTCGTCAGCGCCATGCCGATGGTGTAGACGAATATTGGCGCCACGCTCCACGGCAGGCCGGGCGGTAGCGTCAGATTGATGCCGACATTGAGGGTCGCGGCGGTGGCCATCACCGCGTAGCCGAGAGCGATGGTTCGCGCCGTCGACAGCGTGCCGGCCAGTCGCGCGGATAGCCAAGAGCCGCACAGCAGGCCGCCCATGGCCGGGCCGAACAGCCACAGGAAGGCCGTTTCCGGCAGGCCCAGATGGCGCATCAGGAATACCGGCGCCGACAGCACATAGATGAAGAAGCCGGAGAAATTGAGCGACATCGCGGCGCAGGCGAGCAGGAAGGCGGGCGAGGTCAGCACGCGCCGGTAAGCGCGCGCCAGATAGGCCGGTTGCAGCGACTGGCGCCGTTCCGGCGGCAGGGTTTCCGGCAGCAGCTTCCAGCAGGCCAACCACAGGGCGGCGCTCATCAGTACCAGGAAGGCGAATACCATCCGCCAGCCGAACCAGGTTTGCAACCAGCCGCCGATGACCGGCGCCAGCGCCGGGGCCAGGGCGAACATCATGGTGATTTGCGCCATCAGCCGCTGCGCGGCGGCGCCGTCGAACAGGTCGCGGACGATGGCGCGGCTGATGACGATGCCGGCGCCGGCGGTAACGCCCTGCATGGCGCGCCAGAACCACAATTGCCCGATGTTGGTGGTGGCGGCGCAGCCAGCCGAGGCGATGGCGAACAGTACTAGCGCGGCAAGGATCACCCGGCGGCGGCCGAAGCGGTCGGAAATTGCTCCATGCCACAGGGTCATCACGGCGAAAGCGAGCAAATAGGCCGACAGCGTTTGCTGCACCTGTAACTGACTGGCGCCAAGATTGGCGGCAATGTCGGGGAAGGATGGCAGATAGGCATCGATGGAAAACGGCCCGAGCGCCGACAGCGCCGCCAGTAAGAGGGCGATACCGTGAGTGTTGGCCGGTTTTCCCTTTTCAGCCACGGGTGAGTGTGCAGCCCCGCAAATAACCGCACATGAAACCGCGTCTTCGCGCCCCCGGCGGCGTTGCAAATGCTCGCGATACCGCCCGGTATCGCTGCGCTTTGCGCCTTGCCGTGAACGCGAATCCGGCGATTTCATTATGTGCGGCCATTTACGGGGCTGCACACTAAGCGCCGGTACTGGATGGCCTCACCGATATGCGCGGCACTGAGCGCATCGCTGCCGGTGAGATCGGCGATGGTGCGGGCGACGCGCAGGATGCGGTGCCAGGCGCGGGCCGACAGGTGGAGGTTGCGGCTGGCCTGTTCGAGCAACCGGCGGCCGTTGTCATCGGGGGCGCAGCAGGCGTCGACCTCGGCGCTCGTCAGGCGGGCATTGGTCTTGTTTTGCCGTGCCAGTTGCCGGTTGCGGGCGGCGACAACGCGCCGCCGAACCTCGGCCGAAGTTTCGCCCGTCGGCCGGTCGAGCAGGGCTTCCGGCGGCAGGGCGGGAACTTCGATCAACAGGTCGATGCGGTCGAGAAAAGGGCCGGAGAGCTTGCCGCGATAGCGGGCGATCTGGTCCGGCGTGCATCGGCAGCGCCCGCTGGTCGCGCCATGATGGCCGCAGGGGCAGGGATTCATCGCCGCGACCAGTTGAAAGTCGGCGGGAAACTCGGCCTGGCGGGCGGCGCGGGCGATGTGGATGCGCCCGGTTTCCAGCGGCTCGCGCAGCGCTTCCAGCACCTTGCGGTCGAACTCAGGCAATTCGTCGAGAAACAAAATGCCTTGATGAGCCAGGCTGATTTCGCCCGGACGCGGTGGATTGCCGCCGCCGACCACGGCCACCGCCGAAGCCGAATGGTGTGGCTGGCGAAAGGGACGGCGGCCGAAACCATGCGGCCGGAATTGTCCGGCCAGCGACAATATGGCGGCCGAGTCGCGCGCCTCGGTCGGCTCCAGATCCGGCATCAGGCCGGGCAGGCGGGCGGCCAGCATCGACTTGCCGGTGCCGGGCGGGCCGATCATCAATAGCGAATGGTTGCCGGCGGCGGCAATTTCGAGGGCGCGCTTGGCCTGAACCTGGCCGCGTACCTCGGCCAGATCGGGCGGCGG
Source organism: Azonexus sp. (assembly GCA_031260295.1). Taxonomy (GTDB): domain Bacteria; phylum Pseudomonadota; class Gammaproteobacteria; order Burkholderiales; family Rhodocyclaceae; genus Azonexus. The sequence goes on from JAIRKE010000028.1 coordinate 75,611, forward strand.
CGGCACGGCTTCGCCTGCGGCCGGAACGGCGAGCGGCAACGCCTCGCGGTCGGTCAGATGGGCGCAGACGGCAAGCAGGGAAGCCGCCGAGAGAATGACGCCGCTGCCGGCCAGCGCCGCTTCACCGGCGCTGGCGCCCGGCAGGATGAAGCTTCGGCCGTGGTCGGCGCCGCCCAGCGCCATCGCCAACGCGCCGCGCACCGGGCGCAACTCGCCGGACAGCGACAGTTCGCCGGCGAATTCGTAATCGGCCAGCGCTTTGCTCGGCAACTGGCCGCTGGCGGCGAGGATGGCGAGGGCGATCGGCAGATCGAAACGGCCGGACTCCTTGGGCAGATCGGCCGGCGCCAGATTGACGGTGATGCGCTTGCCGGGAAATTCAAAGCCGGAATTGACGATGGCCGCCCGCACCCGGTCGCGGGCTTCCTTGACTTCGGTATCGGGCAGGCCGACCAGGGTAAAACTCGGCAGACCGTTGGCGAGATGGGCCTCGACCGTGACCGGCGGCACATTCAGGCCATCCAGCCCACGGCTGTGCGCGATGGCTAGGGCCATGCCGGTTGTCTGCGGAACGGTTTGCGGGACAGCGCGCTATTACTCGCCGCGCGCCTTTTCCAGCGCCTCGACGCGGGCTTCGACTTCCTTCAGCCTGTCACGGGTACGGGCCAGAACCTGGGCCTGTACGTCGAATTCCTCGCGGGTCACCAGATCGAGCTTGGCGAAAGCGCCGCTGACCAGGGCCTTGGTGTTCTTCTCGATGTCCTTGACCGGCGAATTGGCCAGCAGGGCGCTCATCTTGGCGCCGATTTCTTCCAGGAATTTGGGGTCGAGCATGGTGTCCTCCGTAATTATGACAGTGTAGCACAGCGCTGCTGACGCGCTTTTGGCTGATGCACGACTGGCTGCCCGGGCAGGTGTTTACTTGATCAGTGGCAACAGGGCGCGGAATTCGTTGGAACCGGCCCGATGCAGCTATTCGAACAGCGCGTAGATTGCGGCGAGCGAAGCGAACCCCAACATGAGGAGCGGCAATAACAGGCGGGAAATGCCGGGTGGATTTCAACACGCCGCACTAATAACAAATGTTGCTTCTGAACCGGCGGGGCAGGCCTCATCCTACGCTTGCTGGCCTTGTTCAAAGCATATTAATCCCTTTGAAATCAGGGCATGTTTGAAACTTAATATGGCTATCCGATTTTCGTGATTGATTGTCTTAATCCCTTTGAAATCAGGGTGTGTTTGAAACTGACTTATCCAAGCATACTCATTCACCCATCTTCGTCTTAATCCCTTTGAAATCAGGGCGTGTTTGAAACTCAAAGGAGTTGGGAATCCATGTTGCGTGTTACGTCTTAATCCATTTGAAATCAGGGCGTGTTTGAAACCAGAAACTGGTCGTAGTTTGATGGATTTAACCATGTCTTAATCCCTTTGAAATCAGGGCGTGTTTGAAACCTCGCCTCTTCTCGCCTATTCCTCCTGGCTGGCCGTCTTAATCCCTTTGAAATCAGGGCGTGTTTGAAACTTCGACCGGGGCGCCGGCATCGAGCACGGCGCGCGTCTTAATCCCTTTGAAATCAGGGCGTGTTTGAAACATTATCATGAGAGTAGAGAAGAGCATTGCATACGGGTCTTAATCCCTTTGAAATCAGGGCGTGTTTGAAACTGAAAAGGCACGTGCACAAGCTGAAGCCATCGGTCTTAATCCCTTTGAAATCAGGGCGTGTTTGAAACTTTCCAAGGAGAGTGTCATGAAGTACATCAAAAGTCTTAATCCCTTTGAAATCAGGGCGTGTTTGAAACGACAATATCCTAGCGACCTTGAAGAGTCTCAGGAGTCTTAATCCCTTTGAAATCAGGGCGTGTTTGAAACTCATCCCCCACAAAATTCCGTTTTACATCAATCGCTTGGATAAGGCGCTGGGGAGAAGTTCGGGGCATCGGGGACTTATGGGTTGCAGAGCGCGCTAGCCATAAAATTTACCACGGGGAGGGCAGGCCGGACCATAGGATTCCAGGCGGCAGCACCGGGCGCCCCAGGCGTACCTTGAGGCCACGGGCCGGCAAGGGATAGGCGCGCAGATCATCTTCTTTCGGCTCGATGAGGCGCGCGGCTTGTTCCAGGCAACGGTCGAGTTGTCGTTGGTCGCCGGTGAATAGAAACACGGAATGCTGCATCGGGATGGCGTGTTTTTTGAGGTAGCGAAACAGGCGGCCCAGCCGCCTGGGGTGGCTGATGTCATAGCAGATGATTGTGTCATTGATCGCCGTCATTATCCTGCTCCGGGCCGGTTTCGAGCGGCGGGGCGGGAATGGCGTGGCCGATCTGCTCGGCCAGGGCTTGTATCTCCACATGGATGCCGCCGCGCAGCGCCTCGCTCTTTTCTTCGTAGGCGCTGTAATAACGCGCCCGCCCGGCCTTGCCCAGCAGGCAGCCGGATGGCGTGGTGGAGAAATCGTCGGCGCTGATGATTCGTTTGTGCGCCATTTCGAAACAGAACTGATCGCACAAGGGGCGTAGGGGTTCGAGCAGGTCGGAGGCGAGCGATTCCCGGGCAAAGGCGAGTTGGTGATAGAAGCCAACGCAGGGGTCAAAGCCGGCGCCATGAAGGGCGATGACGAGTTCGGCATGGGCCAGGGTGTAGGTGAGGGAAAGAAGGGCGTTGAACGGGTCTTTGGGCGGACGGCGATTGCGGTTTTTGAAACCGAGGCTGGGCGGGAGCACGGCGCGCAAGCCTTCAAAGTAGCGCGCGGCGGCGGCGCCTTCGAGGCCGCGCAGGCTGGTGAGGTTGTTGGCGCGGCTCAGCTTGTTGCGCGCTTCCGCCAAATGACGCATGGCAAGACTGAGTTCGTATCGCGCTTGCATGTCTTTTTCGCGCAGGGCGGCGAACCATTCGATCTGGCGTTGGAGTTTGCGGTCGATGAGTTGCCGGGCGATGCCCAGGCAGTATTCCGGATCGAAGCTTTTGCGGATTTGCTCGACGCGACGCGAGGCGTCGTTGTGAGGACGCGCCAGCATGAGACTGGCTTTGCCTCGCCGCCCGGAGAGTATGACGACGCCCACATCGCGCTCGCCAAGACGGCCCAGCAGCGCGGCGGACAAGCGCACATCGCCGCGTAGAAAAACGCGGGTGAGCGGGGCGACGGGCACGGTGCCGACGCGTTGCTGGTTTTCACGAAAAACGATGGCATCGGAGTCAAGTTCAAGCTCGATGCTGCGGCGGTCGACGAAGAGGCTGGTCATGAGTCTTCCTCAGACAATAATGAAACGATCTTGGCCGAACGTGGCGGCACGGCCAAAACAGCGGGGTTTCATGCGCGGGTCGAGCGCCAGGATATGAATCCGGTCTTCGTCCGCTGTCAGGATGGCTTCGAGCTGGGCGCGAATGTGCCGCAGCTCCGCCGTGGTGGCCCAGATTTCAAATACGGATTTCTGCCCGCCGACCTTGAAGCCGGTGAGAAAACGATGGATTTTGCTCAAACGGCGCGGATTGCGCACGTCGTAGGCGATGAGATAAAGGTCGCGGCGCGTGTCCATGCCGCAACCATACAAAATCTCATGCCGCCAGGGAGGCGCGGCAAGCTTGCCGCGATGGCGGGGGAGCCGTGGTTATATCGGATCGGCCATCGAGTATTGAACGTCCTGCCGCGTCATTCCCGCGCGCTGTGGCTGGGAATGGCGGAAATGGAGCCGGCTGCGGCAATTTTTGGTGGCCGGCTGACTATTTCAGGGTGATGGCTGCCGCAGGTACGGTGAGACCGCGCTCGGTGTGGCCGCGCGTGCCTTGGCTGGTGATCAGATAGGGGGCGGCGGCGGGGCCAAGGGCGCGTTTCAGTTTGCTGTTGAGCTTGGAGTTGTTCTCTTCGAAAAATGTCTTTTCCATTCCGTCCTGGAGGCGTTTTTTCGCGTTTTCGTAATCCCCCGCGTCAATACCGATGACGCGCTGGTAAAGATGCAGGAATTCATCTGGCTCGATGTCGCGCCAGCGGCGAAACGCTTTGCCGTCGAGAGCGGTTTGCGCCCAGAAACCCAGCCAGGCGATGAGCGAGGGGGTGAGCTGGAGGCTGTGCTGGCCGCAGCTTGCGCGGCGGGCTTGCAGGTCGATTTCGAGAGAAGGCGGGGCAAAGCTTTCCTGTATGGCTTGTACGGTGTCGATGTAGCTTGATTCGCCCTTGGCGAATTTTTCCGGCAGGCCGTGGCGTAGCCGCACGATGGGAATTTCGGCGAGCATGACCTGGGCGCCCGCGGTATCGATATGAGTGCCTTCGCGGGTGGCAAGACGACGAGATTTGGGCGGCGGGTAGAAAAATTCCGGATGGGTTTCAAAGGCGGGGGAAACCAATACATGCGAGAGGCGATCCTGCTCCCGGGCGTAGAGCGAGAAGGCGTAGCCGAGATAAAAGCCCATGGTTTTTCGCCCGCCGGCAATCGAGGCATGCAAGGCGGCATCGCCATCGCGCGTAAGTTCAGCCAGTTTCGTGGTGATGGCGTCGGCGGCGGCGGCGTTGTCCTCGGGCGTGCGGATGTCGGAGAGCGGTTTGCCGTCTGGCCCCGGAATGACATGAATGTGCGTCTTGTCGAAAGCGGGCCGCCCCAGTGCGGGGTAGTCCTTGAGCAGGGCATGAAACTGGCCGCCATCGGCATGCAGCAGCGAGACTTCGGCATGCCGGGCGCCTTCGGAGGTGGAGAGCAGGTGTATTTCCGTCGGCACGAATGCGCTCGCCTGCTCTTTGGGGAAGGCCAAGGCATAAAGCGTCTCGGTGACGATTTGCGGCGTCATACCCGTGATGCACAACAGAATACGGCGGGGAAATTGATTTGGCGTTTTCATGTGAGCAGATTAACAAAGCGAAAGGTAGAGCAGGTAATGGCAAGCTTGCCAGAAACAAAATTATTTTGGAATGAGACTAGACTGGGTTCATCAGCGCACGTTGTGTCGCGTCAATAATTAGGAGATTCATTATGCCAACAAAGCCTAGGAGGGAGGAAGCTATGACAAGCTTGCTGTACTATTTTGGCAAGCTTGGCAAGGAACAAATAATTTTGAATGAAGCTAGACTGGTTTCGTAAGCACACGTTGTGCTGTTTCAGTCGCTAGGAGATATATCATGCCTTTCCCTCTCGCTTTTCTTGCTTTTGCTCTTCCAACTCTCGGCGAACTCGCCGGCATCACCGCAACGGTTGTTGTTTCCACTGTCGTTGCAAAAGCGACTTCCGATACTTACGATGCATTTTCCGATGCAGTTACAGAAAGATCGGAGGATGATGACGACTGAGCAGCGCAAGACCGGCAGTGATGGGAGCAGGACTTTTTTTTGTGCCAATGTGAAAATAATTTGCCGGTTATTCTAAAATTTATTGCTGAATCTTACAAAGCGGAAGGAATATCGTATGAACCTGCTCAATTTTATCGCGAAAAAAACTGGCGAAGCGCTCGCTCGTGGGGTAATCCTGAATGGAGATCCCAAAAAGAACGGCGGCCACGATCATCGCTACAACCGCGGCGATGACCGCACTCCGGCACAGGCAGAAGGGGACAGGAAAAGGAGGAACCCAAAGACCTGATTCGATCTGGCTTGGCGATGGAACATCCTGAAATTCCTCAATCCCCCGTCATTCCCGCCTTCGCGGGAATGACGTGATTTTCAATTTTTAACGAGAATTGGCGAGCATGAACATGGGAGCGTCAAGGCGATAGGTAGTTTTTAACGAAACAAATTATGCCGCATTTGCATTAATCGGTTTTTTAGATTTCCTTCTTCATCAAGATAACGCCTTGTGTCATTGTCATCCGGTCTGATTCCATGAGCCATGGCATTGCGCAGCCACTCGAGTTTTTTGAGTTCTGGTGACGAATCCTTTTCAAGGCTAACAGCATTTTTCCGATCAGCGAAATTGTTAATGTCGCCACCATTCTTCATCGTGGCTTTGGTGACAAACGCTTCGTAAAGAAACAATGCGGTCCGCAGATAGTCTTTCCGCTCAAGATAGGCATCGGCAAGAAATAATTCCTGTTCGCCACGATCCCGCTGGCGAAACCATTGAATCCTTTCCATCAAGGCATCTTTGAACAAAGCGGACAGCGGCCCGCCATGGTTCTCCAAGGCGGCGGCGGCCCCGGTATTTCCGGCCAGGGTTTGCTTTGCCTGAACGGGGTTGCTGATGCGCTCGAAATAGGCGGCCTTCTCAAGCTGCCTGGCCTTGCCGGGCGCCAGCCCGTCCGCTTCCAGTAATTTCCCGAAAACGCCGTAATCGCCATCCTTGTCGTAGGTGGCAAGCGCTTCGACCCAATCGAGCATTTGCAGAAAACCATCCAGCCTCAATGCCGGAGTCTCTCCATTGGCGGTCATTTCCAGTGCACCATAATGAATGCCTTCAATTTTTACCTGCACGACATGAGTCAGGTAACGCGCGGCGACAAGCGCCAACATTGGCAAATGACGGAAGCCATGGGTGATGTCGAGCGCGACGCTGTCTCCTTTTGGCGTCACCTCCGCAAGCTGGCGCAGCACGGTGATCTGCTCCGCCGTATCGCGGGCATAGGGGATCAAGCGGCATTTGACATCCAGGCCGAGCTTGTCGGATAGGCGCTTTTCGTGAATGGCCAGCATAGCGTCATCCACGCGTTCCTCTTGTACGGCCTCCATCAGGGCGAGTAGATCTTCGTCGTCGGCACCTTGCTGTTCCAGGAATACGTCCCACATGCTGCCCTTGGTGCCAATCAGCACGAGACGTTGTGGTTTCAAGTATTCACAGAGCGCCAGCCCAAAGTAGGGGACCGTTCGCGCAAAGTCTCGATCGAAGCGATACGTGGTTTTGCGGTAGCCGGTGGCCTTGTCGGATTTACCGAGAAAACTGATGAGCGTGGTCATGCCATTACCCTTTTTTGACGATGAATTCCTCCAGCAGCGCCCCGCATTCCTTCAGGGTTTGCGCGTCCAGTTCCCGGCCGCGCAGATTTTCCGGTAGGTTGAGCGAGAGATTGAAGTAGCGAGCGCCTTGTTGGCACACTTGGCCAGCCAAGTGAACCGGCAGGGAGCCTAGCACGGTATCTCCGGCCTTGACTTCCGCAGTGTCGAGATGCGTGATGTGGCGATCGAAAGTGATGCCTTGGCCGCGTGCCCAATCCAGCGCACCAGGATGACGGGTAACGAAGAAGGTAGTCATGGCAAGGGGATCGGTTGGCGTGGTTTATGGCATGGCATGGAGCAACCGGTAGCCGCCCAGACCAAAGCTGGCTTCCTTGCCCACATGCAGCCATTGCCCGAGATGCAGAAAGGGTACAAAGGGAGCGAGGTCGCCCGAGAGTTTCCAGGCGCCGATGACGCCGCCCAGGTCCATTTTGCGATCCTGGCGACTGGAGTAGCGCGTCCAGTCGCGCCAGTGCAGCTTCTTTTCGCTGCGAATAACTTCGGCTTGCGCGGCCAGGCCGGAAAAATCCAGCGCCAGTGGTCCCGCGCCATGAAATTCGTTCATCAAGGCCACGCGCCGCACCAAGGTGGTGAGTAGCCGGCGCGGCGTGTATTCCTCAGCGGTGGCGCGGCGGCCATTGGCTTGCAGGCGGAGCGGTGTGTCAAATTGCAGGGTAAGGCTTTCGGCCGCGCAATCCGGCGGTGGCGCGATGGTGGTGTCGTGGTCGTCAATGTGGCCGCCGGGGCCATCAAGCACCACGGTTTCTTGTTCGCCCAGATGAACGACGCGCAGCAATTGCGCCGTGCCATCGCCGCGCCCTACTCCCCGCTGGAAGGCCCGGGCAAAAGCCCAAAAAACCAGCGCGGCCTGATCCAGCGCCCGTCCGGCCAGCACCAGATGAAAAGACAGCATTTCACCGGGCGCGTAATCGCGTTCGCCCCATTGCGGCGGCTCGATGATGTAGGGATGCGGCACTTGCGTGAATTTTTGCAGCGCGTGCTCGCCCGTGAGCCGGCTCTCAAAGATGGTGGCGTAGGGACAGGTCGCCAGAAGCGGGCAGGCATCGCAGCTTTTTTGCCGCGTCATGCAGGCCGCCGAGCGCAGGGCATGACCAAAGGCGCCGCGCAAGGCGGAGCCGGAGTAGGCGGGCAGGCGCAGCGCGGTTTCGACTGTGAATTCGAGGCGATAGCGCGCCAGGGGGAGGGCGGTCGCCATGCGGCTCATGCCGCGCCTCGCAGTTTGGCGAACTGGAGTTTCTTGCGCTGTTCCTTGGCGTCCCAGGGAGCGATGGCTTGCGGCAGGCATTTTTCCAGCATGTCGGCCAAGCTTGCCTTGTCGTTGGCGTTCCAGCCCGAATTTTCTTGCAGCGCCGTTTTGACCAGACGATTGGCATCCTGGTACAGGCCGGATTTATTGGCGTCGGCGGGCTGCGTCTTGTAGTTGCCATGCGGCGGGAGCTTGCCCGCCCAGTCTTCGCAAGCCTGGCGCAGTTCTTCAATTTGCCGGGCCTGTTCCGTCATTTTGGCCAAGGCTTGGGCGCGTTGTTCGGCGGCGATGCGCTCAGCCTCGACGGCTTCGGCGCGAGTGGCGGCCTCGGCTTGCATCCGGGCTTTTTGCGCTGCGGCCTCCTGGCGCAGGGTTTGTAATTGGGCGCGCTGCTCGGCCATGTCGAGGCGGCCGTGACTCTGTTCGCGGCACCATTGCTGCAAGGCGGCGCAATCACCTTGCGGGTCGATTTCCACCACGGCCCAGCCAAAGGGGATGAGGTGCTTTTGATCGTCTTCTACCTGGGCGGCCAGCCAGACGGTCTTGGTCGTGCTCGCGAAAGTGGGCGAACTGCCCCTAGCGCCCATGATTTTGATGCTGGCCACGCCTTCGCCGGTAAGGGTTTTGCTGTCGGCGCCGCCGTAGCGCCCCAGACGGACGAGGAAAGCGCTGCCGGCTTCCAGTTGCTGATCCAGCTCGTTGATGAGCGCTTCGATGCCGCGCTTCCAGTCCGGGCATACCAGGCCACGGCCATCCAGTACGGCCAGTTCCTGACTCAGGCGTTGCCGATGATAGGTGTTGGATTGTTGGGCCAGGCGTTTCAGATCGACGCTGCCTTGATTCGTCAGTTGTTCAGCGTGTGGCGTCAGCGCCTGGCCTTTGCCATCGACGGCGCCCGTTTGCCGCAACAGGGCGGGCAGGGTGACATCGGCGGCAAACAGGCGGTACTGACCGGGCAGGATGCAGTCTTTGCGCGCTGCGATGCCCTTGGGCTGCGCCTCTCTGCCGTCTTTCATTACTCGCTGCTTTTTGCGGTTGACGGCGAACAGCACTTCGCGCTCAGGCTCGCGCGTGGGCATGAGGTCGGCCACTTTGAGCAGGCGCAGCGGGCTGGTTTGGAAATCGCCTTGCAGCAGGCGCTTTTCCATGGCGGCGCTGGACTTGGCTTCGCCATTCCTTTTGAATTCCACGTCGTGGGGCTTGCGTTTGTCGTTGAGATCATCCAGCCAGGCGGTGCGCAGCGCGCCCTTGAAGCTGCTGCCGGGGATGAAAGGCTGTTGCAGCGCCCCGGTGTAAACGTGGCGCTCGATTTCGAGCTTGTTGAACACTTGATTGCCGTCAGCTTCCACATTGGCGGCCTTGCCGATGCGCTTTTCGTACTCGCGCGCCACGCCGGCGCAGACCGGCATGACGACATAGGCATGGGTCTTGAAAGCTCCGGCGTGGTCGCGGAAAAAAGCTTGTATGCCGGGCAGGGAGCCGCGCCGCGCCACCGCCATCAGCTTGTCGCGCTGGGCATCGTTCAAGGCGGCGCGGCTGGGGTCGAAGCCATAGAGCCAGCCGTCTTCAATCACGTAATTGGTGGGTTCGAAGTCCTCGCCGCAGCCGATATGGATGGGCGATAGCGGCGTCAAGCGTAGCCGGTGGGTGGTCAAGAATTGGCTCATTCGCTGACTCCCGTCAGACTGGATGCTTGGTTTTCAGGAATGTGAATGGGTACGACAGGGCAGTAGCCTTGCTGCACGGTTTCCGGCATGGATAAGGAAACCGGCGCGGAGATGCCGCCCAAGCCCTGGCCGATGTGGGTGCAGGCGGCATCGGCACGCTCGGGCCAGAACACGCTGCCGGCCTTGGCCAGCAGCACGGGGCGCTTGAAGGGCTGGCCCGATTGCACGGCGAGGTCGCCGTGGCGACCAAAGCGGGTCACGGTGTTCCAGTAGCTGCGCTGAGGGCAAAAACCTAAGCCTTGCGGGGCGCAAGGGCCAAGGGTCAGGTAGGCGTTGGCGGCATCGCTGATTCGCAGGTCGGGCCAGGCTTGCAGGTCGTCGCTGGCTAACTCGAATTTGCCCAGGCCTATGCTGGCATCACGGCCAAAGCCTTGCTGTCCCATATGGGCGAGGGCGGTGAAGATGTCGGCGGCGGAGATGCGTTCGGTATCCAGCACTAGCCATAGATCCAGTTCGCTGCCGGGCACGGGCCAGATTTGCGTCATGGTGTACGGCGCAAACATGCCGGTGCCGGTGGTGCCGGTTTGGCGGTTGATGGTGTTGTGCGGCTGAGGGTGTTCCTTGCCTGTTTTCAGTTCGACGGCGAATTGCTGCCATTTCGATAAGGGTTCTGGCAGTGCGACCAAGGGGAGCCAGCGTTTTTTCTTCAACGCCTTGCGGTCGTCGCCATTGGCTTGCCATGTGTCGGAAGGCAGGCTGGGTAGCGGGATGTGGCCGTAAGGCAGGGCGTCGGAAACGATGGCAAAAGGCCGCCCCTCGGCGTAATCCTGCAACAAGGCGGTGAGTCGTTCGTTGCCGAGTTGGTGGCGCAAGGTCCAGCACAGTTGGCCGAATAGCGTGTCGCCGGCCAGTGGGGTGCCGAATGCGGTCAAGGGCCGCAAGGTGATGCGAAAGGTTTGCATGACGAGCCTCGGTGTTACGACTGCGCTCTGTTGAAAGGCTGGATGGCGTCGAAGCGGGCCTGGGCGTTTTGCTGGTCGATGTTCAGATCGGCAAAGCGCACCTTGCCGTAGCCACGCGAGCCGGAGCCGCCGATGCTGTCCAGTTCCAACAACCTCAGGCCCTGCAAGACGGTAGTCAGTAATTCGTCGCCATCGCCCGCGAGGCGCTTGACGGACAGGCGGAAGTCGAAGCGGGCGCCTGCGGGCACGCGCTCGGTCTGGCGCGGGTGCTCGGCCACGCCGGAGATGCGGTTGATGCGGTTTTCGCTTTTGACTTCGGTCAGCATCTGGTTGTTGTCGCGCACCTGCTTCTGCCAATCGGCTTGCAGCTTGCAGTCCCAGAACGAGAGGCGGCTGGGGCCGAGGTCTTGCATCTGCTCCATGCCCAGCCTGGTATCGCCGCTGATGCCGAACAGTTGCAAGATGCGGCGCATCTCGGCCTTGACGGCTTCATTGGCGTCCTGATAGTCCTTCCAGCCCAGAGGCTCCATCCGAACGGCACCGCTGCGCCATTCGAGCAGGCTGCGCATCTTGCCCTTGAGACTGGAGCCGGGGATGTAGGGTTCTTGCGTGTGCGGATGGCGGATAACGGCGTTGTCTACGCCGCCAATGCGCATTTCGCTGTCGCCCGCGCCGATGCGCAGACCGCTGATCAGTTCCAGCGTGGCGGTGATGGTTGTGATGGCGGTGAGTTGCGGTTGAGTCATGGTTATTTCTCCTGGGCTTTGTAGAAGCCCATGAAGGCTTCCATGAACAATTTGGCGTGGCGCAGGCTTTCTGCGTCGCTGATCTGGCGGATCAGGTGGGCGAACAGGGTTTCAAAGGATTCGTCCACATGCTTACGGCCTTTGGCATAGGCCACCTTGGCGATCAGCATCTGGATGAAGGGCGCGACTTCCTGGTATTTGGTTTTGCGGTCTTCCGGGGTGCGCTCGAAGTGGACTTTTTCAAACCACATGACCAGTTCGTCGTAGAAACGGCGCAACTGGGTGGAGTTGTTGGTGTTCTGGCTTTTACCCTGGGCAATCACTTGGGCTTTGTTTTCCGCAATTTCGGAAAACAGCGCTGTCTGGATGTCCTTGAGCTGCACGTCGCTGGTGTCAATGTTTGGGCGCGGCGCTTCCCGGTGCTGCGGGTTGCCCCGGCCTTGGTTGTTTCTGTTGAAGTCGGCTGTGTTGGTTGTCATTGTGCGTCTCCTTAACGTTGACGGTAGAAATAATTGAAAAGCGGTATGCGAAAGTACGTACCCAGCCCGTGTTCAGGATTAATGCCTTGCTTGCCCAGCACTTCGGCCAGGCGGGTTTGAACCTGCGCGCGGTGCTGGGGGGCTTTGTCCTTGAGTTTGTCCACCACGTAGCGGCGCGTGCGGTAGGCAAAGCGGCTGCGCCACATGGCGTGTTCGGGGTTTTGTTTGTCGGTAGCCAGGTCAATCAGATGCAGCAGGCCATACACATAACCGGTGGAAAGCTGATAGGCCGCACACAGTTCATCCAACTGCTGCTGCATGGATTCGAGCTTGTGCCATTCGGGCCAGCGCACGCGCTCATCGAACAACACGACGGCGTTTTTGCGTTGCTTCTGGTCGGGGTGATTGCTGGCTTTGGCGGCTTCCAAAGCATCTTCCGCCTGCGCGACCAGGGTGTGCATGGGCAGGCCCGGTTTGGTCATGCACATGCCAGCGGAGAAGGTGATGCCGGGGTTGTGCGCCACATAGGTCTTGAATTCCTCGGCCATGCGGGCGGCCAGCTTTTGTGTGCCGAGCCAGGGGCCGATGAGGAAGAAGTCGTCGCCGCCGGCAAACACTGTGTAGGTATTGGGAAATTCCGCAGCGCACAGGGCTGGCAGATAAACGGCAAAAAAGGCATTCATCTGCCGTGACAGCGCGGCCATCTTGGCAAAGGTGGGTGCCTGCAAGCCTTGCCGAAAGATGTCGCCCAGGTTGTCCACATCGCCCTTGAGCGTCATCAGCGCCACCTGGCCTTGCCAGTTGGCAGCGTTGCTGGTGTCGGCGGTTTTGGGTTGCCGGTCTTCACAGGCGATGTGATTGAGGGTTTTGCCCGCGCCGAATTGCACATCTTCGGGGCGGATGTCTTCTTCCTGCCCTTTGTATTTGGCCTGGGTTTGTATGTCTTCTTCGCTAAAGTGCGGCACATAGGCATTGATGTAGCGCCTAGCGTAGCCGTGCCAGAGCGTGTCGTTCAGGTCTTTTGCCAGGCTGAAATCCCAGCAGCGCGCCAGGGCGCCGCTCTGCGCGAGCTTGCCGAATTTGCCGCTGCTGTCTTGGTCGGAGGTGAAGGCGATGGTGTAGCCAAAGATGGGGACTTCGAGCGGCTGCACGTTGGAACCGCTGGTCAAGTCATCGGCTTGGCGCAGCACCAGCAAGCGATCCTGACGCGACAAGCCTTTGCCGATGGCGATCTGGTCGCGTGACAAGGCCGAAGATGCCTTGTTACTGCCTTCATCCCGGTCAGCGGGCAGTCGGTTGTTGTACATGCACACGCCATGCGGGTAATCGACGGCAAACACGGTGGGCGCAGCGGCGGTCAGATCAAAGCGATGCAGCTTGGCTTTTTCCAGGTCGGCGAACAAGCCGTTCATCAGCGCCTTGAAGCGGTGTGTCGGCGCTTTGTCCAGAAAGTCGTTGCAACTGGCGCTTTTGCCCGCCAGCCCCAGCCCGGCAAGGCCAAAGCTGTGTAGCAGGAACCATTGGTTCAACTCGGCGCGCACGCTATCGAGCCGCGCCTTGGTATCGGTGGTATTGGGGGCAACGATGAGGAATTTGCCTGCTGCATTGGTGATCTGGCTGGTGGGAGGCAGTTCCAATGCATCGAGCACCTTGAGGGCCGCCAGTTCTGTGAACAGGGAGACTTGAAAGGAGCGCCCGCGCAGCAGGCGGGCGGCATCTTTGCGGGTTTGGCTTCCGTCGGCAAAGATGAAATCCTGAATGCCGAAAAAGTCCCCCTGAATGAGCAGAAACTTATGTTCGTCCCAGTCGGCATGCTCTTTCAGGCACTTGACGGCATGGGCATCGGTCTGGCCGTTGGCTTCATGCCAGCACCACAAGGCAACGGCCAGGGCGGCAGTGGTCTTGCTGTGGTCGTACAGCGAAACCTCGGGCTTGGCGCCAAAGGCCGTCGCCGAGGGAATGGCATGGGTAAAGCTCAACCATGCGGTGTCGAGATGATCCAGCCATAGCGGCCAGTTGCTGCGGTGAGAAGCAGGGATGTCTTCAAGCGCTTGCCGAAATTTTTGCCATAGCGCTGCGTATTCCTTTTGCGCGGGTGCGTCCTGGGATGGCTCACACGCTTCGCGCTTCTTTGGAAAAATCGACTCGGCCGAGAGGGGTTGCAGCGGGTAACGCCATTGCAGCGTCTGGGGGCTGTGGCCTGCCGAGGCACCCGCGATCTGCTCCAGCAGCGAAAGCATGCGAGCCTGGTAGTGATTACGGCCTGTGGGGGTGTCGGTGTTTTCGTCTTTGGCGGCGTTATAGGTATCGAATTCTTCCCGCTCAAGGCCGCTGGCCACGCGATCCGCAGTGGCGATGATCCATTGCAGAAAGGTTTCGGGCCGGTGGTGCGCGGCTGCGGCGTTGAGGAGTGAGTCGGCGTCCGTGCCCAGGCTACCCGCGCCGGCGCTGGCTTGTAGTTGCGCGCGGTTGACGAATGGGGCCATGTCGCCTTCGATAAGGCGGGGGACGTGTTGCTCGATGCAGTCGAACGCCAGGGCGGTGTAAGCCGCATGCAGGTGACTGTGGTAGCCGTTTTTGCCGCTATCGTCGGTGCGCCAGGGACAGTACTGAGTTTTGTGGGCAGCCAGAATTTCGGATGGCGCCTCGATGCGGGCGCGCTCGGCGAATTTGCCAAGATCGTGCAGATATGCGGCCAATGCTACACGGCAGGAGGCGTTAAGTTGTGGTGGCGTTGTCATTGTCCATTCCTTTTGCATGCACTTTGAGTGTTCGTTTGAACCCTGGGCAGGTTCTTGTGTGAGTTCCCGCCATAGGCTGCCAAGCCAAACAGATCAGCTTTCCGTTCCTGCTGGTCAGTGTTTGCATCAAGGCGCCTGCGGATGGACTATAGCCGGACTCGCAGCTACGAACGGCAATGACAAGCTTGCGCAGCGATGGGATGCGACGTGTGGCCTGCATTTCCTGGACTTCGATAATTCGTCCCTTGGCTATTCCCTTGAAGCTGAGGCAGCCCTCAAGAGCATTCGCTCAGAAATGCTGCTCGACCAGCACTTACTTGATCAGGGGCAGCAGGGCGCGGAATTCGTCGGTGCCGGCCCGGTGCAGCCATTCGAACAGCACCATCTCGGTGGTCACTACCTGCGCGCCGAGGGTGCGCAGGCGCTCGACAGCGGCGGCGCGGCTGGCCGGCGTGCGCGACGACGAGGCGTCGGCGACGAGGAAGACCTGGAAGCCGGCCTCCAAGAGGCCGCAGGCCGTTTGCAGCACGCAGATGTGGGTTTCGGTGCCGGTCAGGATGATCTGGCGGCGGTTGGCGGCGCGCAGCAGATCAAGCGCGCCCGGTTCGGCGGCGCAGGAGAAATGCATTTTCTCGAAGAAGCAGGCATGTCCGGCTGCTTCGCGGATGGCGGCGAGGCTGGGGCCGAGGCCGCGCACGTACTGCTCGGAGACGAAGGCCGGCACGGCCAGTTGGGCCGAGGCGCGGAGCAGGCGCGCCGAGTTGGCGGCTACCGTGTCGGCGTCGTGGATTGCCGGGGCCAGTTTTTCCTGGATGTCGACGATCAGCAGCAGGGAGTTTTCGCGGGCGATCAGCATGGGTTTAGGGCATTTTCTTGGCTTCAATGGCAAGCATTCTTGCATCGCTGGCCCCATCCCGGCCTTTCCCCGTCAACGGGGGAAGGAGCCTGATTCTTAGCGGAACACCACCGTCTTGTTGCCGTGCACCAGCACCCGGTCTTCCAAGTGGTAGCGCAGGCCGCGGGCCAGCACTGTTTTTTCGATGTCCTTGCCGTAGCGCACCATGTCTTCTGGCGAATCGGAGTGGTCGATGCGGATCACGTCCTGCTCGATGATCGGCCCGGCATCCAGCTCGCTGGTGACGTAGTGGCAGGTCGCGCCGATCAGCTTGACGCCGCGCGTGTAGGCCTGATGGTAGGGCTTGGCGCCGGCGAAGCTGGGCAGGAAGCTGTGGTGGATGTTGATGATCCGGCCGGCCAGCGCCGTGCACAGTTCCGGCGAGAGAATTTGCATGTAGCGGGCGAGCACCATGGTATCGCCGCGCACGTCGTCGAAAATGCGCTGGATCTCGGCATAGGCGGCCTGCTTGTTGTCGGCGTTGACCGGCACGTGATGGAAAGGAATGCCATGCCATTCGACGAAACCACGGAAAGTGTCGTGATTGGAGATGACGCAGGGAATCTCGATGTCGAGTTCCTTGGCCTGCCAGCGCGCCAGCAGGTCGTACAGGCAGTGTTCCTGCTTGGAAACGAGCACGACGACCCGCTTCTTGACGGCGCTGTCGTTGATTTGCCAGGTCATCGCCAGCGGCCCGGCGACTTCCGCCTGGAAACGCTCGCGGAACTCGGCGAGCAGGAAGGGCAGCGACGAGGCCTTGATCTCGATGCGCATGAAATAGCGGCCGGTCAGCGCGTCCGAATGAAAGCTCGATTCGAGAATCCAGCCGCCGTGCCCGGCGATGAAGCCGGACACCCGGGCGATGATCCCGACTTGATCGGGGCAGGAGGCGGAAAGCGTGTAGAAGCGGTCGCTATGCATGGGGGATCAGGCCTTGTCGAAAGCCTTGTCGATTTCCTGGCGCAGGTCGTCGTAGTTAAGCACCACCGGAAATTGTGGGAATTCACGGATGACGTTTTCCGGCGGATGGAACAGGATGCCGCCGTGGGCTTCGCCGAGCATCGCCGTGTCGTTGTACGAATCGCCGGCGGCGACGATCTTGAACTTCAATTCCTTGAAGCGCTTGACCGCCTCCTGCTTCTGGTTCGGCATGCGCAGGTGGTAATTGACCAGCATGCCCTGGGCGTCGGTTTCCAGCGAGTGGCAGAACAGCGTCGGCCAGCCGAGCTGGCGCATCAGCGGGTGGGCGAATTCGTAGAAGGTGTCGGACAAAATGATGACCTGGTAAGCCTCGCGCAACTGGTCGAGGAAAGCGCGGGCGCCCGCCATCGGGCCCATTTCGGCGATCACCTTCTGGATATCCGGCAGGCCGAGCTGGCGCTCGCGCAGGATATTCAGGCGGTAGGTCATCAGCTTGTCGTAGTCCGGCTCGTCGCGGGTCGTGCGCATCAGCTCGGGAATGCCCGTGCGCTTGGAAAATTCGATCCAGATTTCGGGGACGAGCACCCCTTCGAGGTCGAGACAGACGATTTGCACGGGCGGCTCCTAAGACGGCGAAAACCTTGAATTTTACCCGATTGCGCCAGGGACTTCGTGGCCAGGTAGGCGCCGGGGTGGTGAAAGGGGATGGGTAGTACCTCCGACCAGCGGACTAGTTAATTAGTCATTTAGACTACATAATCGGAAGTAGTCTGGATCGGGTATTGGGATGAATTTGATCGAGGTCAAATTTTGCCGTCCGGTCTGTGCCCAAATGTCGCCTGTCGGTAACGGTTTTATAGGAGCAGCGCATGAGCGGCAAGGAGTGGATCGACCTGCAGGCCTTCCTCGGCGGCATCGAACCCTATTCGGTTCTCGACGCGGCGGCCTTGTCGCGTCTTGCGGCCGCGGCACGGATGGTCCGGGTGGAACGGGGACAGTCCTTGTTCGAACAGGGACAGCCTTGCGCCGGCGTGCATGTCGTTGCCTCCGGCCAGCTCAAGCTGGCCTTCAGTTCGCCGCACGGGGCGGAAAAAATCGTCACCATCGCGGTCTCCCGGGAGAGCATCGGCGAAACCTGCCTGTCGCTGGGCCAGCATTACCCTTTTCATGCCGAGGCGCTACGCGATTCGCGGTTGGTTTTCCTGCCCAAGCTGGCCTTGCGCGAATGCCTGCAAGCCAACCCGGACTTCCTCTACTGCCAGATGCAATGCATCGCCCGCAAGCTGCACATCCTGCTGGAGGATGTCGAATCGTCGTCGCTGCTGTCGGGCACCGAGCGCATCCTCGATTTTCTGATACAAGCGGTCGATAGCATCGAGGGGGACGGTTCGGCGACGGTCGAGCTGTCGCTGCCGAAGTCGATCATCGCTTCCCGCCTGAGCCTGACGCAGGAACATTTTTCCCGCCTGCTGCGGCAACTGTCGGAATCCGGGATGATTACCGTTGCCGGGCGTAGCGTGTCCATTCCCGACGTCGACCGGGTCAGCCGCTATCTCGATTCCGGTGCTGGCCACGGCCAGTGTCGCGGCGGTCGCTCGGGGGGGCGCGGCCGGGCCGACTGGGAGCGCCTGGTGGTCGCCTGAGCCGGCTTCAATCAGGCTGGGGCAAAGCCTCCAGCGCCTCGTGTACTTCCAGCCAGCGCAGTTCCGCCGTCTCGATCTGCTCGCCGAGGGCGGCGGCTTGGCGGTGCATTTCCTCGCTCTGTAGCCGGTCGACGCGGGCGTAGAAGTCTGGATCGGCGAATTGCGCTTCCAGCGCCGCCTTGTCCTCGTTCCACCGGGCCAGTTTTTTCTCCAGTTGTTCGATTTCCTTGAGCAGCGGCCGCCGCTGGGCGAGTAGGGCTTGCCGGCTGGCTTTGACCTCGGCTCGCTGTTGCTGGCGTTCGCTTTTCTCGGCGGCGATTTCCGGTTGCGGCGCTTTTTCGGCGTTGCGCTGGCTGGCCAGCCAGGCGGCGTAATCGTCGAGATCGCCGTCGAAGGCGGCGACTTTGCCATCGGCGACGAGTAGCAATTCATCGGCGCAGGTGCGCAACAGGTGGCGGTCGTGCGAGACGACGACCATGCCGCCCTCGTAGTCCTGTAGTGCGAAGGTCAGCGCCTCGCGCATTTCCAGGTCGAGGTGGTTGGTCGGTTCGTCGAGCAACAACAGGTTGGGCTTGCTGCGGATCAACAGGGCAAGCGCCAGGCGCGATTTCTCGCCGCCGGAGAAGGGCTCGACGGCGCGCGTCGCCATCTCGCCCCTGAAATCGAAGCCACCCAGGTAGTCGCGCAATTCCTGCTCCGGTGTCGTCGGCTCCAGGCGCTGCAGATGCCACAGCGGCGATTCGTCGGGGCGTAGTTGTTCGAGCTGGTGCTGGGCGAAGTAACCGATGTTCAGCGCCTTGGCTTCCTTCCTCTCACCGCCTTGCTGGGCCAGCGCACCGGCCAGCAGTTTGATGAGCGTCGATTTGCCGGCGCCGTTGCGGCCCAGGAGGCCGATGCGGCAGCCGGGGCGCAGGGTCAGCGAGATGTTAGAGAGAAGCGGCCGCCCGGCGTAGCCGGCCGCTGCCTTGTCGATGACCAGCAGCGGGTCGGGCAGGGCGTTCGGGGCGCGGAAGGAAAAATGAAAGGGCGAGTCGACGTGGGCGGCGGCAACCGTTTCCATGCGTTCCAGCATCTTGATCCGGCTCTGCGCCTGGCGGGCTTTGGTGGCCTTGGCGCGAAAGCGTTCGATGAAGCTGTTGAGGTGGGCGATTTCGCGTTGCTGCGCCGCGAAGGCAGCCTGTTGGTTGGCCAGGCGGGCGGCGCGGGCGCGCTCGTAGTCGGAATAGCCGCCGCTGGTTAGCGTCAGGCGCTGTTGTTCGATGGCCAGGATCTGGCCAACCACGGCGTCGAGGAAGTCGCGGTCGTGCGAGATCAGCAGCAGCGTCGCCGGCGTGTTCTTCAGCCACTGTTCGAGCCACAGCACGGCGTCGAGGTCGAGGTGGTTGGTCGGCTCGTCGAGCAGCAGCAGGTCGGCGCGGCAGGACAGAGCGCGGGCGAGATTGAGGCGGACTCGCCAGCCGCCGGAAAAATCGGCGACGGGACGCCCGAAGTCGGCATCGGAAAAGCCCAGGCCGTGCAGCACTTCGGCGACGCGGGCCTTGGCCGAGTAGCCGCCGATCTCGCCGTAGCGGGCGTGCAGGTGGCCGATCGCCTCGCCGTCGCCGGCGGCCTCGGCGGCCGCCAGCTCGCGCTCGATGCGGCGTAGCTCAACGTCGCCGTCGAGCACGAAATCGAGGGCGGCATCGGGCAGGGCCGGTGTTTCCTGGGCGACGCGGGCGATCCGCCAACTGGCCGGCAGTTCGACGTCGCCGGATTCGGCATGCAGTTCGCCGGCGAGCAGGGCGAACAGGCTGGATTTGCCGCAGCCGTTGGCGCCGACGACGCCGACTTTCCACCCGGCATGCAACTGGATGCTGGCATCGACGACCAGCGGACGGCCGGCGCGGGCAAAGGTGACTTGGCGAAGGGCAATCATGAGGGGGCCGATTATAGCGGCGCCGATGCGCTAGAATTCCCCGAGATTCCAACCAATGACGCCATGATCAAGCAAATCAGCACCGACCAGCTCAAGCCGGGCATGTACATCCATGACCTGAACTGCGGCTGGCTGGATCATCCCTTCCTGTCGAATGCCTTCCAGGTCCGCGACCAGGCGACGGTGGACAAGATCGTCAGTCTCGGCATTCACGAGGTGTACATCGACACCGTCAAGGGGGCCGATGTTTGGGCCGGGCGCACGCAACAGGAGGTCAACGCCGATCTCGACCGGCGTTTGAGCGAGATCGCCAGCCGCGGGCCGGACAAGCCGGTGACCACGGCGCTCAAGGAAGAGGTGGCGCGCGCCCGGCGGCTGCATGGCGAGGCGCACAAGATCGTCCGCAACATCATGGACGACGCCCGCCTCGGCCAGCAGATCCAGGTCGATCGCATGGAGCCGCTGGTCGAGAACATGGTCGATTCCATTTTTCGTAACCAGGACGCCCTGCTGCCGCTGGCCCTGCTCAAGAAGCACGACAACTATACTTTCGCGCATTCGGTCAGCGTCTGCGCGCTGCTGGTCGCCTTCGGCCGGGGCTTGAAGCTGGAGCGGGCGGTAATCAAGGACATGGCGCTCGGCGGCCTGCTGCACGACGTCGGCAAGGCGCGCATTCCAGACGCCATCCTGAACAAGCCGGGCAAACTGAGCGACGACGAATTCATGCGCATGAAATCGCATGTCGATCTGGGCATCGCCGCGCTCCAGCAGACTCCCGACCTGCCCGACATCGCGCTGCGGGTCACCGCCGAGCACCACGAGCGCTTCGACGGCAGCGGCTACCCGAACAAACTGAGCGGCGGGGGAATCAGTCTCTACGGCCAGATAGCGGCTATCGTCGACGTATACGATGCGATTTCCTCGGACCGCGTTTATCACAAGGGGATGTCGCCGACCCAGGCACTCAAGAAATTGCTCGAATGGAGCAGTCACCATTTCGACCCGCGGCTGGTGCAGGTTTTCATCCGCGCCATCGGCATCTATCCGACCGGGACGCTGGTTCAGCTCGAAAGCAAGCGCCTTGGCGTGGTCGTCGAGCAGAATGAGAAGAATCTGCTGGCGCCGGTCGTCCGCATCTTCTACCACGCTGGCCAGCGGCACTACATCCCCCCGGAAAACGTCGATCTCGCCAGATCGATGGATCGCATCGCCAGTTTCGAAAGTTTCGACAAGTGGAAAATCGACCCCTATCAGTGGCTGCCCGGTTGATCGCGCTGCTGCTGTGCAGCCTGCCGGCATTCGCGGCCGAAGGCGACACCGCCGCCGATGCCGACCGGGCCAGCCGGCTCGACCGCGCTACGGCGCTGAAAGCCGATGCGGCGGCGCGACGCCAACGGGCCAATGCCCTGCTCGAAAGCCAACAAGCCGATTGCGCCAAGCGCTTCCGGGTCAACGCCTGCCGTGACGACGCCAAGGCCGAACACCTGGAAGCCATCCTCGAAGCGCGGCGCTTGGAGGACGAGGGCGAGGCCATCGAGCGCGAAGTTCATCGTGAGGACGCGGCGCAGCGCGAAGTCGAGCGGACGGCCGAGGCCAAGCGGCGCGAGGCCGACCGGGCGGAGCGCGAACCCCGAGTCGCCGCCGAGCGACAGAACGCCGAAGAGGCCACCGCCAGGCATTTGGCCGAGAAGGAGAAAAAGGCCGCCGAAGGCGCCCGGCGCAAGGCGGTCGAGGCCGAGAAGCAGCGCCGGAAGCAGGCCGAGCACGCCGCCCGCGTCGCCGAGAAAAAACAGCGGGCCGAACAGAAATAGGTAGAAGCGCTGTGATCCGGACGATCGCCATCGACCAGTTGCAACCCGGCATGTACATCGTGGACCTGCACCGCCCCTGGCTGGCGCATTCGTTCTGGCGGGGCAGGTTCAGGGTCGGCGACGCGGCGCAGATTGTCCGCTTGGTCGAGGAGGGCGTTACCGAAGTCAGCATCGACACCGGCAAGGGCCTCGATCTGCCGCCCGTTGAGCCGCCGATCGCTACCGATGACGAGATCGCCCGCCACTTCATCAACCGCCTGGCGCGCTTGAAAGCCAAGCCGGCGACCGTCTCGCTGGGCGAGGAGCGGCGCCGCGCGGCACGGCTGATCACCGAGGCCGGGGCCGTCGTCGGCGATCTCATGCTGGCCGTCCGCGATGGCCGCGACGTTGATGCCGCCCGCCTCGAACCGATGGTCGGCAAACTGCTCGAATCGGTACGGCGCAACCGCGACGCCTTGGCGCCGCTGGCCCGCCTGAAGCGTAGCGATGCCTATGCCAGCGAACACGCCGTCGCCACCACCGCGCTGATCGCCGCGCTCGGCTATCAGCAGGAATTATCAGAACCGGAATTGGAAAAGCTGGCCCTTGGCACCTTGGTCAAGGACATCGGCGAAGCGGCCATCGACACCCGCCTTACGGCCAAGCCAGGCATGCTCTCGCAATCCGAATACGCCCTGGTTCAGAGCCATGTCGAGGAAGGGCTGGCGGTGTTGCAGGCGACCGCCCGCCTGCCCGAAACGACGGTCGCCGTGGTCCTCGAACACCACGAACGCTACAACGGCTGCGGCTATCCCTGCCGCATGGCCGGTGCCGACATTTCCGCCGTCGGGCGCATGGCCGCCATTGCCGACACTTACGATGCGCTGACCTCGGATCGCCCCTATCGCCCGGCCATTTCCCCATCACAGGCGCTGCGTCTGCTGTACGAACAGGGTGGCAGCCATTTCGACCCCGAACTGGTTGCCGCCTTCGTCCGCACCGTAGGCATTTACCCAATCGGCACCCTGGTCATGCTCGAAAGCGGTCATCTGGCCGTGGTTGAGGAAATCCACCACGACAATCTCCTGTGCCCGGTGGTGCGTGTCATCTACCACGGCGCCCGTCGCCTGTACGTGGCGCCGGTGCGGATTGACCTGGCCCGCAGCGTTGGCAACCATTATGGCCGCGTCGTACACGCCGATACCTTCGAGCGCTGGGGGCTTAGCCCCCAGCGCTGGCAACCTGCTTGATTTCACTTCCGAATCAACCGATTATTTTGTCGGCTTCGCTTGCCGTACAAGCGTACTGTCTGCGCTTCGCCTTCGCGTACTCGGCTGATTCAAAAGTGAAATGAGCAGTTTGCCAATCGGCGTCGGCACGCCGGCCGTCGCCGCCTGTTCCAGCGCCACCCACTCGTAGCCGGGTTCGGCCAGTCGCGGCGACGCCTCGACATCGCACAGCACCGGTTCCAGGGTCAGGCGAAAGTGTGTGAAGCTGTGGCGTAGCGGCGGTAGCGGCCGGCAGCCCCTGGCCCGCAGGCCAAGCCGGGCCAAGACCACGTCGACAGTGCCTTCCGGCGGCACCAGCAGGCCGCCCCACAAACCGACGGGCGGCCGCCGCTCAAACAGCAAACGGCCGCCATCGTGCAACAGCACAAAAGTTGCCGTGCGCTCCGGCAGCGCCCCCCGTGGCCGCACCGTCGGCAGCGTTGCCTGTCGTCCCTGCTGCCGTGCTTGACAGCCCGCCGTCAGCGGGCAACATTCACAGGCTGGACGGCTGCGCGTGCAGGTGCCGGCGCCGAGATCCATCAACCCCTGCGTGTAGGCCTCGATGTCGCCCTGTGGCAGCAGGCTTTCGGCCAGTTCCCAAAGCTGGCGGTGTACCGCCGCCGCACCGGGAAAACCGTCGATGGCGAAATAGCGGCACAACACGCGTTTGACGTTGCCGTCGAGAATCGCCGCCTGCTCGCCGAAGGCGAAGGCAGCCACGGCTGCCGCAGTGGACCGGCCAATGCCTGGCAATTCCTCTAGCCCGGCGGCGCTGGCCGGAAACTGGCCGCCGTGGTGGGCGACGACCTCCCGCGCACAACGGTGCAAATTGCGCGCCCGGGCGTAGTAACCGAGCCCGGCCCAGTGCTCCATCACTGTCTCGACCGGTGCCGCGGCCAGCGCCTGGACGTCGGGAAAACGGGCGAGAAAGCGCTGGTAGTAGGGGATCACCGTCGTCACCTGAGTCTGCTGCAGCATGATCTCGGACAGCCAGACCCGGTACGGATCGCGGGTGTTCTGCCAGGGCAGGTCGTGGCGTCCGGCGGTCTTTTGCCAAGCGACCAGGCGGTCGGCGAAGGAGGGAGTGTCAATCAAATTCTGCCTCGACGTGGACTTCGGGAGGACGGATAATACGGAGTTTTTGCCGTCTCCCGAATACCCGCCATGAGCGACACCACCATCGCTACCCGGCCTTTGCGCAATGCCCTGGGGCGTTTTGCCACCGGGGTCGCCATCGTCACAGCACTCGATCCAGATGAGCGGCCGATAGGCCTGACCGTCAACTCCTTCTCCGCTGTCTCGCTCGATCCGGCGCTGGTGCTCTGGTGCCTTGACAATGGCTCGCATAGCCTCGAAGCCTTTCGTCGTGCCAGCCACCACGCGATCAACATCCTTGCCGCTGATCAGGTCCATCTTTCCAACCGCTTCGCCACCTGGCCGATCGACCGCTTTGTCGGCCTGCCCTGGCAACCCGGTGCCGGCGGCGCCCCGGTTTTCCCCGATTGCTGCGCGGTGTTCGAGGTCGCCAATGAAACCGCCTACGTCGGCGGCGACCACACCATCTTCGTCGGCCGTGTCGAACGCTTCGCCGAAACCCCCGATCTCGCCCCGTTGCTGTTCCACGCCGGCCAGTATCGACAACTTGCCTGAGCGCGAGCATTGAAGCGCCCGGCATCTGCGCTTAGAATGCAGCCTCTTGCCCAGAGCGGGCGTCGTATAATGGTAATACCCTAGCTTCCCAAGCTAGAGCCGTGGGTTCGATTCCCATCGCCCGCTCCACAACAGCCTTCATAGAAATCCAACGGATTTCATCATCTGTTCGCACAGCGGGTTCAGCTATGTTTTCTGGAATCATCGCGGCAGTCGGCCGCATCACCCATTTGACGCCGCGCGAAGCTGGGTTCCGCCTGCATGTCGACGCCGGCACACTCGGCCTCGGCGATGTCGCTCTCGGCGATTCCATCGCCCACAATGGCGTCTGCCTGACCGTCGTCGGCAAGGAAGGTAACCAGTTCATGGTCGACGTATCGCCGGAAACCCTATCCTGCACCGTCGGCCTTGACGCGCCCGGACCAGTGAATCTGGAAAAGGCCCTGCGCCTCAACGACGTCATCGGCGGCCACTTGGTTTCCGGCCATGTGGACGGCGTCGGCGAGGTGCTGCGCTTCGACCCGGTCGGCGACAACCGCTTGCTGGAAATTCGGGCACCCGAGGAACTCGCCAAGTACATCGCACGCAAGGGGTCGATCACCGTCGACGGCACCAGTCTGACCACCAACGACGTGAACGGCCCGGTGTTCACCATCAACTTGATTCCGCATACGCTGGAAAACACTACGCTGCACCGGCTGGGGCCAGGCGCCCGGGTCAATCTGGAAGTTGATCTCATCGCTCGCTACGTCGAACGAATGCTCAATGCCAGCCAAGGTTAACTTTGGTTGGTCGCAAATGACGAAGGAACGGGGTGGCATTTCGGAGTTTTTCTAAAGTTTTTCCTCTCCGGGACGTATAACTATAAGTAAGCAGTGCCATTTTCCTCATTCCCCCAGGAGTAGATCATGTCAATGTCCATCCAAAACGTCAGCTCCTCGCTTTACGCCGCCAACTCCGTTACCGCCGCCGACAACAACAAGGCCGCGCCGCAAAAACTGGAGAGCGACGCCAGCATGCCAACCACTGCGGCGGGCATCCAACAGGCCGTGCGGCAATCCGTCAACATGCAGATTCTGCAAGAAGTCTCCGCCTTGGTTACGCTAACGGCAGGCAACCAGTCGCAGGCCTTGCTGTTCCGCTCGTCCATCGACCGGATCAACGACGCGTTGGCGCCACAATTCGGGCCGAATGCGATCCAAAACACGATTGCTGCGGGTATAGACACGTCGCCAGAAGCCACGGCGAACCGTATTCTTTCATTTTCAACGGCGTTTTTTGAAAGATACGCCGTGCAAAACCCAGGCAAGGATCCCAGTCAGTTGGCAACCGATTTCGTAAACTTGATTCGCGGCGGTTTTGAAAAAGGCTTCAACGAGGCCAAGAACATCCTCAGTGGCCTTGGCGTTCTGCAAGGCGGCATCGCCAACGGCATTCAACAGACTTGGGATCTGGTGCAAAAGGGCTACGACGATTTCCTGGCTTCAAAGTTGAATTCGTAGAGCCGCTTGAAGACTGGCCTGCCGCCGTTCAGGCGGCCTTGGCCGGGGGCGGGCTGGCGAATAGCAGGTCGATTGCCGCCAGCCGTTTGGCGCTCTCGCCGGTCACTTCCCCGGCGGCCGATACGATACGGTGCACGGCCTCAAGCAGTTTCTTGCGCGCCGCCGGCTCGGCCGGCAGCATTGCCGGAATGGCCTTGAGCGCCGCATCCTGATCGAGCAGCAGGCCGCCAAACTGCTCGCGCAAGGCGAGCTTGAATTCTTGCAGGGTCATGCCCTGGTGTTCGGCGCGAATCTTCTCGACCAGATTGAAGGCGCGCTCATCGACGCCGGTCCCGGCCATGCAGATATAGACCACGCTGCGGATCAGCGCTTCGCGGGCGCCGCCCTTGGCGATGTTGGCGCGGATTTCGCCGATGCGCTGCTGAATGAAGGCAAGGCGCTCGGGGTCGGTGCCCGGACGCCGGCGCAGCGGCTTGTCGGAACCCTTCAGGCCGACCAGCGCCTGCAACAGCGGCGAGCTGTAGGTGGCGAGGAATAGCTGTTCCATGCCGTGGTCGCGCAGGTTGCGCCAGTTGTCGAGGGCGGCCACGATGCTGTCGGAGAATGCGGTCTGCCATTGCAGCATGGGGTTGTCGCCAGGCACCGGGTGGCGCTGGATGCGCACCTGTTCGGACAGCCTGGCCAGTTGCTGCATTATCGGGTTGCGGTCGGAGAAAAATTCGAACAGCAACTCGTCCGGGTCGAGTTTCTTCAGCGGTTCCAGCATTCCCGTGCTGGCGATGGCGCGGACGAAGGGCTGGAGCACGGCACGGTAGAGTCCGAGATTGATTTCGGAAACCCGGCGCACGGTGGCGAAGCGGCGTTCGTTTTCCGGGTCGGGCTTGACGATCTGGCGCACGTCGTCGAGCTGGCGCGGCTCGAAGCGCACGACCCAGTCGCCGGTGACCAGTTCGGGATTGGCCGTATCGGCGGTCTTGGGGGTCAGCACCGCTTGATACAGTCCCGGTGGCAGGACGTCGATCAGGTCGATGTTGGAGGCGAATTCCCGATGCTCTTTCCTGGCCACGCCGCCGGAGACGAAGATGCCCAGGTGGCCGACGCTGTCATGCACCATGTAAATGATGGTCTGGTCGGCGGCACGGATGTCGTCGTCCTTGCTGTAGAGATCGGTGATCCAGCCGAGCGCCTGTTGCGGCGGCGTGATGTTGTCGCCCTTGGAACAGAAACAGATGATCGGCGAGCGGATGTTGCGCAGGTCGATACGGGTGCCATCGCTGGTGGTGATTTCGGCGGTCGCCAGACGGTTGCCGACGAACAGTTTGTCGACAATCCACTGGATTTCCTCGCCGTTCAGATTGATGCAGGTGTTCCACCATTTCTCGAAATCGAGGAAGCGCTGCGCCCTCTGGTCGACATTGGCCCAAATGTCGTAATTCTTGCTCCACAGTGTGTTGGCCGGATTGAGGTTCTCGAAATTCTTGACCAGATATTCGCCGGTGAACTTGCCGTTGCCCAGATCGCTGGCTAGGGCCGTCATCCACGAACCACCGGCCAGGCCGCCGGCGTAGCGCATCGGGTTCTTGCCGACCTCTCCTGCCCAGTACGACAGCGGTGCGCCGGCAATGATGATCGGTCCGCACAGTTCCGGCCGCGTCGCGGCCATCATCATCACCGCCCAGCCGGCTTGGCAGTTGCCGATGATGCACGGTTTGCCGTCCGCCTTGGGGTGGTTGGCGATGACCTTCTCCAGAAAGGCCGCCTCGGCCCGCATGATGTCTTCCAGCGTTTGTCCCGGTACCGGCTCTGCCGAGAAGCCGATTAAATAGCAGGGATGGCCGGCACGCAGGGCGACGCCGATCTCGCTATCGGCCTTGAAGCCACCAATGCCGGGACCTTGTCCGGCGCGCGGGTCGACGACGACGAAGGGGCGCTTGCGTTCGTCAATGACGACGCCGGCCGGCGGCTTGATGTGGGCGATGCCGTAATTCACCGGACGGGGCAGGGTACGCCCGTCGAGCACTGGTTCTGCTGCAAAGCTCAGCACATTCGGTGCCTTTTTGGCTTTTTGCACGTAGTACTGGTCGCTGCGTTGGCGTAATACGTCCATGAACAGGATCGAGCGTTGCGTGATGTCCACCAGGTATTCAGCGAATGGTCCCCAAGCCTGCGCCGGATTGGAGTCGGCCACTGCCGGTGCGGTGCTGGGGGGGGCTTTCGGGCTGGACTTGCTTGCTTTAGTCGCCATGCTCAACTCCTTGAAAATCATGCATGCGCTGTTGGAGGGGAGATGCTTGAAAATCGGAGAGCAGGCAGAATAGCAGAGGGAGGGGCCGGGAAGTGGCGCGATATGTCACCCAAATTACCCGCGGCGAATTTTGCGGTTACCATCAATTCGCCCGCAGTGCCCCAGGCGGCCTTTCCAGTCGCCGGCAACAGCGTTCCACCATCTCATTTTCAGGAGAACCACATGACTGCAAATGCTGAAGACGCAGGCGTCATCCAGACCTTGCTGGACCGTTTCAACAACCAGCGCCTTCCCCGGGCGCTGGGACTGAAGGCCAAGGTCGACCGGGGCGAGGAACTGAACGACATGGAGGTCGAATACCTGGCCTTGGTCGACGAAGACATCCGCGAGATGCAGCCGCTGGTCACCCGCCATCCAGAAATGGAGCCGATGGTCGTCAAGGGGATCGGCCTATACCAGGAAATTCTTGCCAAAGCCCTGGAAAACGCCAAGAAATGAATCCCTTGCGCCTGATTCCGTGCCGGGATCAGGCGTTTGCGGCGATGGCCGGGTTGTCAGGTAAAAGCCATAAAACCCAACCTCTTGAAAGCCCGCGCCAACACCCCCATAATGGAAAGCATGGTTGTGATTCCGGCAATCTGGAGGCGTTCTGGACAGGGGTTCGATTCCCCTCACCTCCACCTGAACCCATCGCGGTGGGTTGAGTTGGGGGTGTACTGGCTTCGACAGGGCGGGCAAAGGTGCGCAGGCAACCCGAAAGGTGACGGACGTAATCCGCACAAATCCATAAACGCCAACGATGAGCGTTTCGCTGTTGCCGCCTAAACGGCATAGCTGGGGCCGCTGAAGCCTTATTACCCAAGACAGCCGGCGGGGACTTCGGTCCCCGTCGTCATTTTCGCTTTCCGTCGAAGTCGCTCAACTGTCCAGCCGAAAGACGATGGGCACGATCACCGAAGCTTCGACCGCTTCATCGCCGCGCCGGGCCGGCACGAAACGCCAGCTGGCGACGGCCTGCCGGGCGGCTTCGTCGAGGCGGGTGTAGTTGCTGCTTTTCTCCAGTTCCACCGCGCTGGCCCGGCCGTCGGTCGTCACCTGAACCCGGAGCAGTACCTTGCCCTCCTCGCCGAAACGTCGCGACAGAGGGGGATATTTCGGTTCTGGATTGTTCAGGTAGGCGGCGTTGTAGCGGGCGGCGATCAACACCAACCCGGCGGCAGGAGCCGTCGCAACGGCCGTTGTCGGGGCAGCCTGAGCCGGCTCGGCCACGATCTCAGGCGGTGCGGCAACGAGTGGTGTGGCCAAGGTTGGCGGTTGTTGTTCCGGTGACATGGCCAGTACCGGCCGCTTCTTTTGCCGTACCGGCGGCTCGGTAGCAGGCTTGGTTGGTGCCGGTGGCGGGGCGCTGACCGGTTGCAGTTCCGGCATGGATTGCTGGACCTCGATCAATTGCACCTGCAACGGCAGCGGCGTGGCTGCCACGGCCGGGGTACGTGGCCAGGCCAGTACTACTAGATGCAGCGCTGCCGCGATGAGAAAAAAAGGCCCGCTCCTGCGCCATTCGGGCAGTTCGGTCGGGCGGTCGAGGCATCGTTTAGACATCGCTGCATTTTACGAGCGCCGGCCTGGTTGCTGTGCGGCGGCGCTGGCCATCAGAGAAATGGTTTTGTTGCGTCAGGTGGTCATCATGCCGGTTGATGAGGTGGCGGGAAATGACATTTTTCAACTTCCTTCAGCTTGCGGCAAAGGAAAATTCCCGATCGGCGCGACCGGGAATTTTTCCGATGGCCGGGGTCAGAACTTGAGATTAACGCCGACATACAAAGAACGGCCCATGCCCGGCACGACCGTGCCCCACAGCGGCACCAGACCGTTTGGTACGTTGTTCATGCTGGCCGACATGGTTGTCCCCTGACCGAGGTAGGCGCCGCCGAGCGGCATTTCGTAATAGCGGTCGAACAGGTTCTCGATGCCGAAATCCAGCCGGAGGCGTTGCCAGGAATAACTGCCGCGCAGGTTGACCAGACTGTAGCCGCTTGTCTTCATCTCATTGCGCGGATCGGACGTTCTGTTCTTGGCGGCGACGCCGATGATTTCCAGCGCATTGTCCCAGCCGCCGAACTGCTGTGTCAGGGTCAGCTTGGCGTTGAGCGGCATGATGTTGTATAGGCCGTTGCCCGTGTCGCGGTTCTTGCCGTGGGTGTAATTGAGCACGCCTTTCAGTCCAAGGGCGCCGAAGTCGGTGCTGGCGAGCGGTATTTGTCCCGCCAGGTTGAGACCGTACAGGCGGGCCGACTGGTTGGTATAGCGCAGCACCGTGAACTGGTCGCGCAACGGAACGGAACGGGGGCTGTTGGTGGTCCCATCCCACTGGATCGCGTCGATGTAGTCAGCGATATGGGTATAGAACGGCATGGCCTTGAATTCCCAGCGGCGGTCGGTGGCATGCCAGTCGAAGGTGGCCGACAAGGTGTATGCCTTCTCGGGTTTCAGATCCGGATTGCCGACGTAACCGTTGCCGTCACCGACGAAATTGTTCATCAGTGCCGCCATTTGCCAGGTCGACCAGGGATAGGTTTCGTACAGGCCTGGGGAACGGACCTTGCGCGCGATGCCGATTTCAATGTCCTGGTTGGCGCTGACGGTGTAGCGGGCAAGCGCGGCCAGATCCCAGTTGTCGTCGCGGCGCGAACGGTCGCGGGCATTGAAGGCGTCGGCATCGCGCCCCTGATTGCCGGCGCCGGCCGGGTTGTAGCCCTGTACTTTGCCGGCGTCCATGCGCACATGCTCGTAGCGGATACCAAGCAGGGTCATCCATTGCGGGCTGTATACGCGCTCCCATTCAGCGAACAGCGCGTTGCGGTCACGCTCGCCGTTATGGATGTTGGCGAAGGTGCCTGGCCACATGCCGCCGCCGGATGGCGGCCACCAGTCATCCAGTTCATATCGTTGGGCTTCCGCGCCGACGCGCAGCAGATCGTTCTGGCCCAGCGTGATGTCGGCCTTGAGGCTGGCGCCGGTGGTGTCGCTCTTGGTGCGCATTGGCATTCCGGCTGCGCAGTTCGGGCCGAGCGGCCAACAGGGGGTTGGGTTGAGCGCACCGGGACCGCCGCTGTCCATGCCATACCAGTAGCGCTTATCGCGCCCGAAATCCATCAGGTGATCGACTTTCTCGCGGTAGGCGCGCGCTTCCAGCTGCCCCCAGTCGAACTGCCCGAGCCAGCGGAGGTTGAAGCGTTTTTGCTGATTGTCGAGTAGGTCCATGCGCTGGTTGGGGAAGTTTTGCTCCGCCATGTTCTGAAAGCCGAGGCTGACTTCAAACAGGTTTTTTTCGCCGCGTAGCGCGAAACCCAAAACATGGTTGGTCGTTTCGTAACCCGTCGAGCCGACCTCGTCGCGACTGAGTGTCCTGCCGGCCCGGCCGGTTGCCGTGTAGTCTTTGAAATTGCGGCCGGCGGTGTAGTTGTCGGCCTTGCTGTAGGCGCCGTTGTACCAGAGGCTGAAATTCTCGGTGGCCAGTGTGGCCGACAGGTTGGCGCCTCGCGCATCGTTGTTGCTGCGATAGAACGTGCCGATTTCGCCATTGGTGATGGTGCCTTGGCCGGGGGCGGCAAATTGGGGTGCACGGGTTTCGGCGACGATGGTGCCGCCGATGCTGTCGCCGCCGACGCTGACCGGCGTGATGCCGGCATAGACGGTCAGCTTGCCGACGTTACTCGGGTCGACGTAGGAGAGCGCCGGATTCATGTGGTTGGGACAGGAAGCGATCAGATCCATGCCGTCGACCTTGACCCGCAGCCGGTCGTCGGCCAAGCCGTTGATGGCCGGCAGGCTGGAAACGCCGCCGGTGCCGTAGAGACTGACGCCGGGCTCGTCGCGCAGCAGGCTGGCGGTATCGCTGCTGGCCGCGCGCAATTGCTGCTGTCGGGAGGGGGCGACCGTGCTGGCCTCCGGCATCGGACGGATGCGATCGGCGGATACCACGACATCATCCAGTTGTTGCGTTTCGGCGCCAGCCGGAACGACGCCGGCGAATAGCATGGCCACGGCTGCCGCCAGCGGGCGGATGCGATACCCCATGAAATGCTCCCTCGATCTTATTAGAAATAAGGGACGATTCTGCCCGGCTGGGCGGATGCCTGGAATGTGACATATTGTCGCGCGCCCGGCCGGGCGGGCCGAGGCAAAGCCGGCGTCAGGCGTTGAGCTTTTCCAGTGCCTCGCGCAGTTTGCCCGGTTCTTCCTGGCGCAGCATGCGGCGGACGGTGGGGGCGAGCTCGCCCGCATTGGCCTTGAGCACGCGATTCTTGACCTTGAGGATCTGTGACGGATGCATCGAGAAGATGCGCAGGCCCATGCCGAGGAACAGCCGGGTCAATAGCGGATCGCCGGCCATTTCGCCGCACACCGAAACCGGGACATTGGCCTTCTCGGCGCTGGAGATGGTGTGGGCAAGCAGCATCAGCACCGCCGGGTGGAGCGGGTCGTAGAGCGAGGCGACTTGTTCGTCGGAGCGGTCGATGGCCAACGTGTACTGGATCAGGTCGTTGGTACCGATCGATAGGAAGTCGAGGCGGCGCAGGAACAGGCCGATGGCCAGCGCGGCGGCGGGAATCTCGATCATGCCGCCGACCTGGATATCCTCGTCGAAGGCGACTTTCTCGCCGCGCAGGCTGGACTTGGCCTGCTCTAGCGCGGCCAGGGTCTGGTCGATCTCGTGGGCGTGCGCCAGCATCGGGATCAAGAGCTTGATCGGGCCGAACTTCGAGGCGCGCAGGATGGCCCGCAACTGCGTCTGGAACATCTGCGGCTCGGCCAGCGACAGGCGGATGGCGCGGCGGCCGAGCGCCGGGTTGGTCTTGACCCGATCATGGACGCTCGAATCGGGATGCAAATCCTTGTCGTTGCCGAGATCGAAAGTACGAATGGTGACCGGCCGCCCGCCCATGCCCTTGACCACCTTCTTGTAGGCCTCGTACTGCTCCTGTTCGTCGGGCATGTCGCCGCGGTCGAGGAAGAGGAACTCGGTACGGAACAGACCGATGCCCTCGGCACCGCCTTCCAAGGCTTCCGGGGTATCGACCGGCAACTCGATATTGGCGTACAACGCGACGTCAATGCCGTCGATCGTCTGCGATTTTGAGTTCTTCAGCCGCTTGAGCTTGGTTTTCTCCAGCTCGATCTGGTTCTTGCGTAGCTGGTATTCCTCGAGCACGCGCTCGTCCGGATCGATGATGACGACACCGCGCATGCCGTCGATGATCAGGACCTCGCCATCGCGGATCAGGGAACGGGCATTGCTCAGGCCGACCACCGAGGGAATGGCCATGCTGCGGGCGAGGATCGCCGTGTGCGAAGTGGCGCCGCCGACGTCGGTGATGAAGGAGGCGAAGCGATGTTCCTTGAACGAGATCACGTCGGCCGGCGACAGGTCGTGGGCGACCACGACCAGTGTTTCTTCCTTGAGACCCTTGTCGGCCTTCATCGCGGCCCGGCTGGGGTGGCCGAGCAACTCCTTGATCACCCGCTCGACCACCTGGCGGACATCGAGCTTGCGCTCGCGCAGGTAAGGGTCGTCGAACTGCTCGAATTGCGCGACCAGTTGCTCCATCTGCTGGACCAGCGCCCATTCGGCATTGCAGCGCCGGGCACGGATGATCTCGCGCGGCTTGTCGATCAGTTCCGGGTCTTCCAGGAACATCGTATGGATGTCGATGAAGGCGGACAGTTCGGCCGGTGCATGCTCGGTCGACTCCTTCATCGCCGCCAGCTCGCTTTTGACCGTTGCTACGGCCTGGTCGAAGCGGGCGATTTCCCTGTCCACCATGCGCGGGCCGACGGTCAGGTGCGACACTTCCAGCGTCGCGTGCGACATCAGCAGCGCCCGCCCGATGGCGATGCCGCCGGAGACGCCAAGCCCGTGCAAGGTGAAACTCATACCGCTATTCTCCTTCGCCGAAATAGTCGGCAATCAGCGCCAGCAGCGCCGCCATCGCCTCGGCCTCGTCCGGCCCGTCGGTCTCGATGCTGACCGTCGAACCCTTGCCGGCGGCCAGCATCATTACGCCCATGATGCTCTTGGCGTTGATGCGGCGGCTGCCCTTGGCCATCCACACCTCGCACTGGTACTTACTGGCCAGTTGGGTCAGCTTGGCCGAGGCGCGGGCATGCAGGCCCAGCTTGTTGATGATTTCGGTGTCGCGGGTCAGCATGTCAGTGATCCAGCATGTTGATGACGCCGTCGCGGCCGCCATCGCGGGTGCGTTGCAGCAGGACTTCCATGCCCTTGTCGCGATAAGTCAGGGCGCGCAACAGCATCGGCAGGTTGACCCCGGCCAGGCCCTCGACGCGGCCGGGTTCGAGCAGCTTGAGAGCGAGGTTCGACGGCGTTGCGCCGAATACGTCGGTCAGTACCAGCGCACCTTGGCCATTGTCGACCAGATCGAGCATCTGGCGGGCCAGCGGCAGCAGGTCGAGCGGATCGTCCTGGGCGGCGACGCCGAGCTGGTTGAGCTGCGCCGGGCGCTTGTTCAGCACGTGGCAGGTGTTCTGTACCAGCGCTTCGCCAAGGCTGCCGTGGGTAATGAGCAGGATTCCGATCATGCGCGGGATTTTAACCCGAAGCCTGGGTGCTTACCGGCGGCCGATGCTCAGAATCCCGAGCACCACCAGCGCTGTACCGGCCGTCTGCGCCAGCGAGATCGACTCGCCGAGCAGCCACCACGCGAAGCCGATGGTCAGTATCGGCATGGTGCCGCGCTCGGCGGTGCCGGCGGCGACCGCTCTGCTCATGCATCTGGCCGGCAAGGGCATGGTCGGCAGTGGTGCACCGGTCAATATCCGATAAATACGCTGGATTCAACTGATTTGCCCGTGGCATGATCGCACCATTGGCCAGGGAACAGGCCATGAAAATGATTTTGAGGGGAACTGGATGTCTTTCATGCCGTGGACGGATGCCTTTGTTTTGGGCATCGAAACCATCGACCAGCAGCACCACTGGCTGGTCGACGCCACCAACCGCCTGCACGCGGAAATCAGCAAGCCCGAGCCACAGCGCGCCGTGCTCGGAGAAATCCTCGAAGGGCTCGTCGATTACACGATGAATCACTTCGTGCTCGAAGAAGAGTTGTTTCAGCGCCTGGGCTACAGCGAAACGGCGGCGCACAAGGCCGAGCATGACGCCTTCACCGCCACGGCGATGGACTTGTTGCTAAGGTTCGAGGCTGGCGAAAACATCGGTACCCCGATGCTCGATTTCCTCAAGGAGTGGCTACAGCACCACATCCTCCAGGTCGACCGCGCCTACGCCCCGTTCCTGATCGCCGCCGGCGTACGTTGAACCGCCCGCCGCGCTAGACGCGGCTCAGCCAATCGGCGTGCCGTTCGTCCTCGCCGCGCGCGCAGGCGAAGAAGGCCTGTTGCAGGCGGCGCGTTACGGCGCCCGGGTGGCCGTCGCCGATGCGCCGGCGATCGACCTCGACCACCGGCGTGATTTCGGCGGCGGTGCCGGTCAGGAATACCTCGTCGGCGCAATACAGTTCGTCACGGGTGATGCGCTTGCTGCGCACCGCCAGCCCAAGCTCGGTGGCCAGCGTGCACACCGTGCGCCGGGTGATGCCGTCGAGCGCCGACGTGGTTTCCGGCTGCAGCAGTTCGCCGTCGCGGACCAGGAACAGGTTTTCGCTGGAGCCCTCGGCAACGTAGCCTTCGGTGTCGAGCAGTAGCGCCTCGTCGTAGCCGTCGCGCCTCGCCTCGCGTACCGCGAGGATGGAATTGGCGTACATCGAGATGGCCTTGGCCCGGCACATCTGCACGTTCGGATGGTGCCGGGCGTAGGACGAGACGCGCACACGGATGCCCTCGTCGAGCGCCTGGCCGCCGAGATAGGCGTCCCATGCCCAGGCTGTCACCGCCAAATGTGTCGCCGCTCCGGCCGGGTCGACGCCCAGTTTCTCGGGGCCGAGAAAGACCAGCGGCCGGATGTAGGCGCTCGCCAAGTGGTTGCGCGTCACTGCCTCGCGGCAGGCTTGAGCCAGCGTGGCGTGGTCGAATGGCAGATCGATGGCCAGGATGTGCGCCGAGTCCTCCAGCCGCCGCAAATGCTCGGCGAGCCGGAAGATGGCCGGGCCACCGGCCGTGGCGTAGGCGCGCAGGCCCTCGAAGCAGCCGTAGCCGTAATGCAGGGTATGGCTCAGCACGTGTACCTTTGCCTCGCGCCAGGGTAGCCACTGCCCGTCCAACCAGATGAAACCATCGCGGTCTTGCATGATGTTCTCCTCAAAATTCATGGAACAGCCGCCAGGGCGGCTGGCAAGGCGCGCCGGGTGGGCGCGGCGGCTCCAGGACGGCGCGGGCCGGGTTGGCGGGCTGTCGGCGGAAAGAAACGGTGAGGAGAGAATGCGGCGGCTTCACGGCAGGCTCAAACGAATTGACGCCGCATGAAATGAATTTATTTCATGTTACCCAGCGCCGCTGGCGGCCGGCCGGTTCAGAATTCGGTGCGGGCGCCCTGCACCAGCCAGCGGATAAAGGCCATCGCCGCCGGCCGTTCCTGGATCGCAGGTGGCGCGACGATGTAGAAGCTACGGTCGGGACAATCCGCGGCGAAAGGACGGGCGAGGCGGCCGGCGGCCAGGTAGGGGGCGGCGAGGCTGGCGGCCATCAACGCCACGCCGTGGCCGGCGACGGCGCCTTCGAGCATCAGCCGGGCGTCTTCATAGAGCGGGCCGTGCGCCGGCTCGTCGCGCTTGAGGCCGGCGGCGGCGAACCAGCGCGACCAGGACAGCAGCGGGTGGCGCAGCAGGCGCTGGCGATCGAGATCGGCCGGCGTTTTCAACTGCTCGGCCAAGGCCGGGCGACATACCGGGAAAATGTGCTCTTCAAACAGTT
Source organism: Azonexus sp. (assembly GCA_031260295.1). Classification (GTDB taxonomy): domain Bacteria; phylum Pseudomonadota; class Gammaproteobacteria; order Burkholderiales; family Rhodocyclaceae; genus Azonexus. The sequence continues at coordinate 113,106 of JAIRKE010000028.1, forward strand.
TCCAGGCGAGCAAGCCGGGCCATTCCTCCTCGCCGTAGCGCACGCCGATGTCGGCCTCGCCGGCGAGCAGCGGGCCAAGGCTGGTGGCGCTGCCGATGACGAATTCGAGATCGGGATGTTGTTCCTGATAGGTGGCGATGTGGCCGACCAGCCACTGGCTACCGATTGCCGGCGCCACCGACAGGCGTAAGCGCTCGCGCCGTGGGGCGCGCAGCAGGGCACTGGCTTCGTCGAGGCGGAACAGGCTGTCGCGGACCACGGCCAGGTAGCGGCGGCCGGCTGCCGTCAGCCTAACGGTACGGTGGCGGCGCTCGAACAGCGGCTGGCCGAGGTGGGTTTCGAGCAGGCGGATGCGGTGGCTGATCGCCGACGGCGTCAAATGCAGGGCTTCGGCGGCGGCGAGAAAGCTGCCCAGGCGGGCGGCGGCCTCGAAGGCCGGCAGGGCGTGGAGCGGGGGCAGGTCGCGCATGGTCAGGCTTTTTCGGAATGGCTCGCCCTGCCGTGGCAGCTAGCGCTTTCCGCCGAGGATGGAGCCGAGCACGCCGCGCAGGATCTGCTTGCCGAATTCGCGGCCGACGGTGCCGGCGGCACCGCGGGCGGCGCTCTTGGCCGCCGATTCGAGTACGCCTTCGCGCTTGCCGCCGCGCGGGCCGGTGCTGCCGAGCAGAATGTCGCTGAGACCGCCGAGCAGACCGCCGCCGCTTTCCTGCGCCGTCGGAGGGCTTTGCCGCGGCTGCGGGGTGGGTGCCGGCCGGGGCGCGCCGGTGCTGTTGCTCCAGGTATTCGGATCGGGTGCCGCCGGGGGCGGCGGAATGGCGCCGGGGCCAGCCGGCTTGGGAGCCGCTTTGGCTGCTGACTCGCCGCGCAGGGCCTCATAGGCCGAGTAGCGGTCGATGGCCTGGCCGTAGGTGGCGAGCAGCGGCGAGGCCTGGATCATGGTCTGCCGTTCGGTGGTGGTCAGTGGTCCGAGGCGCGAGGCGGGTGGGAAGATGAAGGCGCGTTCGACGATGTTGGGCCGGCCCTTGTCGTCGAGGAAGGAAACCAGGGCCTCGCCAACGCCTAGTTCGGTGATGGCGGTGGCGGCGTTGAACTTGGGATTGGCGCGCATGGTCTGGGCAGCCGCCTGCACCGCCTTTTGGTCACGCGGGGTGAAGGCGCGCAAGGCGTGTTGGACGCGGTTGCCGAGCTGGCCGAGGATTTTTTCTGGGACGTCGAGCGGGTTCTGCGTGACGAAGAAAACGCCGACGCCCTTCGAGCGGATCAGGCGTACTACCTGCTCGACCTTGTCGACCAGCGCCTGCGGCGCGTCGGTAAACAGCAGGTGGGCCTCGTCGAAGAAGAACACCAGTTTGGGCTGGTCGAGGTCGCCGGCTTCCGGCAGCCGTTCGAACAGTTCGGACAGCAGCCAGAGCAGGAAGGTGGAATACAGCGCCGGGGCGTTGATCAGCTTTTCGGCGGCGAGCACGTTGATGACGCCGCGACCATTGGCATCGACCCGCATCAGGTCGGCAATGTCGAGCATCGGCTCGCCGAAGAAAATGTCGCCGCCCTGTTCTCCTAGTGTCAGCAGGCCGCGCTGGATGGCGCCGATCGAGGCGGTGGTGATGTTGCCGTACTCGGTCCTGAACTGCGCGGCGTTGTCGCCGACATGCTGGACCATGGCGCGCAGGTCTTTCAGATCGAGCAGCAGCAGGCCCTGGTCGTCGGCGATCTTGAACACCAGTTGCAGCACGCCGGTCTGGGTATCGTTGAGATTGAGCAGACGGGCCAGCAGCAATGGTCCCATGTGGGAGATGGTGGCCCGTACCGGCACCCCGCCCTGGCCGAAGACATCCCAGAAGGCGACCGGGTTGGCGTAGGGCTGGAAGCCGTCCAGCCCGAGTTCGGCGACGCGCTGCAGCAGTTTCTCCGACGGCTGGCCGGCGGTGGCCATGCCCGACAGGTCGCCTTTGACGTCGGCCATGAACACCGGCACGCCGATGGATGACAGGCGCTCGGCCATCGACTGCAAGGTCACCGTCTTGCCGGTGCCGGTGGCGCCGGTAATCAGGCCGTGGCGGTTGGCCATCTGTGGCAGCAGGGCCGGGTAGCCCTCTTCGGACTTGGCGAGGTACAGGGGGGCGGACATGGCGGCAGGCTCCTCGGAAAATTTATCCAGTCATTCTAGCGCCCGGGCGCCGGGCCGGGCGCATCCGCCGGGCAGCGATATGGGTAGTGATGCGGGCCTGACGGGAAGCCGCCGGATGGGTAAAATTCCGGCTTCTTCGTTATCTGCATTCGGGAGCATCATGGCCGGTCACTCCAAATGGGCCAACATCCAGCACCGTAAAGGCCGCCAGGACGAGAAGCGCGGCGCGGCTTTCTCCAAGATTGCCAAGGAAATCACCGTCGCCGCCAAAATGGGCGGTGGCGACATCGGCTTCAACCCGCGCCTGCGCGTTGCCGTCGACAAGGCCAAGGCCAGCAACATGCCCAAGGACAAGATCGATACCGCGATCAAGAAGGGCACCGGCGAACTCGAAGGCGTCGATTACGTCGAGATTCGCTACGAGGGCTACGGCATCGGCGGCGCGGCGATCATGGTCGACTGCCTGACCGATAACAAGACGCGTACCGTCGCCGAAGTGCGTCATGCTTTCAGCAAACACGGCGGCAACATGGGCACCGACGGTTGCGTTGCCTTCCAGTTCAAACACTGCGGCCAGTTGATCTTCGCGCCCGGCACCGACGAGGCGGCGCTGATGGATGCTGCCATCGAAGCCGGCGCCGAGGACGTGGCGAGCAACGACGATGCTTCCATCGAAGTCATCACCAGTCCAGCCGATTTCATCGCCGTCAAGGACGCGCTGGAAGCCGCCGGTTTCACGCCGGAATTCGCCGAGGTGACGATGAAGCCGGAGAGCGAGAACCTGTTTGCCGGCGAGGACGCGGTAAAAATGCAGAAGCTGCTTGATGCGCTGGAAAACCTCGACGATGTGCAGGAAATCTACACCACGGCGGTGATGGACGAATAAACGGTGATGCGCCGGCAAGGAACCCCGATGATGAACCGATTCTTTCTGCTGGGCGCGCTAGGCGTTGCCCTGAGCCTGCCGGTGGCGGCCACGGAACTCTCCTGTCCCGACCTGGCGACCCTGGTGCAGGTCAATGGCTGCCCGACCGAGGAGGAGTTGCAATACACCTATGTCGGTTATTGCAGCGACAACGCCAAGGCCTATGGCAACCAGATGGACCCCTGCGCCGACTACGCCGATTATCGCAAGCTGAAGAATCTGGCGCTGTGGGAATCGGCCGACGGCCAATTCACTGGCTATCTTTCCTGCGATCTGCCCGAGGCAGAGTGGCGAACACAGAAGCCAACCGGCATCGCGCTGGCCATGCAGGGCAAGATTACCAAGGTGGTTTGCAGTTATCCGCAAAGCATCAAGCTCACCTACCGCAGCCGCGAAACCTGCACCGTGGCGGATGCCAAGGCTTGCGCCGACAACGCCGCCGCCTGTCGCGCCACCTGTAACTGACCAGCAAAAATTAGCCGGTGTAGAGCGGGTACAGCGTCCCTTCCTCGCGCTCGATGCGGCTCACCAGCACCTTGCCGATGCCGGCCAGATCGTGGGCAAAGGCCGCAGCCAGTTCAGGATGCGTGGCGAGTTCCTCATACTTGAGGAGAAAGCTGATCACCGCCTTGCCGATGCCGTCCATTTCATGGCGGAACTCGTGGATCAGCGAGTAGGTCGAGGGATCGTCGGCGAACAGGTGTTCAAGATAGACGTAGAGGCGGATATTTTCGGTCAGCAGGTGGCCCTGCAAGGCGGTGCGGAAGGCCTCGAGTCGTTCGGCAGCAGCCGCCACGTCGCCCTGCGCGGCGGCATGGCTCGTTTCGCCGAACAGGCTGAGCAGCAAGTGATGGTCGCCGGTCAACTTGTCGATGAGTTCCGGGTGAAAGCGAATATTCGTGCCTGGGGCGACCAATCCCTCCTGTACTGCGACCGGCGACGCCTCGACGGTCGGCTCATGGCGTTGGCCGAATAGCAGATTGAACAGCTGCTTGAATATAGACATGACAGCACCCCCCGCGCACAAGAACTGTGCACTGCACACTATCCCTTGCCATCAGCAATGGCTTTAATCCGCATCAATTGCGCTTCTCGCAAACAGCGCACGCCGGGCCCCGTACAATGGCGCCATGTCCGCCTCGCCTCCGAACGCTTTGCCCATCCGCCTGCTCGGCATCGATCCCGGCCTGCGGGTAACGGGATTCGGTGTCATCGAGAAGCACGGCAACCAATTGCGCTATGTCGCCAGCGGCTGCATCAAGTCGAACGACAAGCAGGGGTTGCCGGAGCGTATCGCTACACTATTTACCGGCATCGGCGAGGTGATCGCCACCTACCAGCCGGATCAGGCGGCGGTGGAGAAGGTGTTTGTCAACGTCAATCCGCAATCAACGCTGCTGCTTGGCCAGGCGCGCGGCGCGGCGATCAGCGCCCTGGTGCATGGTGGCTTGCCGGTGGCCGAATACACCGCCTTGCAGGTCAAGCAGGCGGTGGTCGGGCAGGGTAAGGCGGCCACGGAACAGGTGCAGGCGATGGTTGTGCGCCTGCTTGGCCTGGCCGGCATGCCGGCCGCCGACGCCGCCGACGCGCTGGCCTGCGCCATTTGCCACGCGCACGGCGGGCAGGGGCTGGGCGCGCTGGCGACGGTGGGGTATCGCATTCGCGGCGGCCGGCTGATAGGATGATCGGCTGTTTGAACATACAGTATTCGGATTACCCATGATTGGCAGACTCACTGGCCTGATCGCCGAAAAGAACCCGCCGCAGATCGTGCTTGACGTCGGTGGTGTCGGTTACGAGCTAGATGTGCCGATGAGCACCTTCTACAACCTGCCGGGCGCCGGCGAGCGGACGACGCTGCTGACCCACCTTGCGGTGCGCGAGGATGGCCATTTCCTCTACGGTTTTCTCAGCGAGGCGGAGCGTTTCGCTTTCCGCCTGTTGCTGAAGATTTCCGGCATCGGCGCGCGCACCGCGCTGGCGGTGCTGTCCGGCCTGTCGGTCGGCGACTTGGCGGCAGCCGTCGCCCGCCAGGAAATCGGGCGCCTGGTCAAGATTCCCGGCATCGGCAAGAAAACCGCTGAGCGCCTGCTGCTCGAACTGAAAGGCAAGCTGGCCGAGGTTGGCGGCGCGGCGCCCGGTGTTGCCGCCAGCGATGCCCGCGACGACGTTCTCAACGCCCTGCTGGCCCTCGGTTACAACGACAAGGAAGCGACGGCGGCGTTGAAGCAACTGCCGGCCGACGTCGCCACCGCCGACGGCATCCGCCAGGCGCTCAAGCTGCTGTCCAAAGTCTGATGCTGGCCGAATTCGACCCCAAGCGGCTGGCGCAGATCGCGCTGGTGGTGCTGCTCATCGTCGGCTGCATCGCCGTGGTGTTGCCTTTTGTCGGCGCCATTCTGTTCGCCTTCGTGATCTGGATCTGCTCCTGGAATTTTTACTGCAACCGGTTGCTGCCGCGCCTGGGTGGCCGCCGTTCGCTCGGTGCCTCGCTGATGGTGCTGATCCTGACGCTGATCCTGATTCTGCCGACGTTCATTCTCGCTAGTTCGCTCGCCAGTGGCGCGGATGGCGTGATCGCCTTCATCAAATCCCACATCGACACTGGCCTGCCCGCGACTCCGCCGACCTGGCTGGCCGGACTGCCGTTGATTGGCGACGATATCGATCGTTTCTGGCAGCAAATGGCGAGTGACCGCGAGGCGCTCAATGCCGCCCTCCGGCAATTGATCGTCCCGGCGCGTGGCCTGGTCCTCGCCGCCGCCGGCATCGCCGCCAATGGCCTGCTGCAGATGGTGCTGGTGCTGTTCGTTGCCTTCTTCCTGTTCCGGGATGGCGAGATGTTCAGTCAGGCGCTGACCGTTGCTGCCAACAAACTGGGGGGCGAACTGGGGGCCGGCATGCTGGTCAGGGCGCACGACACCGTGTTCGGCGTCATGGTCGGTCTGGTCGGCACTGCCGCCGCCCAAGGGACGGTGGCGATTATTGGCTTCCTCATCGCTGGTGTTCCAGGGGCGATGGTGCTTGGTTTTGCCACCTTCTTCTTCTCGATAATGCCAGCCGTCGGTCCCCCGCTGATCTGGGGAGGAGTTGCCATCTGGCTGTACGGCGAGGGACAGACCGGCTGGGCGATCTTCATGGTGCTGTATGGCACGTTCGTCATCAGCGGTATCGATAACCTCATCAGACCGATTCTGATGGCCCGTGGTGCCGGCCTGTCGACCCTGCTGGTCGCGCTTGGCGTACTGGGCGGCGTGCTGGTGTCCGGCTTCATTGGCATCTTCCTCGGCCCGGTGCTGCTGGCCCTCGGCCAGATGCTGTTCACCCGCTGGATAGGCCAGGAACAGGCAACATGATCGAAACTGACAATCTCGCCGCTGCGCCGACGGGTGTGCCAACTGATCGCCTGATCGCCCCGCACAGCAAATCGGCGCAGGAGGAGGCGCTGGAACGGGCGCTGCGCCCGAAGCGCCTGGCCGATTACACCGGCCAGCAAAAAATCCGCGAGCAACTGGAAATTTTCATCCAGGCGGCGCGCAAACGCGGCGAAGCACTCGACCACGTGTTGTTGTTCGGTCCGCCGGGCCTGGGCAAGACCACGCTGGCCCACATCGTCGCCGCCGAAATGGGCGTCAACCTGCGCCAGACCTCCGGCCCGGTGCTGGAGCGTGCCGGCGACCTGGCGGCGATCTTGACCAACCTCGAACCGCACGACGTGCTGTTCATCGACGAAATCCACCGTCTGAGCCCGGTAGTCGAAGAAATTCTCTACCCGGCGTTGGAGGATTTCCAGATCGACATCATGATCGGCGAAGGTCCGGCCGCCCGTTCGGTCAAGCTCGACCTGCCGCCGTTCACGCTGGTCGGCGCGACGACCCGGGCCGGTATGCTGACCAACCCGCTGCGCGACCGTTTTGGCATCGTCGCCCGGCTGGAGTTCTACAACGCCGAGGAACTGCGCAGCATCGTGCTGCGTTCGGCGACGCTCCTGAACGCCCCCATCGACCCGGACGGGGCGCTGGAAATCGCCCGCCGCTCGCGCGGCACGCCGCGCATCGCCAACCGTCTGTTGCGCCGCGTGCGCGACTACGCCGAGGTCAAAGCCGACGGCAACATCAGCCGGGCGGTAGCTGACCGCGCGCTGTCGATGCTCGATGTCGACGCCGCCGGCCTCGATTTGATGGACCGCAAGCTCCTGTCGGCGGTCATCGATAAATTCGGCGGCGGCCCGGTCGGCGTGGACAACCTGGCGGCGGCCATCGGCGAGGCGCGCGACACCATCGAGGATGTGCTCGAACCCTATTTGATCCAGCAGGGCTACCTGCAGCGCACGCTGCGCGGGCGCATCGCCACGCCGGCCATCTACCGCCACCTCGGCCTGGCCGAGCCAGCCGGCGCCGCGGTGCGCGATTTGCTGGCCGAGTAATAGGGCGCAGCTTGGTTGCCGAAACGCTGTTAGGCTGTCTATATACTTCGAGTTATAAGGCGTCTCTTATGCCATCGCATTTTTGGTTGTGCCCGTCCTGCAACGAAGAAAATCCTCCGTTTACGGAGGTATGTCGGTCTTGTGAAAAAAACGCGCCACCGAACGCGCCACCGAACGTGCCGCACACTCGCGCCAATCTGACAGTCTTCAACTATTTGTTCATGGGCTTGGAGATATTTGTTCTGCTTGTTGTCATTGGTTTCATAACTCGCAGTTTCCACTAAACAATATCCCGCGAGCCCGGTTGGGGTGAGTGCAGCGAAGCCCAACGTAACAAACGCAAATGCGAAGCAAGAAATTCCAGTGTGGCGGCAAGGCTGGCGATGTTGAGCTTCGCTGCGCTTACCCCAACCTATGAGCTGTTTGGTTGCTGAAACGTCGTTAGGCATATGAATCCAAGCCATGCCATCTTGGCGAGAAAAATATCTGTTGCCCTATGTGCTACCGCTCTGGCCGCTGGTGCAATAGCACTCTCTTATCGGGCTGGCTGTGCCCACAATGTTGCAGGCAATGCCACTTTTGAATCGCCTGATTACGAATTTTTCTCGGTATGGCTAATGCTTCCAAGCCTCGTGATGTTTGCAGCTTTATTTGCTGTAGCAGCAAACCATTCCTCTATGCTACGAACAGCATTTCGTGCGGCGTGCTTTCTCATTGTGGTCAGTCCATTGGCTCTTGCCGTATTGGTATACACCGAAGGTCGCGGCCAAACAGAACGCATCAATCCAGCATCGGCAAGCTGCAAGCGTTTTGTTTCAAGTGCTCCGCCCCCAGCTGACCAAGTACTTAGCATTAGGCTCAAGGCGGACCGCTTCGCCATCGTTTTATTTCGGTGATAGAAAGCGTGCCCGGAACACGCTGTTACAAATGGAGGCCCTGTCGCAAGCTAAAATCCCGCGATGAAATTTGCGCCCAGCCCCAACGCCTTCACCATTCCGGTCCGTATCTATTACGAGGACACCGACGCCGGTGGTGTCGTCTACTATGCCAATTACCTGAAATTCTTCGAGCGCTGCCGCACGGAATGGATGCGCCAAGCCGGGCATGACCAGTCGGCGCTGGCTGCCGAGGCGGGCGTCGGCTTCGTTGCCCGCAAGGCCAGTTGCGAATACCTGCGCCCGGCCCGCCTCGACGATCAACTGACGGTTGGCCTCGAAGTCGAGAAGCTGACCCGGGTGCGCGTCGTTTTCCGCCAGCACGTGCGCCGCGGCGACGAGGAGCTAGTCACCGGAGCGGTCGAGATTGCCTGCGTGGACATGGCTTCGATGCGGCCGGCGCCGATTCCCCAATACCTATATCAACAGTTGGAAGCCCTCAAATGAATGTCACCCAGGATCTTTCCATCCTCCACCTGATCCTGGAGGCTAGCGCCGTCGTCCAGGCTGTCATGGCCTTGCTGGTGGTCGTCTCGATCATGTCCTGGTACTACATTTTCATGAAGTGGTTCGCTGTGCGCCAGGCGCGCGAGAAGACCGAAGGCTTCGAGCGTGATTTCTGGTCCGGCGGCGATCTCAACGTGCTGTTCCAAGGTGCCGCTGCCGACCGCCACCACAGCGGCTCGATGGAGCGCATCTTCGCCTCCGGTTTCCGCGAATTCACCAAGCTGCGCGGCCAGAAGAACCTCGATTCCAAGGATGTCGTCGATGGCTCGCGCCGCGCCATGCGTGCCACCTACCAGCGCGAGATGGATGCGCTGGAGGCGCATCTGGCCTTCCTCGCCTCGGTCGGCTCGGTCTCGCCCTACGTTGGCCTGTTCGGCACCGTTTGGGGCATCATGCACGCCTTCCGCGGTCTGGCCAACGTCGGCCAGGCGACGCTGGCTTCTGTCGCCCCAGGCATTGCCGAGGCTCTGGTTGCCACCGCCATCGGCCTGTTCGCGGCCATTCCCGCGGTGCTCGCCTACAACCGCTTCTCGCACGAAATTGACCGCTTGGCGACGCGCTACGAATCCTTCATGGAGGAGTTCTCCAACATCCTCCAGCGGCAGATGCGGTAAACAGCCATGCGTCAGCGCCGCCTGAAAAACGAGATCAACGTCGTCCCCTACATCGACGTGATGCTGGTACTGCTTGTCATTTTCATGGTGGCGACGCCGATGATGACCACGGGCTCGGTCGAATTGCCGGCTGCCGGCACGGCGCCGCAGAAACCGGACCGCTTCCTGCGCGTCCAGGTCGACCAGGACGGCGCGCTGTCGCTGTTCGATGCCGACGGCAAGGAACGCAAGCTCGATGGCCTCGCCGACCTGCGCAGCGCCCTGGCTGCCCAGCGCGACAAGACGCCGGAGATCGCGGTACTGGTCGCTGCCGACAAGGAAGTTGCCTACCGCAAGGTCATCGAGGCGCTCGACGAGGTGAAGAAGCAAGGCTACTCGCGCGTTGCGCTGGAAACCTCGGTCAAGTAAGCCGATGATCCCGGAACGTCCCGTAGAACCCGGCCGGAAAAAGGCGCTGACCTTCACGCTGCTGGTGCATCTGGCGCTGGCCGGGGTGCTGTTCCTGGGCGTCCAGTGGAAGCGCAGCGAGCCGGATGCGATGCAGGTTGAATTGTGGTCGCCGGTGCCGGTCAAGCCGACGCGTGTTGAGCCGCCGCCGCCTCCGCCGCCGCAAGTGAAACCAGAACCCAAGCCGGAACCGCCGCCGCCCCCGATCGAAGTGCCGAAGAAGCCGGAGATCGTCGTCAAGGAAGAAAAGAAACCGGAGCCGAAGAAGGTCGAGCCACCAAAACCGGACCCGAAGCCGGCGCCGAAGGTCGATCCGTTCAAGGAAATGCTCGAACGGGAAAATCGCGAGCGGCAGGTCGCCACCGAGCAGAATCGTCTCGCGGCGCTGGCCGAGAAGGAGCAGCAGGCAGCGGCGGCACGGCGCGGCCTGGAAAGTTACGCGGCGAAGATCCGCGGCAAGGTACGTGGCAACATCGTGCTGCCGCCGAGCATCGCCGGCAATCCGGAAGCGGTGTTCGACGTCACCCAGTTGCCGACTGGCGAGGTGCTGGCGGTCCGCCTGAAGCGGTCGAGCGGCAATGCGGCGCTCGACGCCGCCATCGAGCGGGCGCTTTTGAAATCCTCGCCGCTGCCCAAGCCGGATGATCCGTCCTTGTTCCAGCGTGTGTTGGAAATCAGATACCGACCATTTGAAGAGTAGAATTCTGCAAAATTTGCCGAGATGAGCCCTATGTACCGAGGTTTTCGCCATTTCTTCCTGCTCTGCTGCCTGCTGGCCGCCACCTTTGCCCAGGCACAACTGTCGATCGAGATTACCGGCGCTGGTGCCAACCGCATTCCGATCGCCATTCCCGACTTCTCCGGCGATAGCGTCGCCGCCCGGGTGATCACCGGAACGGTGCGTTCCGACTTGGAGCGCAGCGGCCTGTTCCAGTTGATCGAAGCCAATGAGACCGGCCTCGACGAGGATTCGCCCATCGCTTACGCCGACTGGAAGGCGCGTGGCGCCGACGCCGTCGCTGCCGGTAGCGTCACACGCAAGGCCGATGGCCGCGTCGAAGCGCGCTTCCGGCTCCACGACACGCAGAAGGAGCTTTCCCTGGGCGGGGCTGCCTATGTCACCGGTAACGACCAGTTGCGCGCCGCCGGCCATCGCATCGCCGATTTCATCTACGAAAAACTGACCGGCGAGAAGGGTGTGTTCTCGACCCGCATCGCCTACGTCGTCAAATCCCGTGGCCAGTTCCTGTTGCAGATCGCCGATGCCGATGGTCAGGGCGCGGCTACCGCGCTCGCCTCGTCCGAGCCGATTATTTCGCCGGTCTGGTCGCCGGATGGCAGCAAGCTCGCCTACGTTTCCTTCGAGAAGAAAAAGCCCATCGTCTACGTCCATTCGCTGGCTTCTGGCCAGCGCCATATCGTCGCTAACCAGAAGGGATCGAACTCGGCCCCGGCCTGGTCGCCGGATGGCCGCAAGCTGGCCGTGGTGTTGTCGAAGGATGGCAATTCGCAGATATTCACCGTCAATGCCGACGGCAGCGGCGCGCCGCAACGCCTCGTCACCTCGGCCGGCATCGACACCGAGCCGCGCTTCGCGCCGGACGGCAGCCTGTTCTTCACCTCCGACCGCGGCGGCAGCCCGCAGATTTACCGCCTGCCGCCAGGGGGTGGTGAGCCGCAGCGCATCACGTTCGAGGGGAACTACAACGTCTCCCCGCGTCCCTCCGCCGATGGCAAGACGCTGGCCTTCATCACCCGGCGTAACGGCCAGTTCCAGCTCGCCGTGATGGACTTGGCCAGCCGCCAGGTCCAGGTGCTGACCGATTCCAGCAAGGACGAGTCGCCCAGTTTCGCCCCCAACAACCGCATGATCCTGATTGCTACCGAAATTGGCGGGCGCGGTGTGTTGTCCGCCGTGTCCAGCGACGGCCGGATCAAGCAGCGTCTGTCGGTTGCCGCCGGCGATGTGCGCGAGCCAGCCTGGGGACCTTTTTTGAAGTAATGAATCCAATGGAGAAGACCATGTACAAGCTAATTATTTCCACTCTGCTGTCCGCCCTGATTCTCGGTTGCAGCTCCACGCCGCTGCCGGGGGATGGCGCCGATGGCGTGCAGGTCGAAACACGCGGCGATGGCACCATAACTCAGGTGACGGCCGGCGACCTCGACGCCAGCGGCCTGCCGCGTGTGCTGACCGATCCGCAGAGCAAGCTGTCCCAGCGCAGCATCTACTTCGACCTCGACCGCTACGAAATCAAAGGCGAATACCAGGGTCTGGTCGCCGCCCACGCCAAATACTTGGTCGACAATCGCGGCTTCAAGGTGCTGATCCAGGGCAATACCGACGAGCGCGGCAGCCGCGAATACAACCTCGCGCTCGGCCAGAAGCGTGCCGATGCCGTCAAGCGCTCGCTGCTCCTGCTCGGTGCCCGCGAAGACCAACTCGAATCGGTCAGCCTCGGCAAGGAAAAGCCGAAAAATCCCGGTACCGGCGAAGAAGCCTGGGCCGAGAACCGTCGCGCCGACATCCTCTACCGGGCACCTGACCTGCGCGGCGAGTTCTGAACATGCGCCGGCTTCGTATCGCCCTGTTGCTGGCTGCCTTGGGTGTGAACCACGCCCAGGCTGGCATGTTCGACGACGAAGAAGCGCGTCGCCAGATTGTCGACCTGCGCATCAAAGCCGAGGCGCGAGCCGAGCAAATGGCCCGCGCCCAACTCGAACTGCAAGCCCTGATCCAGCGCCAGGCGGACGAGATTGCCCACCTGCGCGGCCAAGTCGAGACTTTGAGCTACGAGCTGGAAACGGCCAAGAAACGTCAGCAGGATTTCTATCTCGACCTCGACAGCCGTTTACGCCGATTCGAGACGCCGGCTGGCTCAGGTGCCGGTGCGACGTCTGGCGCAGCTGCTGCCCAGGCTGTCGACACAGCGAGCGAGGAGCAGGAATACGAAGCTGCGCTCGGCCATTTCAAGGCCGGGCGCTACAAGGAAGCGGCGGCGGCCTTCGCCGCTTTCGTGCAGAAATACCCCGCCGGCAGCCTGGCGCCCAATGCCCAGTACTGGCTGGGCAATGCCTGGTACGCCCAGCGCAACTGCACCAAGGCGATCGAGGCGCAAAGCGTGGTCACCACCAAGTACGCCGACAATCCCAAGGCGGCTGATGCTTGGCTGGCTATCGCCACTTGCCAGAAGGAACTGGGTAATCCGACTGGGGCCAAGCGTTCGCTGGAGACGGTGATCCACGGCTTTCCCGGAACGCCGGCTGCCGAGACGGCGCAGCAGCGACTGAAAAAATAGTTTTGTGGCCCTGCGTCTGACGGAAATTTTCTTCTCCCTGCAGGGAGAGGCTTCGCGCGTTGGTCTGCCGACCGTGTTCGTGCGCCTGACCGGCTGCCCGTTGCGCTGCGTCTGGTGTGACACGACCCACAGTTTCGCCGGTGGCGAGCCATCCGATATCGCCGCCGTGCTGGCCGAGGTTGGCCGCTATCCGGCGCGCCAGGTCTGCGTTACCGGTGGCGAGCCGCTGGCGCAGAAGGATTGCCTGCCCTTGCTGACGGCGCTATGCGATGCCGGCTACGATGTATCGCTGGAGACCTCCGGTACGCTCGACATTGCTGCCGTCGATCCGCGCGTGTCGCGGATCATGGATTTGAAGGCGCCGGATTCCGGCGAATGTGCGCGCAACCACTGGGAAAATCTCGCGTTCCTCAATGCCCGTGACGAGATCAAAATTGTTATTGCCTCGCGCGCCGACTACGAGTGGGCGCGTGCTGTGATCGCCGAGCGGCGCCTCGACGCGCTGTGCCCGGTGCTGCTATCGCCGGCTCAGGGCTTGATTGAAGCGGTGGCATTGGCCGAGTGGATTCTCGCCGACGGGCTCAACGTTCGCTTCCAGTTGCAGTTACACAAAGTGCTTTGGGGTAACATCAAGGGGAAATAGGAGGGAGATCGCCATGGCCCGCAATCGCCGCCAGTTCACACGTATTCCGTTCCAGGCGGAAGCCAGCCTTTTGCTGGCCAGCAGTGAATACAAAGTCGGGGTCGTCGACCTGTCGCTGAAAGGTGCCCTGATTCAGCCGCAGGATCCGCTCTACGTCACCGTCGGCAACAACGGCGTGCTGAAGATACGGCTCGACAAGGCATCCGCCAGCATCCGCATGGAAGTCACCGTCGTCCATCACCAAGGCCCGTGCTACGGCCTCGCCTGCCGTGAAATCGATATCGACAGCGTTACCCACCTGCGTCAGCTGGTGGCCCTCAATCTCGGCGACGAGGCTTTGCTGGAGCGCGAAATCGGCCTGCTGGTCGGGGCTTGATTCCCTGGTTTCGAGTTTCGTGAAACCAGGCTTGGGTTGAACCTCAGCTGCTACGGGTCAAACCCGGCTCGGAATAGGGCAAGTTCGAGTATATTCGTGCCCCATGATGCAGCCAGCCGTCGTACTCCTGTCCGGTGGACTCGATTCCGCCACCTGTCTTGCCATCGCCCGTAGCCAGGGCTTCACCTGCTATTGCTTGTCTTTCGACTATGGCCAGCGGCACAGCGCCGAACTGCAGGCCGCCGCGCGTGTCGTCGAGGCACTTGGCGCCGCCGAGCACCGCGTGATCCCTTTCGGGCTGGCCCAGTTCGGCGGCTCGGCCCTGACCGATACCTCGATCGCCGTACCCACCGGCGGTATCCAGCCGGGCATTCCGGTCACCTACGTGCCGGCGCGCAACACCATCATGCTGTCGCTGGCCCTGGCCTGGGCCGAAGTGCTCGGCAGTCGTGACATCTTCGTCGGCGTCAATGCCGTCGATTACTCGGGTTACCCCGATTGCCGCCCGGAATACATTGCTGCCTTCGAAGCGATGGCCAATCTGGCTACCAAGGCCGGTGTCGAGGGCCGCAAATTGTCCATCCACGCGCCGTTGATCGATCTCTCCAAGGCCGACATCATCCGCGCCGGCAACGCGCTCGGCGTCGATTACGGGCTGACCGTCTCCTGCTACCAGGCCGACGAGCAGGGCCGCGCTTGCGGCGTCTGCGACTCCTGCCGCCTGCGCGCCGCCGGTTTCGCTACCGCCGGCCTCGCCGATCCAACGCGCTACCGGCGCTGAGCGGGGAAGCAGCCACCGTTTCCCACGAGGGACAAAAAAACCGGCGAGTCGCCCCGCCGGTTTCGTCCGGGAGTAGGCGGCTTATTGCACCTGCTGGATGCCAGCGATGACCCAGCCTTGGCTGCCGTTGGTCGGCTTGGTCATGTGCCAGATTTCCGAGAAGGGCTCGACCGGGCCGTTCTTCTCCTCGCGGATCTGGCCGCTGAAATGCACGCTGACGATGTAGCGGCCGGTTTCTTCGGCGACGTCGATGACCTGCGCGTCGACATGGACGACGTCGGTTTCCTGGCTGGCGCCCTGGCGCTCGCTGATGGCCAGCTTGATTTCGGCGAACATTTCCGGCGAGGTGAATTCGCGGATGTCGTCGAGATTGCCGGCATCGTTGGCGGCCTGCAAACGGATGAAATTGACTTTGGCGCTACGCGCGAAGCCCTCGGCGTCGAAATCAGCCGGGATGCTGCCACGATCACTGTCAGTCGGCGCGGTGGCAAAGGCCGGGCCGCTGGCCGGGGTGAATTCCGGACGGACGACGTTGCCCGACTGACCGCCCGGATTGGCACCGGCGTACTGCATCCCGTGGGCTTGGGTGGAGGCGTTTTTGCGCATGAAGAAACGGAAGGCGGCAAAGGCAGCCATGGCCAGCAGGGCGATCATCAGGAAATTGGCGAATCCTTCGCCCAGGCCGAGGTGGGAGGCCAGTGCGGCTAGGCCGAGACCGGCGGCGAGGCCGGCGATTGGACCCATCCATGAACGCTTCGGCTGGGCCTGCGGCGCGCCGTTTGGCGTCTGCTTCGGAGCCTGGCTGACATTGTTCCGGGCCGGCGGCGTGGCTTGGCGCTTCATGCCGAGCGAACTGCCGCCGCCAAGGCGCCTGGCCTCGGCGTCGTTGATATTCACGGTGAAGCCGATGACTACCGCGGCGGCCAGGGCAAGGAATTTGTTCATGGGTGCTCCCTTCGGACAAAGTTGTGCGCGCATTGTACTTGGCCGGGCTTTTCTGAAAAAACACCGTATCACTACAGAAGACTTCGATAAAACCGGAAAGTTATCAGGCCGCTCAGTTCGTGCGAAATTACTGTTTACTTCGGAATGAGGCCGCGCCGGCCGCCGTTAAGATGGCGGCACCGTTGCGGCCGAGGATGGCCAGCCGCGCTCCGGCCGGGCTGGCCGGAGCGCGCGTCCGAAACGTTGCGTTAATTTGCGATAAAGCACTTTCAGAATAGGGGCTTAGTCCTTGACCGGACGATGTTTGTCACTCTATAGTTCGCGCCATGAATAGCGAACTCGCCGCGCTCGAAACCAAAATCGAACAGGTTGTTGCTCTGGTCCACCAGTTGCGCGCCGAGAACGAAGTCCTGAAGAACCAGATGGCGACGGCCGAGGCCGAGCGCCTGCATCTGCGGCAGACGATGACTGCTGCGCGCGAACGGCTTGAAGTCCTGGTCGACAGGGTGCCAGAGGATGCCTGAGATGAATCCCGAGCCGAATTTTCTCGACGTCAAGATCATGGGCCGCGAGTACCGCGTGGCTTGCACGCCGGAAGAGCGCCCGGCGCTGCTGTCGGCGGTCGATATGGTCGACGGCAAGATGCGTGAGGTTGCCCAGCGCACCAAGAGCACCATCGCTGAGCGGGTGGCGGTGATGGCGGCGCTGCACATCGCCCATGAGCACCTTTCCGGGGTGGCCGCCGGTACGGCTGGCGAGGGAGTTGATACTTCTGACACAAGGCGTAGAATCGAAGCCATGGGAGCGCGGATCGATACCGTGCTAGCGCCCCAGCAGCGACTTGATATCTGAGCCACTGCCGGCGCAAGCCCGCCAAGCGTCCCCTGCGGTGTTTGTCAAGGCCATACATTCCTTGAACCAATGCCTAGGCATCGGTTGTGGACCACGAAACCGCTGTTGTGCGCTCGCTTCGTCGTGAGTGCCTGAGGCGGAAGGAAAGCAACCACTCTGAACTCCGGTTCAGGATGCCGGCCTAACGGCACTCGCGGGGGCCTTTCTCCAAACAGGTGGCAGAGTTTCTGCCGCCTGTTTTCATTTGTGGAGCCGCGTGTCATGGCCGTCTGGCTGCTCGTCTATCTCGCGCTCGGCGCCTTCGTCGGCTTTTTCGCGGGACTGCTCGGCATCGGTGGCGGCGGGGTCATGGTGCCGCTGCTGGTGATGCTGTTCGCGGCGCAGGGCCTGCCGGCGGGCGAGGTCATGCATCTGGCGCTGGGCACCTCGATGGCGACCATTTTCTTTACTTCCCTCTCCAGCATGCGCGCCCACCAGGCCCACGGCGCGGTGCTCTGGCGGATCGTGGCGCGCATCACGCCGGGCATCCTCCTCGGCACCGTGCTCGGCACCCATATCGCCAGCCGGGTGCCGACCAAGGCGCTGGCGGTCATTTTCACGGTCTTCATCTGCTACGTGTCGGTGCAGATGGTGCTCAACGCCAAGCCCAGGGCGCAGCGCGACATGCCGGGGCTGTTCGGCACCTCGGCCGTCGGCGTCGGGATCGGGGCGCTGTCCTGCCTGGTGGCGATCGGCGGCGGCGCCTTGTCGGTACCGTTCATGACTTGGTGCAACGTCAAGATTCAGCACGCCATCGGCACTTCGGCGGCGATCGGTTTCCCGATCGCTCTCGGCGGTGCTCTCGGTTACATCTGGAACGGCTGGGGCGTGCCCGGGTTGCCGGCTGGCAGCCTCGGTTTCGTCTACACGCCGGCGGTGCTGGCGATGGTTGTCAGCAGCGTGCTGACTGCCCCGATCGGTGCCCGCCAGACCCACCGCCTGCCGGTGGCCACGCTCAAAAGGGTGTTCGCTGCGATCTTGCTGGTGCTGGCGGTAAAGATGCTGTGGGGCCTGTTCAGCGCCCCTTGAACAGCGGCTTGCGCTTGGCCAGGAAGGCTGCTAGCCCCTCCTTGTAATCCTCGGTATCGAGGAAGGCGAAGGAGGCGGCTTTTTCCTCATCGTTGAGTGGTTTGCCGTTTTGCAGGCGGCGAATCCACTGCTTGTGCCAGGCTGCCACCAGCGGCGCGCCGGCCGCGATGCGGCGGGCTGTGGCATAGGCTTCGTCTTCGACTTGGGCGTCTGGCACGACGCGGGTGACCAAGCCTTTTTCATAGGCTTCGGCGGCGGTCAGGATGCGCCCTTCGAGCAGGATTTCTTTCATCACCGCCGCGCCGGCCAGCTTGAGCAGGCCCTCCATTTCGCCGGGATACATCGAGAAACCGAGCTTGTTGATTGGCGCGCCGAAACGGGCGCTTTCGCCGCAGACGCGCAGATCGCAGACGCCGGCGATCTCCAGGCCGCCGCCGATGCAGGCGCCGTGGATCATGGCCACGGTGGGATGCGGACAGTCGGCGATGGCGTTGAGCGCTGCCGCCACTTGGGCGTGGTAGTGCAGCGCCTGGTCCAGCGTGGCGCGGCCGGCGACGAACTCCTCAAGATCACCGCCAGCGGCGAAGGCTTCGTCGCCGGCGCCACGGATGACGATGCAGCGGATTTCGCCGTCGCGGCCGATGCTCGCCATGTGCGCCGCCAGTTGCCACCACATGGTGAGGTCGATGGCATTCAGCTTGGCCGCGTTGGCGAGGACCAGCGTGGCGATGCCGTCCGTGGTCGAGAGGCTGATGTGGCTCATGTTTGGGTACTTTCCTGTGAAAATTTGGCAAGCACTAGGCGTAATCGAAGTGCACCTATCGTAATTTCGAACACATTTATATCTTATATAAGATAGAATGCCGGCGCCGATTTTCGGTAATTATTCATTAAAGAGGGAGAGCAAGCCATGAGCAGCGCCATGTATGAGCGGATGCGGGCCAATCCGAAATTCCAGGAGCTGGTAACGCGGCGGGGACGTTTTGCCTGGGTTCTATCCATCATCGTCCTGACCATGTTCTACGGGTTCGTGATGGTCGTCGCCTTCAGCCCGGCCACGTTGGGTCAGCCAATTGCCGAAGGTTCGAAAGTCACCGTTGGGGTGGCCGTCGAACTCTTCATGTTCATTTTCTTCTGGGTGTTGACCGCCTTGTATGTGCGTCGCGCCAACACCGAATTCGATGTCCTGACCCAGGAAGTGGTCAAGGAAGCCTGGAAGGGGCAGAAATGATGCGCCATCTGATTACCGCCACTGGCCTGCTCGGCTTTGCCTCGCTGGTTTTTGCCGCCGATGCCGTCGGCGTCACCGAGAAACAGGCCACCAATTGGCACGCTATCATCATGTTCTGCATCTTCGTCGCGCTGACGATGGGCATCACCTATTGGGCCGCCAGCCGCACCAAGTCAACGGCGGACTTTTACACCGCCGGCGGCGGCATCACCGGCTTCCAGAACGGTTTGGCGATTGCCGGCGACTACATGTCGGCGGCCACGCTGCTCGGTCTGACGGCGATGGTCTATTTGCAGGGCTATGACGGCTATATCTACATGATGTGCTTCTTCGCCGGCTGGCCGATCATCCTGTTCCTGATGGCCGAGCGTCTGCGCAATCTGGGCAAGTTCACCTTTTCCGACATCACCGCCTACCGCCTCGATCAAGGCAAGGTGCGGACCATGGCCGCGGTTTCCTCGCTGACCGTCGTCTGCTTCTATCTGATCGCCCAGATGGTCGGCGCCGGCCAACTGATCAAGCTGCTGTTCGGCCTCGAGTACAAGGTCGCCATCTTCGCCGTCGGCATCCTGATGATGGTCTACGTCACGTTTGGCGGCATGGTCGCGACGACCTGGGTGCAGATCATCAAGGCCGGCATGCTGCTGTTCGGCGGCACGCTGGTGATGTTCCTGGCGATGAGCGAATTCGGCTTTTCGTTCACCAATCTGCTGGACAAGGCGATGTCCGTGCACAGTCTCGGCGACAAGCTGATGCAACCGGGCAGCTTTCTGGCCGATCCGGTCACCGCGATTTCGCTCGGTCTCGGCCTGATGTTCGGCACCGCCGGCCTGCCGCATATCCTGATGCGCTTCTTCACCGTCAGCGACGCCAAGGAAGCCCGCAAGTCGGTGCTCTACGCCTCCGGCTTCGTCGCCTACTTCTTCAACGTGATCTTCCTGATGGGCCTGACCGGCATCCTGATCGTCGGCCAGAATCCGGAGTTCTTCGAGGGCGGCGATATCGCCGGCAAGCTGATCGGCGGCGGCAACATGGTCGCCATGCACCTAGCCAAGGCCGTCGGCGGCAACATGCTGCTCGGTTTCCTCGCCGCCGTGGCTTTTGCCACCATCCTGGCCGTTGTCTCCGGGCTGGCCCTGGCTGGCGCTTCCGCCATCTCGCACGACATCTATGCCCGCGTGATCAAGAAGGGCCAGGCTTCGGAGGCGGCGGAAATCCGCGTTTCCAAGATCGCCACGGTCTGCCTCGGCTTTGTTGCCATCGTCCTCGGCATTGCCTTCGAGAAGCAGAACATCGCCTTCATGGTCGGCCTTGCTTTCGGCGTTGCCGCCGCCGCCAATTTCCCGGTGCTGATTCTGTCGATGTACTGGAAGGGTCTGACCACCCGTGGCGCGTTGTGGGCCGGTTACGGTGGCCTGGTCTCGGCGGTGGTCTTCGTGGTCCTGTCGAAATCGGTGTGGGTCGACGTGTTTGGTTTCGCCGCAGCTCCCTTCCCCTACACCCAGCCGGCGTTGTTCGCCATGCCAATTGCCTTCCTGCTGGCCTTCATTTTCTCGAAGAGCGACAACAGCGTCCGGGCCGGCCAGGAAAAGGAGGCTTTCGAAGATCAGTACGTGCGCGCCCAGACCGGTTTTGGTGCGGCTGCCGCCGCCAACCACTAAGCCATCTTCCGGCATCCCAAAGCCCCGCTGCCTAGCCGGGGCATTTGAGATATCCAATCCCCGTTCGCGCTTGCGCTGAACGGGGATTTTCTTTTTACCGACGCCGCTTGCCAAAGTCCGCTTGGCCGGCGGCTACTCGGGCCGCCTTGCAGCCGACGTCCTGGATGCGGTTCATGATTGCGGTGGGGGGGGAGAATGGGCGAGCCAGAGTTTGCCAACTTGCGGCCGGCTTGCTTCCATAATTGTGGATAACGTACTATATAGGGCTGACCATATCAAGCAGGGCGCGAGTGCGTGGAATTTTGCATTCTGCATCATCGGCCTGAAAAAATCGAATCAGCGAGGGGGTACCATGTCTGACAATTTTTTTGATTCCAACAACCTGGATGCTTGGGAGAAAGCTGCTGCCAAGCAAGCCCCCGGCGGCGATGTCGGTAACCTGGTGTGGAACACCCCGGAAGGCTTGCAACTCAAGGCGCTGTATACGAAAAAGGATGTCGCGGGCCTGGCCTTCGCCGATACCCTGCCCGGCTTCTCGCCCTATCTACGCGGCCCGCAGCCGACCATGTACGCGGTCAAGCCGTGGACCATCCGCCAGTACGCCGGCTTTTCCACCGCCGAGGCGTCCAACGCCTTCTATCGCAAGGCGCTGGCCGCTGGCGGTCAGGGCGTTTCGGTGGCCTTCGATCTGGCGACGCATCGCGGCTACGACTCCGATAATCCGCGCGTGCTGGGCGATGTCGGCAAGGCCGGCGTGGCGATTGATTCGGTCGAGGACATGAAAATCCTGTTCGACGGCATTCCGCTCGACAAGATTTCGGTGTCGATGACGATGAATGGCGCCGTGCTGCCCATTCTCGCCGGCTACATCGTCGCCGCCGAGGAGCAGGGCGTGCAGCAGGCGCAACTGTCCGGCACCATCCAAAACGACATCCTCAAAGAGTTCATGGTGCGGAACACCTATATCTATCCGCCCAAGCCGTCGATGAAGATCATCGCCGATATTTTCGGCTACACGGCGCAGCACATGCCGAAATTCAACTCGATCTCGATCTCCGGCTATCACATCCAGGAAGCCGGCGCCAACCAGGCCATCGAGCTGGCCTTCACGCTGGCCGACGGCATGGAGTACGTGCGTACCGGGGTCGCTTCCGGCATGGACGTCGATACCTTTGCCGGTCGCCTGTCCTTCTTCTGGGCGGTGGGCATGAATTTCTATCTGGAAATCGCCAAGATGCGCGCCGGCCGCCTGTTGTGGGACCGCATCATGACCGGCTTCAACGCCAAGAGCGCCAAGTCGAAGATGCTGCGCACGCACAGCCAGACCTCGGGCTGGTCGCTGACCGAGCAGGATCCGTACAACAACGTGGTGCGCACCACCATCGAGGCGATGGCGGCGGTTTTCGGTGGCACCCAGTCGTTGCACACCAATGCGCTCGACGAGGCGATCGCGCTGCCGACCGAGTTCTCGGCCCGCATCGCCCGCAATACCCAACTGATCATTCAGGAAGAAACGCACATCACCAATGTCGTCGACCCGTGGGCCGGCTCCTACATGATGGAGAAGCTGACCCAGGACATGGCCGACAAGGCCTGGGGCATCATCCAGGAAATCGAAGCGATGGGCGGCATGACCAAGGCTGTCGAATCCGGCTGGGCCAAGATGCAGGTCGAGACCTGCGCCGCCGATAAGCAGGCGCGCATCGATTCGGGCAAGGACGTGATCGTCGGCGTCAACAAATATAAGCTGGCCAAGGAAGACGCGATCGATATCCTGGATATCGACAACCATGCCGTGCGCGAGGCGCAGATCGCCCGCCTCAAGCAAATCCGCGCCAAACGCGACACGGCCGCGGTCGATGCCGCGCTGGCGGCGCTGACCCGGTGTGCCGAAACCGGCGAAGGCAACTTGCTCGACCTGTCGGTCAAGGCCATTCGTCTGCGCGCCACGGTCGGCGAGGTGTCGGAT
This sequence comes from Azonexus sp., assembly GCA_031260295.1. GTDB lineage: Bacteria > Pseudomonadota > Gammaproteobacteria > Burkholderiales > Rhodocyclaceae > Azonexus. Next base: position 135,913 of record JAIRKE010000028.1, read on the forward strand.
GCGCTAGAAAAAGTTTTCGGCCGCTTCCGCGCCAATAACCAGACGATCTCGGGCGTGTACGGAGGTGTTGTGGAAGGTCAGGAAAGCTGGGAACAGATCAAGGCCGATGTCGCCAAGTTCGCCGAAGAAGAAGGCCGCCGGCCGCGCATCATGATCGCCAAGCTCGGCCAGGATGGCCATGACCGCGGCGCCAAGGTGGTTGCTACGGCCTATGCTGATCTCGGCTTCGATATTGACATGGGACCGCTGTTCCAGACGCCGGAAGAGGCAGCCCGCCAAGCCATCGAGAACGACGTGCACGCCATCGGCTGCTCGTCGTTGGCGGCCGGCCACAAGACCCTGGTGCCGCAACTGATCCAGGCGCTGAAGGCGCAAGGCGCCAACGACATCATCGTGTTTGCCGGCGGCGTCATTCCGGCCCAGGACTACGACGCGCTGTTTGCCGCCGGCGCCAAGGCCGTGTTCGGCCCCGGTACTCGCATCGAGGATTCGGCGCGCAAGGTGCTCGAAGAAATCAGGCAGGCGCGCGGCTAAATCTGGATGAAGCTGGAAGCGCCCATGCCTGTCAATCTGCTGTCCGACGCCGACCGGCAACTGGTCGACGGCGTGCTGGCCGGCCAGCGCCGGGCGTTGGCCAAGGCCATCACGCTGATCGAGTCGACGCGCGCCGATCACCAGCAGCGGGCGCAGCAGGTGTTGACGGCGCTCTTGCCGCAGACCGGCAAAGCCATCCGCATCGGCATTTCCGGTGTCCCGGGGGCGGGCAAGTCCACTTTCATCGAAGCGCTCGGCGTCTGGCTGATCGAGCAGGGCAAGAAGCTGGCCGTGCTGGCCGTCGATCCCTCGTCCTCGGTGACCGGCGGCTCCATCCTCGGCGACAAGACGCGTATGGAGCAGCTTTCACAGTGCGAGGAAGCCTTCATTCGTCCCAGCCCGTCGGCTGGCTCCTTGGGCGGTGTCGCCGAGAAGACGCGCGAGGCCATGCTGTTGTGCGAGGCCGCCGGCCACGATGTAATCATCATCGAGACGGTCGGCGTCGGCCAGTCGGAAACGACGGTGGCCGGCATGGTCGACATGTTCTGCCTGCTGCAATTGCCGAACGCCGGCGATGACTTGCAGGCAATCAAGAAGGGCATCGTCGAGATCGCCGATCTGGTGGTCATCAACAAGGCCGACATCGATCCCCGGGCGACGGCCGTGGTGCGCGCCCAGTGGCGCAACGCGCTGCACATGCTGCGCCCGGCCTCGCCCCACTGGGCGCCGCCGGTGATCGCGCTGTCGGCGCTGCACAAGCAGGGGATCGCCGATTTCTGGGAACAAGTCGAGCAATACCAGGCAGCCCTGAAGCCGACTGGCGAATTTGCCGCCAAGCGCCAGCACCAGGCGCTGGCCTGGATGTGGCAGTTGATCGATTCCGGCTTGCGCCGGCATTTCCGTCACCACCCGCGCGTCCAGGAGAATTTGCCGGCCTTCGCCCGTTCCGTCGAGGCAGGACACACGACGCCGGCCGCCGCCGCGTATGCCCTGCTCGGCTATCTGAAACACTGACGAATTATTACCCGACCCACTTAGGGAGTTTTCTATGCACGACATCATCCGCAAGCTGGAAAAAAAGCGTGAACAGGCCCGCCTCGGCGGTGGCCAGAAGCGTATCGACAGCCAGCACAAGAAAGGCAAGCTGAGCGCCCGCGAGCGCATCGAACTGCTGCTCGATCCAGGTTCCTTCGAAGAATGGGACCTGTTCAAGGAGCACCGCTGCATCGATTTCGACATGGACAAGGCAGAAAAGACCCCGGGCGATGGCGTCGTGGTCGGCTATGGCACCATCAACGGCCGCCTGGTTTTCGTCTTCTCGCAGGATTTCACGGTGTTTGGCGGTTCGCTGTCGGAGACCCATGCCGAAAAAATCTGCAAGGTCATGGATCATGCGATGAAAGTCGGCGCTCCGGTGATCGGCCTCAACGACTCGGGCGGCGCCCGCATCCAGGAAGGCGTCGCCTCCCTCGGCGGCTATGCCGACGTGTTCCAGCGCAATGTGATGGCTTCCGGCGTCGTGCCGCAAATCTCGATGATCATGGGGCCCTGTGCCGGCGGCGCGGTGTACTCGCCGTCGATGACTGACTTCATCTTCATGGTCAAGGATTCGTCCTACATGTTCGTGACCGGTCCGGATGTGGTCAAGACCGTGACGCATGAAGAAGTGACCGCCGAGGAGCTGGGTGGCGCGATGACGCATACCAGCAAGTCGGGTGTCGCCGACCTGGCTTTCGAGAACGATGTCGAGGCGCTGTCCATGCTGCGCCGCTTCATGAACTTCATCCCGGCCAACAACCGGGAGAAGCCGCCGGTTACACCGACCAACGACCCGGTCGACCGCTACGACTATTCGCTCGACACGCTGGTGCCGGACAACACCAACAAGCCGTACGACATGAAGGAATTGATCGTCAAGGTTGTCGACGACAACGATTTCTTCGAGTTGCAGGCCGATTACGCCAAAAACATCATCATCGGCTTCGGCCGCATGGACGGCCATCCGGTCGGCATCGTCGCCAACCAGCCGCTGGTCCTGGCCGGCTGTCTGGACATCAAGTCGGCGATCAAGGCCGCCCGCTTTGTCCGCTTCTGCGATGCCTTCAATATCCCGGTCGTGACCTTTGTCGACGTGCCGGGCTTCATGCCGGGTACCGCCCAGGAATATGGCGGCATCATCAAGCACGGCGCCAAGCTGCTTTACGCCTTTGCCGAGTGCACCGTGCCCAAGGTCACCGTGATCACCCGCAAGGCCTACGGCGGCGCCTATGACGTGATGTCGTCCAAGCACCTGCGCGGCGACGTGAATCTCGCTTGGCCGTCCGCCGAAATCGCGGTCATGGGCCCGAAGGGCGCGGTCGAGATCATCTTCCGCGAGGAGAAGAACAATCCCGAGAAACTCGCCCAGCGCGAAGCCGAATACAAGGAAAAATTCGCCAATCCGTTCGTCGCCGGAGCCCGTGGTTTCATCGACGACGTGATCATGCCGCATGCCACACGCAAGCGTATCGCCCGCTCGCTGGCCATGTTGCGCGACAAGAAACTGGAAAATCCGTGGCGCAAGCACGGCAATATCCCGCTGTAAGCGCCAGGAAGGAATAGAACATGTTCAAGAAAATCCTCATTGCCAACCGCGGCGAGATTGCCTGCCGCGTCATCAAGACCGCCCGCAAGATGGGTATCGCCACCGTTGCCGTCTATTCCGAGGCCGACAAGGATGCCCTGCACGTCGACATGGCCGACGAGGCCGTCTGTATCGGGCCGGCCGCTTCGAAAGAGTCCTACCTGGTCATGGACAAGATCATCGCCGCCTGCAAGCAGACCGGTGCCGAGGCGGTCCATCCGGGCTATGGCTTCCTGTCCGAAAATGCCGAATTCTCGCGTCGCCTGGAAGAGGAAGGCATCAAGTTCATCGGCCCGAAGCATTACTCGGTCGCCAAGATGGGCGACAAGATCGAGTCCAAGAAGCTGGCCATTGTGGCCAAGGTCAACACCATCCCTGGTCATAACGAGGCCATTGCCGGTCCGGACGAGGCCGTCGAGATTGCCAAGAAGATCGGCTATCCGGTGATGATCAAGGCCTCTGCCGGCGGTGGCGGCAAGGGCCTGCGCGTTGCCTACAACGATGCCGAGGCGCACGAGGGTTTCTCCTCCTGCGTCAACGAAGCGCGCAATTCCTTTGGCGACGACCGCGTGTTCATCGAGAAGTACGTGCTTGAGCCGCGCCATATCGAAATCCAGGTGCTCGGCGATGCGCACGGCAATTACGTCTATCTGAACGAGCGCGACTGCTCGATCCAGCGCCGCCACCAAAAGGTCATCGAGGAGGCGCCGAGTCCCTTCGTCGACCCCGAGATGCGCAAGGCCATGGGCGAGCAGGCCGTGGCCCTGGCTCGCGCCGTTAACTACGAATCGGCGGGTACTGTCGAGTTTGTTGTCTCCGGTGCGACTAAGGAGTTCTACTTCCTGGAAATGAACACCCGCTTGCAGGTCGAGCACCCGGTCACCGAACTGATTACCGGCCTCGACCTAGTCGAGCAGATGATCCGCGTTGCCGCCGGCGAGAAGCTGCCGCTCACTCAGGCCGACGTCAAGATCAACGGCTGGTCGATGGAATGCCGGATCAATGCCGAGGATCCGTTCCGCGGCTTCCTGCCCTCCACCGGGCGCTTGGTCAAGTTCCTGCCGCCGGCCGAGAGTGTCGATGCCAATGGCGCCACACGCGTCGATACCGGCGTCTATGATGGCGGCGAAATCTCGATGTTCTACGACTCGATGATCGCCAAGCTGATTGTGCACGCCAAGGACCGCAACGCGGCGATCGCCCGTATGCGCGATGCGCTGAATGCCTTCGTGATCCACGGCATCTCCTCGAACATCCCGTTCCAGGCGGCGTTGATGCAGCACCCGCGCTTCCAGTCCGGCATCTTCGATACCAGCTTCATCGCCAAGGAGTATCCGAAGGGTTTCGATACCTCGATGGTTCCGCACGATGACCCGGCCCTGCTGGTCTCGGTCGTCGCCTACGTTTACCGTGCCTTTACCGACCGTTCGGCGTCGATCACCGGCCAGTTGCAAGGCCACGAGCGCATCGTCGGCGACCAGTGGATGGTGGTTCGCTTGCGGGGCGGCGGGCAGAAAGAGAACCATCCGGTCACGGCGCGCCGGATCCCGGGCGGCTACTACGTCGAATACAACGGTAAGAGCTACGAGATTCTATCCGACTGGAAGCTGGGCGAATCGCTGTTCAACGGTACCTGCAATGGCGAATCCTTCACCTTGCAGGTGGCGCGCTTCAAGACCCGCTACAGCCTGTATCACTGGGGTTCCCGTGCCGACTTCATGGTCATGAGCGCACGCGCCGCCGAGCTGCTGGCGCTGATGCCGGACAAGCCGGCGCCCGACCTGTCTAAGTTCCTGCTCTCGCCGATGCCGGGCTTGTTGCGTGAGATCGCGGTCGAGGTTGGCCGGGAAGTGAAGGTCGGCGAGAAGCTGGCCGTCATCGAGGCGATGAAGATGGAAAACATCCTCAAGGCCGAGCAAGACTGCAAGGTGAAGAAAATTTCGGTCGCTGTCGGCGAAAGCCTGTCGGTCGACCAGGTGATCATCGAGTTCGAGTGATGATGTTCCGCCGCTGCCGGTCAGTCGCCGGCAGCTGCCGCAACGAAGGCCCGTCGCAAGACGGGCCTTGTCGTTTACACGGCGTGGCAGGCGTAGCGGACGAAATCGACGCCGCGTTCGAGCACTTCGTCCGGCTGCAAATGTTCCAGCGTTGCGCCGCCGATGGCGAGCGTGACGCCTACCCGGACTCCGGCCGTGGCCGGTAGCACCAGCGACAATTCCTCGTCCTGGCAAATCAGGAAGGCCGGAATGTGCCCGCTGGCCCGGGAGCGTGGCTCGGTGCGCTTGAGCCAGCCGGCTTCGATTTCGCCTTCGTACCAGTGCAAGCCGCCTGACAGCACGTCGCCGGTCATGACTTGCAGGCCGAACAGCACGCCGAGCCGCGCCTGGCCGCGTACATGGGCGGCCACTAGGCAGGGCGCCTGGCGGCGCGGGCCGGGGGCGACGGAGGGGCGCAGGACCATGCCATCGAATTGTTTCCAGGTTTCGGTGGCGACCTCGATACGCTTGATTGCCGTCGTTGCCTGTTCGGCGCGGTCGAAGCCGAACAGCGCGGTGCGCTGGTGGGCGAGCACGGAACTGTCGATGTCGATGTCGCCGATGGCGTTCAGGTAGTCGCCGCGCAGCACGGCATAAGCGTCCTCGCTGCCGAAAGCGAGGGCTGTGTCGCCGGGTTCTTCGCCGGTTTCGCGTTCGGGCATGCTCAGGCTATGACGGACTTCCTTCAGTAGACGGATGCTGGCGGTCGGCGACAGCTCGCGGCCAAGTTTCAGGGCTTCTGGCGACACGCCCTGCTGCAATGTTTCGAGGCGCCCGCGCAACTTGCGGTCGACAGCGCGAATGTCGAGCCAGCGCGGCGCTTCGTCGGGCAGCGGAGCGCCGTACAGGGCGCTCAGATCGAGGTTGCGAGCGCGCGCGTCGGTATCAGGCTCGCTGCGGAATTCGGCCAGTTCGCGCCAGCGGCTGAGGGCGCGGTTGGCCACGGCCAATTGCGGCGCAGTCAGCCGGTAGGGGTCGATCAAGCGCAGCAGAAAAGCCCAAGCCAGGTGGCCACCGACAGTGGCGGCGCCGAGATGGGGAAAATCCCCGTCCGGCAAGGGGCGCGCTAACACATTGTCATGAATGGCCAGGGCGAGGAGGCCGAGCAGCAAGCGGTCGAGCGCCACCGGGCATTCGTAAGCGGCGAGAAAGTGGCTGTGGGCGGCAAGGCGCAGAGCGCAGGCGGCGCGATTGAGCGCCAGGCTGCGCCCCTGGATGCCCAGTTCCTCGTAGCGGCGCAGATAGGCAACGCCGAGACGGTGCCAGAAGCGGGCCACCAGTTCGAAGGCACGGTAGTCGTCGGCAGGCAAGGGCAGGGCCTTGCGCACGAAGCGCGGCTCGATGTGCTCCTGCAACGGTACCGCCGCCGTGCGCAGCAGCCCAAGCAGTTCGATAGCCAGCGCCGGGTCGCCGCCAGCGCTGCCGTCGATGGCTTCAACCTGCATAGCCAGGGCCGCCAGCGTCTGTTGCGGATGGGCGCGCGGTTGCTTGGCCAGCCAGGCGCGAGCCTCAGAAACATCCTGAAAGGCCAGGGCAATGTTCTTGCGCGGATCCGGCAGGATTAACCGATACATCGAAAACTCTCCTTTGGTTGTATGCTCCACCCATGGGCGGATTTGAACATTATGACCGGGAGTTGCGGGAACTGGATCACGAGATTCAGCGCTACGCGGCGATTTGCGGCGTCAACCTGGCCAATCGCCATGAGATCGATGCCTGTCTGGCTGACGACCATTTGTCCTGGACCAAGGATCGGGCGCGTGAATCGCTGTGTGGACTGCTGATTCTGCGCATCAAGCTGGAAGCCGAAATGATCGAGCTCGGCTTCTCGCCGGCTCCGTTGCTGCGTTCAAGCGTCGCGCCCGAGTGATGGCTCCTCAGCCGTCGGCGTTGATGCGGGCGATCAGCGCCTGCAACGTCGCCGCCGCCTGTTCGTTGGCCACCTGACAGGTGCCGGCCGCCTGATGGCCGCCGCCGCCGTAGGCCAACATCAGTTCGCCGACATTGGTTTTGCTGCCGCGGTCGAGGATCGATTTGCCGGTGGCGAACACGGTGTTCTGCTGCTGCACGCCCCATAGCACGTGGATCGAAATGTTGGTCTGCGGGAACAGCGCATAGATCGTGAAGCGGTTGGTCGCCCAGATGGTTTCCTCGTCGCGCAGGTCGAGCACCACCAGGTTTTTGTGCACGGTGGCGCAGCGCAGAATCTGGTCCTTGGCCTTGTCGCTGTGCTCGAAATACAGCTCGACGCGTTCCTTGACGTCGGGCAAGGCGAGGATGTCGTCGATGTCATGGTCGCGGCAGTACTTGATCAAGTCCATCATCAGCGCGTAGTTGCTGATGCGGAAGTCGCGGAAGCGGCCGAGGCCGGTGCGGGCGTCCATCAGGAAATTGAGCAGCACCCAGCCGCCGGGGTTGAGGATGTCGTCGCGGCTGAACTGCGCCGAGTCGCTCTTGTCGACAGCCTCCATCATCGCCTCGGAAATGCGCGGGAAGGCCGCTTTGCCGCCGTAGTAGTCATAGACGACACGGGCCGCCGAAGGGGCGTCGGCATCGATGATGTGGTTGGCCCGCTCGCGGGTGTTGCGCAGCATTTCTGACAGGTGGTGATCGAAAGCGAGATGGGCGCCGGCGACGTAGGGCAGGTTGGTGGTGATGTCGCGGTTGCCGATGTCGATCTTGCCGTCCTGCATGTCCTTCGGGTGCACGAACTTGATGTCGTCAATCAGGTTCAGTTCGTTGAGCAGCACGGCACAGACCAGGCCGTCGAAATCGCTGCGGGTGACGAGGCGGAATTTCTCTGAAGTCATGGGGTGTCTCCGGTAGGCCAGGAATCAGCGTAGATTAAAACACAAGGGATGGCCGCTGTAGGCAAAAGGTGGGATCAGGCAATCCTGATGGCATCGGTCGGACAGGGAGCAAGGCAGGCGCCACAGCCAGTGCAGCAACTGGCGTCTATTTCCGGCAGCGGGTTGCCGCCGATGCGGGGCGGAAAACGGATGGCCCGCGCGGCGCAATAATCGCCGCAGACCCGGCACTCGATACCCCGAGCCGGCAGGCAGGCGGGGCCGACCCCCGCCGTGTACGGCCACGGCGCTTCGCCTTCGCGGCGGCGAAGCAGCGCCTGTGGCTGACAGGCGCTGACGCAGGCGGCGCAGAAGGTGCATTCGCCGCGTGCGAAGTCGATGGTCGGATAACCGCCGTCGCCACTGACGATGATGCCTTGCGGGCAGGCCGGCAGGCAGTCGCGGCAGCGCGTGCAGTGGTCGATGAAGGCAGCTTCTGGCCGCGCCCAGGGTGGGCGCAACTCGGCCTTCGGCCGCGGCCGGCCGCGCAGGAATCCCCGGCGGGCGGCATCGACCATGATCTATTTACCTTGCTTCAGTTTGTCGATGCCGGCGCGCAGCATCTGGTCCAGCTCGGTACCGGGCTCGACCAGTGGCAGCAGAGCCTCCCAGTAGGCGATTGCCTGCTTGGTGTCGTTGGCCTGTATTGCAGCGGCACCGGCAAGGAACAGGCTATGCGCGTGCTTGGGATCGATCTTCAGGGCGCGCTCGACCAGTTCGCGCGGCTTGCCGGCCAAGCCCTGACCGCTGGCCATGGCGATCGTCTCGGCGTAGCTGGCCAACAGGTCGGGCTGGTCGTTGATGACTTTCTCGGCCTTGGCGTAAGCCTTGACGGCGTCGTCGTAACGGCCCAGCGCCTTGTAGGAGCGGGCCAGCATTAGCCAGCCCTGCATGTCGTCGGGGTTGCTCTGCATGCGTTCGGCCAGGCGGGCGACCATCTCGTCGATTTGCTCCGGGCTCATGTTGGCCTGGGCCGGCGCCGGTGCCGTGCGCGCCGGATCGAGCGCCGCCGGATTGCCGAGCAGGGCGTAGCCGAGCAGGGCGCCGAGCGGCAGCAGCACGGCCAGGGCGATTGCCGTCTTGCGGCTGGGGCCGGCCACGCTTGGTGCGATGCCGGGTTCGGCTGCCGGGGCGGTCTCTTCGAGCAGGCGGCGCTGCAATTCCTGGCGGGCCTGGTCGAAATCGGCGGCGGCCAGCGTGCCTTCCTGGCATTCACGTTCGAGGTCGGCCAGTTGGTCGCGGAAAATGGCCAGGTTGGCCGTCTGACGGTCGCCGCCCGCGGCCGCGCCGCGCCGGCCGAACCACAGCGGCAGGAACAGGAAGGCGCAGATGACCACGACGATCAGCGTCGCATACAGGATGAACGGCATCATTTGTTATCGGGTTCCTTGAGCAGAGCTTCGAGGCGGCGGGCCTCCTCGGTCGACAGTGGCCGTTCGGTATCGCCGACGCGGCCGGCACGTCGCCGCAGGTAGGCGAACAGAGCGCCCAGGCCGAGCAGCAGCAGAACCACCGGGCCGCCCCAGAGCAGTAGCGTGACCCCCTTGACCGGTGGCCGGTAGAGCACGAAATCGCCGTAGCGGGCGACCATGAAATCGATGATCTCGTTGTCGGAACGGCCATCATGGATCATGCCGCGAATTTCGCGGCGCAGATCGACGGCCAGTTCGGCATTGGAGTCGGCGATCGTTTCGTTCTGGCAGACTAGGCAGCGCAGTTCCTTGGATAGAGCTTGCAAGCGCTTCTCGGCTACCGGGTCGGCGGCTACCGCGGCCTCCCAGGCCGACGACGCCTGAGCGCCGGTGGCTGCCAGGCAGAGCGCGAGCATTAGGGAAAAAGTCAAGGCGCGGGCGATCATTTGCTCAACTCCGCCAGCAGGGGCAGGATTTTCTTGGTCAGCACGTCGGGGGTGATCGGCCCGGTGTGCTTCATGCGGATGATCCCGTCCTTGTCGATGACGTAGGTTTCCGGCACGCCGTAGACGCCGAAATCGATGCCGACACGGCCGTCGATGTCCATCGCCGTCAGCCGGTACGGGTCGCCGTGGTCGCGCAGCCAGCCGGTGGCGCGCTGCAGCGCCAGCTTCTTTTCCTCGTCGGCGGGCAGCTTGCTCATATCGAATTCGCCGTCGCCACGCACTTCCTTGTAGTTGAGGCCGATCAGCGGCACATCTAGCTTTTTCGAGAACTCGACCAGGAGCGGGTGCTCCTGGCGGCAGGAAACGCACCACGAGGCCCAGACGTTGAGCAGCCAGGGCTTGCCGCGCAGTTCCTCGGGACCGAAAGTCTTGTCCGGATCGGCCAGCAGCGCCAGGCGGAAGGCCGGCACCGGCTTGCCGACCAGCGGCGACGGAATGTCACGCGGGTTGAGGCCGAGGCCGACGGCGAGCAGGACGACGAGGGCGGCGAAAGCGCCGAGTATCCAGTAGTAGCGATTCATGCGGTTTGGCTTCCGGCAGGCAGGGTGGCGGCGCTTCGCGCCTTCAGGCGATAACGGCGGTCGAGCATGGCGAGCAGACCGCCGAGCGACATTAGCAGGCAGCCGCCCCAGATCCAGTCGACGAAGGGCTTGTAATAGACGCGCACGGCCCAGGCGCCTTCCGGCTGGTCGCGGTCGATCGGCTCGCCGAGCGAGACATAGACGTCGCGCCACAGGCCGGCGTCGATCGAGGCTTCGGTCATCGGCATCGCCGAGGAGAAGTAGTTGCGTTTTTCCGGCGTCATCCGGCGCAGGAAACGGCCGTCTTGGCTCAGATCGAACAGGCCCTGGGCGGCGATGTAGTTGGGCCCCTTGACCTCATGGATGCCGACGAAGGTGAAGGTGTAACCGGAGACGGTGACCGATTCGCCGGCTTCCATCTTGACGTCCTTCTCCTCTTCGAAGCTTGAGACCATGGAGACGCCGACGACGAAGACTGCGACACCGAGATGGGCCAGGTGCATGCCGACGAAACTGCGCGGCTGGCGCAGCGCGGCGCGGATGAAGGAAGCCTCGCCACGGGTCCGGCGCACGCGGTCGACGAAGTTGATGACAACGGTAGCGGCGATCCAGGCGGCCAGCAGCAGGCCGAGGGCGGTCAGCGGGCTCCAGTGGCCGTAGAGCAGCGGCACAGCGATGGCAACGATGGCACCGACGGCGAAGGCCCAGCGCACGGTGCGTAGGATCTCGGGTAGCGAGGCTTCCTTCCAGCGAGCGAACGGGCCAAGGCCGATCAAGAACAGTACCGGAGCCATGACCGGCACGAACACCGCATTGAAATAGGGCGGACCGACCGAGATCTTGCCGATGCCCAGCGCATCGACCAGCAGCGGATAGAGCGTGCCGAGCAGCACCGTGGCGCAGGCGACGATCAGCAGCACATTGTTGGTGAGCAGCATCGATTCGCGGGAAATCAGGCCGAAGCGCCCGCCCAGGCCGACGCTCGGCGCCCGCCAGGCAAACAGGGCCAGCGACGAGCCGATGACGACGATCAGGAAGATCAGGATGAAAATGCCGCGCGTCGGATCGGTGGCGAAGGCATGCACCGAGGTCAGCACACCGGAGCGGACCAGGAAAGTGCCGAGCAGCGACAGAGAGAAGGCCGAGATGGCCAGCAGCACGGTCCAGTTCTTGAAGCTGCCGCGCTTTTCGGTGACCGCCAGCGAGTGAATCAGTGCTGTACCGACCAGCCAGGGCATGAACGAGGCATTCTCGACCGGATCCCAAAACCACCAGCCGCCCCAGCCCAGTTCGTAGTAGGCCCACCACGAACCCATGGCGATACCCAGCGTCAGGAAGATCCAGGCGGCCGTCGTCCACGGCCGCGACCAGCGCGCCCAGGCGGCGTCGAGCTGGCCGGACAGCAGTGCGGCGATGGCGAAGGCGAAGGCCACCGAAAAGCCGACATAACCCATGTACAGCAGCGGCGGGTGGATGATCAGGCCCGGGTCCTGGAGCAGCGGGTTGAGGTCGCGCCCTTCAGCGACGCCCGGCAGCAGGCGATCGAATGGGTTGGAGGTGAACAGGATGAAGAGCAGGAAACCGAAGGCGACCAGGCCGAGCGTGCCGAGCACGCGGGCGACCATGATGTCCGGCAACTGGCGCGACAGCAACGCGACGGCGAAGGCCCAGCCGGCCAGCATCAGCATCCACAACAGCAGTGAACCCTCGTGGCCGCCCCAGACGGCGGCGACGCGGTAGGCCATTGGCAGCAGCGAGTTGGAGTGCTGCGCCACATAGACGACGGAGAAATCATTGGCGACGAAGGCCTGCGTCAGGCAGGCGAAGGAGAAGGCAACCAACAGTGCCATGGCACCGGCGGCCGGGCGGGCCAGGGCGATCCAGGCCGGCTGCCGGCGGTGGGCGCCGATCAGCGGCAGCGTGCCGAGCACCAGCGCGACCAGTGCGGCGAGGATGAGGGCGAAGTGGCCGAGTTCAGGAATCATGCTTAGTAGCTCGCTTGCGGGGTGGAAGCCGAGGCCGTGCCGGCCGCGTCCTCGGCGGCCTTCTTCTCGGCGGCCCGGGCATGGGCGTCGCCGACGGCCTTGGCGGCTTCCGGTGGCATGTAGTTCTCGTCGTGCTTGGCTAACACCTCGGTCGCGGCAAAGCTGCCGTCGGCAGTCAGCTTGCCTTGGGCGACGACGCCTTTGCCTTCCTTGAACAGGTCGGGAAGGATGCCTTTGTAATGGACGGTGATGTCCTGCTCGGTATCGGTGACGATGAAGGCGACGGTGACGCCGTCGGCCTGGCGGGCGACGCTGCCTTCCTTGACCACGCCGCCGATGCGGAACAGCTTGTCGGCCGGCGCCTTGCCGGCGGCGACGTCGGTCGGCGAGATGTACAGCGCGATGTTGCTGTTCAAGGCGTTCAGCACCAGGGCGGCGATGATGCCGACGATGGCCAGGGCGCCGGCGATCAGCGCCAGTTTTTTGTGACGGGACTTCATGCGGCGGGGCTCCGATTTTCAGCCCGGGCATCGGCGCGCAACTGGCGCTTCAGGCGGGCGATGGTGTTTTTGCGCTGGCGGGCGACGAGGATCGGTTCGATAGTCATGACCAAGGCGGTGACGCCGAACGATCCCCAGACGTAGAAGCCGTAGCCACCCATGGCGAGAAAATCGCCGACACTGTTCCAGTAGATCATGCTTGTTTTCCGGCCAGTTCCGCCCGCGCCCAGTCGGCATGCCGCTCGCGTTCGAGCATGATGGTACGCACGCGGGCCAGGGCGATGGCGATTGAATACATCCAGAAGCACAGCGCCATCAACAGCATGCCCCAGAGCATGGTGACGGCCATCGATGATTTGGCCAGGTTGACGCTCGATCCCTGGTGCAGCGTGTTCCACCACTGCACCGAGAAGTAGATGATCGGGATGTTGACCACGCCGACCAGCAGTAGCAGGGCGCCGGCCTTGTCGGCGCGGCGCACGTCGTCGATGGCGGCGGTCAGCGCCAGGTAGCCGATGTACAGGAAGAGCAGGATCAGCTCCGAAGTCAGCCGGGCATCCCAGACCCACCATGTGCCCCACATCGGCTTGCCCCACAGCGCCCCGGTCCACAGCGACAGGAAAGCCATTAGCGCACCGGTCGGCGCCAGCGCCTGGGTCATCATGCCCGACAGGCGGGTGTTGAAAGCCAGGCCGATGGCTGCCCAGAAGGCCATGACCAGGTAGATGAACATCGACATCCAGGAGGCCGGGACGTGGATGAAAATGATCCGGTAGCCCTCGCCCTGCTGGAAGTCGGTGGGCGCCACCAGCATGCCGAGCCACAGCCCGGCCGCGCCGAAGACGACGGCGGCGGCGGCGAACCACGGAATCATCTTGCCGGCCAGGGGGTAGAAGGTCGCCGGCGAGGCGAAGCGGTAGAGATTGAAGCGGTCTTTCATTCGAGGGCGATCTTCAGGGCGGCGGCCGACGCCCAGGGGGCGAAGCCGAGTGAGGCAAAAGTCAGGGCGGCGAGCAGTGAAAGGTGTCCTTCCCCCCCGAGACCGGATACCGTGGCATCGACCGCTCCAGCGCCGAATATTAACACCGGGATGTACAGCGGCAGTACCAGCAGCGACAGTAGCACGCCGCCGCCGCGCAGACCCAGGGTCAGCGCCGCACCGATGGCGCCGATGCCGGACAGGGCTGGTGTGCCGAGCAGGATGGTGCCGGTCAGCACAATCAACGCCTCGGCGGAGAGATCGAACTGCACGCCGAGCACTGGCGCGATCAGGGCCAGCGGCAGGCCGGAACATAGCCAGTGAGCGATCACTTTGCCGGTAACGATCAGACCAAGCGGATGCGGCGCCAGTGCCAGTTGTTCCAGCGTGCCGTCGCGGTAGTCGTCGGCGAACAGGCGCGGCAGCGACAGCATGGTCGCCAGCAGCGCTGCTACCCACAGCACGCCGGGGGCGAGGGTGCGCAGCAGGTCAGGCTCGGGTCCGACACCGAGCGGAAACAGGCTGACCACGATGATGAAGAAGAACAGTGCCGAAACGATGTCGGCCTGCCGCCGCATGGCCAGTTTGAGATCGCGGCCGACCACTGCCAGAATGATCTTGAACATCAGCGCATCACTCTCAACCGAGCCGCAGTTCGCGCACGGTACCGGCGGCAATGCTGACCGGCTGGTGGGTGGTCATCACCGCTAAGCCGCCGCGTTGCAGGTGGCCGGAAATGAGGCCGGCCAACCAGTCCACGGCGGCGATGTCGAGGGCGACGAAAGGTTCGTCGAGAATCCACAGCGGCCGCTTTTCCTTGACCAAGCGGGCCAGTGCGACGCGCCGCTTTTGCCCTTGCGACAGGTACTTGCAGGCGAGATCTTCGCGGCCGGCGAGGCCGACCTGCTCCAAGGCGTCGATGGCGTCGTCCTCGCTCAAGTCTTCATCGGCCAAACGGGCGGCGGCGAGCAGGTTCTCGAGTGGCGTCAATTCTTCCTTGATGGCGTTGAGGTGGCCGAGATAACAGAGATCGGCGCGGTAGTCGTCGGCCAGCTTGCGGATCGGCTGGCCGTGCCAGCGGATTTCGCCGTGCTCCGGCGGCAGCAGGCCGAGCAGCATACGCAGCAGGCTGGTTTTCCCCGAGCCATTCCGGCCTTGCAAGTAGAGCAGTTCTCCCGCCGCCAGCCGAAAGCCGAGGCCTGCGAACAGGCGGCGCTCGCCGCGCACGCATTCCAGATTGTCAGCTTCGAGCATCAGGGGAAAAACCGTAGAGAATCAACGACGAATTATGGACGCGCAAGTCTAACGGCAGATTAGCCTGGATCAAACAAATGCAAGCCAAAAAAACGGGGGCTGGCGCCCCCGTCTGTTCTGCATGATTCGCCGCTTATTTGGCGAACGGGGTCGGCCGCGGCGTCGAGTCGGAGGACGGCGGCAGGATCGGCAGGATGAGGTTCGGCTGATCGCCGGTCAGCGTCTTCAGGAAGGCGACGATCTTGGCGTTCTCTTCCTTGGTGAACTTCTTGCCCAACTGCAGGCGGCCCATCGTGTCGACGGCCTCGGTCAGGGTGTTGGCGGCGCCGTCGTGGAAGTACGGATAGGTCAGTTCGACGTTGCGCAGCGTCGGCACCTTGAAGTTGAAGCGGTCGGCGTCCTGGCCGGTTACCGCCGAGCGGCCCTCGGCCGCGACACTGGACTTGTACGGCTCGACCAGGCCCATCTTCTGGAAGGAATTGCCGCCGACGGCCGCGCCGTTATGGCAGGCGACGCAGCCGCTATCCTTGAACAGCGCGTAGCCTTCGAGTTCGGTCTTGGTCAGGGCGTCGTGCTTGCCGAGCAGCCACTGGTCGAAACGCGAGTTGGGGGTGACCAGGGTTTTCTCGAATTCAGCAATGGCGGCGGTGACCTGTTCGATGTCGATCTTGTCCTTGCCGAAAACCAGCTTGAATTCGCGGACGTAGGCCGGAATCGATTCGAGCACGCCGATCGCCAGCGTGTGCGTGAAGGCCATTTCGCCCGGGTTGGCGATCGGGCCGCCGGCCTGTGCCTTGAGGTCACCGGCACGGCCATCCCAGAACTGGGCGAGGTTGAGGCTGGAGTTGAGCACGGTCGGGGCGTTGATCGGGCCCTGCTGCCACTGGTCGCCGATCGAGCTCGGGATGTTGTCGGTGCCGCCCATCGACAGGTTGTGGCAGGAGTTGCAGGAAATGAAGCCGGACTTGGACAGGCGCGGATCGAAATAAAGCTTCTTGCCCAGTTCGACCATGCCCAGGTCGATATTGACCGCCCGCTGGATTGGCTGGATCGGCTCATCTGCGGCCGGGGTCTGCGCGAGGGCAAGGCCGGACAGCATGACGATGGCCGCCGAGATAATGGTACGTTTCATTGAGTTGACTCCCTGATGTGGAAAATTTGTTCGGCCCATTGTCGCCGTGGCGGCTATGGTAGCATCGATCCAAGTCAATGATTTCAATGTGTTTTTATAATAGCAACTATAGTTTTGCCCTATAGTCCGACCATCGGCTGGCGCACCGGCCGGACACGCCAAAGGAGTGAACCATATGACGTTGACCGAGTTGCGCTACATCGTCGCTTTGTCGCAGGAAGGCAATTTCAGCCGTGCCGCCGAACGTTGTTCGGTCAGCCAGCCGACGCTCAGCGTTGCCATCGCCCGCCTCGAGGATGAACTCGGCGTACAGTTGTTCGAGCGCGGCAAGGGCTTCGTCAGCCCGAGCCAGGTCGGTCAGCGCATTATTGAGCAGGCGCAACTGGCCTTGCGCGAGGCCGACAAGGTCAGGCAGATCGCGCTGTGTGGCCGTGACCAGTTGGCGGGTCCGCTACGCCTGGGGGTCATTCATACGATCGCCCCCTACCTGCTGCCGCAGTTGATTAATGCGCTAAAGGTGGTGGCGCCGGCGATGCCGTTGGTGATCGAGGAGAACATGACCGCGAACCTCGACGAGATGCTGCGCGACAACGTCCTCGACGTGGTCATCATCGCCCTGCCCTTCGAGGTTCCCGGCGTGCTGACCCGGGCGCTCTACGACGAGGCGTTCAGGGTCATCGTGCCACGCGGTCATGTCTGGGAAAAAAAGGAGTTCATGAATCCCGAGGAAGTGGCCGGCGACGAAGTGCTGCTGCTGAAAGCCGGCAACTGCTTCCGCGATCAGGTACTGGGCGCCTGCCCGCAGATCAGCAGTCCGGAAACCGATGTCCGGCTCGGTCACTCGATCGGCACCATCCGCTGCATGGTGGCCTCGGGACTGGGCGTTTCGGTCTTGCCCGAGGGGGCGCTGCGCCATCCCTACAGCAGCGACATGATCAGCGTCATTCCCTTCCGCTCGCCGCCGCCGTCGCGCCGCGTCGCGCTGGCCTGGCGCGCCGGCTTCGTCCGGCCGAAAGCCATCGATGCCCTGCTGGCGGCGGCCAGGGCGATCGACAATCCGGCCTATCGCTTGGTTGCCTGAGTCGCGACCAGTACGTCCGTCCTCAGCCCTTGCAGGCATTGCCCCATGTCGTTGCTGGCCGACTCCAGTTCGTCGCGCAGCCTCTGCCGGGATGCGACATCGAGGCCGGCATGCCCCTCGAACAATTGCCGGGCGATGGCATGAATGCGCCGATGGATGGGTTCCAGTTGGGCAAAACGGGGGCTGACGGCGTAGCGCTGGCTGAACGGGCTGTAATACCAGCGCCCGAAGCCGCATTCCCGTTCGTCGGGACTTGGGGTCGGATGGCTGGCATCCGGCGCGTCGAGCCAGGTGTAGAGCGTCTTTTTCCAGCGGTGGTGGTCGACTTCGGCGATCAGCAGCGGCAAATCCTCGTGCGACCAGCGAAACGAGGAAGCTGACAGCCATAACTCGTCCGCCTGGAAAGTATTGATCCAGCCGGGCAAAGCTTCGGCCGGCATCGGCCGCGCGATGCCGTAGCCCTGGGCCTCGTCGCAGCCGAGCAGCAACAGGGCCAGGCCATGTTCGACCGATTCGACGCCTTCGGCGACGATCTGGCGACGGAAGGCCCGGGCCAAGCCGATGACCCCTTCGACGATGGCCAGGTCGTCCGGATCGTCGAGCATGTCGCGGACGAAGGACTGGTCGATCTTCAGCACTTCGGCCGGCAGGCGGCGGAAGTAGGTCAGCGACGAGTAGCCGGTGCCGAAGTCGTCGAGCGCGAAGCGCACGCCGAGCCGATGGCAGGCGGCGAACACGTCGGTGATTCGGGCGATGTCTTCAAGGGCGGCGGTTTCGAGAATTTCCAGTTCGAGCAGCGTAGGCGGCACGCTCGGGTGGGCGGCCAGCAATTCGCCCAGGCGGTCGACGAAATCCGGCTGTTGCAGGTGTTCGCCGGAAATATTGACGCTGACGGCCAGGCGCAAACCCTGGGCTACCCAGGCAGTGAGCTGGGCAAGGGCCTGGCGCAAAACCCAATCCCCCAGTTCGCTGTCCAGCCTGTCGCCTTCGATGACCGGTAGAAAATCGCCGGGCGGCAGCAGGCCGTGTTCCGGGTGCTGCCAGCGGATCAATGCTTCGGCGCCGAGCACCTCGCCTTGGCGCATGTTGACCCTGGGCTGGTAATAGAGGACGAATTCGTCATTGACCAGGCCTTCGCGGATGCGGGTGATCTCCTCGTGGCGGATGCGGGCACGCCGGTCGCGCTCGGGGTCGAACAGGTGGTAGCGGTTGCGTCCCGCCTGCTTGGCCGAATACATCGCCTGGTCGGCCTGGCGCAGCAGGGTGTCGGAATCGGCGCCGTCCTGCGGGTAGAGCGTGACGCCGATGCTGGCCGAGATTTGTATGGGATGTCCGTCGACAACGAAAGGCCGGGCCAGCGCTGCAATGACGCGTTCGACGGCATGATCGGCCTTGTGGTCGCTGGCGAGGTTGGAGAAAAGCAGCACGAATTCATCGCCGCCCAGGCGCGAGACCGTGTCGCCGGTGCGGACACATTCTTTCAGTCGCTGTGCGACCTCGATCAACAAACGGTCGCCGGCAGCGTGGCCGTAGCTGTCGTTAACCGGCTTGAAGCCGTCGAGATCGAGATAGCAGACGGCAAGGATCTTGCCGCTGCGCGCGCACTGCATCATCGCCAACTGCATCCGGTCGGCCAGCAGTGTGCGGTTCGGCAACTGGGTCAGCGCATCGAAATGCGCCAGTTGTTCGAGGCGCTGCTGGTGCTCCTTGATCTGCGTGATGTCGGAGAAGATAGCGACGAGATGGGATATCTCGCCCTGTTGGCCGCGAACCGCCGAAACCGTCAGGTATTCGACGAATGCCTCGCCGGATTTCTTGCGATTCCAGACCTCGCCCGACCAGTGGCCGGCGACGCGGATCTCATGCCACAACTGCCGATAGAAGCTCGGTTTGTGACGGCCGGATCTGAGCAACTCGGTTGTCTGACCGATCACTTCGTCGCGCGAATAACCGGTCAGTTCGCTGAAGGCGGCATTGACCTCGATGATGCGGCCATCCGGGTCGGCAATGATGATCCCTTCGTGGGCATGCTCGAAGACGCTGGCCGCCAGTTTCCGCCTTTCCTCGGCGAGCAGCTGTTCGCTGATGTCCCGGGAAATGCCGATGTGGACCGGCTGGCCATTCCAGTAACCGCTGACGATGCGGGCATCACCGATGATCTGGCGTCCGTCGGTAGCCTGCAAGGGCACCAGGGCGTTCTGGCAATGGCCGGCCACGATGTCGGCGGCGATCTGGGCGGCCTCAGCTTGACGGGCCGGCGGACTGACGCTGACGATCGGCTGGCCGATGAGCGTGCCCGGGGCGTAGCCGAGAAACTTGCTGACCGCCTGGTTGTGGTGGAGGATGTGCCCGTCCAGGTCGACGACGAAAATGAAGTCGTTCAGCGCATCGAGCAGGCCGCTGAAATTTTCCTGCTGACGCTGCGCCTTCTCCTGGGCGGCAAGGCGCTCCAGGGCTCTGCCGAAGGGGCGGCGCAAGCGGTCGAGCGCGTCCAGCGTGGCGGCTGAAATTTGCATCGCATGATGGTCCGCGACGACCAGGCAGGCTTCCACCGTGCCGTCGATCGGGATCGGCAGCATGGCGAGGTAGCACAGCCCCTCATCCGCTATCGCCTTGCGGTCGAACGGGCAGGCCTGCGAACAGCGGCCGCTGCCGATTTGGCAATGAAAGAGGTCGCCGCTGGCGGCAAGCGCGGCGAATTCGCTGTCCGGGCCATATTCGCGGGTGGCGGCCACGTAGGCGGGCGAGAGGCCGGCCTGGGTGAGCAGGCCGAAGCCGCCGTCGCCCTGCCGCCCGTAGAGGGCGCCGGCGGAGAATTCGCGAAAAAGCAGGCCGCCTTGCAGGATGGCGGCGAGCACGGCTGGCCGGCCAGCGTCGCTGGCCAGGGCGATGGCCAGATCGCGGTGGATGCGCAGACGTAGGCTGTCGTTCTTGCGTTCGCTGATGTCGATGAACGAGACGATCAGCACCGCCTCCCCGAAATAATTGCCCAGCCGCAGCCGAACCTCTCCCGGAAAGATGTGCCCGGCCGCGCTACGCACCCAGTATTCGAAGCATTGCGGCTGGCCGGCGAAGGCGGCGGTAACCAGGCTTTCGATCCGCGCGTCGTCGTTCAAGCCCGGGGCACAGAATTCCTTGTAGTGGCAGCCGATCATTTCTCCTGGCGGGGGAGCGAACAGGTTCTTGGCGCGGATGCTGGCATCGATGAAGCGGCGGTCCTGGCCGAGCACGATCAAGGGTTCGTCGACACTGTCGAAAATGCCGCGGAATGTGTCTTGGCTGTCGCTCAGGCTTTCGGTCACGCGCTGGTGGTTGATGATCAGGGTGCTCAGTCGGCTGCCTTGGGTGAGCACGCTCAGTTCGTCATCGCGCGGCGGCCGGCCGTGGCCGGCGAACAGATAGCCGAGTAGCTTGCCTTCCTGTCCGATCAGGGGATTGACGATGCAGGCGGCAAAACCGGCCTGACCGGCCAGTTCGCTCAAAAGCGGAGGGCAGTCGGCGGCGGCAACGTCGTCCACGACCAAGCGTTGACGCAGATCGACCAGCGGCGAGCCAGGCGAAACAGCCATGCCGGACAGCGTCGCCGGAAAGCTTTCGGGCAACTTGGGCGCCGCCGTGCAATGGCGTATCCGGCCGTTGGCGTCAGCAAGCAGGATGACGCAGCGCCAGCCTTCGAGTTCGTGTTCCAGCGACTGGGCGATCAGTTCGAGTATGTCGGCGATCGGTTCGCCGCTGGCGACGCTGGTTAGCGCCCTGTTGCGCAGCCGCATGCTTTCCTCGATGCGCAGGCGCTGCGTGACATTGCGGGCGAAACCGACGGTACCGAGCAATTGGCCGCTGTCGTCGAAGACCGGGGCCCGGTACGTCTCGTGCCAAATATTCGGGGCATACATCTGCGGTTCGAGCACCGTGCTCGCCCGGTGCTCGGTCATCACCTCGATATCGGCGCGGTAATAACGCTCGACCAGTTCCGGCGGCGCCAGATCGTAGTCGGTCTTGCCGATCACTTCCTCGGGGGAGCCAAGGCCGAATAATTCGGCGAACGCCCGGTTGGCGGCGAGAAAACGTGAATCGGTATCCTTCAGCCAGGCCGGGAACGGGAAGTTGTCAAGCAGGGCGCGCTGGTAGTACGCGTTGTGCGAGGTGCGCAGCAACGCGGCGTCGCGCGAGTGGATGATGGGCAGGCATTCGTCGACCAGACTCAGTTCGAGTGGCCGCAGCAAGGCGTGTTCGGAAAGCAGGCCGGTGGCGTTGCCTTGGGCGTCGACGGCGACCAGTTGGCGGATCGCGTGCTCGGCCAAGGTCTTGGCGGCGGCGGCCAGCGATCTTGTCTCGTCGATGGTGATGACCGGTTGTCGCATCACCTCGACCAATGGCGGATTGTCGCCGGTGGCGAGGCATAGGCGGACGATGTCGCGCATGGTCAGGATGCCGAGCGGTCGGCGTCCATCGACGACCACCGCGCAACTGGCCCGCGACGCCTCCATGGCGTAGAGCGCCGCGGCCAGCGGGGCGTCCGGCGGCAGGCGCGGGAACAGCCGGTCCATGACCGTGTTGACGTTGCACAAATGGTGGAAGAATTCGGGGCCGAGCCGCTCGCGGATGCTGGTCCCGCTGACCACCCCGAGCGGGCGACCGTCGGCGCCGGTAACGACGATGTGGCGCAGCCCTTGTTGCGTCACCATGCGGTAGGCTTGGCGGAAATCGGTGTCGGCGGCGATGCTGAAGACCGGCGCCGTCATCGCGTCGGCCAGCGGTTGTCGCATGTCTTGCCGCTGGCGCAGCACGCGCAGCAGATCGCCTTCGGTGACGATGCCGGCGGCCCAGCCCTCGTCATCGACCACGATGACCGATGATCCCCGTTCCCGGAGTATCAGCGCGGCCGCCTCGGCAAGCGTCGCATGAAGCGGTAACAGGCCGTCGTGACGGCTGATCAGGTCGACGATCGGTAGCGAATTCATTGCCCGATTCTATATCCCGCACTATTGATTTTCTTGATCGTTGTCAATTTTGCTTGGCGCCGAAGGCGCTCCGACCGGATATCCTTTTCACGCGCCTGATTCAACGCCGGAAAACCATTGCCACGAGAGGCTTTGCGGCTTATTGCCGGAACTGTGGAATATCACACAGCCTGCCTTGCCGCTGCCGGGCTACCCTGCATCGCAGGAGGTGTCGTCATGGCAATTCAGGCAATCGTATTGTTGAAGAGAGGCGAGTTCCTTGCTGAGCTCAGCGATGGCCGGCGGCTGACCCATAACGAATTGTGCGGTTTGGCCGAGGCCATGCATCAGGCCGGCGTGCTGGCCGTGGATATGCGGTGCGAATGGCGCTCCGGCCACCGGATGCTGACCGCCGGCCAGCAGGTGGCGTTTGGCGCGGAAATGCTGCGTCTGGAGAAAGAGGATGCCCGGCATCCGCAGCCAGTCCGGGCCGCCGAGCCGGCGCGTGAACCCGCTCACGGCCTTGTGCTGATCGCTTGATTTTCTCGTTTCCCAGCCATCCCGCCGGCCGCCTTGTTGGCGGCCGGTTTTTTTCGTGCCGGAGGGCAATCGCCATAGTCATCCGACCGGGCCGCGAATCCTCCGCCTGATGCTGTCCCATCGTTTTTGAGCGTATGCCTGCCGGGTTGTTCACGGCAGGCAGGAGATTCCATGTCGTCTCGCCGATAATCCATAATTACCTGCCCACAGGCCGAGGGAGTTGGAGTAACCTATGAGGTTTTCCCCAATAGTCACCCGCTGAGGAGAATCCGTGGAAAAGGATTTGCGCGAAGCCGCACTTGAATATCACCGCTGGCCCACCCCGGGCAAGATTTCCGTCCATCCAACCAAGGGCCTGACCAATCAGCGCGACCTGGCCCTGGCCTACTCGCCGGGGGTCGCCGCCGCTTGTGACGCCATCGTCGAGGATCCGGCCACCGCCGCCGACTACACCTCGCGCGCCAACCTGGTCGGCGTGGTCACCAATGGCACTGCCGTGCTTGGCCTTGGCAACATCGGTCCGCTGGCCTCGAAGCCGGTGATGGAAGGCAAGGGTTGCCTGTTCAAGAAATTCGCCGGCATCGATGTGTTCGACATCGAACTGGCCGAGAACGATCCGGACAAGCTGATCGACATGATCGCCGCGCTGGAGCCGACGCTGGGTGGCGTCAATCTGGAGGACATCAAGGCCCCGGAGTGCTTCTACATCGAGCAGAAACTCAAGGAGCGGATGAACATTCCGGTCTTCCACGACGACCAGCACGGCACCGCGATCATCTCCGGCGCGGCCATGCTCAACGGCCTGAAAGTGGTCGGCAAGAAGATCGAGGAAATCAAGGTCGTCTGCTCGGGCGCCGGCGCCGCCGCCATTTCCTGTCTCAACCTGTGGTGCGATCTCGGCGTCAAGCGCGAGAACGTCACCGTTTGCGACTCCAAGGGCGTCATCTATGTCGGCCGTCCCGGCGGCATGGACGAGACCAAGGCTCGCTATGCCCAGAATACGGAAAAGCGCACGTTGGCCGATGCGATGGTCGATGCCGATGTTTTCCTCGGCCTGTCGACCGCCGGCGTAGTCAAGCCGGAGATGGTCAAGTCGATGGCCGCCCAGCCGATGATTTTCGCGCTGGCCAATCCGACCCCGGAAATCATGCCGGAACTGGTCAAGGAGGTCTGCCCCGAAGCGATTATCGCCACCGGCCGTTCCGACTACGTGAACCAGGTCAACAACGTGCTTTGCTTCCCCTTCATCTTCCGCGGCGCGCTGGATGTTGGCGCCACCCGCATCACCGAGGAGATGAAAATGGCGTCGGTGCGCGCCATCGCCGAACTGGCCGAAGCCGAAGTCACCGATGAAGTGGCCATGGCCTATCCCGGTCACGTGCTGTCCTTCGGCCCCGAATACCTGATCCCGAAGCCCTTCGATCCGCGCCTGATCGTCAAGATTGCCCCGGCGGTGGCCAAGGCGGCGATGGATTCCGGCGTTGCCACACGGCCGATCACCGACTGGGCCGGCTATCGCGCCAAGCTGTCCGAGTTCGTCTATCACACCGGCGTCGGCATGCGCGCCATCTTCCAGGCCGCCCGCCAGGCGCAAGGCAAGCGCATCATCTACGCCGAGGGCGAGGAAGAACGCGTGCTGCGCGCCGCCCAGGTAGTGATCGAAGAAAAATTCGCCCGTCCGATCCTGATCGGCCGGCCCGACATCATCGAGCACCGCCTGGAAAAAGCCAAGCTACGCATCAAGCCGGGCGTCGATTTCGACATCGTCAACCCGGAGCACGACCCGCGCTACCGCGAATGCTGGATTGCCTACCACAAGCTGATGTCGCGCCGTGGCGTGACGCCGGCGCTGGCCAAGGAGGCGATGCGCCGCAAGCCGACGCTGATCGGTTCGATGCTGCTCAAGCTCGGCTACGCCGATGGCATGATTTGCGGTACCACCGGCCAGTTCAGCCACCACCTCGGCGTCATCCGCGAAGTCATCGGCAAGCGCCCTGGCGCCAATACGCTGGCGGCGATGAACTACCTGATGCTGCCCGGCCGCTCGCTGTTCATCTGCGATACCCATGTCAACGAAAATCCGAGCGCCGAGGAAATCGCCGAAATGACGCTGATGGCCGCCGAGCAAGTCAAGCGTTTCGGCAGCCAGCCGAAAGTGGCCCTGCTATCGCATTCCAACTTCGGTTCCGTGGCCTCCGAGTCGGCGCGCAAAATGCGCGCCGCCACCGGCCTGGTATCGGCGATGAGCGCCGGCGAGCTGGAAATCGACGGCGAAATGCACGGCGACTCCGCGCTGCACGAAGGCATCCGCTGCACGGCCAATCCCGAGTCGCCGTTGAAAGGCGAGGCCAACCTGCTGGTAATGCCCAACATCGAAGCCGCCAACATTTCCTACAACCTGCTCAAGATGACCAGCGGCGGAGGCGTTACCATCGGCCCCATCCTGCTCGGCGCGGCCCGTCCGGTGCATGTGCTGACTGCAACGGCCACCGTGCGCCGTTTGGTCAATATGACGGCGCTGGCGGTGGTGGAGTCGATGGAGCGCTGATTCGGTGCTTTGCCAAATAAAAGGCCTCGCCACGGCGAGGCCTTTTTCATGGACGTCCGTCCTGCGTCAGGCCGCCAACCGCCGCAGCAACTTGTCGTGAATACCGCCGAAGCCGCCGTTGCTCATCACCAGAATGTGGTCACCGGGACGGGCGGCGGTGGCTATGCGCTCGACCAGCACTTCCAAATCCTCGGCCACGTAGGCCCGCTCACCCAGCGAGGCCAATGCCGCGCCGGCATCCCAGCCGAGATTGCCGGCATAACAGTAGATAGCATCGGACTCGCGCAGGCTGTCCGGCAACTGGCTTTTCATGGTGCCCAGTTTCATCGTGTTCGAGCGCGGTTCGAGCACGGCCAGGATGCGAGCCTGGCCGATCTTGCGGCGCAGGCCGGCGACGGTGGTGGCGATGGCCGTCGGATGATGGGCGAAATCGTCGTAAATGGTGATGCCGCGCACCGTGCCGCGCACTTCCATGCGCCGCTTGACGTTGCCGAAGCGAGCCAGTGCTTCCAGTCCCTGGGCGAACGGCACGCCGACATGACGGGCGGCCAGCAGCGCGGCGCAGGCGTTGGCCCGGTTGTGGGCGCCGGATAACTGCCAGACGGTGCGGCCGATTTCGCCCGCCGACCCATGCAAAATCAATTCGCCGCTGGCGTCGTCGCCGTCGGTGCGGTAGCCGGCTGGATCGTTGAAATGTTCGACTGGCGTCCAGCAGCCGCGTTGCAGTACCCGTTCGAGACTGGCCTCGCCGGCATTGGCGACGATCAGGCCGGAGGTGGGCAAGGTGCGCACCAAATGGTGAAATTGCATCTCGATGGCCGCCAGATCGCTGAAGATGTCGGCATGATCGAATTCGAGATTGTTGAGGATCGCCGTTTGCGGGCGATAGTGGATGAACTTGGAGCGCTTGTCGCAGAAAGCGGTGTCGTACTCGTCGGCCTCGATGACGAAGAAGGGCGTGCCGCCGAGCCGTGCCGAGACGCCGAAATTGAGCGGCACGCCGCCGATCAGGAAGCCCGGCGCCAGATTGGCCTCTTCCAGTATCCAGGCCAGCATCGAACTGGTCGTCGTTTTGCCGTGGGTGCCGGCGACGCCGAGTACCCAACGGCCTTGCAGGATGTTGTCGGCCAGCCATTGCGGACCGGAGACGTAGGGCAGACCCTGGTCGAGGATGGCTTCGAGCAGCGCATTGCCGCGCGAGATGGCGTTGCCGACCACGAACAGATCGGGTTTCAGGGCGCATTGGGCGGCAGCGTAGCCTTCGATCAGTTCGATACCAGTAGCGCGCAGTTGGTCGCTCATCGGCGGGTAGACGTTGGCGTCGCAACCGGTGACCCGGTGGCCGGCCGCCGCGGCCAACTGGGCGATGCCGCCCATGAAAGTGCCGCAGATGCCGAGAATGTGAATGTGCATGGCGCGAACCGTGGTGTCAGTGGTTAAAATGCGGACGATTCTACCTCGCCCCAGCCTCCATGCCCCGCCAAGACCGGATCCGCTCGGCGTCCGCCGTCCGGGCCAGCATTGCCAGCGCCGCCGCCCGCCTGATGGCCGAGGACGGCATTACCGACTATCACCATGCCAAGAAGAAGGCCGCCCGCCAGTTGGGCTTGACCGACCACGCGCAGTTTCCCGACAACGCCGAGGTCGAGGCCGAGTTGCGCGCCTATCGCAGCCTGTATCACGGCGAGCAGCATCCCGAACTGCTGGCCGCTTTGCGCCGGGCGGCGTTGGAATTGCTGGAACTGCTTGCCGATTTCCGCCCCTGGCTGACCGGCTCGGTGCTCGACGGCACGGCCGGCGAGCATTCGAGTATCGACATCCTGTTGTTTGCCGACAGCGCCAAGGAGGTTGAAATCTTCCTGCTCAACCACAGGATTTCCTTTGCCCACGGCACCCCACGTCACGACAAGGCGGAGGCGGTGCTGGTTGTGGAAACGGCGGTTGCCGACGCCAATCTGGTGATTTTCCCCGTCGCCTGTGAGCGGATTACCCTGAAAACCCGTGACGGCCGGCCACGTGAGCGGATTCGGGCGGAGCCATTGCGCGCCCTGCTATGAACGGTAGGCGTACCAGTGTCCGACTGGACAAAATGCAGCGATTTGCGGCAAACTCGCCGCCATGACGAAGCGAAAAACTGCTTCCGGGCCGGTCGAAAAGCCCCGCATCCTGGTGGTGCATGGGCCTAACCTGAACCTGCTCGGCACCCGCGAGCCCGAGCATTACGGTCGGGCGACCCTGTCCGATATCAATATGTCCCTCGCTCGCTTGGCCGAGGTGGCCGGTGTCGACCTGGATGCTTTCCAGAGCAATCACGAGGGGGCGCTGATCGAGCGTATCCACGCTGCGCGGGAACAAGGCGTGCGGGCCATCATCATCAATCCGGCGGCCTATACGCATACTAGCGTGGCGCTGCGCGACGCCCTGGCGGCCGTCGCCATTCCGTTCGTCGAGGTGCACCTGTCCAACGTGCATGCCCGCGAACCGTTCCGGCATCACTCGTATTTCTCCGATCTGGCGATTGGTGTCATCTGCGGCCTTGGCCACGATGGCTATCGCCTGGCGCTGGAATACCTGCTCAACAATATCTGCATCAACATTGAATAAGCCGGCTTTTGCCGGCTTCTTGCGCCTAAAAAGCGGCAAAAGAACAGAAGGGAGTCACCCATGGATTTGCGTAAACTGAAGAAGCTGATCGACCTCGTGCAGGAATCCGGCATTTCCGAGCTGGAAGTCACCGAGGGCGAAGAAAAGGTCCGCATCGCCAAGCATTACGGCGCTGTCGCCGCGCCGCCGGCGCAGCAATATATGATGGCCGCGCCGATCACGATGCCGCAGACCGCTGTCGGCGCCTCGGCAGCCAATCTCGATGAAGAGGACGAGTTGCCGGAAGGCCATGTCGTCAAGTCGCCGATGGTCGGCACTTTCTACCGCTCGCCGTCGCCCGGCGCCGACGCTTTCGTCAAGGTTGGCCAGACGGTTAATCAGGGCGATACGCTGTGCATCATCGAGGCGATGAAGCTGCTCAATGAAATCGAGGCCGACGCTTCCGGTGTCATCAAAGCCATCCTGCTCGAGAACGGCGAGCCGGTCGAATTCGGTGAACCTTTGTTTGTGATCGGCTGAGTGGCCTCCCATGTTTGACAAGATTCTTATCGCCAACCGAGGGGAGATTGCCCTCCGCATCCAGCGCGCCTGCCGCGAGCTGGGCATCAAGACCGTGGTCGTCCATTCCGAGGCAGACCGCGAGGCTAAGTACGTCAAGCTAGCCGATGAGTCGGTCTGCATCGGGCCGGCCGCCTCGGCTGCTAGCTATCTGAACGTGCCGGCCATCATCTCGGCGGCCGAGGTCTGCGACGCCCAGGCGATCCACCCGGGTTACGGCTTCCTCTCGGAAAATGCCGATTTTGCCGAGCGGGTTGAGTCCTCGGGCTTCGTCTTCATCGGCCCGCGTGCCGAGACCATCCGCTTGATGGGCGACAAGGTATCGGCCAAGGACGCCATGAAAGCGGCCGGCGTGCCCTGTGTGCCCGGTTCCAACGGCGCCCTGCCGGAAGATTCGAAGGAAATCATCAAGATCGCCCGCGCCATTGGCTATCCGGTGATCATCAAGGCGGCCGGCGGCGGCGGCGGGCGCGGCATGCGCGTCGTGCATACCGAGGCGGCGCTGGTCAGCGCAGTGGCGTTGACTCGTCAGGAGGCCGGGCAGTTCTTCGGCAATCCGGCCGTCTACATGGAAAAATATCTGGAAAATCCGCGCCACGTCGAAATCCAGGTGCTGGCCGATCAGTACAAGAATGCCATCTACCTCGGCGAACGTGACTGCTCGATGCAACGCCGCCACCAGAAGGTCATCGAGGAGGCACCGGCTCCGCACATTCCGGCTCGCCTGATTACGCGCATCGGCGAACGTTGCGCCGAGGCCTGCCGCAAGATCGGCTACCGCGGTGCCGGCACGTTTGAATTCCTGTACGAGAACGGCGAATTCTATTTCATCGAGATGAACACCCGCGTTCAAGTCGAGCATCCGGTGACCGAGATGATCACCGGCGTCGATATCGTCCAAGAGCAGATTCGCGTCGCCGCCGGCGAGAAACTGCGCTATCGCCAGAAGGACTTGGCGTTTCGCGGCCACTCGATCGAATGCCGCATTAACGCCGAAGATCCCTTCACGTTCGTGCCTTCTCCCGGCACGATCGAGTTCTATCACCCGCCCGGCGGCCCTGGCATCCGCGTCGATTCGCACATCTACCAGGGGTATCGCGTGCCGTCGCACTACGATTCGATGGTGGCCAAGGTCATCGCCTACGGCGACACCCGCGAGCAGGCCATTCGCCGCATGCGCATCGCGCTGTCGGAAATGAGCATCCAGGGCATCAAGACCAATATCCCGCTGCACCAGGAACTGATGCTAGACGCCCATTTCATCAAGGGCGGCACCAATATTCACTACCTCGAACAGAAGCTCGCCGATATGGGTGAGGTGAAGAGTTAGGCGCGCATGCATTTGTATGGCATGAAAATTATTTAAGGGAAGTATCGAATGCCATTCATCGGGCTGGGACTACATATTCTG
Source organism: Azonexus sp. (assembly GCA_031260295.1). Taxonomy (GTDB): domain Bacteria; phylum Pseudomonadota; class Gammaproteobacteria; order Burkholderiales; family Rhodocyclaceae; genus Azonexus. The sequence continues at coordinate 165,923 of JAIRKE010000028.1, forward strand.
ATTGCCTTGTACTTCGGCATTCATGCGATTCGCTCTGGTCAGAATCTGTACTGGCTGTTCGTCCTCTTCAGCTTTCCTCTATTGGGCAGCGTCGTCTATTTCTTTGCCATCTACCTGCCTGATTCGCGGCTGCAACAGGGCGCAAAAAAGGCTGTGGTTTCGGCAGCCAAGGCGCTCAACCCAGGCAGGGAACTGCGTGACGCTCAGGCGGCCTTCGATTACACGCCGACAGCGCAAAATCAGATGCGCCTTGCCGCAGCCCTGCTCAAGGCCGGGCAAGCTGAGGAAGCCGCCGCGAATTACGAGGCGTGCCTGACGGGGCCATTCGCCAACGATTCAGGGATACGTTTTGAGGCGGTGTGCGCCCATGTCGAGTCCGGGAATTTTGTCCGCGCCATCGAGTTACTCGAACTGATGCGGAAAATGCAGCCCGAATTCCGGGCCGAGCAAGTCTCGTTGCTGCTTGCCCGCTCGCTTTCTCAAGCCGGGCGCAGTATGGAAGCGAAGGCGGAGTTTGAATCGGCGTTAGCCCGATTCGGCAGCTTCGAGACGAAGGCCGAATGCCTGATCTGGGCGCTCCTTGCCAACGAAAAGGGCTTGGCGGCGCATCTGCAAGTCGAGGTCCAGCGCACGACAGATCACTGGAACCGCCAGACCAGAGACTTGAATCGTCCCGTGCTGCGCCGCCTGGAAGCGGCTTATGAGCAGGCGCGGCAACTCGCATAGCCGGTACCGCGTTCATGTTTAAATTCATGTCACTCTCAATCTCTTGGTCATGACCTGGCAAAACCTCTCCTTCCTGACCGCCGCCGCCCACGCTGAGCCCTTGTGCGATGCGCTACTCGAGGCCGGCGCGTTGTCGGCGGTGATCGAGGATGCCGATGCCGGCACGCCGGAGGAGCAGCCGCAGTTCGGCGAGCCGGGTTCGGTCAATGCGCCGGGCTGGAAGCGCTCGCGCATCGTCGCCCTGCTTGCAGCCGATGCCGATGTCGCCGCGCTGCTGGCGGCGGCAGCCGCCGCGGCTAACTTGCCCGGCATTACGGATTTCGCTATCGAGCCGATCGCCGAGCAGAACTGGGTGCAGCTAACCCAGTCGCAATTCGACCCGATCCCGATTTCGCCCCGTCTGTGGATCGTCCCTTCGTGGCACGAAAGCCCCGATCCGGCGGCGATCAACCTGATTCTCGATCCCGGCATGGCCTTCGGTACCGGTTCGCATCCAACCACCCGGCTGTGCCTGGAATGGTTGGAGCGCCAGGTGACGCCCGGCTGTTCCCTGCTCGATTACGGCTGCGGCTCCGGCATCCTGGCCATCGCCGCCGCCCGGCTCGGCGCCGGCCGGGTCGCCGGCGTCGATATCGACAGCCAGGCCGTCGCTGCGGCGCGGGCCAATGCCGAAAGCAATGGCGTTACCGCGTTGTTCGCCGATTCGGCGCAGCCGGTGGCCGGCGAGTACGACATCGTGGTCGCCAATATTTTGTCCAATCCGCTGCGCGTGTTGGCGCCGGCCATTTGCGCCCATGTCCGTCCCGGCGGCAAGTTGGCGCTGTCGGGCATCCTCCGCGAGCAGGCGGCCGAGATCATCGGCATCTACGCCGCCTGGCTGCCCCTCGAAATTGCCGATGTCCGCGAGGACTGGGTCTGTCTGGCCGGGAACAAGCCATGATGCGTACCCGTTGCCCGATATGCGGCACGGTGTTCCGGGTCACCTCCGAACAACTGCGCCTGAAGGCCGGCAAGGTGCGTTGCGGCCACTGCCGGGGCGTTTTCAATGCCTTCGATCAGTTGCTGACCGATGAACCGCCAGTTGAAGCGCAGCCGCTACCGTTGCCGGCCAGCGAAGAACCGGCGCCGTTGGCCGGCGAAACGACCGAGGCGAATGTCGCGGCCAAGACGCCGGCGGCCGTCGAGTCGGTCGCTCAGCCAATAGCATCGCCGGCCGGTACGGTCGACGCGCGGGAGCCTGCCAAATCGGCGCCGAAGCGGCCGTTTGTTGCCGCTGCCAAAACCTTGCCGGCGACGGAAACCATCGATCTGCCACCCGCCGGCACGCAAGCCAAGGAGGCCACCACGGCGGCCGCGAACTGGCCGGAAACAGAAACCCTTCTCGCCGAAAGTCCCGCGCAGTCCACACAAGCGGCGCGTCAGGCCGGCCTGGTGGCTGCCCGCGAGTGGTCCGAGACGTCGGCTTACAACCGCTGGGCAGCCGGCACGCTGGCCGGCGAGGTATCTGACTTCGCCCCCGAGGCTGGCCGGCGGATGCTCTGGCCTTTCGTCATCGCCGCGCTGCTGCTGGCGCTGACCCTGGCGGCGCAACTGCTGTACCAATTCCGCACCGAGGTGGTGCGCTGGCTACCGGCCACGGCCGCCTACTACGAACTGGCTGGCATCGCCGTTCCCTTGCCGCGCCGGGCCGAACTGGTCGCCATCGAGTCTTCCGACCTGCAATTCGACAACCTGCGCGACCAGTTCGTGTTGCAGGCCACGCTGCGCAACCGGGCACACCACGCCCAGGATTGGCCTGCGCTCGAATTGACCTTGACCGATGCCGGCGACACGATCGTCGCACGCCGGGTGATGACGGCTGCCGAATACCTGCCGCCGACGATCAGTCCGGAGCGCTTCCCGGCCAACGGCGAAGTCGGCGTCCGCCTGTGGATCGAGGCGCGCGACCTCGGCGCCGCCGGCTACCGGCTCTACGTTTTTTATCCTTAACTCATGACAACACTGATCTGCGGCTCTCTCGCCTTCGACAACATCATGGTCTTTGCGGACCGCTTCAAGAACCATATCCTGCCGGAACAGATTCACATCCTGAACGTCGCCTTTCTGGTTCCCGACATGCGCCGCGAATACGGCGGCTGCGCCGGCAATATCGCCTACAACTTGAAGCTGCTCGGCGGCGAGCCGCTGATCATGGCCACCGTCGGCGACGACGCGGCACCCTATCTCGAACGCCTCGACCGGCTCGATCTGGCGCGCACGCATGTCCGCCAGATAGCCGGCAGTTTTACCGCCCAGGCTTTCATTACCACCGATCTCGACGACAACCAGATCACCGCCTTCCATCCCGGGGCGATGAGCTTCTCGCACCTGAACAAAGTCGATCAGGCGACCGGCGCCCGGCTCGGCATCATCGCCCCGGACGGACGCGAAGGCATGCAGCAGCACGCCCGCGATTTCGCCGCCGCCGGCGTGCCCTTCATCTTCGATCCGGGCCAGGGCCTGCCGATGTTCAACGGCAACGAACTGCTCGATTTCATGAACCTGGCCGACACCGCCTGCTTCAACGATTACGAGGCCAAGCTGCTCTGTGACCGCACCGGGCGCAGCCTGGACGAACTGGCCGCCAGCGTGCGGGCGCTGATCGTCACCCGTGGCGGCGAAGGCTCCGATATCTACGCCGACGGTGTCCGCTATTGCATTCCCTGCGTCGTCGCCGACGCCATCGTCGACCCGACCGGTTGCGGCGACGCCTATCGCGCCGGCCTGCTCTACGGCATCAGCCAGAACTGGGATTGGGAAAAAACCGGCCGCCTGGCCTCGCTGATGGGCGCCATCAAGATCGCCCAGCGCGGCGGCCAGAACCATCAGCCAAGCCGCGAGGAAATCGCCGCCCGCTACCAGCGCGCCTTCGGCTCCGCGCCCTGGTAGGCTATCGTCGGCCGCAACGGCGGCGCCAGATGTCTGTTGCCAATATGCTTGTAATGGCACTGTAACCTGCGCCGCCCATGCTGCTCTCCGTAACCTTGAAAGCAGAACAACATGGAACAAAGTCATCTCGGCCAGAGCGCTCGGCGTCCCGGACGCTCCAGCCTGGCGGTCGGCCTGGCTTGCAGTGCCGGCGAAATCCTCGAAGCCCAGCGCCTGCGCCACCGTGTTTTCGCCGGCGAGCTCGGCGCCCGGCTGCTGAGCCGCACGCCGGGCGTCGATTACGACATCTACGATCCCTTCTGCGAGCATCTGCTGGTGCGCGACACGCAGTTCGGCGAAGTGGTCGGCACCTATCGCATCCTGGCCCCGGAAGATGCAGCCCAGATCGGCTATTACTCGGAAAACGAGTTCGATCTCACCCGCTTCCAGCATCTGCGCCCCAGCCTGGTCGAAATCGGCCGTTCCTGCGTCCATCGTCCGACGATCATGTTGCTGTGGTCCGGCCTGGCCGACTACATGACACGCCACGGCTACGACTATCTGATGGGCTGCGCCTCGATCAGCATGGCCGACGGTGGCCATGCCGCGGCCAGCCTGTATAAGCGCTTGGCCGCCGAGCACCTCGGGCCGCAGGAATACCGCGTCTTTCCGCGCTGTCCGCTGCCGCTCGCCGCCCTGCGGCAGGATCTTCCGGCCGACGTGCCGCCGTTGATCAAGGGCTACCTGCGGGCCGGCGCCTGGATTTGTGGCGAACCGGCCTGGGATCCCGATTTCAACACTGCCGATCTGCCGATTCTGCTGCCGATGGCCAGGGTCACCGGTCGTTATGCCAAACACTATTTAGAACAAACCACCTGAATCTGAATCGAACTCCTTTTCCGCTGCGCTGCTGGCGCCTGTGCCGCATCACCCTGTTGCTCCTCGCCGGACTGCTGGTCACGCTGTTGCTCTGCCCCTTCTGCGGCGAGGTGATCCGCCTGCGCCTCAAGGCGAGCTGGGCCGCCGCCCTGATCGACGCGCTGGGGGTTGAGATCGAGGCCGACCTGAGCCACGTCGTGCCGGGCGCCCTGCTGGTTGCCAACCATATTTCCTGGATCGACATCTACGTCATCAACGCGGTGCTGCCGTCCGCCTTCGTGTCCAAGGCCGAAGTTCGCGACTGGCCGTTGATCGGCTGGCTGGTGGCGCGCCACGGCACCATTTTCCTGCGCCGTGGCAGCCGTGGCCATGCCCGGATCATCCATGCCGAGATTGCCGCTGTGCTCGCCCGCGGCCAGCATGTCGCGGTTTTTCCCGAGGGCACGACCAGCGACGGCCGCAGCCTGCTGCATTTCCACGCGGCGCTGTTGCAACCGGCCCTGGCGGCCGGCCGGCCGGTGTTGCCGGTGGCGCTGTCCTACTGGGAGCCGGACGGCCAGCGCAGCCTGGCGCCGCGTTACGACGGCACGATCACCCTCGGCCAGTGCATGCGGGCCATTGTCGGCCGGCGCCGGATCATCGCCCGGCTGGCGACGATGCCGGCCTGCGGCGGCGAAGGCGAGTCGCGCAGACAAGTCGCCGCCGAGGCGCGGGCGGCTATCGCTTTAGCGGCTGGACTTCCGTTGGCGAACAATCCACCTGGAACAGCCGGCGATCTTCCAGACGAATTGCCGTCAGATGCCCACCCCACAGGCAGCCGGAATCCAACGCCAGCAGATGCGGGCTGACCATCAGGCCGAGTGCCGACCAGTGGCCGGTGACCAGTACGGCGTCGGCGCTCCGGCGGCCGGGCAGATCGAACCACGGGAAATGACCGGCTGGGGCGTTGCTCAGTTTGCCCTTGGCCTTGAATTCCATGACGCCTGCCGGTGTGCAGAAACGCAGCCGCGTCATGGCATTGACGATTACCCGCAGGCGCGGCCAGCCGCTCAGCTCGTCCGACCAGGCGGCCGGTTCGCTGCCCCACAGGTTGAGGATGAAGTCGCGGAACTGTTTGCCTTGCAACATGGCCTCGACCTCGCGGGCCAACTCGCTCGCGCGCGCGGCCGTCCATTGCGGCAGCAAGCCTGCGTGCACCAGGCAGTATTCGTCCTCGGTGTGGCACAGGGGCTGGTGGCGCAGCCAGTCGAGCAGTTCACCGGCGTCGGGGGCGTCGAGCACCGGCTGCAGCGTGTCGTCCTTGGCGCGGAACTTGGCTCCGCCCTCGGCCACCATCAGCAGGTAGAGATCGTGGTTGCCGAGCACGGTCAGCGCGGCGTCGCCCAGCGAGCGGACCAGGCGCAACGTTTCCAGTGATTTGGGGCCGCGATTGACGAGGTCGCCAACCAGCCACAGACGGTCGACCGCCGGGTCGAAGGCGCACCGATCGAGCAGGCGGCGCAGCGTGTCGTAGCAGCCCTGGATGTCGCCGATGGCGTAGGTGGCCATGCAGCGCCGCTATTCGACCGTCACCGACTTGGCCAGATTGCGCGGTTTGTAGCTGCGGCCGGTCGCCAGAGCGACCTTAACCCGGCAAGCCGGGTTAGCCTGCGCTGCAAACCGCGAGCCGGCACGTACTGATACCATCACTCCACCGTCACCGATTTAGCCAAGTTACGCGGTTTGTCCACATCGGTGCCCTTGACCAGGGCGGCGTGGTAGGAGAGCAGTTGCAGCGGCACTACGTGCAGGATCGGCGACAGTTCGCCGTAGTGCTCCGGCAGACGCAGGATGTGCACGCTTTCCGATCCCGGGATTTCTGAATCGGCGTCGGCGAAGACGTAGAGTTCGCCGCCGCGCGCCTGGACTTCCTTGAGGTTGGATTTCAGCTTGTCGAGCAGCATGTCGTTGGGGGCCACCGAGATGACCGGCATGTTGGCGTCGACCAAGGCCAGCGGGCCGTGCTTCAATTCGCCGGCGGGATAGGCCTCGGCGTGGATGTAGGAGATTTCCTTGAGTTTCAGCGCGCCTTCCATGGCGATCGGGAAATGTCGGCCGCGGCCGAGGAACAGGGCGTGTTGCTTGTCGGCGAAGCGCTTGGCCCAGGTTTCGATGGCCGGTTCCAGTTCGAGCACTTTGTTGACCGCCACCGGCAGGTGGCGCAATTGATCGATGTAGGTGCTTTCCTGTTCGCCGCTCAGACGTTGGCGCAACTTGGCCATGACCAGGGTCAGCACGAACAGCGCGGCCAACTGGGTGGTGAAGGCCTTGGTCGAGGCGACGCCGATTTCTGGACCGGCACGGGTGATGAAACGTAGCGCGCATTCGCGGACGATGGCCGATTCCGGCACGTTGCAGATGGCCAGGGTCTTGTTTTGGCCGAGTGCCTTGGCGTGGCGGAGCGCCGCCAGGGTGTCGGCCGTCTCGCCCGATTGCGAGATGGCGACGACCAACTGGCGCGGATTGGCGACCGAGGTCCGGTAGCGGTACTCGCTGGCGATCTCGACGGTACACGGCACGCCGGCAATGGCTTCGAGCCAGTAGCGGGCGGCCAAGCCGGAATGATTGCTGGTGCCGCAGGCAAGAATCAGGATGTGGTCGACATCTTCCAGCAAATGGCCGGCTTCGGCGCCAAAAATGCCGGGTTGGATGGTCTTGCTGCCACCGACGATTTCCAGCGTGTTGGCCAGCGCCTGCGGCTGCTCGAAGATTTCCTTCTGCATGTAGTGGCGGTAGGTGCCCAACTCGACGGCGGCGGCCGACAGTTCCGAGACATGCACGAGACGTCCGACCGGCGTGCCGTCGAGCTGGCTGATGCGCACGCTGGCTGGCGTCAGTTCGGCGACGTCGCCGTTCTCCAGGTAGACCATGTTGCGCGTCACCTGCAACAGCGCCGAGGCGTCGGAGGCGGCGTAATTGCCGTGCTCGGACAGGCCGAGCAGCAGCGGCGAGCCTTCGCGGGCGACGATGACCTTGTCCGGCTGGCGGTAATCGACGACGGCGATGGCATAAGCGCCGACCAGGCGTTGGCAGGCGAGGCGGACGGCGGTGAACAGGTCGGGTTCCCAGCAGCGCATCGCGGCGATCAGATGGGCGATGCTTTCGGTATCAGTGTCGGAGGTGAACACGTAGCCCTGAGCCGTCAATTCGGCGCGCAGGGTTTCGTAATTCTCGATGATGCCGTTATGGACCACGGCGATGGCGCCGGAAACGTGCGGATGGGCGTTGCGCTCCGAAGGCACGCCATGGGTCGCCCAACGGGTATGGGCGATGCCGGTAACGGCATGGGCGTCGGCGGCGGCGGCCGCCAGCTCGGCAACGCGGCCGACGGAGCGGATGCGGCGGATCGAGTCGCCGTCGATGACGGCCAGACCGGCCGAGTCGTAACCGCGGTATTCGAGTTTCTTCAAGCCCTCGACGAGGATGGGAATGATGTTGCTGTCGGCTGCCGCCGCGACGATGCCACACATGGTTTTAGCCCTGGCTAGGTTGCAATGGATTGGGTCGTATCAAACCCGGTAATACTCGCGGTACCAAGCGACGAAACGCCTGACGCCTTCCTGAACCGGTGTTGCCGGCACGAAGCCGGCCCAGTCATCGAGCAGCGTGGTGTCGGCGTAAGTGGCCGGCACGTCGCCATCCTGCAAGGGCAGCAGGCGCTTTTCCGCCTTCTGGCCGAGCGTTTCTTCGATAGCGCCGATGAAGTCGAGCAAAGACACCGGGTTGTTGTTGCCGATGTTGAAGACGCGATAGGGGACATTGCTGCTCGCCGGGTCGGCAAGCAGCGGGTCGTAATCCGGGTTGGCCGTGGCCGTGCAGTCGAGGGCGCGGATTACGCCTTCGACGATATCGTCGACGTAGGTGAAGTCGCGGCGCATGTTGCCGTGATTGAACACGTCGATCGGCCGGCCTTCGAGAATGGCCTTGGTGAACAGGAACAAGGCCATGTCCGGGCGGCCCCAGGGGCCATAGACGGTGAAGAAGCGCAGGCCGGTGGTCGGCAGGCCGTAGAGATGGCTGTAGGTATGTGCCATCAGCTCGTTGGCCTTCTTGGTCGCGGCGTACAGGCTGACCGGGTGATCGACGCTGTCATGTTCGGAAAAGGGCATCCGGGTATTGCCGCCGTAGACGCTGGAACTGGAGGCATAGACCAGATGCGCCACCCGGTTGTGACGGCAGCCTTCGAGGATGTTGGTAAAGCCAACCAGATTGCTGTCGATGTAGGCGTGCGGATTTTGCAGCGAGTAGCGGACGCCTGCCTGGGCGGCGAGATGGATCACCTTATCGAATTGCTCGCTGGCGAACAAGCTCGCCATGCCGGCCCGGTCGGCGACGTCGAGCTTGACGAAGTGGAAATTGGCGTGGCCGTTCAGGCGGGCCAGGCGGCTTTCCTTGAGGCTGACGTCATAGTAATCGTTGAGATTGTCGAGGCCGACGACGGCATCGCCACGGGCCAGGAGGCGCAGCGCGGTGGTCATGCCGATAAAGCCGGCGGCGCCGGTGACGAGAATTTTCACGATGGGATCCTGAATAATGATCGCGGGATTTTATCGCACTGCAACATCCTTTGGCGCCGCCTTGCGCCAGCGTCCCGCCATCGATGCAAGGAACGATGGCACGCTGCCGGCGACGGACGGGCATCTATAATCACAGCTTCGCAAGCCGCCATTTTATCCGCAGATGCGCATTCTGATCGTGAAAACTTCCTCGCTCGGCGACGTCATCCACAACCTGCCGGTGGTCAGCGACATCCGCAAACATGTTTCCGAGGCCGTCATCGACTGGTGCGTCGAAGAAAGCTTCGCCGCCATTCCGCGCCTGCATCCCGGCGTGGCGGAAGTATTCCCCGTCGCCATCCGCCGCTGGCGCAAGCGCTTGCTTTGCCGCCAAACCTGGCGTGAAATCGCGGCCTTTCGCGCCAGGCTGCGGGCGCAACGCTACGATCTGATCCTCGATACCCAGGGCCTATTGAAAAGCGCCTTGATCGCCGCCCAGGCCAGCGGCCCGCGTTGCGGCTTCGACCCTCACACCGTCCGCGAACCGCTGGCGGCGCGCTTCTACCAGCGGCACTGCGCGGTATCGGTGGCGGAACACGCCATCACGCGCAACCGCCTGCTCGCCGCCACGGCGCTCGGTTATACGACCGATGATACGCCGGATTACGGCATCGCCGCAGCGCCGGCTGCTTTTTCCTGGCTGCCGTCGGCCCCCTACGCGGTACTGCTGACCGCCACCAGTCGCGACGACAAGCTGTGGCCCGAAGCGCATTGGTTGGAACTCGGCAACCGGCTACGGGAGCAAGGTTGCCACGCCGTGTTGCCCGGCGGCAGTGCCGCCGAGCGTGAGCGAGCGGCACGTCTGGCGGCTGGTATTCCCGGTGCCATTGCGGCGCTGCCGCTCGACATCGCCGCCCTGGCCAGCGTTCTGGCCGGCGCGCGCGAAGTCGTCGGGGTCGATACTGGCCTCACGCATCTGGCCGTCGCCCTCAAAGTGCCCACCGTCGCCCTCTACACCGCCACCGACCCCGGCCTGACCGGTGTTTTCGGCGCCGCTTTCCACCGCAACCTGGGTGGCAAGGGGCAACTGCCGACGGCGGAGGCGGTGCTCGATGCGTTGCTGGCGGCTCGGGCTACACCCGGATAGCTTCGCCGAGCTATCCCTATGTGCGGCGTATGATGTTGCCTACTATTAGCTAGACATCTATCTATTATTCGGGGCTACACATGGAAGAACGGTTGTTCGATTTCGATGGGCATCGCGAACTTGCCCTCGCTCAATTTCGAGAAGTACGCGGGCTGTATGAAGATCTTGTGGAAACAGTGAAACGAGTCCTAAGGGATGCTCTTACTGCGGCTAATGTGACCGTTCACTCTGTTGAAGCACGTGTCAAATCTCTCGACAGCTTTGCAAATAAGGCATCCAAGCCGTCGCCATTGAATCTATCCGAACCGAATTACCGTGATCCACTAAAAGATATTACCGATCTTGCCGCTGCTAGAGTAATTACATTTCTCCCCGGAGTGGTTGAGCAGGTTTGCAGGTGTATCGAGAGCGAATTTGTAGTGCTAGAAAAAACGGATAAATCAGAAGAGCTGATGGATGAAGGAAGATTTGGGTATCAAAGCATCCACTTCCTTGTTCAAATGGCCGAGGATAGGATTCGGTTGCCTGAGTACAAGCGTTTTTCAGGTTTAATACTTGAACTCCAGGTACGAACAATTCTTCAACATGCGTGGGCTGAGATGGAACATGATATCCAATACAAAAGTGCGTCGGTCATCCCGGTGGCTATTAGGCGGCGCTTTATAGCTCTAGCTGGGATGCTAGAAATTGCAGATCGTGAATTTCAGGCTCTACAAGAGGAAGACTCTGAACTCCGCAATAAGGCCAGAACCTCGGTTGAGTCCGGCTATCTGTATGGTGTTGAAATTACGCCGGACTCATTGAAGGCATACTTAGATAAGGAACTCGGGGCTGACGGGCGGCAGACCGATTTTAGCTACCAGATTAGTGCCCAACATCTTAGAAAACTAGGCTTTGCCAGCCTTGAGCAAATTGATGAATGCTTATGCGGTTATGACAATGGCGCGGTTTCAAGAGCGCTTTGGGGAAACCGGCAGGGCCAGCTAAGTCGTTTTGAAGACACTCTTCTCGCAGCAATGGGTGAGGTATATGCCACTCGCCATCCTTGGGCAAAGGAAAAAACTTGGGAGAACATATTTCGCGAAAGGTTGAAAAAACTCGAAAAGGGCAGGATAAAGATAGGGGCGTATGATCCATTGCTGTCCAAAGATAGCGCCATACAACAAGCGTAGGGCGATTTTTGACTCGCCGGTTCGGGATCAAGCTTTGACTTTTGGCCAATTTAATTGGACAAACCAAGCTCTGACAACCTGTCCACTGCAACCCGAACCAATTTCCTGAATGATCCCCCGCTGGCTTTATTCTCTGTTATGGATTCTGGCAACGCCCTTGATCGGGCTGCGCTTGCTGTGGCGCTCGCGTCGGCAGCCGGAATACCGCCAGCATCTTGGTGAACGCTTTGGCCGGTACGATCAGGTGCCCATCTGCGCGCCGCTGATCTGGGTGCATGCCGTGTCGGTCGGCGAGACGCGTGCTGCCCAGCCGTTGATCGAGGGGCTGCTGGCGCGCTGGCCGGGGCATCGCATTCTGCTTACCGGCATGACGCCGACCGGTCGCGAAACCGGTCGCGCGGTTTACGGCGAGCGGGTATTGCAGGCTTATTTGCCTTACGACTATCCGGGCGCGACGCGGCGTTTTTTGGCGCACTTTCGGCCCGCTTGCGGTGTGCTGATGGAAACCGAGATCTGGCCGAACCTGTTGGCCGCGTGTGTTTCAAGGAACGTACCGGTGATCTTGGCCAATGCCCGCCTGTCGGCTCGTTCGGCGCGCGGCTATGGGCGGCTGCCGGCACTGCTGCGGACGGCTTTTGCCTCGCTGGCCGGAGTCTGTGCCCAAACAGCCGGCGATGCGCGGCGCATCGCCGCGCTGGGAGCGAATCCGGTCGAAGTGTGCGGCAACATCAAGTTCGACGTGACGCCGGCCGCCGACAAACTGGCTTTGGGTGAATGCTGGCGGCAGGTCGTTGGTTCGCGGCCGGTCTGGCTGGCGGCCAGTACCCGCGATGGTGAGGAGGAATTGCTGCTTGCGGCTTGGCGTCGCGTGGTGTCGTCCGATGCCCTGCTGGTGCTGGTGCCGCGCCATCCACAACGTTTTGCCGACGTGGCAAGCCTACTCGATGAGCAGGGCTGGTCCTGGCGGCGGCGCAGCGAAGGGCTGCCGGACGCCGGGACGAGGGTTTGGCTTGGCGACAGCATGGGTGAAATGGCCGCCTACTACCGCCTGGCCGATCTGGCCTTTATCGGCGGCAGTCTGCTGCCGCTCGGCGGACAGAACTTGATCGAGGCGGCGGCCTGCGATTGCCCGGTTCTGGTCGGGCCGCATACTTTCAATTTTCTGCAGGCGACCGAGGATGCCATCGCCGCCGGCGTGGCGCGCCGGGTCAGCGATGCCGAGGCACTGGCGGGCACGGTGCGGGAGTTGTTGGCCAATGCCGGCGCTTTGTCGACGATGCGCCGGGCCGCCGGCGATTTCGCCTGTGCCCATCGCGGGGCGGCAGAGCGTACGCTGGCGCTTATTGCGCGGTGGTCGGATCGAGCAGGGTGTTGAGCGTGACCACGTCCTCGTCACCGAGGGTGCCGACGGCGCTCTTCAACTGCAACTGGGCGAGCAGGGTGTCGAAGGTGGAGCGGGCGAGGTCGCGGCGGGTCACGTAAACCTGGTTTTCGGCGTTGAGCACGTCGATCATGATGCGCACGCCGACTTCGTGACCGAGTTTGTTGGATTCGAGCGCCGATTGCGAGGAAATCAAGGCCGCTTTCAGCGCGTGGATCTGCGCCAGGCCGTTGGCTACACCCAGGTAGTGCTGGCGGGCCGCCAGGGCGGCGCTGCGCCGCGCCGCTTCGAGCATCGATTGGGCCGCCGCGCGGTTGGCGCTGGCTTCGCGCTGGCGGGAGTTCACCTGGCCGCCGAGGTAGAGCGGGAGGTTGAGCTGGACGCCGATATTCTGGTATTCGTTTTCCTGCAGATTGCCTCCCTGGTTGGAGGATTTGGCGTAGCCGACATTGGCCACCAGGTCGAGCGTCGGGTAATGGCCGGCGCGTTGGCGGTCGACTTCGCGCTCGGCGATTTCCGCCGCCGCCTGCTGAATCTGCACCGAGATGCTGTCGCGTTCGGCGGCGGCGACCCACAGGTTCATGTCGCTTGGTCGCGGCTGGCTGGCCTCGGCATCCTTGCGCAGGCGGGCCAGCTTGCCGGGTGGGCGGCCGATGATGGCTTGCAGGGTGTTCTGCTTGACTTCCAGATCGCTTTCGGCGGCGATTTCCTGCGCTTGGGCAAGGTCGTGGCGAGCCTGTGCCTCGTGCGTGTCGGTAATGGTGGCGGTGCCGACCTCGAAATTCTTTTTCGCCGATTCAAGCTGTAGGCTGATCGCTTCCTTGTTGGCGCGCACGGCGCTCAGGTTCTCGTAGGCGAACAGGGTGTCGAAATAGGCCTGGGCAACGCGCAGGATCAAATCCTGGCGGGCCTGGGCGAAATTGGCCTCGGCCTGCGCGACCTGGAATTTCGACTGGTCGTAGGCGACCCAGTTTTGCCAGCGGAACAGCGGCTGCGACAAGGCCAACTGGTAGCCGTTGGAATTGAAGTTTTGGTGCGTGCTGCCGGGACTGAGGGAGGACGACAACTCATTCTCGTTCCAGGAACTGTTGCCCGAAGCGCTCAGGCTGGGCAATAGGCCGGCCAGTCCCTGCGGTAGCTTTTCGCGGCCGGCTTCGAGCGTCGAGCGGGCGGCGGCATAGTTCGGGTCGTTGTCCTGGGCGGCCCGGTAGATTTGCAACAGATCGGCGCTCAGGGCTGGTCCGGCGAGCGAGAGCGCAAACAGGCAGATGAGCGTTCTCATGAACGGACGCCGGACAACAACAAGCGCATCAGAACGCGAAGGCCGGCTTGGCGGCGATGCCGTCGAGCGGCGCGACGACAGTCTCGAACAGGTTGACGGTGTTGTAGATGCCTTCTCCGGTGCAGGTTACCAGCACCGCTTCCATGACCGGCGCGCTGCCGACAATGGCGGCCAGCCGGCCACCGAGGCGCAATTGCTTGAGTAGCGCATCGGGCAGTTCCGGCAGCGAGCCGGAGACGACGATGGCGTCGTAGGGGCCACGGGCGGGCCAGCCGCCGGTGCCGTCGCCGGTTTCAACGGTGACGTTGTCGACGTCGGCGGCAGCCAGATTGCGGCGAGCCTGCTCGGCTAGCGCCGGACGGCTCTCAACGCTGACCACGTACTCGGCCCGGGCAGCTAGCAGGGCCGCCATGTAGCCGCTGCCAGTGCCGATTTCGAGCACCTTGTCCGTCTTCTTCAGTCCCAGTTCCTGCAGCAACTTGGCTTCGATCTTCGGCGCCAACATAGTTTGGCCTTCGCCGAGCGGAATTTCCATGTCGGCGAAAGCGAGGTTGCGATAGGCAGGGGGCGCGAAGTTTTCGCGCTTGACGACGAACATTAGGCTGAGCACCTGCGGATCAAGTACCTCCCAGGGACGAATCTGCTGTTCGATCATGTTGAAGCGCGCTTGCTCGATGTTCATGGGGTCTCCGCAGATATGATATTGGCGTTGGCCAGTATATGGGTTCCGACAAAAGAAAATTATAACCGAGAGCGGGCCGGCTTCGGCGTGCGACGGGCGCTATCGACCAGTCCTGCCATCAGCGGCCTTCCTTGATCAGGCGGTCGGCGGTCGCCTGGATCGGGCGGGCGTTGTGGCGGTACAGGCGGGAGAGGACGTCGATCTGTTCCGGCGACACCGCCACCGGCTGCTTCAGCACCAGCCAGAGCACGCCTTCGGTGCACGGCGGCGTGCTCAGCGAGCCCATGTAGGTGTAGTAATTGTGCGAGGCCGGCAGCAGCGTCTTGAGATCAACCATGGTACTCGGTGGTTCAACGCTGAGATGCTTCTCCAGTGGCAGGTAATTCCACAGCGTCTGGATGAAGGGGTTTTCCGGACCGCGTTCGAGCAGCACGGCGACGACTGCCAGCTGGCCGTCATCGGCGCGATGTACCAGGTGGGCCGACATGTCGAAACGGCGGCCGTCAATCTGTTCCTCGGCCGGGCGGCGGAAGTGGATTTGCTGCAAGGCGTAGGTCTTGCCGGTCAGGGTGAAGCTGTTGTCGCCAAGGAAGACATCGATCGAGCGGCCAGTATCGACGATGCGGAAGCGGGACGGGCGGTAACTGAACTGGATCGGCTCGACGTCGACTTTGATGCCGTCGCGGATGTCGATCGGAGACTGGCGCTGGCCGGAAGCGCACAGCGCATAACGCGGATCGAGCTTGGCCCAGTTCTCCGGCGCGCCGGCGCCTTCGTAGCCCCATTCGACGGACGGTTGCGCTTGCAGCGGTTCGTTGTGCACCAGTTCGAGCATGTAGCCGGCTTGTTTGCCGCCGTTTGTGCTCTTGGCTGGTGCTGCGGCGTGTGTCTGGGAGCGCGGGGTCGGCTTGCTTTTGGCGGCGGGCGATGGCGCCTTGGCTGCTTCAGTGGCCGGCAAGGCGGCCATCGTCTTGATCGGCGTCGCTTGCGCCGGCCGGGCCAATTCTTTTTTCAGCAGGGCATCGTTGGCCTGGCGTAACTGGCTGGCCGCCTCGTTGGTCTTGGCCGCCAGTTCAGCTTGGTTGTCTTTCGGCGGCCGGCAGACTTCGCGCAGCACCTTGTCGTCGAGGGTGCCGCTGCGTACCGGCAGATCAATGCCTTTCAGCGTTTCCTCGCGGATGATGACGTCGTCGCTGTTCTTGAAAGTGCGTTTCAGGGTGTTAGCGTTGCGCGCCGTGCAGTCGTAGCGGGTGACGACTTCGATGATCAGGTAGGGGGCGCCGGAGCGGACGTCGATCAGTTCCTTGTCGAGGATCATGCGGCCGACGGTTTCCACGGTCGGCCCTTCGCGCTTGATGCTGGTGCGGTCGAGTTCGATGCGTTTGCCTGGCTCGGACGAAACGTTTTGCCAGATTGGCGCGGCAGCCGCCGTCAAAGGCAAAGCGACAGCCAAGGCGGCCATGATCGATGAATGCATTCGAAACCTCTTTATTCTTTGAACCCGCAGCGTATCTATATGACCTTCGACCCAATCCGGGAAATCTTGAGCGCGGCCGGCGGTTCCTTGCATTTTGCCTGTGTTTCCAGTAACTTGCAGCCCACTCGTTAGGGGTGCCGACTAGGCGGTTGGCTGAGAGATACCCTTCGAACCTGGCCGGGTCATGCCGTCGTAGGGAAACGAACTCTGCCGTTGGAACCAGATCGCTCCTTGCCCGTCTTACCCCGCGCTGTCACGCATGGAGCTTCAATGAACGTCACCGAACAGTTTCTCGCCGCCAATGCCCACGTCGACGCGGCGGCGATCCAGCCACTGCCCAATTCCCGCAAAATTCACGTCGTCGGTTCACGTCCTGACCTGCGCGTGCCGATGCGCGAAATCAGCCAGTCCGATACGCCGACCGGCATGGGCGGCGAAAAGAATCCGCCGATTTTTGTCTACGACTGTTCCGGTCCCTATTCCGATCCCGCCGCCAAGATCGACATCCGCTCCGGCTTGCCGGCGCTGCGCGCGCAGTGGATCGCCGAGCGCGGCGACAGCGAGGAATTATCCGATCTGAGTTCCGCCTACGGCCGCCAACGGGCCGCCGATAAGGCGCTCGATCCACTGCGCTTCCCCGGCCTGCACCGCAAACCGCGCCGCGCCAAGGCCGGCATGAACGTCTCGCAGATGCACTATGCGCGCCAGGGTATCGTGACGCCCGAGATGGAGTTCGTCGCCATCCGCGAAAACCTCAATCGTGCCGCCTACCTCGCATCCCTGCGCGCCACCGGCCCGCAGGGCGAGAAGATGGCCAAGCTGCTCGGCCGCCAGCATTCGGGCCAGAGCTTTGGTGCCAGCATTCCGGCCGAGATCACGCCGGAATTCGTACGCAGCGAAATTGCCCGCGGCCGCGCCATCATCCCGAACAACATCAACCATCCGGAAAGCGAGCCGATGATCATCGGCCGCAATTTCCTGACCAAGATCAACGCCAACATCGGCAATTCGGCGCTCGGCTCGTCGATTCAGGAAGAGGTCGAGAAGATGACCTGGGCCATCCGCTGGGGCGGCGATACGGTGATGGACCTGTCCACTGGCAAGAACATCCACGAGACGCGTGAATGGATCATCCGCAACTCGCCGGTGCCGATCGGCACGGTGCCGATCTACCAGGCGCTGGAGAAGGTGAACGGCAAGGCCGAGGAATTGACCTGGGAAATCTTCCGCGACACGCTGATCGAACAGGCTGAGCAGGGCGTCGATTACTTCACCATCCATGCCGGCGTGCTGCTGCGCTACATTCCGCTGACCGCCGAGCGGATGACCGGCATCGTCAGCCGTGGCGGCTCGATCATGGCCAAGTGGTGCTTGGCGCACCACAAGGAAAGCTTCCTGTACGAGCACTTCGAGGACATCTGCGAAATCATGAAGGCCTACGACGTGGCCTTCTCGCTCGGTGACGGCCTGCGTCCCGGCTCGATCTACGACGCCAACGACGAGGCGCAACTGGGCGAACTGAAAACCCTCGGCGAACTGACCAACATCGCCTGGAAGCACGACGTGCAGACCATTATCGAAGGCCCTGGCCATGTGCCCATGCACCTGATCAAGGAGAACATGGACCTGCAGCTCGACTATTGCCAGGAAGCCCCGTTCTACACCCTCGGCCCGCTGACCACTGACATCGCGCCGGGCTACGACCACATCACCAGCGGCATCGGCGCCGCGATGATCGGCTGGTACGGCACGGCCATGCTCTGCTACGTGACGCCCAAGGAACACCTTGGCCTGCCCGACAAGAAGGACGTCAAGGAAGGCATCATCACCTACAAGCTGGCCGCCCATGCCGCCGATCTGGCCAAGGGCCATCCCGGCGCCCAGATCCGCGACAACGCCTTGAGCAAGGCGCGCTACGAATTCCGCTGGGAGGATCAGTTCAACCTCGGTCTCGACCCCGACAAGGCGCGCGAATTTCACGATGAAACCTTGCCCAAGGAGTCGGCCAAGGTCGCTCATTTCTGCTCGATGTGCGGCCCGCATTTCTGCTCGATGAAGATCACCCAGGACGTGCGCGACTTCGCCGCGGCCCAGGGCATAGCCGAAGATGAGGCGCTGGACAAGGGCATGGCGACCAAGGCCGTCGAATTCGTCAAGAGCGGGGCGGAGATTTATCGCAAGGTTTGAGGGCTGGCGTTGCTTGATATTCATATTGGGAGAACTTGCTTGAACAACAAAACAAAACTGATCCTTGTTTCGCTTATCTGCTTTCCTCTCACCGTATTTGCAGCATGTGGGCAAAGCATTTCCTCTTTTGATTCCACGACCGTCTCCATCACCGACGTATCCCTGACTTATGCTCAGAGCGAGGGTTATTCTTTCGTAACAACCATCGGCACAATCAAGAACGCCTCCGAATCGCTCATCGAGAACTTGGTCATCGAGGTGAAATATTTTGACGCCGACAAAAAGCTGATTGATGTTGTCACGCAGCCTGTTTACGGCCTTGTCGTACCGGCATCGCAAGAAGTCGCGTTCCGTATTCGTGACGTAGCGGACAAACCCAAGGCCGCATACGCTTCAAATGCCGTTCGCGTGGTCTCCGCTGAACCGCGCGTAACCCGACAACCTCAGCCAAAGCAATCGTCTTTTTCTTGGATCGTCGACGTGCTGGTGAGTTGGGTTCCAATACTCTTGCTCATTGCCGTATGGATATACTTCATGCGAAGGAAGGACTCTCCTCAAGCCAGAACCATCGAACTTATCGAGAAACAGAACGCCATATTGGAGCGCCTTGCTGTCGCTGTTGAAAAAGCAAGACCAAACGAATCTTCATGATCCTACGAGCGGTTCACCAAGACATCACCACCCTGCGGGTCGATGCCATCGTCAACGCCGCCAATTCGTCCTTGCTGGGCGGCGGCGGCGTCGATGGCGCGATTCACAAAGCCGCCGGACCGGAACTTCTCCATGAATGCCGGCTTCTTGGCGGTTGCAAGACCGGGGAGGCCAAACTCACGCGCGGTTATCGCCTGCCCGCCCGGTTCGTCATTCACACGGTCGGCCCCGTCTGGTGCGGCGGCGCAAGCGGCGAACCCGAGTTGCTGGCATCCTGCTATCGGCGTTCCCTGGAGCTTGCCCTCGCCAATGGCATTTCAACCATCGCCTTTCCGAACATCAGCACCGGCGTCTACGGCTACCCTGTCGAGCCTGCCGCCGAGATCGCGGTTTCCACGGTTCGCGCTGCTGGAGGAGGTTTGCAGGAAGTCATCTTTTCCTGCTTCTCCACCAAGGATCTCAGCATCTATGAAAAAATTCTATCCCGTGCCAGCGTCTAGCAACGCATTCAACCTGGGCACGCTAAAGCGCGCCGGTTAGTTCAGGAGATAGGGCCATGCCACGCACGCTTAATCTGGCCATCGGTCTCATTGTCCTTCCACTGCTAATAATCGCCCTGTATGGCGGCCTTGGGGCGCTTATGGGCTTCGGGTATTTTGGCGAAAATCTCGTTCGTGACTATCCGTGGATCGAATCCATATGGAAGCCGTTATGGCTACTTTGGGTGCTGGGTTGGTTTCCTGGCATCGTGATGTCCATGATCCGCTTCCGCTCCCTGATTCACCGGGTCGCTGCGCGGCAGTACGAAAAATGGTTTTTCCCTGATGCCCTGCTGGCCTTGGGACATGCCAGCATCCTGCTTGGCATTATCTCAATGGTCTTTCCGTATGATTTTTTCTATTTCTGCCTGATGTGGGCAGGTTTCTTTTACGCTGTCGGCGTCGGTCTCTTTGCGGTTTTCCATTCGAAGTGAGGTTGGTGCGCGTGCCATTCGCAAAACGCGCCGACAATCCAGCCCCGTTTTCTTTCCTGACATTGGCATCTTCTTTCGGCTGAAATAGCAGGATTTACGTTCATTTACAGGCCAGTAACCCCTATTTACGGCCTGCCGCGCGATGATGCCTCCATCGCCGGCCCGCTTGGGGCGGGCTAGTCCAACCCAGGAGAGAACACCATGAAGACGATTTCCCATCTGCCGCTCAAGCGCCTTGCTATCGCCGCCGCTGTCGCGCTGGCCCTGCCCTTGAGCGCCTCGGCTTTTGCCGGCCAGAAGGGGGCAATGTACGGCGGCTGCGGCGGCATGGGCGACCAGGCCGGTTTCGCCCATCCGGGTATGGGCGGCGACGGTTTACCGCGCTACCTGTATCGCTTGAATCTGACCGAAGCGCAGCGCGATCGGATTTTCGACATCATGCACGCCCAGGCGCCGACCCTGCGCAACAACATGAAGGCGGTGTACAAGGCGCGTAGCGATCTGCGGGCACTGACCACGGCCCCGGATTTCAGTGAGGCCAAGGCCAAGGAACTGGCTAACGCCGCCGCCACGGCGATGGGCGAAATGGCGCTGAATCGGGCCAAGACCGAGCGTCAGGTAATCGACGTGCTGACGCCGGAACAGCGTCAGCAACTGGCCGAGTTGAAAACCGAAGCACCGCGCCGCCCGGACAACTGGAGCCGCGTGGGCATGGGCAGGAATGCGCCGGTGTTCCAGGATTTCGATCTGAATGGCGACGGACAGATTACCGCCGACGAATTCAATCAAGCACAGGCCAAGCGCATGAGCGAGCGCGCCGCCGCTGGTTTTCCGATGCGCGGAGCGGCCAGCGCGCCAAGCTTCGAGGCGATCGACGCGGACCACGATGGCGTCGTGACGCCAGCCGAATTCCAGTCCTGGCAAGAGAAGCGCCGCCAGCAGATGCCTTCGCGCCGGTGAATCCGTTGATGCCGGCGTGATTCGCAAGGGCTCGCACCGCATCGCCAACCAGGCCCCCGCCATCGTCACTGCCTCAGCCGCCGCCTTTGGGCGGCGTTTTTTTTTGCGCATCAGACGAATCCCTTGCTTCTGCGACAATGGCGCGATGCCCGAATCCCTTTCTCCGCCGGCTTGCCGCCCTGGCTGTGGCGCCTGCTGTATCGCGCCGTCCATTTCCTCGCTGAACAAGCTGGCCGGCGTGCCCTGCCGGCATCTCGACGCCGAGTTGCGTTGCCGCCTGTTCGGCCAGCCGGAGCGCCCGGCCTGTTGTTCCGGCCTGCGGCCGTCGATTGAGATGTGCGGCGATTCGCCGGCGCAGGCGCTTGCCTGGCTGCGGGCGCTGGAGGCGGCGACTCGCCCGGGCGGCTGATTTGGATGTGGAATAGAATGCGCGCTCCTTTCCAAAAAGTACCCGCATGGACCCCATTCTTCTGCTCAAAGCCCTGATTCTCGGCATCGTCGAGGGGCTGACCGAATTTCTGCCCATTTCGTCGACCGGCCACCTGATTTTGGCGGGTGATCTGCTCAATTTCAACGATGATCGCGGCAAGTTGTTTGAAATTGTCATCCAGTCCGGGGCCATTCTGGCGGTCGTCTGGGAGTACCGGGCGCGCATCGGCAAGGTGCTGGCCGGCTTGGGCCGGGAGCGGCTGGCTAATCGTCTGGCGCTCAATCTGGCCATTGCCTTTCTGCCGCTCGCGCTGCTGGGCCTGCTGTTCAAAAAGGCCATCGAGGCCCATCTGTTCAAGCCGGTGCCGGTGGCGCTGGCCTTTATCGTCGGCGCTTTCGTGATTCTCTGGGCCGAAAAGCGCGAGCACAAAATCCGCATCGAAAGTGTCGATGACATAACGCCGCTCGATGCCCTCAAGCTCGGTCTGGCGCAGGCGGCGGCGTTGATTCCCGGCACCTCGCGCTCCGGCGCGACGATTATCGGCGGTTTGCTGTTTGGCTTGTCGCGCCGGGCGGCGACCGAGTTTTCCTTCTTTCTGGCGATTCCGACCTTGTTCGCGGCGACCGCCTACAGTCTGTACAAGGAGCGCGCCCTGCTCCAGATTGGCGATCTCGGCATCTGGGTGGTCGGCTTCGTGGCCGCTTTCGTTTCGGCCTTTCTGTGCGTGCGCTGGCTGCTGCGCTATATCTCAAGCCACGACTTCACGATCTTTGCCTGGTATCGCATTGCTTTCGGCGTCATCGTGCTGCTCACCGCGCATTTCGGCTGGGTTGAGTGGACGCCGTGATTCTCTATCTGCACGGCTTTCGTTCCTCGCCGGGTGCCTGGAAGGCGCGCTTGCTCGGCGAGGCGATGGCGCGGCGCGGGCTGGCCGGGCAATTTCTCTGTCCGCCACTGTCACCGGTGCCGGACGAGGCTATGGCGAGTGTTTCGCGGCTGATCGAAGACTGCCGGCAGCCGCCGACGCTGCTCGGCTCGTCGCTGGGCGGTCATTACGCCACCCATTTGGCGGAAAAGCACGACCTGCGGGCGGTACTGATCAATCCGGCGGTAATCGCCTGCCTCGATGCTGGCCGATTCGTTGGCGAGCATGTGCCTTTTGACGGCGGTCCGCCGTTTCATTTCACCCTCGAACATGCCCACCAACTGGCAGCGCAGGTAGTGATACCGACACCGTCGCGCTACTGGTTGCTGCTCGAAACCGGTGATGAAGTACTCGACTACCGTCAGGCGCAGGATTTCTACTTCGGCTGCCGGCAGAGCGTCTTCGAGGGAGGCGATCACGGCTTCACCCGTTTTCCCGAATTGTTGCCGCAAATACTTGAATTTGCCGGGATATAATCCCGATGATGAACGTATTGTTTGAAGAAGACGGCGGCTTCAAGGCCGGCGCCGTCATGGCCGACAACGACAGCTCCCTGCAAATCGAGATGCCGTCCGGCAAGCGCAGCAAAATCAAGGCGGCAACGGTGTTGTTGCGGTTCGACAAACCAGCGCCGGCGGCTCTGCTGGAACAGGCGGCGCCGCTGGCCGAAGGGATCGAGGCGGATTTCCTCTGGGAGTGTGTCAGCGATGGCGAATTTTCATTTCTGGATTTTGCCCGTGATTACTACGGACGCGAACCCGCCCCGGGCGAAGCGACGGCGGTGCTGCTCGCCCTCCATGCCGCGCCCGTCTATTTCCACCGCAAAGGCAAGGGCCGTTTCCGCAAGGCGCCTGCCGACATTCTCGCGGCTGCTCTGGCCAATCTTGAAAAAAAACGTCAGCAAGCGCTGGCGATCGAAGGCTGGATCGCCGAGCTGAAGGCCTTCCACCTGCCGCCGGAGATTGCCACGCTGAGCGACGCTCTGCTCTATGCGCCGGATCGCAACCGGCCGGAGACCAAGGCTTTTGAGGCGGCCTGTGCCGCTACCGGGTTGACGGCGGCGCAGTTGCTGTTCCGTTGCGGTGCCATCAAATCGGCCTATCACCTGCATTACCGTCGTTTTCTGCATGAGCAGTTTCCCAAGGGTACTGGCTTCCCGGTCGTCGAGCCGCCCGCCGCGCCAGCCGATTTGGCGCGCGCCGACGTCCGTGCCTTCTCGATTGACGACGCGCATACCACCGAGATCGACGATGCCCTGTCGGTGGTCGAACTGCCCGGTGTCGGCACCCGCATCGGCATCCACATCGCCGCGCCGGGGTTGGCCATCGAGCACGGCTCGCCGCTCGACGGCATTGCCCGGGCGCGCTTATCAACCGTCTACATGCCGGGCAACAAGATCACCATGTTGCCCGATGCCGTGGTGCAGAACTACACGCTGGCCGGCGGCGTCGATTGTCCGGCGGTGTCGCTCTACCTGACCGTCAACGAGGCGCTGGAAATCGTCGACCACGAATCGCGGCTGGAAATTGTGCATATCGCCGCCAACTTGCGTCACCACGAAGTCGAGCCGTGGTTCAACGAAGACACGGTGGATGGGCCGCTGCCCGACCAGCCGTTTAAGGACGAGTTGCTCTATCTGTGGCATTTTGCCAATGCCTGCGAAGGGCGGCGCGGCAAGCCGTCGGCGATCCAGGGCGTGCATGACTACAATTTCGCCATCGTCGGCGATCTGGCCGATCCGGAGGCGTGTACAGTCGAGATCGTCGAGCGCAAGCGCGGCAGTCCGCTCGACAAGCTGGTGGCCGAACTGATGATCGTCGCCAACTCGATTTGGGGCGGCCTGCTGGCCGAGAAGAACATCGCCTGCCTGTACCGGGCGCAAAGCCAAGGCAAGGCGCGGATGACCACCTCGCCGTTGCCGCACGAAGGACTTGGCGTGCCGCAGTACGCCTGGATGACTTCGCCGCTGCGCCGCTATTGCGATCTGATCAACCAATGGCAACTGATTGCCTGTTTGCGCGGAGAGGCCCCACCCTTCGCCCGGAAATCGGCCGAACTGTTCGGCGCGATGCGCGATTTCGAGCAAACCTACGCTGCCTATGGCGATTTCCAGCGCGTGATGGAGCGTTATTGGTGTCTACGCTGGCTGCAGCAGCACGGCATCGCCGAGATCGATGCGACCGTGCGCCGCGAGCAACTGGTCAAGCTCGACCACTTGCCGTTGCTGCTGCGCGTGCCGTCGCTGCCGGCCGATCTGGCACCGGGGCAGCGCGTGCATCTGGCGGTGGCGGAAATCGATCTGTTGGCGCCGGAACTCAGCTGTCGCTTCGTCGGCCTGCTCGGCGAGCAGGATCTGGCCGAAGCCCTGGAGGAAGAAGAGCAGTGAGCACGGCAGCGCTCCACGGGCAAGCGGTCGAGCAAGGTGACCGCAGGTTGTGGTGGGCGATCGGTATATCGCTGGCCGTTCATGCGGCGCTGATGCTGGTCCATTTTCATTTTCCCAACGCCTCGCAGACCATCCGCGACAAGGCGCTGGACATCATCCTGGTCAATGCCAAGTCGGCGCGCAAGCCGACCGACGCCCAGGCGCTGGCCCAGGCCAATCTCGACGGCGGCGGCTCGACGGATGAAAACCGCCGGGCCAAGACGCCGCTGCCGCCGACCACGCGGCAAACCGACGGCGACAATCTGCAACAGATGAAGCGGCGCGTCCAGGAATTGGAAGCGGCCCAGCAGGCCATGCTGACCCAGGCCAAGAGTACGCGGACGGTGAGCAGCAGCAACACGGCCAGCGAGCAGCCAACGCCGGCCAGCCCGCTTTCCGGCCTCGACTTGGCCGAAAGGGCGCGGGCGATGATGCAACTGGAAGCCGAAGTCAGCAGGAACACCGAGGAATACAACAAGCGGCCGCGCAAGAAATTCGTCGGCGCGCGCACCGAGGAATACAAGCTGGCAGCCTATCTCGATGCCTGGAAACTGAAAATCGAGCGCATCGGCACGCTGAATTACCCGGAGGAAGCGCGTGGCAAGCTATACGGTTCCGTGGTCATTTACGTCGAGTTGAGCGCCGAGGACGGCAGCATCTACAACGCCGAAATTTCCCGCTCCTCCGGCCACAAGATACTCGACCAGGCGGCGCTGCGCATCCTGCGCATGGCCGGGCCATTCGGGCCGGTGCCGCGCGAGCCGCTCAATGGCGCGACGATTCTCTCCTTTGCCCGCACCTGGCATTTCACCCAGGGCGACGCGCTGAATACGGCCGCCGCGCCGCGCTGAGCATTCGTCACGTCCAATAAGCCGGACACCCTGAACCGAGCACGCCATGTCCGACCTCTACGCTGTTTTCGGCAACCCGATCGCCCATTCCCGCTCACCGGCCATTCATGCCGCCTTCGCCGCCGCTACCGGCGAGGATCTGCGCTACGAGGCGCGGCTGGCCCCGGTCGATGGTTTCGCTGCCGCCATTGCCGAATTCGTCGCAGCGGGCGGACGCGGGGCCAATGTCACGGTGCCGTTCAAGGAAGAAGCCTGCCGTCTGAGCAGCCGCCTTTCCGAGCGGGCCGCCCGGGCCGGCGCGGTCAATACGCTCAGCTTCCGTGATGGCGAGATATTGGGCGACAACACCGATGGTGCCGGCTTGGTGCGCGACATTACCGGCAACCTCGTCTTCCCGCTGGCCGGTCGGCGCATCCTGCTGCTCGGCGCGGGCGGCGGCGCCCGTGGCGTGATCGCGCCGCTGCTGGCCGGGAAGCCGGCCAGCCTGCACATTGCCAATCGGAGCGCCGACAGGGCCTCGGCGCTGGCCAGGGCTTTTGCCGATATTGCGGCCGTGACGGCAGGGAGTTTCGCCGAACTGGCAGGCAAATCCTTTGATCTGGTAATCAACGCCACCTCGGCCAGTCTTGCCGGAGAAAGCCTGCCGTTGCCGGCCGGGCTGTTCGCGGCCGGGGCGCTGGCCTACGACATGATGTACGGCAAGGGCGAGACGCCCTTCCTGCGACAAGCACGGATGCAGAGAGCGGAGCGCCGCGCCGACGGCTTGGGCATGCTGGTCGAGCAGGCGGCCGAGGCGTTTCGCGTCTGGCGTGGTAAGCGCCCGGAAACGGCTGCGCTGCTGGCTGAACTGCGCCGTCAGTTGGCGTCTTGATAATGCTGGCCCGCTGGTTCAGGCGGCTGTTGCTGCTGCTGTTCGCAGCGGGTTTCTTGTGGTTCCTCTGGCTGCTTGGCTGGGTGCTGTTCTGGGGCCAGGTCAATCCGGGTTCGACGCATTTCATGGACCTGCGCCTGGCCGAGCTGCAACTCAAGGATCCGCAGGCGCAACTGCGCCAGCAATGGGTGCCCTACGAGCGCATTTCGATCCATCTGAAGCGGGCGATCATCGCTGCCGAGGATGCCAAGTTCGTCGATCATGAAGGCTTCGACTGGGACGGCATTCAGAAAGCCATCGAAAAGAACCAGAAAAAGGGGCGTTACGCCGCCGGTGGTTCGACCATCAGCCAGCAACTGGCAAAAAATTTGTTGCTGACACCAAGCAAGACCTTCTGGCGCAAAGGCAACGAGGTGGTGATCACGCTGATGCTTGAGCATCTGTGGAGCAAGCGGCGCATTTTCGAGGTCTACCTCAACGTCATCGAGTGGGGCGACGGCGTGTTCGGCGCCGAAGCGGCGGCACATCATTACTACGACATCAGCGCTGCGCAATTGGGGCCGGAGCAGGCGGCGCGCTTGGCCGCCATGGTGCCGAATCCGCGCTTCTACGACCGCAATCGCGAGAAGCCGGGGCTGGCGAAAAAAAGCGCCATCCTCCTCCGGCGTATGCCGGCGGCCGAGGTGCCCTGAGGACGCTAACGACCGCCGGTGCTAAAATAACCGACCTTTTTGCCGCGCCGCACCATGAGCGAAGAAGCCCAGCTAACCGATACGGAAGACTTGCAGGAGCGCCTGGTCGAGGTGCAGACCCTGCTCGCCCGGCATAAGCTGGTCGAGGACTTGGTGCATCGCCAGGAAGGGCCGCGCCACGACCTGGTCGAGGACATCGTGCACAAGCAGCACCTGCACGAACTGCGGCGCAAGCTGGAGCCGATGCACCCGGCCGATATCGCTTACATCCTTGAGGCGTTGCCGCTCGACGAGCGCCTGATTGCCTGGGACTTGGTCAAGGCCGAGCGCGACGGCGAGATTCTGCTGGAAGTCTCGGATGCCGTCCGCGAAAGCCTGATCGAGTCGATGGAGCGGACCGAGCTGGTCGCCGCCGCCGAGACGCTCGATGCCGACGAACTGGCCGATCTGGCGCCCGATTTGCCGCAGGAGGTCATCGACGACGTTTTCCGCGGCATGACGACCGAGGAACGCGAGCAACTGCGCTCGGCGATGTCCTACCCCGAGGACGCGGTCGGTGCGATCATGGACTTCGACATGGTCACCGTGCGTGAGGACGTCACGCTCGAAGTGGTGCTGCGTTACCTGCGCCGCTTCGACGAGTTGCCCGACCATACCGACCAGTTGTTCGTCGTCGATCGCAACGAGTATCTGAAGGGCGTGCTGCCGCTCAACGTGCTGCTGGTTAACGATGTCGAGGTCGAGGTCGGGGTGCTGATGCAGGCCGATTTCGTCAAGCTGGAGCCGGACGATCTGGCAGAAGAAGCGGCCAAGGCTTTCGAACGCTACGATCTGGTATCGGCGCCGGTGGTCGATTCGGAAGGCAAGCTGGTCGGCCGCGTCACCGTCAATGAGGTCGTCGACTACATCCGCGAGGAAGCCGAGCACGAGCAACTGGCCCAGGCCGGTCTGAGGGAAGAGGAGGACATCTTCGCCTCGGTCTGGGATTCGGTGAAGAACCGCTGGGCGTGGCTGGCCATCAACCTGGTCACCGCCTTCATCGCCTCGCGGGTCATTGGCGCTTTCGAAGGCTCAATCGAGAAACTGGTTGCCCTGGCCGCGCTGATGCCCATCGTCGCTGGCATCGGCGGCAACTCCGGCAACCAGACGATCACCATGATCGTGCGCGCCATCGCCATGGGGCAGGTCCAGACCGACGCCATGCGCCGTCTGCTGCGCAAGGAACTCGGCGTGGCCAGCATCAACGGCCTGCTCTGGGGTAGCCTGCTCGGCGTCGCCGCCTGGTGGCTCTACGGTAGCGTCGCGCTCGGCCTGGTGCTGACCGCGGCGATGACGCTCAACCTGCTGCTCGCCGCCTCGGCCGGCGTCGGCATTCCGCTGCTGCGCCAGAAGTTCGGCGCCGATCCGGCCATCGGCAGCTCGGTGATGATCACCGCGCTGACCGATTCCGGTGGTTTCTTCATCTTCCTCGGCCTGGCGACCCTGTTCCTGATGTAGCGCGGGAACGAAGGGTAGCGGAGTCCCAACATGCGCGGGCTCCGCTTGAAACAGGGATTCCACTTCGTTCGATCCCGGCCCGCGAGCTTCGGGTAGTACGGTTCCCTCAAGCCTGTCGGGCGAGACCACGGTACGGCCGTTTCCATTTCCGCCAGGAACACCGCTTTGCGCATCTGCTTCTCCGCCTTCGGCGGAAATCCAGTCTCCCCCAAGTCATCCATTCAGCTTGCTCAATGACAATAGAGAGGTTGTATGATGGGAGCCTGTGCTGAGGGTTTTTGACAGCTCCACCGCCCGAGAACCGCTGACTCAGGTATCCGGTTGCACCACGTAATCAGGTGAAAACATGACACTACGTATCAAAGCAATCATCATTATCATGGGCATTGTCTTTGTCTTCGCGGGGTCAAGTTTTTTGCTCAGCCTTTCTTTTGCCCAGAGAAGCATGACAAAAATCATGGAGCAGGAATTGTTCCTGGCTCTGGACATTGCCGAAAAACTTATTTCAACAAAAATTAATAAGCTGAAATCGGATGCCACGTTGGTGGCCGAGCGCGCAGCACGCATCGATTCAAAAAAAGAGATGCAGAAAATCCTGGCGGAACAAGTGGCCGAGTTCGACGATTTTTTGTCTCTGGCCGTAGTGGATAAAAATGGGATTTTCGCAAAAACCGGACAAGGTATCTGTGAATCTCCATCTATTGACACAAGTGCTTCTATTCAGAAAGCACTTGATGGTGAATCGAATATTTCTACAACATACTATGACACAGAACGCAACAATGTTGCCATGTGCTTGTTTGTACCCATGGCAGACGGCAGAGTGCTATCCGTAAGCGTACCGGGTTTGATATTTTCCGACCTAGTTTCAGACTTTAAACTTTGGCAGACCGGCAACGTTTTTATGGTCGACGGCGAAGGTACCATTATCGCAAATATCCAGCGTCACCTGGTTCTTGAGCGATACAACCTTGTCAAAAGCACAGAGACCGACCCGGACCTACACGACTCAAATGTGCTGTTACGAAAAATGATTTCGAGCGATGAGGTGGGGCAAGGAGAATATGTTTTTGGTGGGCAGCGACGTTTTAGTGTATTCAAACCGGTTGGTAATAACGGCAAAGGATGGCACATTGCGATTGCCGCACCGCTGAATGAAAGCCCTGCGGCAGCTGCTAAAATCACGGCTTTTTCATTATCCCTGTTTCTTCTGCTCATGGCTGTTGGCTTTGTCGTTGCGATTATTATTTCCGGCTTTGTCGTAAAACCTTTCAGGAAAATTAAAGGCCAGGCGGTTGAAATAAGAAAAGAGAAGAATAGAATTGAAAAACTTGCCATATTGTTGCAGATGAGCAATCGCTCGGCGTCATTGTTGCTGACGATTACGGATGATGCAAAATTTGACAGTTCGCTAATGGATGTCTTGAAGCATATTGGAACTTTTATGAAGGTGGATCGCATCCACATATGGCAGAACGTGATAATTGGCGGTGCGTTATGTTATAAACACGTATATGAGTGGCTGTCGGAATATGGAATCAGTAAAAACTTGGCCGCGCGTAATTCATATTATCTGCATTCAGTTTTCAGTAGCGATTTCAATGAGTCAATTTCGCGCGATATTTGTTTGAGCGTTCCAGTATCAGCCCTGTCGCCGCAAGACCGAGGTATTTTTTCCGGGTATGATATTAAATCAATATTAGTGGTGCCGATCCATGTGCAAGAAGAGCATTGGGGGCTAGTCACCTTTGAGGACTGCCAACGTGAACATGATTTTTCTCCCGACGAAATAGACATCTTGCGTTCCATCAGCTTAATGATGGTTAACACGATTCTGCGCCACGACATGACGGAAAAACTCCAGGCTGCCAATGAGGCAAAAAGTGATTTTTTGGCCAAAATGAGTCATGAAATGCGTACTCCGCTTACTGCGGTGATAGGTCTTTCCCAATTGGCGCTTGAAGAGGATGGGCTGCCGGAAGCAGCGCAACTCAACCTCGAAAAAATCAATGGTGCCGGTCAAATGCTTTTGTCTATCGTTAATGACATATTGGATATTTCAAAAATCGAGGCGGGCAAATTCGAGATTATAGAAAACCAATACGATACCCCAAGCCTCATTAGTGATATCGTAAGCAGCAACATTCTGCGTATCGGTGAAAAACAGATCGAATTTATCCTTGACATAGATCAGAGCCTGCCCGCGTATCTCATTGGTGACGAACTCAGGGTAAAACAGGTAATCAGTAATTTGTTATCCAATGCTTTCAAATATACAATGGAAGGATTCGTTGAATTAAATATTAACTGCCTTCGTGACGGTGACGTGGTTTGGCTGACAGCCCGGATTAAAGACACCGGCCAAGGCATCAAACCCGAGTTCGCTGATAAACTATTTATAAACTATGAGCAGGTAGACACTAAAAGCAACCGTAAAATCGAGGGAACCGGGTTGGGTCTCCCTATTGCCAAAAGCATGGCGGAAATGATGGGCGGGGCGATTTCTGTGGAAAGCGAATATGGAAAAGGCAGCACATTCACAGTCCGCTTGAAACAGAAATATGTTAATGACAGCGTTATTGGAACGGAAGTCGTCAAGAATTTGAAAAATCTACGGTATGTAGACCCCAAGCTTAGAAGGAACGCGAAATTCGATCGTGTAAAATTACCCTATGCAAAAATTTTGGTGGTTGACGACAATCTTACAAATCTTGAGGTGGCAAAAGGGCTGATGAAACCCTATTGCATGCAGGTTGACTGTGTCACTAGCGGTCGGCAGGCTATTGATGCCATACGTGATGATACCGTGCGTTACAATGCCGTGTTCATGGATCACATGATGCCGGAAATGGATGGCATTGAAGCCACCCAAATAATCCGCGAACAAATCGGAACCGAATATGCAAAATCCGTGCCGATAATCGCTCTGACCGCCAATGCCATTTCCGGGAATGAAGAAATGTTTTTGCGCAATGGTTTTCAGGCGTTTCTTTCCAAGCCGATTGATATTAGCCGTTTGGATTCCATAATCCACCAGTGGGTGCGGAATAGAGAGCAGGAAAAACAGTTTATTGAACAGTACGGCAACCTGAATGATCCATGTCGTTTGGATGGCGAGAATGAGCAGGCAGAGCAATCTGCTACCGACAGACCAAGGGAACTTGAGCGACGGATGCAAGGCATTGAAGTCGACGGATTGGATATTGAAAATGGAATAGGCCGCTTCGCGGGTGATGTGGATGCTTATCTGAAAGTATTGCGTATTTTCGCGGTGAATACCGCTTTGCTTTTTGAGAAAATTGAAAGCGTTACAGCGGATAGCTTGAGCGACTACAGCATTATCGTTCATGGAATAAAAGGATCGAGCCGCACCATTTGCGCGAACGCAGTCGGTGATATGGCAGAAGCGCTGGAAAACGCGGCGAACTCTGAAGATTTTGATTTTATTGCTGCCGGAAATGCCCTCTTCCTGACTGCTGGGCGGCGGCTGATTGCCGCAATTGAGGAACTGCT
This sequence comes from Azonexus sp., assembly GCA_031260295.1. Lineage (GTDB taxonomy): Bacteria > Pseudomonadota > Gammaproteobacteria > Burkholderiales > Rhodocyclaceae > Azonexus. The sequence goes on from JAIRKE010000028.1 coordinate 198,086, forward strand.
GGCACGATTGGATGTAACTAGTCCAAAGCCCAAAAAGGATAGGCCGGACATGGATGTGCTAGGCAGGATACTGGAGGCCTGCAAAGTTTATGATATGGAAACCGTGGAAGAGGCGATCACGGAACTTGAATCTTACGAATATGAATCAGGCGGCGAGATCGTGCCGTGGCTTTGGGAAAGTGCGCGACAGTATAATATTGAGCAAATCATTGAAAAGCTTTCAACTTTTTGCGATGGATTGGTCTAGCCTGTTTTGATTGTCGTCCGCAAATTGAAACCGCAAGGGGTCATATATGAACGAGAGCCATAAAGACAATGGGTATTTTGATCTGTCAGTTCTTTTGCAACAGAATGACTTAAATATACGGCGACTTGCCGAAATTCAACCGTCACTGACGGTCGATGAGTATTCTGAATCGCTCCGGGAATTTCTCGCCCAGTCGCCTGACACTTCGAGTGCCTTAAGAAAAGTTGCCAGTGCTGAAGCGGATGATATGCGCTATTGGCGAAGCATTGAAGCCATGATTACTTTGATGAAGCGCCTTGAGTGCGAGACATGTGTTGATGCCCTTTTCGCCATCAGCCACGCTCGCGGCAAAGGAGACTGGCGCGCAGCCGCCTTTCATGCCACGAAAATGCTGGAGGATTTTAACGGTCTCCATTCACGAATCATGGCGGCAAAAAAGACAGGGAGCGCCGATGTTCGACCTGATGGGGCGACCACATTGAAGGAATATGTGGCGCATTTGAACGATGAGGCCGCTGAGATAAAAATGCCGCAGGCTGCGCCTTCAGTTGCGGCAGAGAAAGCGGTGCATAAACCGCTGATTCTTGCCGTTGACGATTCACTGGATATTCTGGCGGCGCTGGAATTCGTGCTCAGAGACAAATTCAGGGTGCACAAACTGCCAAGACCGACCCTGCTCAAAAACGTCTTGCAGCAAGTTACGCCCGATTTGTTCTTGCTGGATTATAAAATGCCCGAACTGAGCGGATTTGACCTCGTGCCCGTTATACGGAGCTTCGAGAAGCATAAATATACGCCGATCATCTTCTTGACGTCCGAAGGAACGGCGAGCAATGTCTCAACGGCCATTGCGCTCGGCGCTTCTGACTTTGTGGTAAAGCCGATTGATCCTGATGCGTTGCGTCAGAAAATAGCGAAGTACATAAGAGCGTGAAATGGTAGAGCGTCAGCGTCCGGCCGGCGTCAGCAGCTTGAGACCGACGATGCCGGCGACGATCAGGCCGACGCAGAGCAGCCGCACTACTTCCTTCGATTCGCCGAACAGCACGATGCCGAGCACGGCGGTGCCGACCGCGCCGATGCCGGTCCACACCGCGTAGGCAGTACCGAGCGGCAGCACCTTCAGCGACCAGCCGAGCAACACAACGCTGGCGACCATCAGGCCGGCCGTCCACACGCTCGACCACAGGCGCGAGAAGCCATCGGCGTATTTGAGGCCAACTGCCCAGCCGATCTCGCACAATCCAGCGATGAACAGGACTAGCCAAGCGGAGCTGCTGTTCATTTCTGGCTCGCGAACCAAGCGTCGGCCGCGGCCACGGTGGCGGCGATGTCGGCCTCGCCGTGGGCGGCGGACACGAAACCGGCCTCGAAAGCCGACGGCGCGAAATAGTGGCCGGCTTCGATCATGGCGTGGAAGAAGCGGTTGAAGGCTTCCTTGTCGCAGGCCATGACTTCGTCGTAGCTGCTCGGGCAGCGTTCGGCGAAGTAGAGGCCGAACATGCCGCCGACGTTTTGGGCGCAGAAAGTGACGCCATGTTTTCGCGCGGCAGCGGCCAGCCCGTCGCATAGGGCTTTGGTCTTGGCGGTCAGGGCTTCGTAGAAACCAGGTGCCTGGATCAGTTTCAGCGTCGCCAGGCCGGCGGCGGTGGCGATCGGGTTACCGGACAGGGTGCCGGCCTGGTACACCGGGCCGAGCGGCGCGATCCGCTCCATGATTTCGCACTTGCCGCCGAAGGCACCGAGCGGCATGCCGCCGCCGACCACCTTGCCGAAGGTAGACAGGTCCGGCGTGATGTCGTACAGGCCCTGGGCGCTGCCGAGGCCGACGCGGAAGCCGGTCATTACTTCGTCGAAGATCAGCACCGCGCCGTGCCGGGCGGTCAGTTCGCGCATGGTTTTGAGGAATTCCGCCGTCGGTGCGATCAGATTCATATTGCCGACCACCGGCTCGACGATCACGGCGGCGATCCGCTCGCCATGCTGGGCGAAAGCATCGGCCAGTTGCTGTGCATCGTTGTAGGCCAGCACCAGGGTGTGCTGGGCAAGATCGGCCGGGACGCCGCTGGAAGACGGGTTGCCGAAGGTCAGCAGGCCGGAACCGGCCTTCACCAGCAGGCTGTCGGAATGGCCGTGGTAGCAGCCCTCAAACTTGATCAGCAGATCGCGGCCGGTATAACCGCGGGCCAGGCGGATGGCGCTCATGGTCGCCTCGGTGCCGGAGGACACCAGGCGCACCATATCCATTGACGGCACTAGTTCGCATAGCAGGTCGGCCATCTCGACCTCCTTCTCGGTCGGGGCGCCGAAGGAGAGGCCGTCGCCGACGGCGGCGTGGACGGCGGCGATGACTTCCGGGTGGGCATGGCCGAGGATCAGCGGCCCCCAGGAGCCGACGTAGTCGGTGTACCACTTGCCATCGGCGTCCTGCACCCGGGCGCCGGCACCCTTGGCGAAGAACAGCGGTGTGCCGCCGACCGAGCGGAAGGCGCGTACCGGCGAATTGACGCCGCCGGGAATGTGTTTCTGGGCGCGTTCGAACAGTTGCTGGTTGCGGGAAGTCATGCGGCGGGCTCCTCGAAAAGACGTTGATATTGGGCGGCGCAGGCGGCGATGTCCGGCGCGGTGAACAGATCGGTAATGACGGCCAGCAGATCGGCGCCGGCGGCCAGCACGGCGGGGGCTTTGTCAGGCGTGATGCCGCCGATGGCGCAGCAGCGGACCGGCAGCTCGCGGCGGGCGCGTTCGAATAAGGCCGGTGGGGCATAGACTGCTTCCGGCTTGGTTGGCGACGGATATACCGCGCCAAAGGCGACATAGTCGACGCCGGCCGCTACCGCAGCCTTGGCGGCGGCGAAATCGGCGTAGCACGAGGCGCCGAGAATTCGGTCGCGACCGAGCACGGCACGGGCGGCATGTAGGTTGCCATCGGCGGCACCGAGATGGAGGCCGTCGGCATCGACCAGGGTGGCCAGGGCCAGATCGTCGTTGACGATCAGTCGAGCACCGTGCGTTCGCGTCAGGGCGCGCAAGGCACGGGCGCGGGCGACGCGCTCGGCCATCGGGCTGTGTTTGTCGCGAAATTGCAGCATGCGGCAACCGCCGGCCAATACCGCGGCAACGCTGGCCAGCAAGGTATCTGCGGCAGTTGTTTCGGGCGTGATGGCGTACAAGCCGCGCAACTCAGTGCTCATCTGGCTGCGACTGGGTATTGTTGGGATCGCCCTCGCCGTCTTCGCGCGCCCAGAAAAAGCGATCCGGAATCAATTGGCCCATGCCGCCGTGGAAACCGTGCTTGAGCGTTTGCCAAGTGTAGTCCTGGGCGTCGCGCACCGCCTCCTCGACACTGGCGCCGCCAGCCAGGCAGCCGGCGATGGCGGCTGCCAGCGTGCAGCCGGAGCCGTGGTAACTGCCTGGCAGGCGCTCCCAGCGGTCGCGCCGGATCACGCCAGCGGAGCCGTACAGAGTATTGACGACCTCCGGCGTGTTTTCGTGGGTGCCGGTGATCAACACGTACTGGGCGCCCATGGCGATCAGGCGCTCGGCGCAGACGTCGAGCGTTGGTTCACCGGCATCGTCGTCGCTCTCGGCCAGGCGCCGGGCCTCCGGTGCATTGGGCGTGAGCAGCGTGGTTTGCGGCAGCAGCATTTCACGGATGGCGGAAATGATTTCCTCGCTCGACAGGTTGTCGCCGCGTCCGGAGGCTAGCACGGGATCGAGCACCAGTGGCGCTTCCGGGTAGTCGGAGACAATCTCGGCCACCGTCAGCACGTTCTCGACGCTGCCCAGCAGTCCGACCTTGAAGGCGGCGACCGGCATGTCCTCGAGGACGGTGCGGGCCTGCTGCTCGAGCAGCTCGGCGGCAACCGGCTGTACGCCCTCGATGCCGACCGTATCCTGTACGGTGATGGCCGTCAGCGCGGTCAGCGGATGGCAGCCGAGGCTAGCCAGCGTCAGCAGGTCGGCCTGGATGCCGGCGCCGGCGGACGGATCGCTGGCGGCGAAGACGAGTACCTGGGGCGGACCGGGCGGTGGCGGCGAAGGGGATTGATTCATGGGCTGGCATACCCTTGGCGGATGTGCAGGGGATTGGGTAAGATAGCGGAGATTTTAGCCGAATCCGGCATTGGCCGGCGCCCGGAGGCGAAAACTGGCCGGAAGCTTGCGTCGCGGTGTCGATATCGGACTTTAGTAGTAGTATGATGCAACGATAAGTTATAGTGCCTGCAAAGGCTGGGGGACAGGCGAATTGGCTGACATATCCAAATTGCGTGGCGTCAGGGTCATGGTGATCGATGACAGCAACACGATCCGGCGCAGCGCCGAGATATTTCTCGTGCAGGCCGGCTGCGAAGTCGTTCTCGCCGAGGACGGATTCGATGCTTTGGCCAAGATCGCCGATTTGCAGCCGAGCGTGATTTTTTGCGACATCATGATGCCGCGCCTCGATGGCTATCAGACCTGTTCGCTGATCAAGAAAAATCCTCGTTTCAAAACCACACCGGTGATCATGCTGTCTTCCAAGGACGGCCTGTTCGACCGGGCGCGCGGTCGCATGGTCGGTTCCGACCAGTACCTGACCAAACCTTTCACCAAAGAGAGTCTGCTGCAAACGGTTGCCACCTTTGCCGGTCCGGCTGCAAACTCCAATCCGTAGCCCAGGGGAGCCCTGAATGCCCGTCAAGAACATTCTGGTGGTCGATGATTCCGCGACCGAGCGCTTTTTCACCGCCGACGTGCTGACCAAGGCCGGCTATCAGGTGACCACCGCCGAAAACGGCGAAGAGGGGATCGCCAAGGCCAAGGCCAGCAAGCCCGACCTGATCCTGATGGATGTCGTGATGCCGGGCCTTAACGGTTACCAAGCCACCCGTACGCTGACCCGCGACGAGGAAACCAAGAGCATTCCAGTCATCGTCTGTACTTCCAAGGGGCAGGAGACCGACAAGATATGGGGGCTACGTCAGGGTGCGGTCGACTACTTGGTCAAGCCGCTGAATCCGGAAGAATTGCTCAAGCGCATCGCTGCCTTACCTTAATTCATGGCCAGAAAAACCAGTCTTCGCGATTTCCAGGCCTACCTCTCGACGCGGCTGACCAACGCCGCCCAGGGGCATGGCGCCCTTTCCTGGCTCGGCATAGAGGCCGGCGACGAAGCCTGGCTGGTCGATCTGTCGGACGGTGGCGAGATTGTCCAGGCACCGCAGTTGGCGCCGGTGCCCTTGACTCGCCCGTGGTTCGCCGGGATTGCCAATATTCGCGGCAACTTGCATGCCGTCACTGATTTTTCGCTGTTTCGCGGTGGTCTGCCGATTCCGCACAACAGCAGTACGCGTCTGCTGCTGATCGGCGCCAAGCACGGCTCGAACGCGGCCCTGCTGGTATCGCGCATGCTCGGCCTGAAGAACCCGGAAGATTTCGTCGCCGAGGCGCCGCAGCCGGACGATCCGCCGTGGTCCGCGCAGCGCTATCTGGATGTGCAGGGCAAGATCTGGCGCAAGCTGTCGGTGCGCGAGCTGCTTGCCGACCGTGAATTCATGAATATCGGGGTTTGACCGGGGTTTTTCGCCCAGCGCCCACTTCGGAGGATCAGCATGGCTTTCAGTTTCAAACTCCCCAGTCTCGGAAGCGGCAAGGCTGCCGCGCCGATGACTATCTCAGCTACGATGGCTGGTCCGGCCGAAAAAAAACCGGCGTTGTCCGGCCTCCTGGCGGGAATACCGGTCATCCAGCAGATGAAGCGGTTGGGGACGGTTTTTGCCTTGCTGATGCTGGCGATTGCCTCCCTGGTCGTCTATGACAGCCGCCAATCCACGCACGGTACGGCCTACGTCGCCGCAGCCGGCGAGATGCGCATGCTATCGCAGCGCCTGGCCAAGGCCTCGCTGCTGGCATTGCAGGGCGATGCCGCCGCCTTCGCGCAGTTGAGGGAATCGCGAGAAACCTTTGCCCAGCTTCTGGAACGCCTCAATATCGGCGGCGAGGTCAGCGGCGTCGACGTGCCGGCCTCTCCCAGCGCGGTGCGGCCGCAACTCGACGCCCTGATCGAGCGCTGGGAAGCCACCGACAAAGATGCGTTGACGGTGATCGGCCAGGAGGCCACTTTGGTCGGGCTCGCCAAAAACGTCGCCGTGATCGAGGAGTTCAGCGCCGAGATGCTCGGCCCGAGCGAGCAACTGGTAGCCCTCAAGCTAGGGAGCGGGGCGCCGGCGCGTGATGTCGCAGCGCTCAGCCAACTGGTGATGATGACCCAGCGGATCGCCAAGAATGCCTCGGCGCTGCGCGTCGGCGACGAGATCAACCCGGAGGCGGCCTTCTTGCTCGGCCGGGACGTCAACGCTTCCCGCGCCATCTTGCAGTGGCTGTCACAGAGCGCTCCCGAGGGGGAGAGCCGTGACAAGCTGAAGCAGCTGGAAGCGTCGTTCGAGAGCTACCAGGAAGCGGTCACCAGTATTCTCAGCAATATGCAGCCGCTGGTCCTGTCCAAACAGGCAGGTGCGCAGATTTTCCGTGACAGCGAGAACCTGCTGACGGCAACCAGCGATCTGGCCCTCGGCTACCAGGACAATCTCACTGCGCGCGGCATGTACGTTGTTCTGCTGGTGGTGCTGATTGCCGCTGCGCTGGCTACGCTGGCCCTGCTCACCAAGATCTACCTTGAGGACACGCGCCGTCGTACCCTTGAGGCTGACCGCCAGCGCCAGGCCTCGGAGCTGATCAACCGCGAGAACCAGGACGCTATCTTGCGCCTGATGAATGAACTGGGTGACCTCGCCGACGGCGACCTGACCGTGACTGCGACAGTCAGCGAGAACATCACCGGCGCCATCGCCGACTCGATCAACTACACCATCGAAGAACTGCGCGTGCTGGTTGGCCGTATCAACGACGCCGCCAACCGGGTGACCGCGGCGACCGAAATCGCCCGCCAGACTTCGGCCGAGCTGCTCGACGCCGCCGAACGGCAATCCAGCGAGATTCAGGAAGCCGGCCAGTCGGCCCTGGACATGGCGCGCTCGATGAGCGAAGTGTCCGGCAACGCCACGCAGTCGGCGCACGTTGCCCGGCAGTCGCTGCAAGCCGCCGAGAAGGGAACGCAGGCGGTGCAGGACTCAATCAAGGGCATGAACGAAATCCGCAACCAGATCCAGGAAACCTCGAAGCGGATCAAGCGTCTCGGCGAAAGCTCGCAGGAGATCGGCGAAATCGTTGAACTGATCTCGGACATTACCGAACAGACCAACGTGCTGGCCTTGAATGCCGCCATCCAGGCGGCCTCCGCCGGCGATGCCGGGCGCGGCTTCACCGTGGTTGCCGAGGACGTGCAGCGTCTTGCCGAACGTTCGGCCGAGGCGACCAAGCAGATTGCCGCCATCGTCAAGACCATTCAGACCGATACCCAGGACGCCGTCTCCGCCATGGAGCAATCGACCCAGGACGTGGTCGAGGGGGCCAAGCTGTCCGACGCCGCCGGCCAGGCGCTGTCGGAAATCGGCGAGGTGTCGCGCAACCTGGCCGACCTGATCGAAAGCATTTCCAGCTCGACGCAGAGCCAGGCCAACTCGGCCACCAATGTCGCCCGCCTGATGCAGGACATCCTGCACGTCACCGAGCAGACCACGGCCGGTACCCAGCGCACCGCCCTGGCGGTCGACGAACTGACTGCCCTGGCGTCGGAACTGAAGGGTTCGGTTGCCGGCTTCAAAGTCAATTGATGGAGCTGCGCGAGCAAAAATATGACTGTGGCCACGGCATTTGATTTGGGACCCCTGACCTGGGTCAAGGGCGAGATCGATCTGGCGCTTCAACGGGCGGTCGAAGCGCTTTCCCAATACACGGCAGGGGGCGACAGCACGTCGCTGAAGTTCTGCCATACCCACGTTCATCAGGTTTACGGCGCGCTGTTGATCGTCGGGCTTGATGGCGTGACCCAGGTCGTCGAGTCGCTCGAAGCCCTGCTCAAGGCCTACGAAGAAGGCCGGCGGCCGGCCAGCGAGTCCGGCCTGGCGGTGGTGCGCCAAGTCCTGGCCGACGTCCGGCAATATCTCGACGATCTGATGGTCGGCGAGCCGAATCAGCCGCTGCGCCTACTCGATTCCTACTTGGCGTTGGCGCAGGAGCGTGGCCTGACAGTCACGCATGCGGCCGACCTGTTCTATCCCGATCTGTCCTTGCGTCCACCGCGGCGGTCGGTAGCGCTGGTGCCCGGTTCAGGTCCGGCCAAGGCGGCCTTGAAGGCAGCCCGCGCCGCTTACCAGAAGAGCTTGCTGCAGTGGTTGCGCCACCCGGCCGGCAACGGCGCCGGCTTGCCGGCGATGCGCAAGGCCCTGGCCGACATTGAGGCGCAGCAGGTCAGCCAGGCGGCGCAGACCTTCTGGTGGGTAGCCCAGGCTTTCCTCGACACGCTTGAGGAACCAAGCGTGCGGGGCGATACCGCCGCCCGCTATCTCTGTTCTCGCATTGACGCCCAGATTCGCCGCCAGCTCAGCGGTTCGAGCAATATCGCCGAGCGCGTCATGCGCGAGGCGCTGTACTACGTGGCGTGCACGCCGGCCGACCGGTCGCCGCTAGTTGCCGCCGTACAGTCCACTTTCGATTTGCCGGCGCTGATTCCAGAAGCCGTGGCGGCAGCCGTGCCGGCCCCGCAGGAAGCGGCCTTGCGCAAGTTGCGCGACGCGCTGGCGGCGGTCGAGGAATTGTGGAACAAATTCTGCAGCGGCAGTGCCGGCAGCCTTGCTGGTTTCGCCGACAATGCCCACCTGTGCGCCACGCTTAGCGATGAGGTTGGCCATACCGACCTCAAGCGCCTGGGGCAGGGGCTCGGCGCCGTGGCCAACTGGCTGGTCGAAGCCCCGTCGCGCTACAACGACACCGTGGCGATGGAGGTCGCGACGACCATCCTGCTGCTGCAGAATGCGCAAGAGAACTTCAAGCATCTCGGCACTGATTTTGCCCAGCAGGTCGACCTGATGGTCGCCCGCCTTTACGCCTGCATAGCCGGCAAGCCGGCCGCAGCCGATGCTGGCATCCCGCTGCTCGACGAGATGACGCGCAAGGCCCAGGAAAAGCTGCTGATCGGCCAGGTCGGGCGCGAAATCCAGAATAACCTGGCGCAGATCGAGCAGGCGCTCGACGCTTTCTTCCGTAATCCGGCCAAGGCCCACGATCTGGGGGCGCTTGAGGCGCCGCTCAAGCAGGTCGGTGGTGCCCTGGCGATGCTCGGCCATTTCGGCGCTATCGCCAGCCTCAACGAGTGCGGCGAACGTATCCGCCAGTTCGCCCAGCCTGGTTACCAGCCGGTGGCCGAGGATTTCGAGCGGGTCGCCAACCAGCTATCGCTGCTCGGTTTCTTCGTCGATGCGCTGCAAAATGGCGAAACCGATTTCGCGGCCTTCATCCGCCGCATCGACGGCGAAATCGAGGCCGCTGGCGAAGTTGAAGACGGGCACCAAGACATCATGCCGACGCCAACGGTCGAGGCCCATCTCGTCCAGCAGGCGCGGGATACCCAGGCACTGGCCGAAGCTCTCCGGGAAGCGCCGCAGGATCGGCGCCTGCAGGAGGAAATCCGCAACAACCTGGAGTCCATCCAGAAGGATGCCGACCTGGTCGCCGACCACCGGCTCGGCGAGTCGGCCAAGGCCGCGCTGGAGGCGCTCGATGCTGGCACCGCCGTCGATACCGCACTGTCCGGGCTGAAGGCCGGGGCCGGCGAGGCCCCGAAACCGTCGGCCGAAACCTTGCAATTGGCCGAGTCGAGCCACGAAGAAATCGATGCCGAGCTGTTGGCTATCTTTATCGAAGAAGCGATCGAGGTGCTGGCCACCATGGCCGACCAGCTTGCGGTATTGCGCGACGACCCAAGCTATGTCGAGGCGCTGACGACCATCCGCCGTGCCATGCACACCCTCAAGGGTAGCGGCCGCATGGTCGGGCTGACAGATCTTGGCGAGATGGCCTGGGAGCTGGAGCAGACCTTGAATCTCTGGCTGCGCCAGGAGCAGGTGCCGACGCCGGAATTGCTGCAGATGATTGACGATGCCCATGCATTGTTTACCGATTGGGTCGGTCATCTCGAAGCCGGCGACGGCAGTGTTCCCGATACGATGGCGCTGGTCGCCTTGGCCCGTCGCCTGCGTGGCGTCGAAGACGCTGCCATCCCGGCGGAGGCGGCCCCGATACCGGCAGTCGCCGAGCCGCTTGTCGAGCCGGAAATCGAGACGCCGACACTGGTGCTCGATCTGCCGACGCTCGACGAACCGGTGCTTGATTTGTCCGAGCCAAGCGATTTGGCCGCACCCGGGGAGGCCGATGCAGTCACACTGATCGCTGCCGAGCCCGAGCCCGAGCCCGA
>JAIRKE010000046.1 GCA_031260295.1 Azonexus sp.
AATTCCAGGCCAGCTTCGCCGAACTGGCCCGCAAGCGGCAAACCGCACTGCTACCCTTCCTGCTCGAACCCGTCGCCAGCCGGCCAGAGCTGTTCCTGCCCGACAATCTGCACCCGACCGCCGCGGCGCAGCCACTGATCCTCGATCACGTCTGGCCCGCCCTCGTTCCGCTGCTCAAATGAAGCCCAAACGCCCCACGGTGGCTGATCTCGCCAGCTTCGACGAGATCATCGACGTGCGCTCGCCCGCCGAATTCGCTGAGGATCACCTCCCCGGCGCGATCAACTGCCCGGTACTCGACAATGCCCAGCGCGCCGAGATCGGCACCCTGTACAAACAGGTTTCGCCCTTCGCGGCCAAGAAGCTCGGGGCCGCCCTGGTCGCCGAAAACATCGCCCGCCACCTGCGCCAGCATTTCGGCGACCGGCCCAAGCACTGGAAGCCGCTGATCTACTGCTGGCGCGGCGGCGACCGCAGCGGCGCGATGACCACCATCTTCCGCGCCATCGGCTGGCCGGCCGGGCAACTCGATGGCGGCTACAAAGCCTGGCGCGCCCACGTCGTCGCCCGCCTGCAAGAACTGCCGGCCACCCTGTGCTTTCGCGTCATCGCCGGCCCCACCGGCTGCGCCAAGACGCGTATTCTGCAAGCTATCGCGGCGCTCGGCGAACAGGCGCTCGACCTCGAAGCGCTGGCCCGCCACAAAGGCTCGGTGCTCGGCGTACTGCCGGATGAGCCGCAACCGGCGCAAAAAGGCTTTGAAACCGCCCTGCTGCTGGCCTTGCAGGCTTTCGACCCGGCCCGCCCAGTCTACGTCGAGGCGGAAAGCCGAAAAATCGGCAACCTGCACGTACCACAAACGCTGATCGAACACATCCGCGCCGGGGTTTGTCTCAACATCGAAGCCCCCGCCGCCGCCCGCGTCGACTTCCTGCTGCGCGATTACGACTACCTGCTAACCCGTCCCGAATTCCTCGCCGACCGCCTGGCTGCCCTACATGCCCTGCAAAGCCGGGAAACCATAGCCCGCTGGCAAGGTTACATCGCCACCAGCCAATGGCCGGAACTGGTCGGCGAACTACTCGAACTGCACTACGACCCGCTCTACCGTCGCTCGCAGAATCATCACTTCGGACTGGCGCGACACCAGAGTTTCACCGCCGACGACCTGTCGCCAGCCGGTATCGCCCGCCTAGCGGAAGCCATTGTGCAAGCGGGAAACGACAGTTGAACGCCATGATCGGCGCAAATAAACCACAATCCCTGCGCGATGCCCGGATTGCCCCTGAATTTTGAATCGAGGCGCGATGAGGAAGAAAATCAAATCGAAGCGGACCTCTGCGCAATGAGCGTCTGGCGCTTCAAGGATGTCGTTTTCACGCTGCACGTTGGCCGCGCGCTCGGCTTCGATCGACAGGTCAAGTTACACAACGACACAAAAATCCTGCAACCCCTATTGCTGCAAATTTCGCAAGATGTATAATTGCGTCAGTTGGGATGAAAATCCAGAGCCTCTCCTAACTTTTTTCAACTCGGCTCTGCAGGAGATCATCAACATGAATAATGACGACAACGCAACGAAAGCTGGCATGACGGCCGGTGGTGGTACCGTCGGTGCCATTGGTGTAACTACAGCAGGTGCTTCCGCCGCCGAAATCACTGCGGCGTTGGCTGCCGCTGGTAGCTTGGTAGGAGGAGGAATGGCTGCGGGGGTCTGTGTAGTAGCTGCCACTCCCTTGGTTGTAGGGTATGGCGTCAAGAAGTTGTGGGACTGGTTGACGGACTGAAACTCTGTCACTGGGGGCTAACGCCGAAACCCAAGCTGCCGCTTGGCTTCGCGCTAGCCTTTTTCCTGCCTACACGGTTACATCACAAGGATTTGTACAGATGCTTGCGTTCAAGACACAATTTCCATTAAATGGAAATAAAAAAATCGCTGATTTTTTTAGAGTGTGGTCAGCGATAGATCGTTGAAAACCCCCACAGCGAATTAGCCTCAAAAATTAATCGATCTCTGTTAAGTAATGGGCTTTGTTGAATAAATCGTCATGAATGCGCAATGCCTCCTTACCTCAAATCATTTAGGCGATCTCGATCGTTACCGGCATGCCAAGGTGGCAGAAGGTATTAAGGATGGCATAGCGGATATGCACCTCGGCCACCTGCCGATCCAGTTTGCGGGTGCTGAGCCGTTCGCCTAGCAGTTTGTAGCATCGCATGCCGTTTTCCACCAGACTGTGCCGATGGTAGCCACTCCAGCGTTTCCACAAGTGCGTTTATACATAAATTTTTTGGTGAATTTACACTGTTTTGATTTAACCATAGAGGTGTAATTATGAATACTGAGACTGCCAACGAAAATTTTTCCAAGGCTGTGCCAGCAGGAACTATCGTAGGGGCCACAACCGAAGGTGCAATCCTTGGATACGTCATCTCTCGTCTTCGCGCTAGACATAAGCCGCCTATGCGACAACAAGAACTTGCGAGTGCCATTGATGGAATGTCCGCTTCGGCTTGGTCACGCGTCGAAAAAGGAGAAACTGAACTGACTGCTCTGCAACTTGTGAAAGTGGCCAAGGTTCTCGATACTGACGTGAACTCCATCCTTGAGGAAGCGAACCACTTGATCGAAAAGCTCCGCGATACCAATTTTAGAGTGGAGGCAATGACCCTGAAAGAACTGGAAAGTGATTCACGAAAAAGAAAATTGGATGGTGTTTCCGCCGCAGCTATTGCTGCAGGTGCCGCTGCGATCAGTAGCGTAGCCCCCGTCGTAATTCCTGTTATTGGCATCGCTGCTTTAGCCGGTGTGATTAGTCAGCTATTCAACGAAGACTGATGGATGCACTATTGGGGTCGCCCAAAGATTAACGGGTCGACTTCGAATTCTTTCATTTTCCCGCAAAACCCCTCACTCCCGCACCGCGCAAATCGCCTGACGCATGGCCGGTTTCGGCGAGTCGACATAGCCTTCGGCGAAAGCGATCTCACGCAAGCCAGTGGCGGCAGCCACGGTGCGCAACTCGCCGGGCCGGAGCAGAAAATCGGGATTGGCCGGTTTGCCGTAGGCGGCGTTGCCGTCCATGAAGGTTTCGTAAATCAGCACGCCGCCCGGTGTCAGCAAGGCCAGCAGGTCGGGCAGGCGCGGCCGCCACAGGTAGTTGGTGACGACGATGCCGGCGAATTGTTGGCCGGCCAGCAGCCAGCTTGCCCCTTCGAGATCAAGGCAGGCAGTTTTGATGCCGGTGACGCCGCGCAGCGCGGCCAGGGCCGAGGCGTCGCGGTCGACGGCCAGTACCGGCCAGCCGCCGGCGGCCAGCAGGCGGCTGTGGCGGCCGCTGCCGCAGGCCAAGTCGAGCACCTGTTGTCCTGCCGGCAAGCGGGCGGCATGCGCCTCAACCCAGGGCGAAGGCGGTATCATGCTGAATGGTTCATTCACGGAGGCAGTCATGGCGGATGCAGTGGTCGTCGTCGCTGAAAGCGGCAGGGGAAGATACCAGCAGGATGTCCAGGTCGGCCAGCACCGCTTGGTGGCCGACGAACCGGTCAGCATGGGCGGCGGCGGCAGCGGCCCGGCGCCTTTCGATTTTTTGCTCACGGCGCTCGGCGCGTGCACTTCAATGACCTTGCGCATGTATGCCGAACGAAAGGGGCTGGCGCTGCGCCGGGTCAGCGTCGAATTGCAGCACGCCAAGGTGGATGTGGACGGCAGCCAGCGCGACCGCATCGAACGGCGTATCACGCTGGAGGGCGACCTGATGCCCGCCGAGCGCCAGCGGCTGCTGGAAATCGCTGAAAAATGCCCGGTGCACCGCACGCTCAGTCAACCGCTGTTGATCGAAAGCCGCCTGGAACCGGCGCTCGATACCCCGTCGAAACCGTGATTTAGGACACGCTTTCGCGATAGCTTCCGTGATAAAATTGTGCGCTGCACAATAGCTTTCGCTGCCGAGGACACAGCCATGCTGGAACAGCACTATCTAACCGCCCTGTTCGAACCAAAATCAGTCGCCGTGATCGGCGCTTCCGACCGGGAAAACTCGGTCGGAGGCGTCATCTTCAAGAACATCCTCAGCTCGGGCTACAAGGGCCGGCTGTACGCCATCAATCCCAAGCACGAGACGATCCAGGGCCAGCCGGCCTGGAAGTCGATCGAGGAAATCGGCGCCCGCGTCGAGATGGCGGTGATCGCCACTCGCCCACAGGCCGTGCCGCAGCTCATCGAGCAGTGCGGGCGCAGCGGCGTGCGCAACGTCATCGTCATCGCCTCCGGCTTCTCCGAGGCCGGCCACGCCGGCGCCGCCCTCGAACGCAAGATGCTCGAGATCGCCCGTTCTTACAACGTGCGCATCCTCGGTCCCAACTGTCTTGGCATCATCCGCCCCGAACTCGGCTTGAACGCCACCTTTACCCGCATCACCGTCGCCCCCGGCAACCTGGCGCTGGTCTCGCAGTCCGGCGCCATGTGCTCGGCCGTGCTCGACTGGGCCAAGGCCAACCAGGTCGGCTTCTCCTCGGTGATCTCTCTAGGCATGACCACCGACGTCGATTTCGGCGAAATCCTCGATTACCTGGTCTACGACAACCGTACCCACTACATCCTGATGTATGTCGAGGGCATCCGTAATGCCCGGCGTTTGATGAGCGCCTTGCGCTCGGCGGCGCGCATCAAGCCGATCATCCTGCTCAAGGCCGGCCGCCACGAGGCCGGTTCGCAGGCGGCAACGACGCATTCGGGCATGGCCGCCGTCTCCGATACCGTCTTCGACGCCGCCGTGCGCCGCGCCGGCGTGGTCCGCGTGCAGAACGTCGGCCAATTGTTCTACGCCGCCAAGGCGCTGGCTTCCAAATTCCGCCCGCGGGGCAGCCGTCTGGCCATCATCACCAACGGCGGCGGCCCCGGCGCCATGGCTGCCGACCGCGCCGGCGATCTTGGCATTCCGCTGGCCGAACTGAGCAACGAGACGATGGCCGTGCTCAACAAGGCGCTGCCGCCGAACTGGTCGCACAACAACCCGATCGACATCGGCGGCGACGCGACGCCGGAACGCTATCGCGAAACGATCCTGGCCGTCACCCACGACGCCAACGTCGATAGCACGCTGGTGATGCTGTCGCCGCAAGCGATGACCGATCCGCTGGGTGTCGCCAAGGCCATCATCGAGGTCGTCGATAAGCTCAATCGTTCGCTGATCTGCTGCTGGATGGGCGAGGAGCAGGTCGCCGAAGCACGCAAGCTGCTGGAGAGTTCCGGCATTCCGGCATTCCGCATGCCGGAGACGGCGATCGAGTTGTTCCACCATATTTCCAAGTATTACAGCAACCAGCACCTGCTGTTGCAGACGCCGGAACCGACCCGCCAGCACGGCCGACCCGAGGCCGAAGGGGCCAAGATGCTGATTGAGGCCCTGCTTGCCGAGCGGCGCAAGGTGCTGTCGGAAATGGAATCGAAGGCCATTCTGCGCGCCTTCAAGGTGCCGGTGGCGCAGACCATGGTCGCCCGCACCGCCACCGAGGCCCTGTTGCTGGCCGAACATATCGGCTTCCCGATCGCCATGAAGGTCGATTCGCCGGACTTGCTGCACAAATCGGACGCCGGCGGGGTACGCCTGAACATTCAGAACGCGCCAGCGGTACGCAACGCCTATCACGACATCATCGACACGGTGCAAAAGCGCCACCCGACGGCCAAAATCAATGGCATTTCGATCGAGCCCTTCCTGTCCCGACCGCACGGTCGCGAACTAATGATCGGTGTCTTCCGCGACCCGATCTTCGGGCCGGTGATCTCCTTCGGCGCTGGCGGCTTTGATGTCGAGATCTTCAGCGACCGCTCGGTCGCGCTGCCGCCGCTGAACAAGTTCCTGGCCAAGGATCTGATCGACTCGACACGCGCCTCGAAAATCCTCGGCCAGTTCCACAACATGCCGCCGGTCGACCGCGATGCGCTCAAGGAAGTGCTACTGTGCATTTCCGAAATGGTCTGCGAGCTACCGTGGATCATGGAACTCGACCTCAATCCGCTGATCGTCGACGAACATGGCGCCATCGCCGCCGACGCGCGTATCGTCATCGACCACGCTGGCGGCGCCGCCGGCGACCGCTACGCGCATATGGCCATCTATCCCTACCCGGTACACCTGATCCAGGAATGGCAGATGAATGACGGCAAGGTCGTCACCATCCGCCCGATACGGCCGGAAGACGCCGACCTTGAGCAGGAATTCGTCAAATCCATGTCCGACGAGTCACGCTATTACCGCTTCATGGACACCCTGCGCGAGCTGACCCAGACCATGCTGGTGCGCTTCACGCAAATCGACTACGACCGGGAAATGGCGCTGGTGGCGATGATCACCGACGACGAGGGCAAGGAGAAGCAAATCGGCGTCGGCCGCTACGTCGGCAACCCGGACGGCGAATCGGTCGAATTCGCGCTGGCCGTCAGCGACGACTGGCAGAAATGCGGTGTCGGCCGCAAGCTGATGACGGCGCTGATCGACTGCGCCCGGATGAAGGGCTACCGCGCCGTCGTCGGCGACGTACTGTCGACCAACAGCAAGATGTTCCGCCTGATGACCAGCCTCGGCTTCACCATCCACCCGCACCCCGAGGACACCGCCGTCAAGCGCGTGGTCAAGCCGCTAACGGGCACCTGAGCACCGACCCGCGCGACGGCGGGTCCAAGCAACAAAAAAGCCGGTCGAACGACCGGCTTTTGTTTGGGCGGCTCAACCGCCAGCGCTTATTCCATTTTTAGATCAGCCGAGTACGCGAAGGCGAAGCGCAGACAGTGCGGTTGCACGGCAAGCGAAGCCGACAAAGTAATCGGTTGATCTGGAAATGGAATTACTCGCCGTAGAAGTTGACGTCGTAGGGATAAGGTTTCTGCGCCACTCTCGACTCGGCATTGCGCGCCGTCTCATCCACCGTCTGCTTCTTGTCCCACCACAGGGCGCGGCCGGCCTTCTGGTCGGCGCTCCATTGCGGATTCTTCTCCAGTTGCTCGTTCATCCACGTCTGGTGATCGGACACATAGCTCGAATTGACCTGGCCCATTGGCTGCATTCCCCGCGTAATCAAGACAATGGGCGCGATTCTAGCATGTGAGTCACCCCAGGCTGAAGCCTGGGGCTTGCTTGTCGACCCCGCCATGAATGGCAGGGCCCTGCGCTTGCCCCGTGCTCAGTGGATAATGATGGGCCGGGCGCTACCCGCGCAGTAGTCGTCGAGGAAGGCGTCGATGGTCGCGTAGTCGCGCTCGGCTTCGGGAATTTCTTCCATCGCATTGTAGAAGTGGCGGGCGGACGCACCTTGCAGGAACAGCGTCCGCATCCCATCCTTGTCGAACAACTCGAAGCCCTGCTGGGCTGGGTAGGCCAGGATCCAGAAATGCTCGCTGCTGTAGATGACGTTCATGGCGGACCTCCGAAAAATCACGTTGCCCCCAAGCCTGTTAACGACCTGTCCGTGTTTTTCTGAAGGTGCCGCGCTGGATGGCCGGGGGTCGCCGACGAACGGTCAGGTCGGCTACATCAAGGTTCGCCATCGCGGCTTGGTGAAGAACATCGGGCAGATCATGACGCTGTTTGCACCGGCCAACCCCTGGCCGACGCTCAAGCCGATATTGCCCTTGCCAAGCGAGGTATGCCCGTGAGGAATTGCACGGAACCCGATCAAAAAATCACCAATTTCCGCTGCTACCCATTCGGCAGACAAGCCGTAAATGCTTGCCGGCCGCGCCGTGCAGCGTGCCGTGCACGGACAGGTCGCCACCACGCCTCGTTCGCGCCAACTTACCGGTTCAGGCAGACCGCAACCGGTACCACAAGGTGTAGATCCAGCAGGCGGCACAGAATCCGGTCAGCAGGTCGAGCGACGCGAAGATCAGGATCGCCGTGGCCGGGATCATGCCGATTTCCGAACCCAGCAGCCAGCTCGCCGCCATCACCACACCGAGGATGCAGGCCACCTTGTCGGCGAACATCTTGGAACCGGCGTTCTGCATCCTGCCCAGGCCAAGCTTGCCGGTGATGCCGGAGAACAGCCGGTAGGACAAACAGTAGTACGGCGAGACAAAGCCGCGCAGGAAGCCGCCAATCACCAGCAGCAGCGATACCCAGCGGTAGGGCGTAAATAGATACAGGGCGGCGATGGTGAGGTTCATCGCCGATTGCAGGCGATAGGCATTGCTACAGACTTGGGGAATATCGAAACGCAGCATGGTGACATCCAAATTAGTAAATCATTAACTTCTAATGTTACAACAATACGGCAACGACGGCAACCGGCAATGAGTCGCACCGGGTTGAAACCTGGGGTTGCCGCCTAGCTGAAAAGGGCGCCGCAGTGGCGCCCTTTCCTTTTTGCCCGCCTCAAGCGCGGGAAAAACGCATGATGCCGTTGTCGCAGCGGACACGGATCGTATCCTTGGCGCCGAACCGCCCTTCAAGAATGGCCTTGGCCAGCGGATTCTCGATTTGCTGCTGGATCGCCCGCTTGAGCGGCCGGGCGCCGAATACCGGGTCGAAACCGGCCTGGGCCAGTTCGGCCAGGGCGCTGTCGTCGACGACGATGCCCATTTCCAGTTGCGCCAGGCGCTTTTCGAGATAGCCGAGCTGTATTTTGGCGATGCCGGCAATGTGCTTCTCGTCGAGCGCGTGGAAAACCACCACTTCGTCGATACGGTTGATGAATTCCGGCCGGAAATAGGTCTTGACCTCGGCCATCACCGCCACCTTGATCGCGCCGTAATCGTCGCCGGCCATCTGCTGGATCATCTGGCTACCGAGATTGGAGGTCATGACGATCACCGTGTTCTTGAAATCCACGGTACGGCCCTGGCCGTCGGTCATGCGACCGTCGTCGAGAACTTGCAGTAGCACGTTGAAAACGTCGGAATGGGCTTTTTCGACCTCGTCCAGCAGGATGACACTGTAAGGCTTGCGGCGCACCGCTTCGGTCAGGTAGCCGCCCTCCTCGTAACCGACGTAACCCGGCGGCGCGCCGATCAGGCGGGCGACCGAGTGCTTCTCCATGAACTCGCTCATGTCGATGCGGATCAGGTGTTCCTCGCTATCGAACATAAACTCGGCCAGCGCCTTGCACAGCTCGGTCTTGCCAACGCCGGTCGGGCCCAGGAAGAGGAAGGAGCCATAGGGCCGGTTCGGGTCAGCCAAGCCGGCGCGCGAGCGACGGATGGCATCGGCGACCAGGCGCACCGCCTCGTCCTGGCCGACGACACGGTTATGCAACTTGTCTTCCATGTGCAGCAGCTTGTCGCGCTCGCCCTGCATCATCTTGCTGACCGGGATACCAGTGGCGCGCGACACCACCTCGGCGATTTCCTCGGTGCCGACCCGAGTGCGCAGCAGCTTGTGCTTCGCCTTCTCGTCATCGCTGCCGGCGGCATCAGCCGCCTTCAGTTGCGCTTCCAGTTGCGGCAGCTTGCCGTATTGCAGTTCGGCCACCTTGTCGAGCTTGCCTTCGCGCTGCAACTTGACGATCTCAGCGCGCAGACGGTCGATTTCTTCCTTGATCTGCGCCGAGCCGAGCACCGCCGACTTCTCGGCCTTCCAGATTTCTTCGAGGTCGGAATATTCCTTGGTCAGCCGGGCGATTTCTTCCTCGATCAGGTCGAAGCGTTTTTTCGAGGCTTCGTCCTTCTCTTTCTTGACCGCCTCGCGTTCGATCTTCAACTGGATGATGCGGCGGTCGAGCTTGTCCATCGACTCCGGCTTGGAATCGATTTCCATTTTGATCCGAGCGGCGGCCTCGTCGATCAGGTCGATGGCCTTGTCCGGCAGAAAGCGATCGGTGATGTAGCGGTGCGACAGTTCGGCGGCGGCAACGATGGCCGGATCGGTGATGTCCACGCCGTGGTGCAACTCGTATTTCTCCTGCAAGCCGCGCAGGATGGCAATGGTCGATTCGACGCTCGGTTCTTCGACCAGCACCTTCTGGAAGCGGCGCTCCAGCGCGGCGTCCTTCTCGATGTACTTGCGGTACTCGTCGAGTGTCGTGGCGCCGATGCAATGCAACTCGCCGCGTGCCAGCGCCGGCTTCAGCATGTTGCCAGCGTCGATCGCGCCCTCAGCCTTGCCGGCGCCGACCATGGTGTGCAGTTCGTCGATGAACAGGATGATGCGCCCTTCGTCCTGGGATACCTCCTTGAGTACTGCCTTCAGCCGCTCCTCGAACTCGCCGCGATACTTGGCGCCGGCCAATAGGCCGGCCATGTCGAGCACCAGCACCTTCTTGCCCTTCAAGGTCTCCGGCACCTCCTCATTGACGATGCGCTGGGCCAAGCCCTCAACGATGGCCGTCTTGCCGACACCCGGCTCACCGATCAGTACTGGATTGTTCTTGGTCCGCCGCTGCAGGATCTGGATGGCGCGGCGAATCTCATCGTCGCGGCCGATCACCGGGTCGAGCTTGCCCTGGGCGGCGCGCTCGGTCAGGTCGATGCAGTATTTCTTCAGCGCCTCGCGCTGACCCTCGGCCTCTTGCGAATCGACGCCCTGCCCACCGCGCACTGCCATGATCGCCGCTTCCAGCGCCTTGCGGGTCAGACCGTGCTGCTTGGCCAGGCGGCCTGTCTCGCCTTTGTCCTCGGTCAAGGCCAACAGAAGCATTTCGCTGGCGATGAACTGATCGCCGCGCTTTTGCGCTTCCTTGTCGCTCAGATTCAGCAGGTTGGCCAGATCGCGGCTGACCGTGACGTCGCCATCGTGGCCGGAAACCTGCGGCAGACCCTTCAACGCCGCTTCCAGGCCGGCCCTCAGGGCGGGCACATTGACGCCAGCCCGTGCCAGCAGCGAACGGGTGCCGCCATCCTCTTGGTCGATCAAGGCCAACAGCAGGTGCTGCGCTTCGATGAACTGCTGATCGCCGCGAACGGCCAGGCTCTGGGCATCGGACAGGGCTTGCTGCAATTTGGTGGTCAATTTGTCGAGTCGCATGGATGGGATTCCTTCGCTGGAAAAATTTAATGTCCGATAGATGCGGATGGCGGGCGCGGATTTCAACCGCTACTCTAACCGCTCTGCAATGCGGGATGGACATCCGCCCAAATTTGTCATACAGTTAAGACAAATCTTGGAGAAGGCTGCCATGCCCATTACCGCTACCCCCACGGATGTTCGCATCAATGCCCGCCTGACTGGCGCTGACGCGGCGCGGTTTCAGGAATTGCTTGCCAGCAGCGGCGTTTCGGCCTCCGAATTGCTGCGCGCCGCGTTGCGCGAATATCACCGTGCGCACACCCGCAGCAAGCCCAGGCCGCTTGATCTGCTAGCCGGTTATATCGGCGCGGGCGAAGGGCCGCAGGATTTGTCGGCCAACACCAAGTCCTATCTGACCGAGGCGCTGGAACGCAAAATGCCGCTGGCGGCGCATGAAGAAAATCCCCCGCCCTATTCCCCGCCGACGCCATGATCCTGGCCGATAGCGGATTCTGGATCGCGCTCGGCAACCGGCGCGATCACTATCATTCAGCCGCCCGCGCCGCCGCCGAACGCTGGTCGGACGAAGGCTTCGTCAGCACCTTGCCGGTGCTGACCGAGGTGACGCACCTGCTGACGGCGCGGGTAGGCATCCGGCAGGCGCTGGATTTCATGGATGCCATCGCGCAAGGCGCGTGCGAAGTGCCGCCGCCGCCCGAGAACGCGCTGGCGCACGCCGCCGCCTTGATGCGTCAGTACCGCGACCTGCCCATGGATCTGGCCGACGCCTCATTGGTCATCCTGGCCGAGCAACTGGGCGAAGGCCGCATTCTTTCCACCGATATGCGCGACTTCAGCGGCTACCGCTGGAAAAACACGCGGCCCTTCAGCAATCTGTTGCTGCCGTAGAATTTGGACCGGCGAAGGCCGGGAGAGGGCCAGCAGCGTATCCATGCCACCGCCGCTAGACTCGGGCACCCGGCCCTCTCCCCCAGCCCCTCTCCCGCTACGGGCGAGGGGGGCAAAGCGCGTGGACGCGGAAGTGTGTCTACATTTGAATCAAAACTGCTCTAGCCTCTAGCCTCGCCCAATGGCAGGCAACGCGATGCGTTGGCGAGGCCGCCGTCGTTTCCGGGTAGGTCTGCCGGCACAAATCCGTGGCTTTGGGACAACGCGGATGGAAATGGCAACCGGCCGGTGGCTTGGCCGGCGATGGCGTTTCCCCGGCCAGGCGGATGCGCTGCCCGCCTTCTCCCAGGCGCGGTACCGGTACCGCCGACAGCAATGCCTGGGTGTAGGGATGCAAGGGGGCGCCCAGCACCTCCTCGGCGCTGCCCTGCTCGACGATGCGGCCGAGATACATGACCGCCACCTCGTGCGCCAAATATTCGACCACCGCGAAATTGTGCGTGATGAACAGGTAGGCAACACCCAGCTCGGCTTGCAGGGTTTTCAGCAGATTGAGGATTTGCGCCTGCACCGAGACATCGAGCGCCGAGGTCGGTTCGTCGCAGATCAGCAGTTGCGGCTGCACGGCCAGCGCCCGGGCGATAGCGACGCGCTGGCGCTGGCCGCCGGAAAACTCGTGCGGGAAGCGCTCTGCCGCTTCCGCCGGCAGGCCAACCTGCTGCAACAGCGCAGCCACCGCCGCGGCCTGTGCTGCCGAAGCCGTCGCCAGCCCGAGCGCGGCCATGCCCTCGGCGATGATCTCACCGACACGCAGGCGCGGATTGAGCGAGGCAAACGGATCCTGAAACACCATCTGCATCTGCCGCCGGGCGGCACGTAGACGCCGGCCGCTCAGCCCAACCAATTCGCTGCCGGCCAGCACAACACTGCCGGCGCTCGGCGGAATCAATTGCAGCAAAGCCTTGCCGACCGTTGTTTTGCCGCAGCCCGATTCGCCAACCAAGGCCAACGTGCGGCCCGGCGCGATGGCCAGCGAAACCCCGTCGACCGCCCGCACATGACCCACCGTGTGCTGCAAGATGCCCTTGCGGATCGGGAAATGCACTTTCAATTCGGCTACTTTCAGGAAGGCGGCACCGTCGCCTTCCACCGCGACTGCTGCCGGCTCCGCCACCGCCGTAGCGGCCGCAGTTCCCTGCCAGTGGCAGCGCACCTGATGTCCGTCGGCCACCGGACGCCAGTCCGGCGACTGCTCGCGGCAGATCGCCATCACCTGCGGGCAACGGTCGGCAAAACGGCAACCGGCCGGCATCGCCGCCAGCGACGGCACCTGGCCGGGAATGGTGACCAGTTTGCGGCCACGCCTTGAGACTTCCGGCAACGCGGCGAACAGTGCCTGAGTGTACGGATGGCGGGGCGCGCCAAAGAAATCCTCGCGCCCGGCCACTTCGACCAGTTCGCCGGCATACATCACGCCGATACGGTGCGCCATGCGGGCAACTACGCCGAGATCGTGGGTGATCAGCAGCATGCCCATGCCGCGCTCGGCCTGCAGGCCGACCAGCAGGTCGAGAATCTGTGCCTGCACGGTAACGTCGAGCGCGGTGGTCGGCTCATCGGCAATCAACAGCTCCGGCTCGCCGGCCAGGGCAATAGAGATCATCACCCGCTGCTTCATGCCGCCCGAGAGCTGGAAGGGGTATTCGTCGAGACGCCGCTCCGGATCGGCGATGCCGACCTGGCGCAGCAATTCCAACATGCGCAGGCGGGCCGGCTCGCCGGTCAGTGCACGGTGGCGTTCGAGCACCTCGCCAATCTGGCGGCCGACGGTCAACACCGGGTTCAGGCTGGTCGCCGGCTCCTGAAAGATCATCGCCATCCGCCCACCGCGCCAGGCGCGCATAGCGGCTTCCGGTAGCGCCAGCAGCTCCTCGTCGGCGAAATGTACCGAGCCGCCGAGCACCCGCCCGGCGGCCGGCAGCAAGCGCAGAATGCCTTGCGCCGTCACCGACTTGCCGCAACCCGATTCACCGAGCAAAGCAAAAGTTTCGCCACGGGCAATGGCGAAGGAAATGCCATCCACTGCCGCCAAGGTTTTCCGGCCGGCGATGAAGCCGAGGCGCAGGTCTTTTACGTCCAGCATCAGGCAACCCTCGGATCGAATGCGTCGCGCACTGCGTCGGCAAACAGGTTGGCGGCCAGCACCAGCAGGAACATCGCCGCGAAGGCGGCGGCCAGCGACCACCAGACGACTGGCTCGCGACCCAGCTCCATGCGCGCATTGTTGATCATCGTACCGAAGCTGGTCATGCTCGGATCGACGCCGACGCCGACATAGGACAGCACGGCCTCGGCCAGTACCAGGCTGGAAAAATCCATGACCAGCGAGATGATCACGATATGCATCAGGTTGGGCAGGATGTGGCGCAGGATGATCCGCCACGAGGAAACCCCGAAGGCTTGCGCCGCCTGGATGTATTCCAGCTCGCGCAGCTTCAGTGTTTCGCCGCGCAGCAGCCGGCACAGGCTGGTCCAACTCATGATGCCGAGGATGAAGCACAGCGCCAAGAGGCGCAGGTCGGCACGCTCGGCAGCAGTAGCGAACCATTGTGGATGGGTGTCGATGACCACTTGCATCATCAGCACCGCGGCGGCGATCAGCAGCACACTGGGAATCGAGTTGAGCACGGTATAGAGGTACTGGATCAGGTCGTCGACCCAGCCGCGGAAGTAGCCGGCAACGATGCCCAGCAACACGGCCAGCGGCAGCATCACCAGCGTCGTCACCAAGCCGATGATCAGCGCCGTGCGCACGCTTTTCAAAATTTGGTAGAGCACATCCTGCCCGACCTTGTCGGTACCGAAGACGTGGTACTGGCCAGCCAGCGCGAACAGCGGCAGGGCCACCAGCAGGATCACGGCCAGCGTTGCCAGCACCGCGTTCCAAGCGAAAGCCGTCTCGCCGCGCCAGATGCGCCGCCAGCCACCAACCCACGCACCGCCAGTCTGCCAACCGCCAACCGCCAGCGCCGCCGCGCCGGCCAGCGCCAGCCAGCCGAGCATCGCCAGCGCGCCGACGCGCAAGGCGGTCAAGCCGGCGTCGGCAAAAACCGCGTCCTCGCGTTCGCCGAGATGGCTGCCACCGTACTTCAAGCGTGGAAATTCGCGCACCGTGCCGAGGCCCGGCACCTCCAGCGTTTCCATCGCATACAGCCGGGTGGCAAAAGGCGCCGAGTAGGTTTTCTCGTTTTTCGTACGCAACGGTATCGCCAGCAGATCGAGCAGCGACAGCACCTCGACTGCGTACTGCCGCTCCTGCCCCCGCTCTTGCCTTGACTCGCTCTCCAGCGCCGGACGATAGTGCAGCGAATCGAGCAGACCGACCCCGATGAAGGCGAGCAGCACGATTGCCGCCGCCATGCCGATCCGGTTGGCGCTGACCCGCCGCCAGGCGGCAAGCAGCGGCGGGCTCCTGGCGATCAGCACGCCGACGCCGATACCAGCCGCCAGCAGCAGCCAGACCAGCACATCGGACCAGAGGATGACGATCTGAAAATCCCTCATTGGAAACGAATCCGCGGATCGACCAGGGTGTAGGAAATATCGGTCAGGATCAGGCCGACGATGTACAGCACCGAGCCGATGAAGACCATCGAGCGGACCACGGCAAAGTCCTGGGCGTTGATCGCGTCGATGGTATAGCTGCCCAGGCCGGGAATGCCGAAGAAAGATTCGGTCAGCAGCGAACCCATGAACAGCGTCGGAATGACGACGACGACGCCGGTCAGGATCGGGATCAGCGCGTTGCGCAGAATGTGGCGGAAGAACACCACGGTTTCCGGTAGCCCCTTGGCGCGGGCGGTACGCACGTAGTCCTTGGAGACCTCCTCAAGGAAGATCGTCCGGTACCAGCGGGTCGAGGCGCCGATGCCGGCGACGACGCCGATCGCCACCGGCAGGACCAGGAAGCGCCAGGCGTCCAGCCCGTCGCCGAAGCCGGAAATGGGCACCAGCCGCCACACCTTGCTGAACAGGTACTGGCCGCCGATGATATAGAACAGACCGGACACCGACATTGCCGCGACGCACAATACAACGCCCCAGACATCGAAGGCCGTCGCCCGGAAGAAAGCCAGCGTCAGCGCGAAGCTGATGGCGACGAACAGGCCGAGCACGAAGGTCGGCAAAGCAATGGCCAGTGACGGCCCCATGCGCGTGGCGATCTCGCGGGCGATATCGCGGCCATCCTCGGCGCGGCCGAAATCGCCGACAAACATGCGCGCCGATTTCTGGAAAAAAATGGTGTCGGTCAGCGCCGCCACCCCGCCGGCGGCGGCATTGACGAACAGCGGCCTGTCGTAACCACGCTCCGTCTTCCACTGCGCGATCGCCTCCGGCGTCACCCGCTTGACTCCGAGCTGCATGCGCGCCATGTCGTCCGGCGTGTTGACGATGAAGAACAGGGCGAACGTGATCAAATTAACGCCGATCAGGATCGGGATGGCGTACAGCAGGCGGCGAACGATGTAAGCGAGCATGGGCCGGATTATGCCAAGAGCCGGCGCGGAATGAGCAAGATCGTAGCCATCCGTGACCGACCCATTGTTCTCCATCGGCTGTTCCCAGCCTAGTCCCGCACGCGTTATCAGGGTACAGTGAGCCTCCCGCCTGCCGGCGGAACGGTGACGGACGGAAAGAAGGCAACAAAAAAGCACCCCTTGGGGTGCCTGTTTGTGGTCGCTTGGCGGAGAGGGTGGGATTCGAACCCACGGTACCTTGCAGTACGCCTGATTTCGAATCAGGTACATTCGACCACTCTGCCACCTCTCCGAAGCGGGCGAGATAATAGCACGACCGATGTTCCTGACAACCAGACTCCTACTTCTAAGCACCTTTTTTTTGCTCGCCGCCTGCGGCGACTGGCGTTCGGCGCCCCTGCCCTTCCCAACACCGGCGCAGCATGATCTGGTCGTGCTCGTCCGGCCTGGGCCGCTGACCCACGATGGCGATGAAGGCTCGGTGGTCGGCCGGCTGGAGCGCGACCTGGCCGAGGCCTTCGCCAAGGAACTGGGCGTTGGCGTGCGCTACGAGATCGTCGCTCGGGCTGGGCTCGACAAGGCCATCGCCGATGGCCGCTACCACCTCGCCGCCGCTTGGCTGTCGCCTTTGCCCGAACAAGGCATCGCGGCGACGCCGCCATTGTTCATGACGCGCGACGTACTGGCCCAGCACGAGGCTTCGCTACCGCTGACCCAACCCGAGCAATTGACCGGCAAGACCGTGCACGTCATGGCCAGTTCCCGCCAGGCGGCTACTCTGCGGCAACTGGCGGCGAGCATTCCCGACATCACCGTCGTCGAGGTTTACCAGGACACCATTCTCGAACTCCTCGAACGCCTCGGCGAACGCAAGGTCGAGTACGTGGTCATGGATGGCCAACTGGCAGATATGGCCAACCAGTACGTGCCCAGCCTGCGTACCTCGCTGCGCCTGAGCGAGGAACAGCCCATCGTCTGGCTGCTCGGACCGCACCCCAACAGCGAACTGGCAGCCCGCGCCAATGCCTTCGTCGAGCGCATCCACAGCGACGGCACGCTGGCCCGGCTGGTGGAACGCTATTTCGGCCATGTCCGCCGGTTGAGGCAGACGGACATCACCAAGTTCCTGGGTCAGATCGAAACGACCCTGCCCAAGCTGCTCGGCTACTTCCTGGCAGCGGAAGCCGTCAGCGGCCTCGACTGGCGCCTGATCGCCGCCGTCGCCTACCAGGAATCGCACTGGGATCCGAACGCCACCAGCTACACCAATGTCCGCGGCATCATGATGCTGACCGAGGAAACCGCCGACCGCCTCGGCGTCGGCAACCGCCTCGACGCGGGCGAAAGCATCCTGGCTGGTGCCCGCTACATCAATATCCTGCGTGACATGTTGCCGGACGAGGTCAAGGAACCGGACCGAACCTGGCTGGCGCTGGCCGCCTACAACATTGGTCCCGGCCACATGAACGGCGCCCGTACCTTCGCCAAGCAACTCGAAGCCGACCCCAACGCCTGGTACGACATGAAACGCATCCTGCCGCTGCTGGCCAAGCCGGACTACTACAAGCGCCTCAAGGCCGGCCGAGCGCGCGGCGGTGAAGCGGTGATCCTGGTCGAGAACATCCGCAGCTATTACGACATCCTGAGCCGCAACAAGACCGTGCCAATGGCAGCCAAACAGCCGTTCAGCGAGATGTCCGGGATGTCGGGGACGTCCGCCAACAGACCGAGGCTGTAACCGGGTCTCGCAACCCTTGCCCACTCGCCAAGCCTGCGAAAACTTGGCAGGGCGGCAACCCCATCCCTACCTAAACCCTTGAAAGGAAGTGCTTCAAGGCAAATCGTGCTCGGGTAACGATTGCATCAGTTTCGCCAGATACGCTGCCGCGCCCGCGTCGCCTTCGGCAGGGGCCCAAGGAGCTTTTTCGTTGGCGGCGAGCGGGCAGTAAGGGCCGGCTTTGGCTTCGAGGAATACCGTATCGGGGGCGAGAGCGAAGACGGTGTGCCATGTTCCGTATGGCAAATCTACCCCCAGCATCGCGCCGTTGGCGCTGAGTTTGGCGGCGTCGATGATCGCGCCGGCATCGTCGAATATGACAAGGGCCAGCGTGCCGCACAGTACCACCATCGTCTCGCTTTTGTCGGGGTCGAGATGGCGGTGCGGCATGACGTAGGAGCCTGGCTCGATGGCGTTGAGCAAACGCTGGCCGGGCTGGTCGTCGCTGGTGTGGAAGTTGCGGTTCTTGCGCCGACGCGGGCTAGCCTTGGCTTCGGCGCACACATCGTCGAGCAGCGCGGCGTTGATGTAGCGGATCATGGTCAGCACGACGGCGTCAGTCTTTCCAAACCGCCCATGTAGGGACGCAGCGCGGCCGGGATGTCGACACTGCCATCGGCACGCTGATGGTTTTCCAGGATCGCCACCAAGGTACGGCCGACGGCGAGGCCGGAGCCGTTCAGGGTATGTACCAATTCCGGCTTGTTCTTGTCGTTGCGGAAACGAGCCTGCATGCGGCGGGCCTGGAAAGCGCCGAAGTTGGAGCAGGAGGAAATCTCGCGGTAGGTGTTCTGCGCCGGCAACCAGACTTCGAGGTCGTAGGTCTTCTGGCTGGAGAAACCCATGTCGCCGCCGCACAGCATGATGCGGCGGTACGGCAATTCGAGCGCTTCGAGAATGGCTTCGGCATGGCCGGTGAGTTCCTCGTGGGCGGCCGACGACTGGTCAGGATGGACGATCTGCACCAACTCGACCTTGTCAAACTGGTGCTGGCGAATCATGCCGCGCACGTCGCGCCCGCCGGAGCCGGCTTCGGAGCGGAAGCACGGGGTATGGCAGACGAGCTTCAAGGGCAGCGCCTCGGCGGCGAGGATTTCGTCGCGGACGATGTTGGTCACCGGCACCTCGGCGGTCGGGATCAGGTACAGCGGCTCCTGCTCGCCGCGCGGCACCTTGAACAGGTCTTCCTCGAACTTGGGCAATTGGCCGGTACCAAACAGGCTGGCGGCATTGACCAGATAGGGCGTGTAGACCTCGGTGTAGCCGTGCTGCGCGGTGTGCGTATCGAGCATGAACTGGGCGAGCGCGCGATGCAGGCGGGCGACGCCGCCCTTGAGCAGCGCGAAGCGGGCGCCGGAAATCTTGGCAGCGGTGGCGAAATCAAGCTGGCCGAGACCTTCGCCGATATCGGTGTGGTCCTTGACGGCGAAATCGAATGCGCGCGGTACGCCCCAGCGCTTGAGTTCGACGTTGGCCGTCTCGTCGGCGCCCTCCGGCACGGAGTCCTCCGGGATGTTGGGCAGCGTGGCCAAAATCGCATTGAATTTTTCCAACAATTCACCCAGACGGTTTTCGGAAGCCTTCAATTCATCGCCGAGCGCGCCAACCTGGGCCATCACTTCAGAAGCATCCTGGCCTTTACCCTTCAACACGCCGATCTGCTTGGACAGGCTGTTGCGCTGCGCCTGCAAATCCTGGGTGCGGGTCTGCAAGGTCTTGCGCTCAGCTTCCAGCGCCTTGAATTCGCTGAAGTCGACCGGCTTGCCGCGCTTGGCCAAGCCGGCGGCAACGGCATCGAGATTGGTGCGGAGTTGTTGGATGTCGAGCATGGCGTTTCCTGATGACGGACGATTGGCCGCGGAGCAGCCGAGAGGCGCGATTATACGCGACCGAACAGGCGGCCCAGGAAGGCCCCCAGGCGAACCAGCAAGAAGCCAGCGAGCAGCAGGAACAACACCAGCAGCCCGAGAAACAGCCACGGCGCGGCAAGCATCGCCCACAGCCCGCCAAGCACCATGCCCTCCTCGCCGAACGAGGCCAACCAGTTGGAAAAGGGCTCCGGCGAAGTGTTGATCACCAGCCGACTGCCGGCCTTGGCGAAATGAGTCCCGGCGGTGATAGTGCCGCCGATCAGGCCGGCGGCCACCATCCAGGCGGGGTCGGCATCGCCCAGCGCGAAAGCGGCAAGCAAGGCGCCGGCGGGAATGCGGATGAAAGTCTGGAAACCATCCCACAGCGAATCGAAGGCCGGCACCTTGTCGGCAACCAGTTCGGCCGTGGCCATGATGCCGGCGACGCCAATCACCAGCGGATGCCGCAGCACCGCCAGGCTATCCGGCAATTGCAGATAGCCGAAATGAGACAAGGCACCAGCCAGGAACACCACCAGATACAAGCGCAAGCCGCTGGCCCAGGCGAGACCGCCGGCCAGGGCGATGCTTTCGATCAGACTCATCCCGGTACCATCCGGCACGGCTATTTACCTCGTGCCTTGCGGTCGAGTTGGCGCAGATGCTCCAGCTTCTCGCCGATCTTGCCCTCCAGCCCGCGCGGCGTCGGCCGGTACCAGCCCGGCTCGGCCATGTCGTCCGGCAAGTAGGTTTCGCCGGCGGCATAGGCTTCCGACTCGTCGTGGGCATAACGGTAAGCTTTGCCGTAGCCCAGTTCCTTCATCAATTTGGTCGGCGCATTGCGCAGATGCACCGGCACCGGCCGCGAACCGTCCTTGGCGACGAAAGCGCGGGCTGCGTTGTAAGCCATGTAACCGGCATTGGACTTGGCGGCGACGGCCATATAAATGATCGCCTGCCCGAGCGCTAACTCGCCCTCGGGCGAACCAAGCCGCTCGTAGGTCTGCGCCGCCTCGTTGGCAATCTGCATGGCGCGCGGATCGGCCAGGCCGATGTCCTCCCAGGCCATGCGAATGATGCGCCGGGCCAGGTAACGCGGATCGGCCCCGCCGTCGAGCATGCGGCACAGCCAATACAACGCGGCGTCGGGATTCGAGCCGCGCACCGATTTGTGCAGCGCCGAAATCTGATCGTAAAAAGCGTCGCCACCCTTATCGAAACGGCGCAAGCTCTGCGCCACCGTGCGCTCGACGAACTCGCCGTCGAGCGCCGCCACGCCGGCTGCCTGCGCCGCGGTACGCATCTGTTCGAGCAAGTTGAGCAGGCGCCGGGCATCGCCGTCGGCGAGGCCGACCAGCCGCTCGCGGGCGTCGGCGGCGAAACTCAAATCGCTCATCGCCTGGACGCTGGCACGGTCAAACAGCGTCCCCATCTCGCTTTCATCGAGCGGTTTCAATACATAGACCGAGGCCCGCGACAGCAGCGCGGAATTGACCTCGAACGAGGGATTTTCCGTCGTCGCCCCGATGAAAGTCAGCAGACCCGATTCGACGAAGGGCAAGAAGCCGTCCTGCTGCGCCTTGTTGAAACGATGGATTTCATCGACGAAGAGAATCGTCCGCCGCCCCTGCCCCCGCCACAACTCAGCCTGCGCCACCGCCTCGCGCACCTCCTTGATGCCCGAGAACACCGCCGACAGCGCAATGAACTCGCAGTTGAACTGCGTCGCCATCATCCGCGCCAGCGTCGTCTTACCGACGCCCGGCGGCCCCCAGAGGATCATCGAGTGCGGCTGTCCGGACTCGAAAGCCAAGCGCAACGGCTTGCCCGGCCCGAGCAAATGCTGCTGACCGATCACCTCGTCCGGCGTCCGCGGGCGCAAGCGCTCGGCCAGCGGTACGCCGACCGGAAGAGCCTCCGGATGCTGCAAAAACAAATCGCTCAAAATATGGTCCTCACCGGCAACACCCCTCAACCACACCAGTGTACCGCCCTATCCTTGGCCCGCAAACGCGGGCATGCCAGCAGGCGTAGGTAGCCATTGGCAACGAACAAAGGCTCTCACCCAATGGACGTAAGCCTCTTCGATCCGTATGCTGTAATGCCGAATATGTATTGCCTCCACCAACGGCACCAACCGCTTCGGCGCCCGACCCGCAGGAGAGACAGCAGTGTTCGATTGACAGTTTGTCGTCTACTACACGTTAGGCTAAGGCAATCCCGCCGATCTGTTCTACCTAAGGAGAAAAAAGATGAATATTGTTAATTTAATCGAAAAATACTGGGAAGATATGCATGTAGCAGTGACTACCCAAAACCCAGGAAAAATCTTACAAAATTTTGCACCCAATGCGACCTACAAATTCCGTCCTGCCGCCGGGATGATGGATGTGGTGCTTGAAGAAATGGCGACAAGTTGTTTGGGATACAAAGATACTCTGGTTGGTAAATATAATATCGAGAGAATAGACGAGCTGGCAGACGGGTCTTGGATTTCTGTAATAACGGCTGATGTGGGTAAACCGTTCTTCACTACATCATTCTTCAAATTCAAGAATGATAAGATTGTCGAACTAATCGAATATTATGGGGACTTTTAAACAACCAAGGTAAATTCGTGGAAGCTTGTCGGACTGTTGCAAGCGTTTGGCCTAACATTGCGCTCAAGCAACATTTCTCAGAGTTGCGCTTTCCAAAAATGATGGCTAGCCAATCATTCCACCGGGCCCGTGCGAAAAGCCGCGCAAATCGGTGAATTCAGACGTTAGGCAACCGAGCATGAGCAACATCACATCTGCCAAAATCGACGATGCTGAGGCAATTCTCAGTTTGCAGAAGCATGCTTATGAGTCCGAGGCAAAGCTGTACAACGATTGGGCCATTCCTCCGCTTACACAGCCTCTCGATTCACTCAAAGCCGAAATTTTGGCTGGCGGCGTATTGAAGTACAGCCAAGGCGGGGCCATTATTGGATCGGTCCGCGCTTCGCTCCAGGATGGTAAGTGCGAGATTGGCCGTCTCATTGTCGCACCGGAGTTTCAGGGGCAAGGAATAGGTAGCGCTTTGCTTACCGCCATAGAAGCCAAGTTCCTCTATGCGCATGGCTTTGAGCTTTTCACCGGCTCCAGGAGTGAGGGTAATATTCGTTTATATCGGCGGCACGGTTACGAAATCGTTACCACCAAGACACTTTCCCCTGCGGTCACATTGGTATTCATGTCCAAGCCGCAGAAGGCACTTGCCTAACAGTTTAAATGCGCCAACCGAAGGATTAATAATGAGCAAGAAATTTTTAAAACCGCTCAAATACACCATGATAACCGTTTTGGTGTTATTTGTTCTGCTGACTGCGGGCGTTGCCTTGCGCCTGTTTTATATTCCTCAATTGAAGCCGTGGCACACTTTCGCGCCCGTTGAATTGACAGCTGCGGAAATGAAGAATGCCACCTGGGAAGAATACATCGACCGTGAAAATAAAATATTCGATGATGTTTACCATGAAGTTGTTTTGAAGACGCCTGAAGATGATAGAGCTTCGCTCAATCGATATTTTTCAGGCAGCCGGATCTATCCGCCAAGCCTTAAAGAGGATTGGAACCGGTCGCGTCTCCTGATTCCAGAAAACCCGAAAGGGTCTGTTGTTTTACTGCATGGACTGACAGACTGCCCCTATAGCGTGCGGCATATCGCACAGTTGTATTACCAGAAAGGCTTTGCCACGCTGATGCTTAGGATGCCGGGACATGGAACGGTGCCCGGAGGGCTGACGAAAGTTACCTGGCAAGACTGGGTGGCTGCCACACGCTTGGCGGTGAGAGAGGCAAGGAAGCTGAGTCCGGAAGGAACGCCTCTGCATATCGTGGGATTTTCACAAGGTGGCGCACTGACCGTCAAATATGCGCTGGATGCGCTCGAGGATGACAGCTTGATCCGCCCTGATAGATTGGTTTTGCTTTCTCCGATGATCGGGATCACACGGCTTTCCAAGGTAGCAGAAATAATGGCTATCCCTTCATTCCTTCCGGGGTTTGAAAAAGCCGCGTGGCTTGGCATCGTACCGGAGTTCAATCCGTTCAAGTTCAACTCGTTTCCCGTTAACGCCGTTAAGCAGGCACGCCTGCTGATCACCGACATGAGGCAACAGATCGCCAGGCTTTATGAAAATGGCCAAATAAAGGAATTTCCCCCCGTCGTTACTTTTCAATCGATCGTTGATTACACCGTCAGTACGCCGGCGCTCGTCAATGACCTTTATAGCTATCTGCCGGATAATGGAAGCGAATTGGTCATATTCGACATCAATCGCGATACGGCGTTCATGCCGCTGGTGCGCCCGTTTTTTATTGACATGATAGCGAAAACATTACCGGATTTACCTCAACGCTACAAAATGACCGTCATCGGAAATTCCGCAGCCGGAAATTTCAGTACCGTGGAGTGGAGTGCTTTACCGGGTGACGAGGATTTTACCGTAAGAGAATTGGGGCTGATCTACCCACCGAATGTTTTCTCCCTTTCTCACGTTTCGCTGCCCTTCCCCGATGATGATCCGCTATACGGCTCCTCGCCAGATCCTAAAACAAAAGATGCATTTGGCTTGAACCTGGGCCTTGCTTCCAATACCAAAGGAGAGCGTGGAATTTTAGATATCAACACAAATATGCTTTTCAGAATCTCGTCAAACCCTCTGTTCCCTTATTTGACACAACGCATGGCTGATGTCATCAGCGGCCCCCCCGTACCTCGGGCAAGCCCCGGTAAACACTATAATATAAATACAAAAGCCAAAATCACCGAAGAGGAATATGATGAAATGGTGAAAGAACTGGATTATAACGAGGGGCAGTTTTAGCAATATTCAGTCCGTCCCGAACAATTCCATTTTCAGAGTGCCACGGGCTGCTGAAAGCGTAGTTGCTTAACGGGCAGGCCGATCTTCTTGCAGTAGCGCCAGGGCTGAGGCAGCCTGCCCTGGCCCTGCCGGGGTTGCCGGCCTCAGGAATCCCGATTGCCGATGCTGAGCGCAAAGACTTCCGGGTCGTCGCCATGTTCCAGCAGCAGACAGCGCACACGCGCTTGCCAGAGTTCGCCAAAGCGGCGGCGCACGGTGGCATCGGCTGCGCCGGACAGGCACTGCTGCAGTAGTTGCAACATCACCGGGTCCGCTGGGATAACGCTGGTATTGCAAGCAATATCCACCCACCGCCCACTATCCAGACGGGTAAAGCGCAGCTCGCGCGGCACGGCGGCGGCAAATTGCAATAAACCCTGACGCTGGAAGCGGCCGCCGAGCCCTTTGAAACCCCCCTCGCCGGCGGCGCCAGTGAGCAGCGAAACGATGTT
Organism: Azonexus sp.; assembly: GCA_031260295.1. Taxonomy (GTDB): domain Bacteria; phylum Pseudomonadota; class Gammaproteobacteria; order Burkholderiales; family Rhodocyclaceae; genus Azonexus. Next base: position 25,361 of record JAIRKE010000046.1, read on the forward strand.
GGCGACGACGCCGGTAACGCCCTCGTCGTGGCGCCCCCGCAGTTCGACCCAGATGTCGCCACGGCACGGCAGTTCAGCTTCGTACAACGCGGCCAAGGCCAGCCGGCTCATGTTCCAGGCGGCGGCGACGGTGGGGCAGGAATGGCCGGCCAGTTTGACGGCATCGAGATAGCGGTATTCCAGGACGCCCCCTTCGCTGGCACCGAGGAATTCAGCTAGGGGGTCGTACAGGGTGATGACGGGGAGTTGATCGAAGAAGGCCGGATAATTCATCGCACGGAGGGATTGGCGGGGGTCTGGTCGCTGGCCGGGTCGTCCTTGGCATCGTCGACGACGATGCCCCAGTCGCCCCATTCGTACCAGTCCTCGCCGAGCATCTCGGCCGGATGCTGGGTGCGGCCGGAACCGTTGCCGCATTGCAGCGCGTCGGCCGCACAATATTTGTCGCAGCCCCAGCAGGTCCGCTCGGGATGCTTGGGGTTCAACGGAAATTTCTTGGTCATTTCCGGCGATTTGAACGACTAGGGCTTGCTGCTCATGACTCTTGGGTGCCATCGACGCAACACGGTAACGGTCGACTAGATTACCGGATTCGCGGTTCAGTCATTTTGATTTCCCTCACGGGAAACCCCGTAGCCACGGCCGGAACTACAAAGGCATGCCGCTGAAAATCTGAAATCGCGGTAGATTATGGTTTCCGACCGACTGGAATCCACCGCCATGGAAGACCTGCATCTGTTTCTCGCCCACGCCATCACTCTCGAAGGCGACTCCGCCCGCCGTTACGAGGAACTCTCGGCGGCCATGGAAACCCAGGGCAACCCGGAGGTGGTCCGTTTCTTCGAGCGCATGGCCCACTACTCCCGGCTGCACCTACAGGACGCCATTGAGCGTGGTGGCTTTCACCGCCCGCCACAGCTGCGCCCGGAGGAATACCGCTGGCCGGACGGCTGTAGCCCGGAAGCGGCCGGCCGGGAAGGGGTGGACGGCTTTCTCGATGTGGCCAGGGCGCTAGCCTTGGCTCTGGACGGCGAACGGCGTAGCCACGCTTTCTACGCCAATATCGCCGCGATGACGACGAACCCGCGTGTGCGCACGCTGGCCAGCGAGTTCGCTAGCGAGGAAGCCGACCACGTGGCGCAACTGGAGGCGGAGTTGGCCCGCCTCCCGGTCGACAAGTGATCAGCCGAACTTGAACAGGATGCCGAAACCGGCGCGCGGGTAGTTCCAGTCCACGTTCGCGAACTTGTCGCAGATCACGCGGCAGGTGCCGCATTCCAGGCAACCGTCGGTAATCAGGCCGATCTTGCCGTCCTCGAAGGACCAGCAGCCGGCCGGGCAGCACACCGTGCAGGCATGCGTATCGCACTGCTCGTTGCACAACTCGGGATTGCGGATGCGGATGTGCGGCCGGTCGGCGTCGACCCGGTAGCGGTTCTGATAGAGCTTTTCTTCAACTTTGATCATCGTTCTTGTCCTAACGGGTGGCGCGCCAGACGCGGAATGCATCGCCAAGCAGGCCAAGCAGCGATCGCCGTTGGCGGAAGGAGGCGATGATTTCCTTTTCCTTGGCCTCTTTGTCGCGGCCATCGACCGAGAAGAAATTGAATGCCGCTTGGTTGAGCAGTCCCGGATAGTCGGCCACGAACTGCCGCTGGCGATCGAGCATGCCGGGAATCTTGCGGTATTTCTTCAGGTCCTTCATGACGAAGCTCTCGTCCAAGCGGGCCTGGTAGCGGGCCAGGTTGGACGCGCTGGCCGGCTGGCCGGCGGCGAACAGTTCGAGCAGCGTCTCGGCGGCCAGACGACCGGTGGTCATGGCCAGATTGGAGCCTTCACGGTGCACCGCGTTGAGGAAGCCGGCGGAATCACCGACCAGCATCCAGCCTTCGCCGTATAGTTTGGGCAGCGCGTCGTAACCACCCTCGGGCAGCAAGTGAGCGGCGTATTCGCGCGTTTCACCGCCGGCGATCAGCGGCGCCACCGACGGATGCCGCTTGAGTTTCTCCAGTAGCTCGACCGGCGTGGTCTGCTGCTGTTTCATGTCGGACAGCATGCAGCCGATGCCGACCGAGATCGAATCCTTGTTGGTGTAGAGAAAGCCGGTGCCGACCATGCCTTCGGAAATGCTGCCGAACATTTCGATGACCGCGCCTTCCTGGCCAGTCAGGTTGAAGCGGGCGTCGATGGTCTCCTTGGGCATGAAGATGATTTCCTTGACCCCCAGCGCCACCGCCGCCGGTTTGATGTCCTCGCGCAGGCCGGCGCGGCTGGCCACCAGCGAGTTGACACCGTCGGCCAGGATCACCGCGTCGGCGTAGATGCGGCCGTTCTCGCGGTCGACATTGACGCCGATTACGCGGCCGCTCTCGTCCTTCAGCAGCTCGGTGACGGTCATTTCGCACAGCACCAGGGCGCCGGCCTGCTGCACCTGGTCCGAGAACCACTTGTCGAAGCGGGCGCGAATGATGGTGTAGCGGTTGCCCGGCTGCTGGTTGTACTGGTCGGAACGGAAATGGGTACCGAGGTGCGACTGCTCCTCCATCAGCCACATCCGTTGCTCGACCACGTGCCGTTCGAGCGGCGCCGAGTCGCGGAAATCGGGAATGATCTTTTCCAGCGCATCGGCATAGAGAATGGCGCCCTGCACATTCTTGGAGCCGGGGTATTCGCCCCGTTCCAGTTGCAGGACCTTCTTGCCGGCCTTGGCCAGCGTGTAGGCGGCGGCGTTGCCGGCCGGACCGGCGCCGACGACGATGACGTCGAATTTTTCAGTTGGCTGGTTCATGTTTTGTTCTCACGGCTTGCCGAGGTAGGCAGCGAAGGTTTTGCGCAGCGCCGGCAGCACCTGCACGCAATCGCCGACGATGGCGTAGTGGGCGAAATCGAAGATCGGCGCGCTCGGATCGTTGTTGATGGCGATGATGCAATCGGAAGCTTCCATGCCTACCCGGTGCTGGATGGCGCCGGAAATGCCGGCGGCGATGTAGAGCGCCGGGCGCACCGTCTTGCCGGTCTGGCCGACCTGACGGTCGGCAGCGATCCAGCCGGCGTGAATCGCCGCCCGCGAGGCGCCGACTTCGGCGCCCAAGGTCTTGGCCAGATCCCAGACCAACTTGAAATTCTCCGCCTTGCCCAGGCCCTTGCCGCCGGAAACGATCATTTCGGCATAGGGCAGTTGCGGCTTGCCGGACTGATCGTCGGGCACGAAATCGAGAATCTTGGTGATCACGTCGGTCTCAACCAGGTGCGGATCGACGTCGACGATCAGGCCGCTACGCTCCGGCTGCGCCTCCGGCATCGGCATCACGCGATGGCGGACGGTGGCCATCTGCGGCCGGTAGTTCAGCGTCACGATGGTGCATAACAGGCTGCCGCCGAAAGTCGGCCGCGTCGACAACAGGCAGCGGTCCTCCGGGTCGATCGCCAGTTCGGTACAGTCGGCGGTCAAACCAGTCTTCAGCGTGGTCGCCACCGAGCCGGCCAGGTCGCGGCCGAGCGTAGTGGCGCCGAGCAGCATGATTTCCGGCTTGAACTGGTTGACCAGGTCGGTCAGTGCCTGGGTGTAGGGCACGTTGCGGTAGTCGGCCAGTACCGGGCTGGCGACGCGGTAGCAACGATCAGCCCCATAGGCGAAGGCAGCCTCGCACTGCGCCTGCAATTCCGGACCGGGCGCCCCCATGACGACGCCGCACAGTTCGACACCAAGCTGGTCGGCGAGCAACCGCCCCTGCCCCATCAATTCCCAGGACACCGGGTGAACATGGCCGCGCTCGCTCTCGACCAGCACCCAGACGCCCTTGTAGTTGAGCAGATCACCTTCCAGTTTGACCTTGCGTTTCTTGATCGGCTTGTCGGTCTTGGCATTACTCATGGTTTGCTCCCGCCCCTGCTTCTACCTTATGGCGTTCCAGTTCCTTGCCGACCTTGGGAATCTCAGCCAGCACTTTTTCCAGCAGCGCGTCGGTCGCAGCCTGCGGCGCCGCCGGATCGAAGGCAATCTGCTGCGCCTTCTCGGCTCGCGGCGTCGGTCCGAAGACGCGGCTGACGACGGTCGGGCTGCCCTTCAGGCCGACCTTCTTGAGGTCCTCGATGCCCGCCGACTCGCGGTCCCAGGTGCGGATTTCGGCACGCGCCGCACGGAACATGTCGGGCGCCGAGCCGAAGCGGATCTCGTTGGTCCCTTCGAGCATGGTGATCAGCGCCGGCAAGCGCGTTTCGAGCAACTGGACGCCACCCTCGGCCCGTCGCTCGACCTGGATCTTCCCGGCCTCCCGGTTGACGGCGACGATCTTCGAGACATAGGTCAAGAGTTCCAGATTGAGACGCTTGGCAATGCCCGGCCCGACCTGGGCGGTATCGCCGTCGATGGTTTGCTTGCCGGTAAATACCAGGTCGACCGGCTGCTCCTTGCCGAGCGTGGCGATGGCCGAGGCCAGTACGTAGGAAGTCGCCAGCGTGTCGGCTCCGGAGAAAATCTTGTCGGTGATCAGTACCGCCTCGTCACAGCCGTAGGCCAGCGCCTTGCGCAGCGCCACGGCGGCCGGCGGCGGCCCCATGGTGATGACCGTGACCTTGCCGCCGTGCGTGTCGCGGATTTGCAGAGCCGCCTCGATGGCGAACAGGTCGTAGGGATTGATGACGGCGGGCACGCCCTGCCGCATGATGGTGTTGGTCACCGGGTGCACCCGGATATGGGTGCTGTCGGGAACCTGCTTGATGCAGACGACGATGTTCATGATTTCAGTCAGGTTTGCGGTAATGAAAAAGGTTAAACGATTAGTGTGCAGCCTTAGGGTTCAAAACGGTAGCCGACGCCGATCTCGGTCAGGATGTGCCGGGGCTGCGCCGGATCGGCCTCGATCTTCTGGCGCAGGTGGCCGACGTAGACGCGCAGGTATTGGTGGTTCTCGACCGCCTGGCCGCCCCAGACCTGGCCCAGCAGGTGGCGATGGGTCAGCACCCGGCTCGGGTTGGCGGCGAGGAAAACCAGCAAGCGGTATTCGATCTGGGTCAGGTGCAGCGCCTCGCCATTACGGCTGACGGCACGACTGACGCAATCGATGGCGAACTCGCCGAAATGGATCAATGGATCGGGCAAGGGCGTGCCGGGCAGGCGGCGGCGCAACAGGGCGCGCACCCGGGCCAGCAGTTCGCCGACGCCGAAGGGCTTGCTCAAGTAGTCGTCGGCCCCAGCGTCAAGGGCGTCGATCTTGCTGGTTTCCTGTGTGCGCGCCGACAGGATCAGGATCGGGGTATTCGACCAGGCGCGGTAGTCACGGATGAAATCGACGCCGTCACGGTCGGGCAGGCCAAGATCGAGGATGACCAGATCCGGCCGCCGCCCGGCGGCCTGGACGGCGGCATGGCCGGCAGTGCCGGCCTCGCAGACCTGGAAGCCCTCGCCTTCGAGCGCGGCGACGACGGCCTCGCGAATCTGCCGCTCGTCCTCGACGACCAGGATAGTTTCCGGCGCGCTCATGACGCTGCCTCGGCGGTGTCGAAACAGGGTGGCGTGCCGAGCGGCAGCACGATGCGGAAACAGGAGCCGCCACCGCTACGGTTGTGTGCCGACAGGCTGCCGCCGTGAGCGACGATGATGGTCTTGGCGATGGACAGGCCGAGACCGATGCCGGGCAGGTTGGATTCAGCCTTGCCGCGTTGGAAGCGGTCGAAAATCCTGTCCATGGTTTCCGGCGCCAGGCCCGGCCCGGCGTCGCAGACCTCGATTTCCATCGTCTCGCCGACGCGGCCGGCATGCATTTCGATCGGCGTATTGGCCGGCGCGTACTTGACGGCGTTCTCGATCAGGTTCCACAGCACGCGCTCGACCAGTACCGCGTCGATATTCACCGGCGGCAGATCGGACGACAGGTCGACAGTGATTTCGCGCTCCTTCCACTGCGCCTTGACCAGTTGCAGCGTGGCGCCAACGACCTCGTCGATCGGCTGCCAAGCGGTGTTGAGTTCCAGCTTGCCGGCGCTCAGCTTGGCCATGTCGAGCAGCTTGGTCATCTGCTGGCTGATCGATAGCGCCCGGTCGCGGATGCCTTCCAGCATGTGCCGCTGCCGTTCCGGGGAAATCTTGCCGAGGCTAACCGTTTCGGCCATGCCGACCAGCGCCGTCAGGGGCGTGCGCAGATCGTGCGAGAGCGCCGCCAGAATCGAGCTGCGCAGGCTTTCCGAAGCATTCTGCAACTCGCTACGACGGGCGTGCTCGGCATAGTGCGCCCGCTCCAGGGCAACGGCGACGACCGAGGCCGCCGTTTCGATGAACTGCACCGCGTCCTGACTACCCAGCCGGCGCGAACCGACCTCAAAGCTAAACACACCGGAAACACCCATCGGCGTTGCCAGCGGCACTAGCGCATGAAAGCGGTCGTTGCCGGCAGGACGGGAAATGATTTCGCGACGCTCGGCGCACTCGCGCACCTGTTTCGAGATATCTGCCTGCTCGTCCTGATAGTCTTCCGGGAGATAGATGTCGATGTTGCTGGCATCGAGCAGGCGGCTGTAGAAATCGCGAGCCGCGGCGATCACCGCTTGCCGGTCCGGCGCGCCGGCCAGCCCCTGCCCCAGGTCGTACAGCATCGCGTGCTCGCGCGAGCGTTGCACGGCATAGTCGGCCGTCCGCTTCATACGTGCGGTCATGTGGCCGACCAACAGCGCCACCGACAACATCAGCAAGGCCGTGACCAAGTTGGCCGGCTCGGTGATGGCCAGCGAAAAATGCGGCGGCACGAACACATGAGCGAAGCACAGCGAAGCGATCAGCGACGCCAGCGCGGCGGCGCCAGGGCCGAAGCGGATAGCGACGACGACGACGCCGAGCACGTAAAGCAGCGCCGCGTTGGAGAGGTCGAGCGTCAGATAGAACGGACTGAGCACCACTGTCTCCAGCAACGGGGCGACAAGCGCCCAAAAATAGCCGATGAGGAGCGGACGGAGGGCTGTGTTGGCGGGAAATTTCATTACCGCGCAATACTAGGGAGGCCAGTATAAAAATGCTATCAAAAACCGGAACATAGCCAAGGCACCCACGGCAACCCGGCAGCAACGCCACGCTGATGACGCCGGGCGACCGAAATTTGACCCTGACCGAGGCGGCCGCTCCCGGCAGGCGCTATGATGGACGGCGAGGAGAGATCAACGATGCCGGAAGCGAGCGTATCAACTTGCCAGATCCGCTATACCCCGGGCAGCCCACCGGTTCTTTGCGCCGTGGATGGCAGCCTGGAACTGCTCGGCTACCCGCCGGCCGACTTGATCGCCGATCCCGGCCTGTTGCCGCGCCTGGTCCATGCCGACGATGCCGATCTGGCAGCCACCCTGTTCGCCGATGGCGCTCTACCGTCCGTATTCAACATCCGCCTGCGCCACGCCGACGGTCGCATCCGCTGCTACCTGGGTGAAATGGTCGACAACCACGACCGCAGCGGTCCGTCGCGTGAAATCCGCTTGCAGGATGCCCGCCATCTTGCGGTGGGTGGCGAACTCAACGCGCAGTCGGCTGATTTGAAGGGAATGCTGGAAGTCACCAGCGATTTCATCTATTTCAAGAACCGCAATCACGTCTACACCGTCCTCAGCCAGACCATGGCCGGGTTGATCTCGCCAACGACGCATTGGAGCGAACTGGTCGGCCGGACCGATTACGACCTCTTCCCGGAAAGCTACGCCGACATCTATTACCAGCAAGACCAGCAAATTTTCGCTGGACAGTCGGTCGTCCAGGTCAAGCAGATTTTCCGCAGAGCGAATGGCGAGATCGGCTGGGCCGACAATCGTATGCATCCGATCCGCAACGAACGGGGCGAAATCGTCGGTCTGTGCGGCATCGCCCGCGACATCACCGATCAGATCGACACCGAACAGGCCTTGCGCGTCAGCGAGGAACGCCTGCGCCTGGCGCTCGACGTGGCCAACCAGGCCTGGTTCGACCTCGAACTGGCGACCGGCAACATCCGCGCCGCCGAGCAATATCAGCGGCTAATGGGTTTCGAGGCGATCAACAGTTTGCACAACGGACTCCAGGACTGGATCCGTCACCTCCACCCGGAAGACCGTCCGGCGATGATCGCCTCCTTCCACCAGTGCGTCGCCACCGGCGGTCCGGAGACCATCGAATACCGGCGCCGGACGGCCACCGGCGAATGGAAGTGGATTCGCACCATCGCCAAGATTGTGGCTTGGGACGAGCAGAGGAAGGCAACGCGGATGGTCGGCGTCCATACCGACATCAGCCAACTCAAGCAAAGCGAGCAGCACTTGGCCGAACATCGCCAACAACTCGAAGCCCAGGTCGCCGAACGGACCGCCGAGCTGCGCCACGCCAAAGAGGCCGCCGAGGCGGCCAACGTTGCCAAGAGCAGCTTCCTCGCCAATATGTCGCACGAGATCCGTACCCCGCTCAATGCCATCACCGGCATGGCCTACCTGATGCGCCAGGAAAGTCTGTCACCACGGCAAATGGAACGACTCGACAAGCTGGAAAGCGCCGGTCACCATCTGCTCGAAATCATCAATGCGATCCTCGACCTCTCCAAAATCGAGGCCGGAAAATTCACGCTCGAACATGTGCCGGTCTACCCCGAGAGTTTGTGCGCCAACGTCGTCTCGATGCTCTACGAACGGGCGCAGGATAGACAGCTCCGGCTGATCACCGAGATCGGCCCAATGGCTAGGTCGCTACTCGGCGATCCGACGCAACTACAGCAAGCGCTGCTCAACTATGCCGTCAATGCAATCAAGTTCAGCGAAAACGGCACCATCGCGCTGCGCGTGCACCAGTTGGAGGAAGACGAGGCCAGCGCCCTGCTCCACTTCGAAGTCGCCGACTGCGGCATCGGCATTGCGCCGGATGTGCTGCCGCGGCTGTTCACCACCTTCGAGCAGGCGGACAACTCGACCACCCGCCAGTATGGCGGCACCGGCCTCGGGCTGGCCATCACCCGCCGCATCGCTGGCCTGATGGGTGGCGATGCCGGCGCCAACAGCACGCCGGGCCAGGGCAGCGTATTCTGGTTTACCGCCCGCCTGGACAAGGGCAGCAGCCAGGAACATCTCGCCGCCACGGCCGGTTCGGCCGAGGCGCAATTGCTGGCCGACTACGGCGGACGCCGCGTCCTGCTCGTCGAGGACGAACCGATCAACCGCGAAATCGCCCTGATCATGCTCGAAGACGCCGGCCTCAGCACCGACATCGCCGAGGACGGCGAAATCGCCGTCCAACTCGCCAGCGAACAGGACTACGACCTGATCATCATGGACGTGCAAATGCCGCGCCTGGACGGGCTTGAAGCGACGCGGCGCATCCGCCGCCTGGCCGGGCGGGAACGCACGCCGATCGTAGCCATGACCGCCAACGCCTTCGCCGAGGACCGGGAACGCTGCTTGGCCGCCGGCATGAACGATTTCATCGCCAAGCCCTTCCAACCGGAAAATCTCTACGCCACGCTGCTCTACTGGCTACAGCGCGGCGCCGCCGGCTGAGGCTTAGAGCGGTTTTGATTCATATGTTTACAGCCTTCCCGCAAAGCCGGTCAGCCGCAGTTTCCTCGTCATTCCCGCACGCTCTTGGCGGGAATCCAGTGGCTCACCGCCCCGCAAAGCGGGACATGACCACGGCTGGAAAAAGCAAAGACGCTGGATTCCCGCTAGAAACATGCAGGAATGACAAAATTGGAACTGTCAGTACATGAACGAAAACCGCTCTAGTCGGCCGGCAACACCCGCCGATACAGCGCCCGGCCGGCATAGGCCAGCCACGGTAGCGTCAGCGGCAGCAGGGGTAACAGCAGGCAACTGCCGATGATGATCGCCGCCAGCAGCAGCGCCCACAGCATGGCCGGTGCGAAATTGGCGAACACGATGCGGACGCTCGCCGCTACCGCCCCGACCAAGCCGCTGCGCCGCTCGCACAGCAGCGGTACGGCGAAAGCCGAAACGGTATACAGCATGAAGGCAATGCATAGGCCGGAAAGGCCGCCCCACAGCAGGAAGCGGACGACACCTCGGGAATCGGCCGGCACTTCGCAAAGCCACACCGGCGTGCTGCCGACCATGTAGCTGTAGAGAATGGCGGCATCAGTGATGAAAATCATGAACAGCAGCGCACAAACCAGGGCTAGCACCCACAGCGCCGGCGCGGCACGGCGAAATCCGGCGAATACCGCCGTCACGCCGACCGGCCCGCCGGCCTCGTGCGCCGCCGCGATACCGTAGAAGCCAGCAAGAAAAACCGGGCCGAGCAGCATGAAGGCGCCGGCGGCGGCGATCACGAACGGCGTCAGGCCGGCGACCAGAAGGCCGCCGAGAATCAGCACGCCAACCACAGTGAACACCAGGGCATAGGCGACTGATGGGTACCGGGTCGCGGCAGCGAGTTGCCAGCCCTCGCACAACGCGGCGCGTAGCGTGGCGAAGGAAAACGGCTGGAATTTCATGGCGGCGGACGGTATCGGGCAAGGAGGTCTGAGCCTAGCCGAGCACGTGCGCCGCAACCGCGATGCAGATCAAGAATCGAGCGCCCGCTCGCACTCGACCATGATCGCCGCACCGACCTCCGACGAGTAATTGACCGACAGCGACTCGCTCAGCTCATGCGCCGTATGCAACCCGGCCTCACGCGACAAGCCGGCGGCAATGCCTCGTGCCAGCCCGTCGCTGACCTCGGACAAGTGCTGGCGTTCGGGCAGTGCCAGTGAGCGCTGCGAGCGGGCCAGCCATTCGGCGCACAGAGCAGCCCCCTGCGCCACCGTCGGCCACTGGCCATGCTCGTAATAGATGCCCAGGCGCTCGGCCACCAGCGCGTAGACCAGCGCCACTCGGGTGCCCTTGTCGCCGGCCGGTAGATGTTCGGTTTTCTTCAGAATCATGCCGGCCATGATGGCACTATTAACCCGGCAATCAAATTTCCATATTTTTTCCTACGTCGTTGGCCCCCACCCTAGCCTTCCCCGTCCCAATGGGGGACGGGAGAAGGAAAAATGTAAGCACTTGAGCGGAAACCGCTCTAGCGAAAATGGCGTTTGACCGCCGACGGCGGAATCCCCTTGAGACGGATGAAGGCACGCCGCATTCGTTCCACGTCCGTGAAGCCACATTCGCGCGCCACAAGCTGTACCGAGCCATTGCCGCTTTCCAAAGCGGCGCTTGCCGCCTCCACCCTGAGTCGCTCGACGGCACGGGCTGGCGTCGTACCGATTTCGGCAGTGAAACAACGGGCAAAATGCCTCGGACTCATGCAGGCCTGCTCGGCGAGATCGCCGACCGTCAGCGCTTTGTCCAGATTGCCGCGAATGTAATCGAGCAGGCTGGCAAAGCGCCCGTCTTGCATCCCCATTTCCAACAGCGCCGAATACTGCGATTGTCCGCCGGGACGGCGGTAATACACGACGAGCTGACGAGCAACCTGACGGGCGACCTTCTCGCCCAGATCATCGGCAATCAAGGCCAGGGAAAGATCAATGCCGGCGCTGATTCCCGCCGATGTCCATAGTTTTTCGTCATTGACATGGATGCGGTCGGCATCAAGGTCCACATCGGGAAAGCGGCGTCTGAAATCGGCGCTACGCCGCCAGTGCGTCGTCGCCTTCCTTCCACTCAGCAATCCAGCCGAGGCGAGCAGGTAGGCGCCGGAGCAGACGCTGGCCACGCGCCGCGCCTTTTGCCCGAGATCGCGGATGAAAGCCAGTATCTCCGTACAGGTCGTGGCTTCGATCACGCCTTCGCCGCCCGCGGCGATCACGGTATCGGCATCGAGTACCCGAGCAAAAGGCAGGGTCAGCAGCGTGACGCCGGATGAACTCGCCACCGCTCCGCCCGTCCGGCTGGTCAAAACCAGCTCATACGCCCCTGGCTCGGCCCGGTTGGCCATCTCGAATGCAGCAATCGGGCCGGTCACATCCAGCAATTGAAAATCGGGAAAAACGACAAAAACCAATTGGCGCGACATGGCAGAAAACGAGGGAATGATGTCATTTTGACTCTAACCGATCCACGTAAGCTGAGGCAATTCCACGAACCATCAAGGTTTGGCCCATGAACCGCAACATCTTTCTGCTGGCCCTCTCCCAAGCGGCGATGATGACCACGATCAGCCTCGTGCTCTCATCATCCGCCTGGGTGGGCGCTCACCTCTCGTCGCCGAACTTCGCCACCCTGCCGCTGGCGAGCCAATATCTGGGGACTCTGGCGATGCTCTATCCGGCGGCCCGGCTCATGGAGCGCTACGGGCGGCGCTTCACGTTTTGCGGCGGCGCGCTGCTGGGCACCATCGGCCTGGCATGCGCCGCGCTCGGCGTGCGGCTTGGCAATTTCGCCCTGTTCGCGGCGGCCGGCTTTTTGATCGGCGGTTTCGGCGCGGTCGGGCAATACTATCGCTTCGCGGCAATCGATTCAGTGGCTGCCGAGAGAAAAAGCCTAGCCATCTCCTGGACCCTGAGCGGCGGTCTTTTGGCCGCCGTGGCCGGGCCGACGCTCGCCCGGTGGACGAAGGACGCGCTCGATCCCCCCTTTTTCGCCAGCTTTCTCGCGCTGACCGGAATCGCGCTGTTGGCCGCCGTGTTGGCGCTGGGCCTCAGCCTGCCGCCGATGGCAAGGGTGGAAAACGAACAAACGCAACGCTCCTGGTCTGAAATCGCCCGTCATCCCAAACTACTCATGGCCATTCTGGGAAGCGTCGTTGGCTATGCCATGATGAACCTCCTGATGACCGCCACGCCACTGGCCATGATGTGCTCGCGTCTGGGCTTTGCCCAGACCGCCGAAGTCATTCAATGGCATGTGGTCGCCATGTTTGCCCCCTCATTTTTTGCCGGAGCACTCATTCAACGGTGTGGCATTTTGCTGGTCATGCTGTTGGGTTGCCTGTTGCATCTCGGGAGCATTGCGCTCACCCAGATGGGGAACGAACTGCTTCATTTCGAGGCGGCACTGATTCTGCTCGGGATCGGCTGGAATTTTCTCTACATCGGCGCCACGGCCCTGCTGACCGAAAGCTGCCGCAAGGAGGAAGCCGCCCGCGTCCAGGCCCTGAATGACACGCTGGTTTTCCTGGGCGTCACCGCCGCCACCCTGTTCTCCGGCGCCCTGGTCAATGCATTGGGCTGGCAAAGGCTCAATATCTACGCCGGCCTGCCGATCCTGGCTGTCATGACGGGGCTCATTCGGCTGATGAACCGGCCTCGGATTTCCGGCTTGCGGGCAATCAGGCGACCCCGGAATTCTCCACCGTGATGAAGCTCATAGAGACGCTGAGGCCGCCTGACATTGCCGTTGCGGATAGCCCTGCGAGCGGCGTCGGCGGCAAGCCTCTTTTTCGGAGAATCTGCTATCGTTCCAAGGCTGTATTTTCCTGATTGCCGCCGCAGCAAACCGCCCGTCACTCGTAAATGGCAGTCATTCCAGTCGCAATACCAGCAAGGGGAAAACTCATGAACGCTGTTGCCGAACAACTGGGAAAAACCAAGGGACTCCTGTCCGCCCTCGATGCCCTGACCAACCGGCGGGCCTTCGCCACGCTGGCCATGACGCTGATTACCTGCGCCCTGTTTGCCGCCTTGTTGAGCTTCCTTTCCGGCAGCCTCCTCATGAACGGCTATTTTTTCCTGGCGGGACTGTTGGGATTCGTGGGTGGCGTGATCGATTTGCTGGTTTGCATCACCGGCTTCTCGGCCACCGGTTTCATTCTTGATGCGCAAATGACCGGCAAGCCTCAGCCCACCATCGGCGAAGCGCTGATGAAAGCCCTGGCCACCCTGCCCCGCCTGCTCGGCGTGGCCGTGCTGCTGTTCCTCCTCGTGCTCGGCATCGCCATCGGCGTCGCCCTGCTCCTGCTGATCTGCAAGATTCCCGGCGTCGGGCCGCTGCTCTACGTCTTCGTCTTTCCCGTCAGCGTCATCGTGACCGGACTGACGCTGTTCTCCGCCTTCTACATCGCCGCCCTATCCGGCCCGGCCATCTGGAACGGCAAGACAACCCTGCAAACCGTTGCCCTCCTCGTTTCCATCGCCCGCCAGAGACTGCTTGCCGTCGTCATTCATACCCTGTTGCTCGGCCTGCTCATCAGTGTGGTCGCCGGCATCATGATGTTCATTCTGGGCATCGGCATCAGCTTTACCAGTGCGCTCTCCCTGCCCATCATCGGCCAGGCCGGCGGCTTTGGCGGCCTGAGCAGCATGTTCGGGGGCGGCGGTTCCGGCTACGTCGTCGCGGCCTCCGTCGGCCTTCTTCTGCTGTTCTCCGTTGCCTGGGTGCTGCCCGTGCTCCTCGGCATTGCCGGCTATTGCCTGATTTACGGCAACGTCACCGATGGCCTCAGCAGCGAGGACATCGAGGAGAGGCTCAAGGCCGCTCAAAACAAGGCGCGAGAGAGTATCCAACAAGCCCGCGAACAAATGACGACGGCAAAGGCAGCCACAACATCCGCGCCGCAAGAGACTGAGGCGACCGAGGCTGAGACGACCGAGACGCCCCTCGCCTGCCCGGCCTGCGAACAAGCCGTCGGCAGCGCTGACGCATTCTGCGGAAACTGCGGCCACAAGCTGAAATAGACCGGCGGCCTCCGAGAGGAAAATCCGTTCGCACCTGAAAGGAAATCGCATGTTCTGCACTCAATGCGGCGCCAACAACCGGGATGGCGCCAAATTCTGCGCCCAATGCGGCGCTCCCCTGTCCGCGCCGGCCGCAACGCCAGCCCCTCCGCCGCAAGCCGCCGTCCCCAGCAAAGCTCCGGTGGATGCCTGGAGCGAAACCCTGCCGCCGGATACGCCACCAAGTGCGATCCCGGAACAAACGCCAACCCCGCTGCCGCAAGCCGCCCCCCCCAACGAAGCGCCGCTGGATACCTGGAGCGAAACCCTGGCGCCGGCTACGCTGTCAGACGATCTCCCGGAACAAACACCAGAGACCGCCGCCCCGGCCAGATCGCCCGCCCTCTGGATTGGCCTGGCCGCGCTCGTCCTGGTGATCGTGGTCGTTGGGCTATGGCTGTTCAAGCAGCCCGCCAGCGAGGTGGCCGAGGCCGAGCTTCCCGCCGCGACGATCGCAGAAGCCCCTGCCGCGCCGCCCGAGGAAGAAGCGCCGCCCGCCGCAACGGCAGAGGAAGAAACAACGACAAGCCTCGCCGACCAGCCCGCCGCCGAACAAGCGCCCATATTCAATGAAGCGGCCGCCAAGGACCTGATCGCGCGCCTGCAAGCCGGGCCGCCCCCCGCCTCTTGCCGCGCCGGCATTGCCAAGCTGCGCCAGGAAAATAATCTCACGGCCAATCAAGCCAGCGATATCGCCAGGCGTACCTGGCCGGAACTCTGCTCGCCGCCCAAGCCAGCCGCCGCCGCGCCAGCGCCGCCGCCCGAAGTCGTCGCGCCGGAGCCGCCAGCCCCGGTAAGCAAGAGCATCGATCAGGTGTACAAAGAGCGTTCAGCCAGCGAATGCGCGGCCGGGCTATCCGGCTTCTTCTGCCGGGAGGGCCTGCGCAACAAGCTGTGCGCCGGCAAGTGGGCCAGCAGGCCGCCCGCCGGTCAATCGCTGTGTTATCTGCCCGAGGAAAGCCGTTGATCCGGCTCTCGAATGCAGGGCGAGATAAATCTCGCCCTGCGCTTGCTCACCGCCAAGGGCTGTAGGGCATAGGGCGCGCGCAGCGCATTGCGCCGATCGTTCAAGCGGTCGATTTCCGCAGGATGGCGCATTGCGCTGGCTGCGGTGAAAAAAAGTCGAGTACGTCCCTTTTTCGCAGAACAGGCGGAACAAGCAGGATAAGCGGGCGGGTGTCGATAACAGAAGTGCTACCATCAACAAGGCATTCACCCTGTTTACCCCAAGGATATAAGCCATGTCCGCCCTGCCGCTAGGCAAACCCGCCACTTATGAAGACCTGTGCGGCCTGCCGCCAAACCTGGTGGGCGAAATTGTGCATGGAGTGTTGCACACCCACCCCAGGCCAGCGCCAAGGCACGCGCGCAGCAGTTCAATGTTGGGCGTGGAGTTGGGTTCTGGGTTCGACAAAGGCAGCAGCGGCCCCGGCGGCTGGTGGATACTCGACGAGCCGGAACTCCACCTCGATAACGACATCCTCGTCCCCGATCTGGCGGGCTGGCGGCGCGAACGAATGCCAACGCTGCCTGACACCGCATGGTTTGAACTCGCCCCCGATTGGGTGTGCGAAGTCCTCTCTCCCGGCACGATGCGGTTTGACCGCATTGAGAAAATGCCGATTTACGCCGCCAGCGGCGTCAAACACATCTGGCTCATCGACCCGGAATTACGCACCCTCGAAGCCTTTGAGAACCACGATAGCCGCTGGACGCTCATCGCCACGCACGCCGACCAGGAACAAATCCGTGTCCCGCCATTTGATGCCGTGGCGCTCGATCTTGGCGGCTTGTGGGCGTGATTGCGCCAAAACAAAACCCGCAGTGATGCGGGCTATTTGTTTGGGGTGTCGGAGTTGTGAAAATAATTGAAGCTGACCCCCATGGCTCTCGTAAGACAATGGCTTAAGGTAGTGCCATGGGGAGCCGACCCTTATTTCTTGCTATTTCTATTTTTGACACGAGAAAAGCCGAATCCTGCCAAGCCGAGTGTAAACAAGGCAAGTGTTGTCGGCTCTGGTACGTTACCCATATCACCAGCGGTATTGGAGGCTACGATGCGGAAGTTATCCATCGTCGCGTAGCCCCCGGAGAGCAGATCAATTTGCAATGTGACGTTGCCATTGGTTGAAGCTGAGGCGTCGAGCGCGGCCACAAGCGTGGTCCAGTTCAATGTAAAGTTGTTGACAGAATCCGCACCCGACAGATCGACAAACGACAACAGCGTGCCATTGCCAGAAAGGTTGGCTACCCCAGTCGGGTTGTCGTACAGACTGAAACGGAAGCTCGGCGCACCATCTGCGAATGGCCCGCTGGGGCCTTGGAGGCCAAGACGTGAGACATCGAGTTGGAAATTGAGGAAATTGTAGGCACCCACATCGAAACTCAAGCCAAGCCGGTCATCCTCAACATCATTTTGCATGCCAATGCTGTAATTCCCCCCTTGCCCGGTCGAATCCACATAGCCCGTCCCAAAAGCGGTGCCGCCAGTAAGGTGGATGGTTTCTACCGTGTTAGCCTGCGAAAAGGTGAAGCCAATCGGTTGGTTGGTATAGAGCGAATTGACCGACTGGCCCGATACATCGGCATAGTGTACACCAGCATAGTGACCTTGAACCCACCCGACTGGGTTCTCAAAGTTTTGGGTGTAAAGAACAGTGGAAGCGTGGCTGGTCGAGCCAAGTACCGCACCAAAAACCAATCCGGCAAACAAGAATTTATTGATTTGTTTCATCGTGAATCTCCATGGTTGAGTAATATCGAGTCTGATTGCCATAGCGAAAAAGGGTCATCTTCGACTTAGCTTTCTTCTTCACGGCGCTCCTCAAAAAAGTCAAATCGAAGCTGCGCTCTGACACATCAGCTGATCCCCTTTGCTGATGGATCGAAACAATAACACATCCTACCAAATCGGTAGCATCGCCGCCGGCGCAAGCGTGGACGATGTCGTCTTTGCATCACAGCAGCGCTGGCATCGTGCTCAAGAAGCGGCTAAAAGAGGCGAGACTTCGTACAGGTCTATCCCAGGAACAGCTTGGGGTAGAGGCTGGCCTCGACTTGATGTCCGCCAGCGCGAGGATGAACCGCTACGAGACGGGGGCGCGGGTACCAAATTTTGCACTGGTGGAGGCGCTTGCCAAGGTGCTCAACGTGCCAACGCCTTACCTCTACGCGGCAGACGACTCCATGGCGCGGATGATCGTTGCCTTCGGGATGCTCTCCGAGGATGAAAAGATGGCGGCGCTGGAGTTTGTTGAGAGGGCGGCGCGTATTTCAATTCCATCTGACGCCCCATAGCGGCGCATTCAACCCCTCCTGAATCATCATTTCGGAATGGAAAAACGCTCCATTCCGATCAAAGCGGAAGTTTTCCCCGCTGCGGATGCACAGACTGGGGACTCCAATCACTTGCCGGAGTCCCCCATGAATGCCTATCTGTTGCTGTTGATCGAACTCACTCTCGCCATCGCGGTCAGCCTGGCGGCGCTGCGGGTATTGTCCCGGCCGCTGGTCGATCTCCTGCGCCACATTTGCCCAGGCGAGCAGGCGGCGGTTTTCTGGCAGAGCTGCACCAAAGTGATGCTGCTGCTCGCGCCCCTGTTGCTGGTATTGGGCGTGGATCAGATGAAGCTCTTTGACGATCCGCTGGATAGCCTGCGCCTGGCGCTGATCGCGGCACTCGGCGGTTTGCTGCTGGCCCTGCATGTGGTTGGCAAACGCCTCGGCCGCTTTGTCGTCGTGCCGCCAGCCATGCGGAGCGAATCGTGAACATCCTGCTCACCGGCGCCAGCGGCTTCATCGGCCGCAACCTCATGGCGGCACTGGCCAGTGCCGGGCACCAGATCAGGCCGGCGATGCGCGGCAACGGCATCGATTTTCGCCGCATGCTGGCACCGGCCGACTGGTTGCCGCACCTCCGGGGAATCGATGCAGTCATCAACTGCGTCGGCATCATCGGCGAGAGCGCCGGCCAGAAGTTCCGGCCGCTGCACGCCGAGGCACCGGCCGCTCTGTTCCGCGCCTGCGCCGCGGCCGGCATCCGGCGCGTCATCCAGATATCCGCTCTCGGTGCCGACGGCACGGCGTTCTCCGCCTATCACCTGAGCAAACGCACCGCCGACGACTGTTTACGCAGCCTTGATCTCGACTGGTTCGTGTTGCGCCCGTCGCTGATCTACGGTCGCGGCGGCGGCAGCGCCGAATGGCTGCTGCGCCTGGCGGCATGGCCGATATTGCCGGTATTGGGAAACGGCATACAGGAATTGCAGCCGGTCCATATCGTCGACGTCGTAGCCAC
This sequence comes from Azonexus sp., assembly GCA_031260295.1. GTDB lineage: Bacteria > Pseudomonadota > Gammaproteobacteria > Burkholderiales > Rhodocyclaceae > Azonexus. The sequence continues at coordinate 44,252 of JAIRKE010000046.1, forward strand.
CGTCCAGCGCTGCCTGGTTGCGACAACGGCTAGGCAGACGCTGGACATCGTCGGCCCTGACACCTTCACCTTCGTCGACTGGCTGCAACGCATGCGCGCGGCTCGCGGGCTGAGTCGGGCGCCCGTGCTGCACATCCCCTACCGCCTGGCGTTGGTGCTAGCTTGGCTCGGGCAAAGCCTCAGCCCGCTGTTGCGGACGGACAATCTGCGCATGCTCAAGACAGGCTACCGGGCCGAGGTCGAACCGCTTGCCGAATTCCTCGGGCGACTGCCGCTTGGCGCCGAGCCACGGCTGTTCTTTTCCGACGCAATCGAACCTGGGAGCACAACATGACCTACACCGCACTCAAGACGCTGCATATCCTGAGCATGGTGCTGCTGTTCGGTACCGGACTGGGTAGCGCGTTCTACAAATGGATGGCCGACCGCAGCGGCAATCTCGCACACATCGCCGTCACCAATCGTCATGTCGTGCTGGCCGACTGGCTGTTCACCACGCCGACCGTGATTTTCCAGCCGCTCAGCGGCCTGTGGATGATGCACTTGCTCGATCTGCCGCTGAGCACGCCGTGGGTCGCGGCCAGCCTCGGTCTGTACTGCCTGGCTGGCGCCTGCTGGCTGCCGGTAGTCTGGTTGCAGATTCGCATGCGGAACATTGCCGCCGACGCGCTGGCACACCGGGCTGCTTTGCCTGGAAGCTACTGGAAGATGGCGCGCTGCTGGTTCTGGCTCGGCGTGCCCGCCTTTTGCGCGATGGTACTGGTCGTCGCGCTGATGGTTTTCAAGCATCTACCGGGAGCCGGATCATGAAAAGCCTGATGCAAACGGCGCTCGGCGCCGACTGGGACAAGCTGCCGACAGCTCTGCAAGCGCACTACCGTTTCGGCACGACCACCGACAGCGGGCACATGGATATCGAATACCCGCGCTGGATGCAGCCCTGCCTGAGCGCGCTGCGCTGCCTCGGTGCCCTTGTCGATCGTCGTGGACGGCAGGTCGCCACCGTGGTCGAAAAAGAGGTCGTCAACAATCGCCAGTTGTGGCGGCGCACCCTGACCTACCCCGATGGCCGGACGTGCCGCTTCGACAGCTTCTGGGTCGCCGCCAGCGACGGCCAACTGATCGAATTCGTCAATCCGCTGCTCGGCCTGCGGATGGCGCCCTGGGTCGAGGATGGGCGGCTTCATTACCGGGGAGTCTGCTTCGTGGTAAAGCTCGGCCCCTGGCTGCTGCCGATCCCGGAATGGCTGGTTCTCGGCCATACGACCATCGTCGAAGAAGCCTTGGATGACTGCCACTTCGCCATGGATTTCCGCCTGACCCATCCGCTGTTCGGCCAGTTGTTCCGCTATTCGGGGCGGTTCGCGGCTGAATCCTGCTCTAGTGCCGGCAGCAGGCGCGGCTGCGGCTGCTCGTAGATCTGGAAACGGCACATCACCTCGCCCCCTCCCCGGCGCTCCCGCAGATGCTTCACTGTTTCGCTGAGCAGCGGCCAGGAAGCCAGCGGCACCGATTCGGGAAACAAGGTGTCGCCGGCAAATGGCCGGTCGATGCGGGTCAAGTAGAAACGGCGGCAATAGGGCCAGGCGGCGGCATAGATAGCCGCGCCGCCAATGACGAACACCGGCTTGCCGGTCGCCAGCGCGGCGCGCAGCCCTTCCTCGACCGAGGCGACCTGCCGGCAACCGGGGCGCAGCGCCAGATTCGCCCGGCGGCTGACGATGAATGAATCGACCGGCACCTCATCCATCGACTCATAGGTCAGCCGGCCGATGAGCAGCGCCGCGCCGGCGACCGTGGCCTCGAAATAGGCCAATTCCTCTGGAATGTCCCAAGGCAGCCAGTTGCCCAGCCCGAGCATGCCGTTGCTGGCCACGGCGCCGATGGCGGCGATCAGCGGCGCAGCGCGTTCCATTGCGCCCGGCTCAGTCGCAGCGAGATGGCCGGCGTTCCCTGGCCCTTGTAGACGTGCGGCTTGTGCATCGAGACGAAGGCTTCAGTCACGATGGCGATGGTAAAAATCGCATCCATCACTTGAAGAATGCTGGATTCCAGGCAGACACTATGCTCGTCCTGCTCCAGCCGGCGGATGGCGAGGAAAACCGCTTCGTAATCCACCACCTGGCGGATGTCGTTCGGATCGGCAACGGCGGCCACCGGCGCCCAGGCATCGGCATGGACGATAACCGCCTGGGGACCGCGCTGTTCCAGCGGACTGCACCCGGTCCGCAACTGGATGGTGGCATCGACGGATGCGCACCAGTGGTCGGTTAACACAGAAAGCCCCCTTGCTCGGAAAACGCTTACGATACCAGACGCCCGGACAGCAAAAAGGGCGCCGCAACGCCCTGGATGGAAATCCCGATGAAAGCTTCAGGCCGTCACATTCACCAATGATCCCGTCGTCTGCCCGGAGGAATTGACGACGACTGGCGGCGCCTGCTGCACCGAAGACGGCACCTGCACCTCATTGGCGATCTGTGCCCGCAACTCGCCGATGCCCTGCTGGATCTGGGTCATGGATTTCATCGCCTGCACACCGCGTTGCGCGTTATCGGCATCGACCTGGGCCTGCGACGATTCGCCCTGCAGCGAACGGGCATTCTCCTGCGCCCGGTCAGCCGCCGATAGCGCCTGCCGCGCCTGCACCCTTAAAGCGCGCGCCTGCTGCTCGGCTTGGTCGGCACTACGCTGCGCCTGCTGCTGCTGGATCTGCGCCCAGAGCCCGGCGCCCGGCGATGCCAGTCCCGCGCTTGCGGCGATGGCCATGATCCACCGCTCCTATCCGCCCACTCAGGCAGTAACGTTAATCAACGTGCCGGTGGTTTGTCCCTGCGTATTAGTCACCGGCTGAGGCGGCATCTGCTCAACCCGCTGCTCAGGACGGGGTCGCTCCTGCTGCTGCACCGGTTGTGCCTGCTGCGCTTGCTGTGCCTGCTGGGTTTGCTGTGCCTGCTGGGTTTGCTGGGTCTGTGCCGTATTGCTCGACGTCACAAAGGGATTGCTGCCTGCGCTTACCGATTGAATAGCCATGCTCTACTCCTTGAACAAATCAACACCCTGTCTTCACTCTACACCATTTCGGCAAATGTTCCAGTAGAACAAAAATTGACAGCAGTTAGCTGTTAAAAGTAGAAAAAGAAAAAGGCCTGAGAAACTCAGGCCTTTGACTTTTCATCGCATGGTGGGCGGTACTGGGATCGAACCAGTGACCCCTGCCGTGTGAAGGCAGTGCTCTACCGCTGAGCTAACCGCCCATGCGAGAGGCGCGCATTAGAACACAACACGGACTGCGGGTCAAACCCGGCTCGGCTAGAATAGCGGACTTTGTTTCCGCCAGGATCGCACCCATCCATGAAGCCCGTTCGTACCCGTTTCGCCCCCAGCCCCACCGGTTATCTGCATATCGGCGGCGCCCGCACCGCGTTGTTCTCCTGGGCCTACGCCCGTCGTCACGGCGGTTGCTTCATCCTGCGCGTCGAGGACACCGACGTCGCCCGCTCGACGCCGGAAGCCGTGCAGGCCATCCTCGACGGCATGGCCTGGCTGGAACTGGCGCACGACGAAGGTCCGTTCTACCAGATGCAGCGCATGGACCGCTATAAGGAAGTGATCCAGCAGATGCTGGCCAACGGCACCGCCTATCATTGCTACACCACCCGAGAAGAACTCGACACCCTGCGCGCCGAGCAGGAAGCACGCAAGGAAAAGCCGCGCTACGACGGCCGCTGGCGCCCGGAAACCGGCAAGACCTTGCCGCCAGTGCCAGCTGATGTGCCGCCGGTGGTCCGTTTCAAGAATCCGCGGGATGGTGCTGTCGCCTGGGACGATCAGGTCAAGGGCCGCATCGAGATCGCCAACGGCGAACTCGACGACCTGATCATCGCCCGTGCCGACGGTACCCCAACCTACAATTTCTGCGTCTGCGTGGACGACTGGGACATGGGTATCACCCATGTCATTCGCGGCGACGACCATGTCAACAATACACCACGCCAGATCAACATTCTCAAAGCGCTTGGCGCCGAGGTGCCGCTATACGCCCATCTCTCGATGATTCTCGGCGACGACGGCAGCAAGCTCTCGAAGCGCCATGGCGCCGTATCGGTGATGCAGTACGACGAGGAAGGATTCCTTCCCGAGGCGGTAATCAACTACCTGGCGCGGCTCGGCTGGTCGCACGGCGATGACGAGGTGTTCTCGCGTCAACAACTCGTCGAGTGGTTCGACCTCGACCACATCACGGCCTCGGCCGCGCAGTTCAATACCGAGAAACTACTGTGGCTGAACCAGCATTACATGAAGCAACTGCCGCCGGCCGATCTGGCCCTGCTCGTCGGCGCCCGGCTGGCGGCGCGCGGCGTCGATACCGGCAATGGCCCCGAGTTGGCCAAGGCGTCGGCGCTCTATGTCGATCGCTGTAATACGCTCAACACTCTGGCCGACGCGGTGGAAGTGTTCTATACCGGCATCGCGCCCAAGCCAGAACTGCTCGCCCAACACCTGTCGGCCGACGCCTTACCGGCCCTGGCCGATTTCGTCGCCGAGCTGAGCTGCGTGGCCTGGGAGACGCCAGCCATCGGAGCACTGATCAAGGAAACGATCGCCAAGCACGGTCTCAAAATGCCCAAGCTGGCGATGCCGCTGCGCGTGATCCTGACCGGCCAGGCACAAGCGCCATCGGCCGACACGCTGGTCGAAATGATCGGCCGCGAGCGCGTGCTCACGGCCCTGAACAAACATCTCTGAAAATCGCGAAAGCCTCTTTACAAGGACCGGGGCGGTCTCTATAATTCGGCCTTCTTTCGCGGAGGGGGTATAGCTCAGCTGGGAGAGCGCTTGCATGGCATGCAAGAGGTCAGCGGTTCGATCCCGCTTACCTCCACCAAAAGCGCGAAAGAAGATGTCCGGGTCCCCATCGTCTAGAGGCC
>JAIRKE010000061.1 GCA_031260295.1 Azonexus sp.
ACGCTCTCCAGCAACGGCCTGATTTGCTCAAACGCTTCTTTGCTCAGATCACTGGGGTAACTCTTTCTCATACCACTCAGTCTACGACAGCACCAAGATCGTGAACAGGCTCTTAGAGCGCCAGCAGGGTCTGCGCGTGGTGCGCCATCATCCATTCTTCGTTGGTTGGGATGACCAGCACGTCGACGCCGCTGTTGCTGGCGCTGATTACGATGTCGTGGCGGGCGTTGGCTTCCGGGTCGAGGCGGATGCCTAGCCATTCGCACTGTTGGCAGACGCGGCGGCGAATCTCCGCTGCGTGCTCACCGATGCCGCCGGTGAACACCACCGCGTCGAGGCCGCCGGCGGCGGCGGCCAGCGAGCCAAGCTCGCGGACGATGCGGTAGCAGAACAGGTCGACGGCCTCGTGGGCTTCCGGCTTGTCGCTGGCGAGCAGGGTGCGCATGTCCTGGCTGATGCCGGAGACGCCGAGCAGGCCCGATTCCTTGTACAGGATACGGGTCATGTCATTGACCGACAGATTTTTGCTTTCCATCAGGTGCAGCATTACGCCGGGGTCGAGGTTGCCGCAGCGGGTGCCCATCATCAGGCCGTCGATGGTCGAGAAGCCGAGGGTGGTGGCGACGCATTTGCGGTTGACCAGGGCCGACATGCTGGCGCCGTTGCCGAGATGGGCGACGACGACCCGGCCTTGGGCGCGGTGTGAGTGCTGCGGCAGGGTGCGGGCGATGTATTCGTAGGAGAGGCCGTGGAAGCCGTAGCGTTTGATGCCTTCGGCGGTCAGCGCGCGCGGCAGGGCGAAGAGTTGGGCGACCTCGGGCTGGCTGCGGTGGAAGGCGGTATCGAAGCAGGCCACCTGCGGCACCTGCGGCAGCAGGTGGCGCAGGGCCTTGATGCCGGCGACGTTGTGCGGCTCGTGCAGCGGCGCCAGCGGGATGAAGCTTTCCAGGTGGCCGAGCACGGTGTCGTCGATGACGATGGGCGCCGAGTAACGTTCGCCGCCATGCACCACGCGATGGCCGACGGCGACGATCTGCCAGCCGCTCTGGCTGGTCAGGAACCATTTGAGCAAGGCGTCGAAGGCTTGCTCATGGTTCACCGCTTCGCCGACGATGGCCTGGTCGGCGAGAAGCTTGCCGGTCCGGTCCTTGGCTTTGAGCTGGGTGGCGCTGGTGCCGATGCCGTCGATCTGGCCGGACATTTCCGCCTCCGCTGACAGCGGATGGGCGAGGGGAAAGAGGGCGAACTTGATCGAGGACGATCCGGCATTGATGGTCAGGATGGCCTGTTTCACGATGCGGCACTCGCTGCGTTGCGCTTGGCGTGGGCGATGAGCGCGGCGATGACGCAGGAGGCGGTACGCGTCTCGGCGGTGTCGGCGCGGCTGGTCAGCACGATGGGCACGCGGGTGCCGAGCACGATGCCGGCGGTCAGCGCGTTGGCCAGGTACTCCAATTGCTTGGCCACCATGTTGCCGGATTCGAGATCGGGGACGACGAGGATTTCGGCATTGCCGGCGACCGCCGACTTGATGCCCTTGGTCTTGGCGGCGACGATGGACACGGCGTTGTCGAAGGCCAGCGGGCCGTCGAGGATGCCGCCGGTGATCTGGCCGCGGTCGGCCATCTTGCACAAGGCGGCGGCGTGCAGCGTCGATTCGATTTTCGGGTTGACGGTCTCGACCGCCGAGAGGATGGCTACCTTGGGCTCGGGGATGCCGATGACGTGGGCCAGGTCGATGGCGTTCTGGATGATGTCGACCTTGTCTTCCAGCGTCGGCGCGATGTTGATTGCAGCGTCGGTGATCAGTAGCGGCCGGTGGTAGGTCGGCACGCTCATCAGAAAGACGTGGCTGATGCGGCGGTTGGTGCGTAGCCCATTGGCGCGCGAGACGACTTCGCCCATCAGCTCATCGGTATGCAGGCTGCCTTTCATCAGCGCCTCGGCATCGCCGGTGCGCACCATGGATACGGCCATGGCCGCCGAGTCGTGGCTGTGCGCGGCGTTGACGATGCGAATGCCGGACAGATCGATGGAGAATTCCTCGGCCACCGCGCGAATCTTGCTCTCCGGGCCGACCAGGATGGGCTCGATGATGCCGGCCTGGAAGGCCATGACCGGGCCTCTCAGCGATTCGTGGTCGCACGGATGGGCGACCGCGGTCGGGATCGGCTCCAGGCCCTTGACCTGCGCCAGCATGCGATCAAAGCGCTCCAGCTTGTCGTCGATACGGACTTCCGGCATGTGCGTATGGCGCAGGTAGGAGATTTTCTCGGTCGGCGCCAGCACCTCGACCGTGCCGTGGACCACGGTCAGATTCTCCTGATTGATACACACGCAGTCGAAGAGAACGTGCTTGTTGCGCTCAAATTTTTGCTTGGTGGTCACGGTGATGGTGATGATGTCGCCAATGGTCACCGGACGGGCGAAGTGCAGCGCCTGATCGACCAGAATGGTGCCGGGGCCGGGAAACTGCGTGCCGAGCAGGGTCGAAATCAGCGAGCCACTCCACATGCCGTGCGCGATCACTTCGCGGAACATGCCGCTTTCCGAATATTGCTGGGCGGCGCCGGAGGGGTTGAAGTCGCCGGTCATGATGGCGAACAGCTTGACGTCTTCCGGCATCAGCGTGCGGGTCAGGCTGGCCGAATCTCCGACGGCGATCTCGTCGAAGGTCTTGTTGGCCAGGGTATGTTGCTCGTTATTCACTTGCATGACGGACTCCAGAGAATGGTCTGTAGGACTGAAGGTGAAGGCTAGTATAGTATGGTGCGATGCAGCAAACAACGTTGTCGCATGCTATGTGGGCGCTCAGTCGCGGTTGGCCTGGCGCCGTTCCCGAGCGTGGTTGGCGAGCGGGATGTCTACCGTCAGTTGCGGGTGCAATACCAGCAAGCGGTCGATTACCCAGTGATTGGCGGCGAAGGCGAATTCGCGGGCAAGTAGCGGGGCGCCGGTCAGCGCCTCGATAAACAGCGCCACCGCCGCCGAACGGCTGATGCCGTACTCGCAATGCACCATCACCGACATCTCGAACGGCGCCATTTGCAGCTTGCCGATGAAAGTGTCGATGGCGCGGGCCATGTGCAGGTCGAATAGGCCGGGCAGCAGCGGCAGGTACTCGTCGGCCGGCTCCGCGTCGAAAAACGACAGGCGCAGCACGTGGCGGAACATCGGATCGAGTCGGGCTGGCGGCGTGCCGGGGTCGGTGATCGAGATGACCGCCATGTAAGCGTTGCCCGCCAGCGACTCGGCAAGCTGGCGCGAGGTGTAGCAGACTCGGCTGATGGTCATGGGCGGGCGGTCATCATGCGCTCATTCCATGAAAACCGGATCGGAGAAGACCAGCGTGCCGTCCTTGCGCATCATCAGATTGTCGGTCTTGATCAAGTCGGGCAGGGCGCCGTATTCCTCGGTAAAGGTCTTCAGCGCCCGCAACGATTCCTGCACCGCATCGCTCCAGCCCATTGGCGTCACCGCCAAGTGGTGCAGGGCGATTCGTCCCATGTCTTGCGCCAAGTTGCGCCACATCATGCAGGCGTCGTAGTAAGCGGTCGAAATCCGGGCCGCCACCCTGGCGGCCTCGCCGGTACTCAATGGATAGAGGCGCTCGACCTCGACGATGTGGAAGGGAAAGCCACGACTGGAGCGGCCGACCGTGCCGTGATCGGCGAACACGACGGGAAAGTGGCGGCCGGTCGGGCGGTCGGGGGCGGTGTAGTAGGCGTGGTCGGTGGGCGAGGAGAGAATCTTGTAGACGCGCTCCTGGCCGTCGACGGTATCGGCCTCGACGACGATGCTACTTTCGCCACGGCCGATTTCCAGGCGTCCGCGAAGCAGGGGATGGTCGGGGATCGGATCGGTGATGATCGGGGCGTCGTTGTCGCGCATGATTTCCTCTTCTACTTTTTTCACAATCGCTGATGCGGGTCGTGCGGCCCGCGCCGACCGTCCCTGTCCTCAGGCGACGATGTGGGCGCCGGCGTCGACGTAGATCGTCTGCCCGGTCATGCCCGAGGAACCCGGCGTGCAGAGGAAGGCGGTTAGGGCGCCGACTTCATCGATGGTTACGGTGCGGCCGAGCGGCGCCTTCTGGGCGTCGGATTCGATCAGGTTGTTGAAATTGGCGATGCCGGAGGCGGCACGGGTCATGATCGGGCCAGGCGACACGGCGAAGACGCGGATGCCCTTGGGGCCGAGGTCGTAGGCCATGTAGCGCACCGCCGACTCAAGCGCCGCCTTGATGATGCCCATGACGCCGTAATTGCGTACGACGCGCTCGGCGCCGAGGTAGGACATGGTGATCAGCGAGCCGCCCTGCGGCATCAGCGGCTCCAGCGCCTTGGCCAGGCGCAGGAAGCTGTGGCAGGAAACGTTCATGGCCGCCTCGAAGCCGGACTCGGTGGTGTCGATGACGCGGCCGTGCAGATCCTGGGCGTTGCAGAAGGCCATCGAATGCAACGCGAAGTCGACGGTGCCGAAGGTGTCGCCGCATTGGGCGACAACGCCTTCCAGGCTACCCGGCTCGGCGACGTCGAGCTTGAGAAATAGCTTGGCGCCCAGCGCTTCGGCCAGCGGCTGGGTGTAGCGGGCGGTCTTGTCGTTCTGATAGGTAATGGCGATCTCGCCGCCGAGGGCGACGATGGCCTTGGCGACGGCGTAGGCAATCGACTTGTCGTTGGCGACGCCGGTAATCAGTCCCTTCTTGCAGGCGAGCGGCAACAGGGCAGGGGTCGGACTGGTGGTTCCCATAGTCATGTTGTGCATCCTTTCGAATAAAGCCGGGCATGCTTGGTGCGATGCGCCATGCCGCGACTGTAGCGCAACGTCATTGTGGCACAAGCGGAGGACGGAGTGTTGATGATCCCGTGCGCCATGATGCGGGCTAAGCGATTCGCCGTGTATTGATGCTACGCTTAAAACCTGTCCAGCAACTGCCGGGAGCTTGCCGTGGCGCTGAACGAGATATCCCCCGAAGCCGTGGCCGGGAATGCCGGCCGGATTGCCACCCGTTGGCTATGTATCCTGGCCTTGCTTCTGCTCGCCGGCTGCGCTGCTTACGGCGGGCGCGGGCTGCAACCCGGCGTGGCGACCGTCGATGATGTCATCGCCGTTATGGGCGAACCGGCCCTGCACTGGCAGGATGCCGACGGCAGCCTGCAACTGGCCTACCCGCGCGGCCCGGCCGGGCCGCATACCTTCATGGCCCATTTCACTCCGGACGGCCGCCTGATCAGGATCGAGAACGTGCTGCAAATGAGCCATTTCGCCCGGATCGTGCCGGGGCGCGACGACCAGGAGGCCATCCTGCGCCTGCTCGGACCGCCCAATCCGGCCTGGACCATCTACTTCGCGGCGCGCGACGAACTGGCCTGGGAATGGCGCTTCTGCGACGACTGGAGCCGCCTGGCGCGCTTCGACGTGTTGTTCGACGCCACTTCCGGCCTGGTGCGCAGCACCATGCAGCGCCCGGAACCCAGCGGCAGAGGCGGGCCGCCGTATTGCGGCCGTTCGCCGTGAAGCGCCAAGGCCTTGCCTTTTCCGAGTTATCTGGCCTGAGCAGTCCAAAAAGCTATAGCGTCGCCCAACGGGCGAACTGCGGGCCGAAGAAGGCGGTCAGCACCAGCGCGATCGGCGTGAAGGCGATGAAGGCGCGCAGCACGTTGCGGATGAAGGGCGTCGCCAGTTCCGCTTCGATGAAGCGGCGGGCGACCAGCGTACCTTTGATCCAGATGATGGCGGCGACCAGTATTTGTAGCCAGGCGGCGCCGTGGAAGTGTTGGCCGAGTTCGAGGCTGAGCACGGTCAGGGCGACGAGAGCCAGCCAGGCGATGAGCAGCGGGCGGAGGGCAGTGTTGGGACGAGCGTTTGTCGGAGCCATGATTCATGCCAGCACGTAGAAGAAGGGGAAGATCACCAGCCAGATAATGTCGGTGGCGTGCCAGTAGCTGGCCAGGGATTCCAGGCCGCTGTATTCCTCGGCGCTGTAGCCGCCGGCCAGGTGGCGGGCGAGCACCCAGATGATGCCGAGAATGCCCCACATCGCGTGCACCAGGTGATTGAAGGTCAGGTAGTAATACACCGTGAAGAAGATGCCCGAGCTGCCGTTGATGCCGTGCGCCAGGTTCCAGCGGATTTCAAGAAACTTGACCACCGGGTAGCCGAGGGCCACGACCAGGCCAGCCACCAGCCACAGCAACGACTGCTGGCGGCGGCCACTGCGCAGGGTGGCCACCGAACAGGCGATGAAGAAGCTGCTGGTCAGCATCAACAGCGTGATGACTGTGCCGGCGGTGCGCGACAGATGTTCGGTGCCTTGCTCGAAAGCTTCGGGAAAATGGGAGCGGGCAACGAAATAGACGGTGAAGAGCACCATGAATTCGACGAATTCACAGGTGATTCCGACCCAGATACCCTTGTTGCCGGGAATGCGCCCGACGGACGGCGCGGCGGGGGCTTCGGGGGCGGGAACGGTGATGGCCGTCATGGCGAAACTCCTTCAGGGATTTCGCCATTGTCGCCAGGATTGGGCCAAAAAACTTTGATGGATGCCGGAAATTCGCCACGCTTGTCTGGGCGTAGCGCTATCCGCGGGAGAAGCGCCGCTTCGTGCTACCCTGAGCGGCGATCATGAGCCACACCAACAAGTCACGCCGGCCGCCGCCGGCCAATCCGCTCGATGCCCGGTTGCCGGTTTGGCGCGACGAGCAGGGCGAACCGCTTTCCTGCATCGAGAAGATTCGGGTGATGAACGACAATTTCGCCGAATTGCGCCAGACGCTCATCGATGCGCTCGAGGACGGCGTCCTGATGGGCGCCGACGAGGCCAGTCTGCGCGCCTGTTTCGCGGCGCTGGCGGCCGAGGTGCCGCTCGGCGTGACGGCGCGGCCGCCGGAGGAGAAGACGCTGGATCAGCGATAGACCAGGACCGGCACCTTGGAGTGCGTCAGGACCTTGTTGGTCTCGCTGCCGAGCAGGAAGCCGCTGATGCCGCGACGGCCGTGCGAAGCCATGAAGATCAGGTCGCAGCCGGATTTCTCGGCGGCTTCGATGATCGCTTGGTAGGGCACGTCGCTGGTGGCGGTCACGATGTCGCACGTGACGCCGGTCTCGGCGCACATCGCCCGGACCGCACCGAGATACTCGTTGGCCTGCTGCTCAGCCATCTCGGCGAATTTTTCCGGCGTGGTCGGATCGATCAGCGCGCCTTCGCCGAAGTAGGCGATCGGGTATTCCGGCTTGGCGAAGAATGCCGTGATGCGGGCGCCGGATTCCTGGGCGAAGAGAACGGCCCGGCGGGCAGTAGCCTGCGACAATTCCGAGCCGTCGGTTGGAACGAGGATGTGCTTGAACATGGTGGTTAACCTCCTGAAACGTTCTGCCGGCGTTGCTTTCCGCCCGGTTCGGGGCCATGCTACGCCAAGTCGGGAGGATTTCAAACATGCGTCTGGGGTTTCTCGGAGCGGCCGGCGAGGTCACCGGTTCCTGTACTTTGGTCGAGGCGGCAGGGCTGCGCTTCGTGGTCGATTGCGGCATGTTCCAGGGCGGCTCCGAGGCGCGCGGCAAGAACCAGCGAGCCTTGAATTTCGGCTGCGACATGCGGCGCATCGATTTCGTGCTGCTGACCCATGCTCATATCGATCATTCCGGCCTGCTGCCGCGCCTGGCGATGCTCGGCTACCGTGGCCCGGTTTATGCCACGCCGGCGACCATCGATTTGCTCCACGTGCTGTTGCCGGACAGCGCCCACATCCAGGAAAAGGAGGCCGAGTGGCATTTGCGCAACCGGCACCGGCGCGGCATGGACCCGCGCGCCATCCCGGTGCCGCTCTACTCGGTGGAGCAGGCGCGGGCGGCCCTGCGTCTGCTGCGGCCGGTGCGCTATGGCGAAATCCTGCGTCCGGTCGGGGATGTCGCCGTTCGTTTCCACGATGCCGGCCATATCCTTGGCTCGGCTTGGCTGGAAGTCAGCGTTAGCAACGCGGGCCAGAAGCGCCGCCTGATTTTCTCCGGCGACCTCGGCCAGCCTGACCGGCCGGTGTTGCTTGACCCGCAACAGCCGGACGGCGAGGCCGACGCGCTGCTGGTCGAATCGACCTATGGCGACCGGCGGCACCGCTCGTTGGCGGAAACCGAGGACGAGATTGTCGAGGTCTGCGCGCGGACGCGGGCGGCCGGCGGTAACCTGATCGTCCCGTCCTTTGCCGTTGGGCGGACGCAGGAAATCATCACCTTGCTGGCCAAGCTGGTGCGCAGCCGGCGCTTGCCGCCGCTGAAGGTGTATGTCGATTCGCCGATGGCCAACGTTGCCACGCGCATCACGCTGGCCCATCCCGAACTGCTCGACGCCGAAGCGCATGAGCTGATCGCATGGCAGCAGGCGCATCCCGAATTGCTGAAGCTGGAGTTCATCGCCGACGTCGAGCGTTCGAAGCAACTCAACGCGATCCGCAGCGGCGCCGTGATCATCTCGGCCAGTGGCATGTGCGAGGCTGGGCGGATCAAGTACCACCTGCGCGAAAACCTGCCGCGCCGTGAATGCAGCATCCTGATTGCCGGCTTCCAGGCGGCCGGTACGCTCGGCCGGCGGTTGGTCGACGGGGCCAGGCTGGTGCGCATCTTTGGCCAGCAGGTGCCGGTCCGCGCCCGCGTTGTCACGGTTGGCGGCCTCTCGGCGCATGCCGACCAAGCGGCATTGCTTGACTGGCTGGGCGGTTTTCAGCGGCCGCCACGGCACTGCTTCGTCGGCCACGGCGAGGCCAGCGCGGCGGCGGCGCTGGTCACGGCGATCCAGGCCCGCTACGACTGGCCGGAGGTTCGGGCGACCGTACCCGGCGAGTTCGTCAACCTGTAAGATGACGGCAGTTTTCGATCAATAGAGGTAAGACAGATGCCTGCGAATTCATCGAACAAGAACCACGGCCCCGAGTTGCACCACGGCCTCGACTTGCAGCACGAGCTGCCGTTGGAAACCCTCGGCAACACGGTGGCCAAGGTGCTCGACCCCTTCGGCGTGAGCGCCTCGCTGCTCCATGCCCAGCTTTCCTGGATGCTGCACCCGCAGGAATTGCTGCGCGCCCTGAACGCGCTCTCCTCGGATCTCGTGGCCTTGCAATCGCATGTGATGAACCGGGCGCTGGGCCTGCCCTCGGCCGATGTCGTCATGCCCAATGCCGACGATGCCCGTTTCGCCGACCCGGTGTGGACCGAGTCGGCCAGTTGGGACATCATCAAGGAGTGGTACCTGGCCTTGACCCGCCATTTCGAGGACATGCTGTTCGAAACGCCGGGCCTGTCGGACAAGGAGCGCCGGCGTTCTGCCTTCTGGCTGCGCAAATGGCTGAACATGGTGGCGCCAACCAATTTTTTCTGGCTCAACCCGGTGGCCATGCGCCGTTTTGCCGAGACCAAGGGTGAGAGCCTCAAGCAGGGCTGGGAAAACCTCCAGCGCGACATCGCGGCGAAGAACATCCTGATGGTCGAGCCGGAAGCCTTCGCGGTCGGCCGCAATCTGGCGACGACGCCGGGCAAGGTGATTTTTCGCGACCGGCTGCTCGAACTGATCCACTACGCGCCGACCACCGAGCAGGTGCGGGCGGTGCCGATCCTCATCATCACACCGTGGATCAACAAGTTTTACATCCTCGACCTGAGCGCCAAGAAGAGCATGGTCAAGCACCTGACCGACCAGGGTTTCTCGGTATTCATCACCAGTTGGAAGAATCCGGGCAAGGACATGGCCGAGGTCAGCTTCGACGATTACCTGCTCGAAGGCGCCGCCGAGGCGGTGCGCGTCGTCCGCGAGTTCTGCAAGGTGCCGCAGGTCCATCTGGTCGGCTACTGCATCGGCGGCACGCTGGCCTCCACCTACATGGCCTGGGCCAACAAGCGCTTCGGCCCGGACAAGATGCCGGTCGCCAACTGGACGCTGTTTACCACCCTGACGGATTTTGGCCATCCCGGCGACATCGACGTTTTCATCGACGAAGCCTGCATCGTCGCGCTGGAGGGGTCGATGGCGCGCAAGGGCTACCTCGACGGCAGCGAGATGGCGGCCTCCTTCCGCATGCTGCGCTCGAACAGCCTGATCTGGCACTACTGGGTCGGCAGTTATCTGCTCGGCGATCCCCTGCCGGCCTTCGACGTGCTGTACTGGAACATGGATCCGACGCGCATGCCGCGGGCCATGCATTCCTGGTACCTGCGCGAAATGTACCTGCACAACAACCTAATCAAGCGCAACAAACTCTCCATCGGCGGCGAGAAAATCGACCTCGACGGCATCGTTCAGCCGCTCTACGCGGTGGCTGCCGAAGACGACCACATCGCGCCGTGGAAGCAGTGCTACCGCATTCGCAAGCAGATCAACGTCACGGCGTCGGTGCGTTTCGCGCTGTCGACCTCGGGCCATATCCTCGGCATCGTCAATCCGCCGGTCAATCCGCCCAAACGCGCCTACTGGATCGCCGAACCGGAACGCAACGAGCACTGGGAGCACTGGTTCGAGCGCGCCGAGAAGAAGCAGGGCACCTGGTGGGAGGACTGGACGCGCTGGCTGGGCGAACGCACAGGCCCGCTGGTCGCTGTCTATCCGGCCAGCAACCGCCAGTTCCCGGCGCTGGGCGAGGCTCCCGGTAGCTACGTGCTGGAGAAGTGAGGCCGAAGCCGCCAGGAGTGCTGTAAACCCGGCCGCTTGTGGCAGGATGGCGGCCGGAGCCAAAACCCGGAGCAATTTGACTGCGGTCAAAGTACGCTCTGGGGGATCGCATGACAATGTGCCAGTCCCCCAAACGCAACGAGCAAAAAAATGACCACGATCCGCAGCTTCATGACCGACGATCATCGCCATTGCGACGATCTGTTCGCCGAGGCCGAGCAGGCCATGGCGAAAGGCAGTGTCGCGGCCGGCAAGGCCGCCTTCGACCATTTTCGCGAGGCCTTGCTGGCCCATTTCGCCGCCGAGGAGAAAACCCTGTTCCCCTCTTTCGAAGCCAAGACCGGCATGACCATGGGGCCGACCCGGGTCATGCGCATGGAACACGAGCAGATGCGAATGTTGCTCGACGATGCGGCCAGGGCTCTGGAACGAGGCGACGGCGACGACTTTTTCGGCCATGGCGAAACCCTGCTGATCATGATGCAGCAGCACAACGTGAAGGAGGAGAACATGCTCTATCCGCTGTGCGACGAGCACTTGATCACCGAGGTGCCGGCGTTGTTGACGCACCTTGAGACAGAACTGACGGAAGCATGATCCTGGAAACCTCAGTTGGACGCGCCCGGGCAGGCTGTCATCGGGTGGGCTGGCAAGGCACGACGACGCAGCAGGCTCGTGCCTGCAAGGAGGAGCAACGCCGCCAGCGTGCCCGATGGCGGCCTGCCTGGGTATGTAGCGACCTCACCCATGAAGTGAAGGCGATCGAAGCCTGGAGCGTCAATGTTCATACGACATCCACGAAGAAAACAAGCGGTCAACTGAGGTTTCCAGGATGATTCATCCGAAGACGCCGCATGTCGTCGACGCGCGCTACATGGAGCCACCGGAGCCCTTTGTGCGCACCATGGAAATGCTCGATACCATCCAGCCCGGCGAAAAAATGCTGCTGCTGCTGTTCCGCGAACCGCACCCGCTGTACCGGGTTCTGCGCCAGAACGGCCATGCTTTCGAAAGCGAACTGTTGCCCGACGGAACTTTCGAAATCCTGATTGAGCGGTGACGATGCAGTCACCGATTTCCCTCGACAACGCGCCGCCGCTGGCGGCCCCGTTTCGCTTCTTCCTGACCGCGCCGCTGTTCCTGGTCCTGGCCGGCCTGCTGCTGATTGTTGCCGGCTCCGAAATTTTCGCCTCGCGCTGGATGCCGGCCACGCTGGCGCTGGTGCACCTGATCACCATCGGTTTCATGTTGCAGGTGATGATCGGCGCCCTGATCCAGGTGTTGCCGGTAGTCGCCGGCGCCGACTTGCGTCGGCCGCTGCCGCTCGCCTGGCTCGTCCATGCCGCGTTGACCGCCGGCACCCCGTTGCTGGCCGCTGGTTTCCTCGTCGACTCGCCGGCGCTCCTGCGGGCGGCGGCCGTGCTGTTGGCGCTTGGCATTGGCGGCTTTCTGCTGGCTGCCATACCGGCAGTCTTTGCCCAGGCGTCGACCAGCCCGACCATCCGTGGCCTCAAACTCTCGCTGCTCGGCCTGGCCGGTGTCGTCGCCCTGGGCGTGACGCTGGCGCTCGGTCTGGCCCACGGCTGGTTGCTGCCCTACCCGGAACTGACCGACCTGCATGCCGGCTGGGGGCTTGTCGCTTGGGCCGGCGTGTTGCTGGCGGCGATGGCCTACGTGGTGGTGCCGATGTTCCAGTTGACGCCCGGCTATCCGGCCCGGCCGAGTTGGTGGCTCCCGCCGCTGCTGCTCGCCCTGATGCTGCTGTGGAGCTTGGCTGTCGCGCTCGGCTGGCCGCTGCTGGCGCGCTTGGCCCAGGGAGCGCTGGCTGTTTGCGGCCTGGCCTTCGCCGGCCTGACGCTGCGCTTGCAGGCGCAGCGCCGACGGGCGCGCGCCGATGCCACCAGCCGCTACTGGCTGGCCGGTTTGCTGGCTGCCCTCGGTGCCTTGTCCATGTTCGCCGTCGCCACGGTATGGCCAGCCGTCACCGAGCATCCCGCATGGACACCGCTGTTCGCCATTCTGCTGTTGGCCGGCGCCTTCATTTCGTTCATCGCCGGCATGCTCTACAAGATCGTCCCCTTCCTGACCTGGCTGCACTTGCAGCAGGGCATGCAGCCCGGCCTGCCGGTGCCGAACATGAACCGGCTGCTGCCCGATCAGGCGATGCAGCGGCAGATGTTTGCCTATCTGGCGGCGCTGGCGCTGCTCGCCGGCGCCGCCTTGCGGCCGTTGTGGCTGGCGCGACCGGCCGGCGCCATGCTGGCGGTGGCTGGCGGCTGGCTGTGGTGGAATCTGCTCAGCGCGGCTTGGCGTTACACCGCCAGCAAGCGGCACTGAGGGCGGTGCGCAAAGCGGCCGGAGCATGAGCTATCTGGCTCTCAAGGACCTGCACGTTACCTGCGTCGTACTCAGTGGCCTCGGCTTCTGCTTGCGCGGCTGGTGGATGGCCAGCGGCTCGCCGCGTTTGCAGGCGCGGCTGACCCGGGTGCTGCCGCATGTCGTCGATACGGTGCTGCTTGGCAGCGCGCTGACGCTGGCCTGGATGAGCGGCCAGTATCCCTTCGTTCAGGGTTGGCTGACAGCCAAGGTGCTTGGCCTGCTGACCTATATCGGCTGCGGTGCCATGGCGCTGAAACGAGCGCCCAGCCGCGCCGCCCGCCTGCGCTATTTGGTGCTGGCCTTGCTCGCTTACGCCTACATCGTCGGCGTTGCGCTGACCCGCCATCCCTTCCTGCTATAAAAAAGAGGCGTTCCCGATGGGCTATCGGGAACGCCTCCTCTATTCCACCCGCCAGGGGCGGGGTGGGCCTTAGAGCCTGTTCACGATCTTGGCGCTGTCGTAGACTGGGTGGTATGAGAAAGAGTTACCCCAGTGATCTGAGCAAAGAAGCGTTTGAGCAAATCAGGCCGTTGCTGGAGAGCGTGCG
>JAIRKE010000031.1 GCA_031260295.1 Azonexus sp.
ATCGTCAATGTCGTGGCGGAGATATGCCGATGGCCTTGGATGGCTGACTAAGTATGATTTCATACCCAAAGCATCGCAAAGATCACCTTGTTCCGCAAACTCATGACGACACTATCTAAGCTTTTACGTGCAAAGACTTTCTGTTTCGCTACTCTGCTACCCTCAAGCGTTGCGAAGTCGGGCCGTCTGGTATTCGCCGCCACTTTTCCGTTGAAGTCTGTCCGTGTCCCGCCTCATCCTGTTCAACAAACCCTACGGTGTTCTCAGCCAGTTCACGCCGGAAGGCCGCTGGCGGGCCTTGGCCGAGTTTATCCCGCTGAAGGGCGTCTACGTCGCCGGCCGTCTCGATGCCGACAGTGAGGGACTACTGCTGCTGACTGACGATGGTCGCTTGCAGGCGCAGATCGCCGAGCCGAAGCACAAGCTGGAAAAGACCTACTGGGCGCAGGTTGAGGGCATCCCCGACGAGGCGGCGCTGGATCGGCTGCGTGCCGGCGTCCGGCTCTCTGATTTCACCGCCCGGCCGGCGCAGGTGCGGCGGATCGACGAGCCGGCCGGGCTGTGGCCGCGCGACCCGCCGATCCGCTACCGGGCGGCGATTCCGACCTGCTGGCTGGAGATCCGCATCGGCGAGGGCAAGAACCGTCAGGTGCGGCGGATGGGCGCGGCAATCGGTTATCCTGTGCTCCGCCTGGTGCGGGCGGCGATTGGAAGGCTGTCGGTGGCTGGGCTCGGTCTCGGCGAATGGCGCCAGATCGAAGGTGATATCCGCACACTCCGGGGAACATGACATGAAAGGACGTACCGTGCTGGCCGCCTTGGCCGCCAGCCTGATCGGCGCCGCCGCCTGGGCGCAAGCGACGCTGCCGGTGATCGAGTTGACGGCCGGTTTTCACCGCATTGAGGCCGAAGTGGCGGCCACCGGCGAGAGTCGCCAGACCGGCTTGATGAATCGCCAAGCGATGCCGCAGCAGCGCGGCATGCTGTTTGTCTTCGCCGAGGAAAACACGCACTGCATGTGGATGCGCAACACACTGTTGCCGCTGTCGGTGGCTTTCATCGATGCCGAAGGCAACATCATCAACATCGAGGACATGCAGCCGCAGACCGAGGACAATCACTGCGCCCGCCGTCCGGCCCGCTACGCGCTGGAAATGAATGCCGGCTGGTTCGCCAAGCGCGGCATTGCCGCCGGCAGCAAGCTGCGCGGTCTCGAACGCGCCCCGCGTCCGCAGTGAGCCGCCACGGCTGCTGGCAACCGCGCTCGGCCGGCCACCTGGCGCCAGTCTTGCGCCGCTGGCTGAGCGAGCCGGATTCGCTGACCGCGCGTTGCCAGCGCCATTGCCGGGAATTTCGCATCCGTCCGCTATGCCAGGCCCGGATGACGCCGCTGGCCGAGGAGGCGCGCGTGCGCGGCTGCTTGCCGGTGCGCGAGGTGCTGCTCGAATGCGATGGCGTGCCGGTGGTCTTCGCCCACAGCGCCTTATCGAGCGTTCGCGGCGGCCGGCTGGCGCGCTGGTTCGCCGGCCTTGGCAGCCGTTCGCTCGGTTCCCTGTTGTTCGCCCATCCCGGATTTCGTCGGGAACTGATTGAGTATTGCCGCCTGCTCCCAGGGCATCCTCTGCACCGGCGGTTGTGTGCGCTCTCCGGCCGGAACTGGCCGATCCTCTGGGCGCGGCGCTCGCGCCATCATTTCGGCGCCGCCAGCGTGTTGGTCTGCGAGGTTTTTCTGCCGGCGCTGATGACCTTGCCGGCCGTTGCCGGCGGCCTTCAGTGGGCCGTCAGCCGGCCGGCCACCAGCACGGGCAGCGGGCTGAGGTGAATGACCTTGGTCGCCACCGAGCCGATCAGTAGATTGGCCGCCGTCCCCAGGCCCCGGCTGCCAACGACGATGCCGCGACAAGCCTGCTCGCCGGCGACGCGGACGATGGATTCGGCCGCTTCGCCCATCGCCACATGCAGACGCCAGGGCAGGCCGGCCGCCGCCAGCGCCTCGCGGGCGGCCTGACTGGCCGCCCAGCCGCGCTGCACTAATTCGCGGTCGGCGGCTTCGCGGCTCAGCCAGGGCTGGACGTGAATGAGATGCAGACGGCAGTCGCGGCTTTCGCCGGCCAGGCGGATGGCCTCGGCGACAGCCAGACGGCAGGGCTGCGAACCGTCGATGGCGATCAGCCAGATGTGGCCGCCGGGCGCCAGTGGTGGCTGTGAATCGAAGTGAAGGCCGACCAGTCGGCCGTCGGCGTCGTGGCTGCGGGAGCCGGGTTCGGGGAGGGCGGTGTCCGGGGTTGAGGTCATGGCGTATTCCTTGCGTTGTCTGCATGGCGCGACAGGGCGAGGCTCAGGGCGACCGAGCCGGCGATGATGAGGCCGACGATGGCCAGCGACCACTGAATCGGCATGTGGAACCACGGGGCGACCAGCATCTTGCCGCCGATGAAGACGAGGACGATGGCCACGCCGTACTTGAGCAGGTGGAAGCGGTCGGCCATGTCGGCGAGCAGGAAGTACAGGGCGCGTAGGCCCATGATGGCGAAGATGTTCGAGGTGAAGATGATGAAGGGGTCGGTAGTCACCGCGAAAATGGCGGGGATGCTGTCGACGGCGAAAATGACGTCGCTGGCCTCGATCACGATCAGAACCAGGAGCATTGGCGTTGCCCAGCGCACGCCGTCGCGGCGGACGAAGAAGGATTCGCCGTGGAATTCGCGGGTGATGCGTAAATGGCCGCGCAACCAGCGCAGCAGCGGGTTCTGGTCGAGGTCGGGTTCGGCGTCGGCGACGATCACCATCTTGATGCCGGTGAATACCAGGAAAGCGCCAAAGACGTACAGCAGCCAGGTGAATTGCGACACCAGCCAGACGCCGCCGAGAATCATCGCGGCGCGCATGACGATGGCGCCGAGCACGCCATACAGCAGTACCCGCCGCTGTAATTCGGGCGGCACCGCGAAATAGCCGAAGACCATCACGAAGACGAACATGTTGTCCACCGACAACGCCTTCTCAAGCAAAAAACCGGTGATGAATTCCATCGTTTTGCGCTGGGCGATCTCGGCGCCCAGCGCGTCGTGCAGATACCACCACAGCAGACCGGCAAAGGCGAAGGCCAGGCAGAACCAGACGACGACCCAGGCCAGCGCCTCGCGCACCGAAACCCGATGGGCCTTGCGGCCGCCGAGGAAAAACAGGTCGA
Source organism: Azonexus sp. (assembly GCA_031260295.1). Taxonomy (GTDB): domain Bacteria; phylum Pseudomonadota; class Gammaproteobacteria; order Burkholderiales; family Rhodocyclaceae; genus Azonexus. Next base: position 3,194 of record JAIRKE010000031.1, read on the forward strand.
CGGCCAGCATGGCCAGGATGAAAACGATGAAACTAGCCCACATGGGGCCGGAGGCGAAGCTGTCGATGGCAATGTGGTTCATCGGATAACGGGGCGGCGCGAGCCGGAGAGGGATAACCCGACTATGTTATGCGCAAAGGCACCAGCGCGAGGAGCGAATTGTCCGGGAGGATGAAATCGGAAAAAGCTGAAGAAGTAGCGCGCCCCCAGCTTTCGCCCCTGGAAGAAGTGGGGTCTGATAGGTTGGGCTGAGCAAAGCGAAGCCCAACAAATAGAGCCCGCCGACCGTCCCATGTTGGGCTTGGCCTGCGGTTCAGCGCCAACCTATGGCACTGCGCGTAGCTCGTGGGGCGCACAAGAAAGGAAGCCGTTGGCTCCCTTTCTTGCTATCCGCCTGGACGCGGAGGCGGGTGTTCTCAAGCGGCGAAGTTGGCTTCGGCGAAGGACCAGTTGACCAGGTTATCGAGGAAGGTTTCGACGAACTTCGGGCGCTGGTTGCGGTAGTCGATGTAGTAGGCGTGCTCCCAGACGTCAATGCAGAGCAGGGCCTTGTCGCCAGTGGTCAGCGGGGTGCCGGCGGCGCCCATGTTGACGATGTCGACCGAACCGTCGGCCTTCCTGACCAGCCAGGTCCAGCCGGAGCCGAAGTTGCCGACGGCCGATGCCTGGAAGGCTTTCTTGAACTCGTCGAGCGAACCCCACTTGGCGTTGATGGCGGCAGCCAGGGCGCCGGAGGGCGCGCCGCCGCCGTTCGGCTTCAGGCAATTCCAGAAGAAAGTGTGGTTCCAGACCTGGGCGGCGTTGTTGTACACGCCGCCGGCCGGCGCTTTCTTGACGATGGCTTCGAGGTCGAGATTTTCGTACTCGGTGCCCTTGATCAGATTGTTCAGGTTGGTGACGTAGGCCTGGTGGTGCTTGGCGTAGTGGTAATCGAAAGTTTCGGCCGACAGGTGCGGGACGAGAGCATCCTTGGCGAAGGGCAGGGCGGGTAGTTGGTGTTCCATGAGGTTTCTCCGTTGTTGTAAAGCGGTTTGGGGTGAAAAATACTAGTCAGCTTCTCCGCCGGCGACAACCCGATCGACCGTGGCCAGGGCTGCGCCGCGAGCGAAATCGAGCCGCAGCACGGCGCCGGCCGCCAGTTCGCCGACATCGCGCACGGCCCGGCCGTCCGGCCCGGTGGCCAGGGTGTAGCCACGGGCCAGCACGGCACGCGGATCGAGTTGCCTGAGACCGCTGGCGAGTGCATTGAGTTCCGTGCGTCGTTGCGCGAATTGCCATTGCAATTGCCGTTCCAGCCGCTGGCGCAATTGGCCGAGCGCCTCGCCGCGCTGTGCCAGGCGGGGGCGGGCGGCTTGCAGGCGGTGGCCGGCGGCTTGCAATTGCCGGCGTCCGCCGTCGTTGCATCGGCGCAGACTCTGGCCTAGCCGTTGTTGCAGGGCTAGCAAGTGGTCGCGCCGCTGCGCCAGCCGTTCGGCCGGGTGCAGCAGGCGGCCGGCCAGCCAGTCGAGCCGCTGTTGGCGGTCGGCGAGGGCGCGTTCGGTATGCCGTCGCAACTGTTCGTGCAACTTGGCCAGACCCTGGCACAGCGCCATCCGGTCGGGGGCGGCCAGTTCGGCGGCGGCGGTCGGCGTCGGGGCGCGCAGGTCGGCGGCGAAGTCGGCGATGGTGAAATCGGTTTCGTGGCCAATGCCGGCGATGACCGGCAGGCCGGCGGCGCGGATGGCGCGGGCGACGCCTTCTTCATTGAAAGCCTGGAGATCCTCGATGGAGCCGCCGCCGCGGCAGAGCAAAATCAGGTCGCTCTCGCCGGCGCTGGCGGCCTGGATCGCGGCGGCGATGCGCTGACCCGCGCCTTCGCCCTGCACCGGCGTTGGATAGAAATCGATGGCGATGTGCGGGGCGCGCCGGCGCAGGGTGCTGAGTACGTCGCGCAAGGCCGCCGCCTGCGGACTGGTGACGATGGCGATGCGGCGCGGAAAGGCCGGCAGCGGCCGCTTGCCGGCGGCGGCGAAGAACCCTTCGGCCTCCAGTTGCGCCTTCAGGCGCAGGAACTGCTCGTACAGGTCGCCCTGACCGGCGCGGCGGATGGCTTCGACGGTGAGCTGGAATTCGCCACGCGGCTCGTAAAAGGAAACCAGGGCGCGGGTTTCGATTTTCTGGCCGTTTTCCAGTCGCCAGCCGAGCAGTTGCGCCCGGCTGCGCCACATCACGCAGCGCGCCTGGGCGCTGGCGTCCTTGAGCGAGAAATAGACGTGGCCGGAGGCGGCGTAGGTCAGGTTGGAAATTTCGCCGGCGACCCAGGTCAGCGAGAAATTGGCCTCCAGGCAGGAGCGAACCAGACGATTAAGCCCGGAAACGGAGAGAACGGATGCTTCGACAGGGGGCGGGCTGGCAGTCATCAAGCGATTGTAGCGCCGGGACTTGGCGGCGGCTTGCCCCGATTTTTCGGCGGCATTGTTAATTCATTGTTTTTAAACAATATAAAATATATGCCTGGTTTTTTGGCAGGGTGAGAAAAAGCCTTTGTCGAGTAGGGGTTAGCGTATCTGATGACAGTTGACCCACAGACTTATCCACAGCTTTTGGGGATAAGCGGATGGTAGTCGCGGCAATTTGTCGCTTGCTCCCGTTGTTCCGGGAGGGCAAAATTCCGGCTTGATTTTCCAGCGAGGGTCTTTCACGTGTTCGCAATCGTTCAGGCCGCCGGTTGGCCCATCTGGCCTTTGCTGCTGGCCTCCGTCATTTCCGTTGCGCTGATCATCGAGCGCCTGTTTACCTTGCGTCGCCGCAAGATCGTGCCGCCGGGGCTGTTGCAGCAAGCGGTCAATGAATACCGCCGTGGCGCCGACAACAGCAATCTGCTCGATGCACTCGACCGGCATTCGCCGCTTGGTCGCGTGCTGGCCGCTGGTTTGCGTAATGCCGACAATTCGCGCGAAGTGATGAAGGAGTCGATCGAGGAGGCCGGCGCCGCCGTCGCCCACGAGTTGAGCCGCTACCTGACCACGCTCGGCACTATCGCCTCGATCAGCCCCTTGATGGGCCTGTTCGGCACGGTGATCGGGATGATCGAAATTTTCGCGTCACAGGCGCCGGGCACCGGTAACCCGCAGCAACTGGCCTACGGCATCTCGGTCGCACTGTATAACACCGGCTTCGGCATTTTCATCGCCATCCCGAGCATGATCTTCTGGCGTCACTTCCGCGCTCTGGTCGACGGTTTCGTCGTCGAGATGGAGCAGCAGGCGATACGCATGGTCGAATACATGCACGGTGACCGAAAGTAAGCCATGAAATTCCAGCGCGGGCATTCCCGGGAAGAGCCGGAAATCAACCTGATACCGATGATCGACGTGCTGCTGGTGATCATCATCTTCCTGATGTTGACCACCACCTACTCGAAGTTCTCCGGCCTCGAAATCAATCTGCCGACGGCCGAGGCCAGCAAGCAGAACGAGCAGCCGAACGAGATCGATGTGGCGGTGACGGCCAGCGGCCAGGTTCTGATCGACAAGTCGCCGCTGGCGGCGACCGACGTCCAGACGATTGCCGAGGCCCTGCGTCGCGCCGCCGGCGACCGCCAGGATCCGCTGATCGTCATCATCGCCGACGCCAAGGCAACCCACCAGAGCGTCGTCGACATCATGCAGGCGGCGCAGAACGCAGGTTTCCCGCACATTTCCTTCGCTACCCAGACCGCGCGCTGATGATTGCCCGCTGGTTGCAGCGTCAATGGTTCGCACAACGCCGGCTGATGCCGGCGTTGTGGTTTCTGCTGCCGCTGGCCGCCCTGTTTTTCCTGCTGGCCCAACTCAAACGTCGGCTAACCCGGCCGCAACGGTTGCCGGTGCCGGTTGTCGTGGTTGGCAATATCACCGTTGGCGGCGCCGGCAAAACGCCGCTGACTTTGTGGCTGGCTGAGCGTTTGCGGGAGAAAGGGCGGCGGCCGGGCATCGTCAGTCGTGGCTATGGCGGCAACAATGCGACGCCGCGAGCGGTGGCGGCCGACGATGCGCCGGCCGAGGTCGGCGACGAGCCGCTGCTGCTGGCCCGGCGCAGCGGCGTGCCGGTGTGGATCGGACGCGACCGGGCGGCGGCCGGCCGCGCCTTGCTGGCCGCGCACCCGGAGGTCGACCTGTTGTTGTGCGACGATGGCTTGCAACATCACCGGCTGGCCCGTGACGTCGAACTGGCCGTGTTCGACGACCGGGGCGCTGGCAACGGCTATCTGCTGCCGGTCGGCCCGCTGCGCGAACCGTTGGCGCGGCTCTCTACCGTCGATGCGGTGGTCTGCAACGGCGCCGCCGATCCGCGCTTGCCGGCAGCCGTCAAGCGCTTCGACATGCGCCTGCAAGCGGGAGCGTTTTACCGTCTCGGCGATCCGCAGCAGATTTGCCAGCCGGCGCAACTGGCTGGCCGCCGCTTGCATGCGCTGGCCGGCATCGGCGATCCCGAGCGTTTTTTCCGCACGCTGGAAGTGCTTGGCTTGACGTTTTCCCGCCATCCCTTTCCCGATCACCATGCCTATACGGCGGCTGATCTGGCCTTTGCCGCTGCCGGTGTGCTGCTGATGACCGAGAAGGATGCAGTAAAATGCGCTGGATTGACCGCTGGCGAGGCGTGGGTCCTGCCGGTCGAAGCCGAGCTGTCGCCGGCGCTCGTTGAACTCATTCTGGAGAAAATCCGTGGACGCCCGCTTGCTTGATATCCTCGTCTGCCCGATCTGCAAGGGCAATCTCGAATACCGCAAGGCTGAAGCCGAGCTGCTCTGCAAGCCCTGCCGTCTGGCCTTTCCAATCCGCGACGATATTCCGGTGATGCTTGAGGACGAGGCCCGCCAACTGCCGCTCGAAGATTGAGCATGGGGCAGCTGGCGTTCAAGGTCGTCATTCCGGCGCGCTACGCGTCGACGCGCTTGCCGGCCAAGCCGCTGCTCAACCTCGGCGGTAAGCCGATGGTCGTCCGCGTCGCCGAGCGGGCGCGCTTGTCTGGCGCCGAGGAAGTCTGGGTTGCCACCGATCATGCCGAGGTTCATGCCGTGGCGACGGCGCACGAAGTGGCCGCACTGATGACCCGCGCCGACCACGCCACCGGCACCGACCGTTTGGCTGAAGTGGTCGCCCTGCGCGGCTGGCCGGCCGACGCCATCATCGTCAATGTCCAGGGCGACGAGCCGCTGATCGAGCCGGAGGTGATTCTGCAAACGGCGCGCCAACTGGCCAGCAGCGGCGCCGACATTGCCACGGTGGCGCATCCGATTGTCGGTGCCGCCGATTTCTTCAATCCCAACGTGGTCAAGGTTGTCTGCCGCGCCGATGGCGATGCCGCCTATTTTTCGCGGGCGCCGATTCCCTACGCGCGCGACCATTTCGCTCGCGAGGGTGGCGGCGAGACGCTGCCGGCGGATTTTCCGGCCTACCGCCATGTCGGCCTTTACGCCTATCGCGCCAGCTTCCTGAAAGCCTATGCTGGCCTTGCGCCGGCGCCGACCGAACAGTTCGAATCGCTGGAGCAGTTGCGTGCCCTCTGGCACGGCTATCGCATCAGCGTGGCCCTGGTCGATGCGGCGCCGGCAGCGGGCGTCGATACTCCCGAAGACGCAGACAGGATGCGCAAATTGTTTGACCGGCCGGGAAATAGCGGGTAATTTTCCGGCTCCGAAGGGCGGGCCGCCAAGCATCCGCGCAACGGGCCGATAACAAGATTTTCAGCACGACAGACCCGAGGGGACTACGCATGAAACTGATTCTGTTGGGCGCACCCGGCGCCGGCAAGGGCACGCAGGCCCAATTCCTCTGCGAGAAATTCGCTATTCCGCAGATTTCCACCGGCGACATGCTGCGCGCCCAGGTCAAGGCCGGCACCGCGCTCGGCCTGGAAGCCAAGAAGCACATGGATGCCGGCGGCCTGGTTCCCGATGCGGTCATCATCGGCATGGTCAAGGACCGCTTGAACGAAAAGGACTGCCAGAACGGCTACCTGTTCGACGGCTTCCCGCGCACCATTCCGCAGGCCCAGGCGATGAAGGATGCCGGCGTGCCGATCGACTATGTGCTGGAAATCGACGTGCCGGACAGCGACATCATCGAACGCATGGCCGGTCGTCGCGCCCACCTGGCTTCCGGCCGCACTTACCACGTCAAGTTCAACCCGCCGAAAGTCGCGGGCAAGGACGACGTGACCGGCGAGGACTTGGTCCAGCGCGACGATGACAAGGAAGAAACGGTCAAGAGGCGCCTTGAGGTCTATCACGCGCAGACCAAGCCGCTGGTCGATTTTTACAGCAAGTGGGCGGCCGAAGGCGATGCCAGGGCGCCGCAAGTGCGCAAGGTGGCCGGCGTCGGCAGCGTCGACCAGATCACCCAGAGCGTTTTCGCCGCGCTGAAATAAGGAGTTGGAGATGACGGTGAAAAATGCCTTCTACGCACAGTCAGGGGGCGTTACCGCCGTCATCAACACCACGGCCTGCGGCCTCATTCAGGAGGCCCGCCGTCATCCCGAACGGATCGGCAAGCTTTTCGCCGGCCGCGACGGCATCATCGGCGCCTTGACCGAAGACCTGATCGACACCAGCCTTGAGACGGATGCCGACATCGCCCGCCTGCGCCACACCCCGGGCGGCGCTTTCGGTTCCTGCCGCTACAAGCTCAAGAGCCTGGAGCAGCACCGCGCCCAGTATGAGCGCCTGATCGAGGTATTCCGCGCCCACGACATCGGCTACTTTTTCTACAACGGCGGCAACGATTCCATGGACACCGCCTGGAAGGTGTCGCAAATGGCCGAGAAGATGGGCTATCCGGTGGTTTGCGTCGGCGTGCCGAAGACCGTCGACAACGACCTGCCCTTGACCGACTGCTGCCCGGGCTTCGGCTCGGTGGCCAAGTATGTCGCCACCTCGATCCGTGAGGCCGGTTACGACGTCGCCTCGATGGCGCGCACCTCGACCAAGGTTTTTGTCCTTGAAGTAATGGGCCGCCACGCCGGCTGGATCACCGCCGCCTGCGGGCTGGCCAGCGAGAGCGCCGGCGAGCCGCCGCACATCCTGTTGTTTCCCGAAGTGCCGTTCGATCCGGAGCGTTTTCTCGCCCGCGTCGACCAGTGCATTCAGAAGTACGGTTACTGCACCGTGGCCGTGTCCGAAGGGCTTGCCGACGCCAGTGGCAAGCTGATCGCCGAGATGGGCAGCAAGGATGCCTTCGGCCATGCGCAACTGGGTGGTGTCGGCCAGATCGTCGCGCAACTGGTCAAGGATCGCCTCGGCCACAAATACCACTGGGCGCTGGCCGACTACTTGCAGCGTGCGGCCCGCCACCTGGCCTCGCGCACCGATCTCGAACAGGCGCACGCCTTGGGTGTGGCTGCTGTCAATCTGGCCCTGCAGGGCAAAAATGCCGTGATGGCGACCATCCGCCGCTTGGCCGACGCGCCGTACCGCTGGGAAATCGGCGAGGCGCCGCTGGCTGCTGTCGCCAATGTCGAACGCAAAATGCCGCCGGAGTTCATCAGCGCCGACGGTTTCCACATCACCGACGCCTGCCGTACCTATTTACAGCCGTTGATCGAGGGCGAGGAGCCGCCGCCTTTCCGCAACGGCCTGCCCGACTATGTGCGTTTGAAGAATATTGCCGTAACGAAGAAGCTAGGAGTTTTCGCAGTGTAATTTTCTTTAACCGAGGGGGAAGTCGATGTCTGAAGCATTGTGGTTGGCGCTTGGCTGCGCCATCGTCGCCGTTTTGTATGGCTGGATTTCCAGCCGTCAGATTCTCGCGTTGCCAGCCGGCAACAAACGCATGCAGGAAATCGCCAAGGCCATCCAGGAGGGAGCGGCGGCTTACCTGAACCGGCAGTACAAGACCATCGCCATGGTTGGCGTGGTCATCGCCATCCTCATCATGGCCTTCCTTGGTATCGGCACTGCCCTCGGCTTCGTTATCGGCGCCGTGCTTTCCGGCGCGGCCGGCTTCATCGGTATGAACGTTTCTGTGCGCGCCAACGTGCGTACTGCCGAGGCGGCCCGCCGCGGCATCGCTCCGGCTCTCGAAGTAGCCTTCAAGGGGGGGGCGATCACAGGCATGCTGGTGGTCGGCCTCGGCCTGCTCGGCGTTGCCGGCTACTATGGGGCGATGCTGACCTTTGGCCTGTCCCAGGACGTGGCGCTGCATGCCCTGATCGGTTTGGCCTTCGGCTCCTCGCTGATTTCCATCTTCGCCCGTCTCGGCGGCGGCATCTTTACCAAAGGCGCCGACGTCGGCGCCGACCTGGTCGGCAAGGTCGAGGCCGGCATTCCCGAGGATGATCCGCGCAACCCGGCGGTGATCGCCGACAACGTCGGCGACAACGTCGGCGACTGCGCCGGCATGGCCGCCGACCTGTTCGAGACCTACGTTGTCACGGTGGTGGCGACCATGGTGCTCGGTGCGCTGACGCTCAACAGCCTGCCCGAACTTGGCACCTCGCTGATCCTTTATCCGCTGGCGCTCGGTGCCGTCTCTATCCTCGCCTCGATCGTCGGCTGCTACTTCGTCAAGACCTCCGATGGCGGCAAGATCATGGGGGCGCTGTACAAGGGCCTGATCGTCGCCGGCGTGCTGGCGCTGGTGCTCTACTACCCGGTTACCGTGTGGTTGATCGGCGCCGGTAGCCCGGCGGCCGGCATCACCACCAGCAGCATGTTCCTTTGCTCGATCATCGGTCTGGTGCTGACCGCCGCTCTGGTGTGGATCACCGAGTACTACACCGGCACCGAATACGGGCCGGTCAAGCACGTCGCCTCCGCCTGCCAGACCGGGCACGCGACCAACATCATTGCTGGCATCGGCGTCTCGATGAAGGCCTGCGCGTTGCCGGTGCTTTCCGTCTGTCTATCGATCTGGGCTGCCTATTCGGTCGGCGGCTTGTATGGTCTGGCCGTCGCCGCCACCTCGATGCTGTCGATGGCCGGCATCGTCGTCGCCCTCGACGCTTACGGCCCGATCACCGACAATGCCGGCGGCATTGCCGAAATGGCCGAATTGCCGCCCGAAGTGCGCAACGTCACCGATCCGCTCGATGCCGTCGGCAATACCACCAAGGCGGTGACCAAGGGCTACGCCATCGGTTCGGCCGGCCTCGCCGCGCTGGTCCTGTTTGCCGACTACACGCACGGCCTGGAAGCAGCCGGCGCTGGCAGCATCAGCTTCGACCTGTCGAATCACATGGTCATCATCGGCCTGTTCATTGGTGGCCTGATTCCCTACCTGTTCGGTGCCATGGCCATGGAAGCGGTCGGCCGCTCGGCCGGCGCGGTGGTCGTCGAGGTGCGCCGTCAGTTCAAGGAAATTCCCGGCATCATGGAAGGCACGGCCAAGCCCGATTACTCGCGGGCGGTCGACATGCTGACGGTCGCCGCGATCAAGGAGATGATGATCCCGTCGATTCTGCCGGTCGCCGTGCCCATCATCGTCGGTCTGCTGCTCGGGCCGCAGGCGCTCGGCGGTCTCTTGGTCGGCACTATCGTCACCGGCCTGTTCGTCGCCATTTCGATGACGACGGGCGGCGGCGCCTGGGATAACGCCAAGAAATACATCGAAGACGGCCATTTCGGCGGCAAGGGCTCGGAGGCGCACAAGGCCGCCGTCACCGGCGATACCGTCGGCGATCCCTACAAGGATACGGCCGGCCCGGCGGTCAACCCGCTGATCAAGATCATCAATCTGGTGGCGCTGCTGATCGTGCCGTTGATTGTCTAGGCTCGATCGGATTGTCGGAAAGGCGGCTGCGGCCGCCTTTTTTTAATGTTGCATTTTGGCGTGCCGATTCATGGCGCTCAGCCAAGCGTGAACTACTTTGCACGCGGTGGTCGACGGGCACGCTAGAATGAAAGCAATTTGCTAAGTGCATGGGGAAAGTATGAGCGGCGCAGCGGACATCGGCATTTCCGGATTGCGGGAGGACGTGATTCACCACGATCCGTTGCTCGATTGCCTGGTCGAGCTGAGTCGCATCCACGGCCGGCCGAGCACGCGGGCGGCGCTGGTGGCTGGCCTGCCCCTGGAGAAAGGCATCCTGTCGCCTTCCTTGTTCGCCCGCGCGGCGAGTCGGGCCGGCTTGGCGGCCAAGCTGGCGCGGCGACCGCTGG